>CAYHHI010000020.1:0-54440 GCA_964356335.1 uncultured bacterium
CTGGACCTCCCCGGGGGATGACGGCAGTACAGGGACTGCGTCCCAATATGACATCCGCTATTCGACCTCGCCGATCACGGCGGCCACCTGGGACGGTGCCACACCCTGCGAGGGTGAGCCCGTGCCCAAGCCGGCGGCGAGCAGTGAGAATTTCACGGTGACGAACCTCATCCCGAATACCACTTATTATTTTGGCTTGAAGACCGCCGATGAGGCGGCCAACTGGTCAGACCTCTCCAATCCGGCGAGTGCCGCAACCGAGCCTCCCCCAGATGTGACTCCGCCTGCGGCCGTCGTGAATCTTGCGGCAGCGAATCCCGCACCCACTTCGATGGATCTTACCTGGACCTCCCCGGGGGATGACGGCAGCACGGGGACCGCCTTCCAGTATGACATCCGCTATTCGACCTCGCCGATCACGGCGGCCACCTGGCCCGGTGCCGTCCCCTGCGAGGGCGAGCCTGTGCCCAAGCCGGCGGCGGGCAGTGAGACTTTCACGGTCATGAACCTCATCCCGAATACCACTTACTATTTTGGCTTGAAGACCGCTGATGATGCCACGAACTGGTCAGACCTCTCCAATGTGGCAAGTGGGGTAACGGCCTCGGCCACCACTTATGTCTTTGCCGGCAAGTGGGGGACTGAGGGGAGTAATGAGGGCGAGTTCAGTAACCCCTTTGGTGTTGCCGTAGGTGCTTCGGGGAATGTCTATGTGGCGGACGCCCTGAATAACCGCATTCAGAAGTTCACCTCCGGCGGCGTTTTCGTGATCAGGTGGGGCGGTCTTGGCGACGGCCAGTTCAATTATCCCTATGGGGTTGCAGTTGACGGCATTGAGCATGTTTACGTGACTGATCTTCTCCTCAACGTGGTGAAGAAATTCTCCTCCGACGGTGAGTTTCTCGCCTCGCTGGGAGCCCCCCTGACTATGCCGCATGCAGTTGCCGTTGACGCCTCCGGCAACATATACGTTGCCGATACGGGGGCGAACCGCATCCGGCAATTCACCTCCGACGGGAGCCTCGTTGCCACGTGGGGCAGTACCGGCAGTGGGGATGGCCAGATGAACGGACCCCAAGGTATTGCGGTGGATGGGTTCGGCGACGTCTACGTGGCTGATACCGGTAACGACCGTATCCAGAAGTTTACCTCCGTGGGAGGCTTGCTCGCCAAGTGGGGAACCAGCGGCGCCGGCAGCAGCCAGTTCGACCGGCCTCGAGGCATTGCGGTGGATGCCTCGGGGAATGTCTATGTTTCCGACTCCGGCAATTCACGCATCCAGCAATTCACGTCCACAGGCGGCTTTGTCGCGGTGTGGGGAAGTGCTGGGAGCAACGATGGTGAGCTGGCCGGCCCCGGCGGGATTGCCCTTGACGCATCAGGCTCGGTCTATGTGGCCGATACGGGAAACAATCGTATCCAGAAGTTTGCCCCCGCCCCCTGACCGAGAGAGAAGCCCGGGGAAGCCAAACTCCGCAACCGGCGGTCGAGAAGGGCATCCTAAGGACGGGAAGCGGGCGGGTGACGAAAGGGGCTCAAGCCCATGCCGAGACAAGCCGATAGCCCTATAGGGCGAAGTTTTTGGCTTGACACCTGCAGACGCTTCTGGTATACTTTATAGCGTCGGACAGGAAGAAGCCCAAGGGGGCTTCTGGGAGAGGTTGAATAGCGTCAGGATTCCTTGATTTGATTTGCGGCAGACGGCCTGGCGCCAGTTGGATTTCTTGGGAGTGGAGTGGGGTGCGGGATCACAAGGTGATCGCGACTGTCGCTCCATTACTGAACATGCAGGTTTTAGCTTGAATGCTAAGCCGCAGGAGGTGTAGTGATGCTGAAGAAGCTTCTGATCCCTGTCGGGATTGTTGCTTTGCTTTCTCTTGGTAGCATCGCACTGGCTGGGATACCGTGCTCGGGTACATCTACTTTGGTTGCAACAGAGAACAGTGTGCCTTGCACTAACGCCGGCGCCTTCTGTCCGAAGGGTGACTTTAACCAGATCACGGTTACAGTTACTGTCAAGGATTGTTACGGCACTGCACTTGACGCCAAGCCCCTGATTGTATCGCCAGCAACGCCTGGCTTTAAGTTAGCGGCCGCTGAGAGTGCGAAGGCCTGTACAACCAATGTCTCCGGACAGGCGTCTGTGATCGTCACGAAGATAGGTGGATGCGGCAACTTGCAGTTTACTGCGGTTTGCCAGAGTGTCCCCCTAGGCCCCAGCAATGCGATCTACTGCTCGAACGTTGACAGCAACGCGAGCGGCAAGGTCGATGGTGCAGATCTACTGAAGTTTGCAGGTGACTACGGCAAGAACGTGCCTTGCTCGGACTTCGACTGTAGTGCCAAGGTTGACGGTGCGGACTTGCTCAAGTTTGCGAACCATTACGGACATCAGTAGTAGCGCTTGACCTCTGTGAAGCTCGATGCTTCGCAGGGGTGAGGTCAAGAGGAGGTGATGCCTCAAACCGTTATTAATCGCAGTCCGGCAGTAAAGCTTCCTTCGACAAAGTGAAGCTAGACCAGAGCAGGCTTGAAAGGTTTTAAAGACAACCAGAGCTTGGATCTGGAAAGGAGAGAAGGCGATGAAGAAAGTTCTATTCATAGCGATAGCCTTGACACTCGTTCTCAGTGTGTCCGCTTTCGCAGCAGGGATGAACGTGCATAGCAAGATCGCCATCCACATCAAGGCGCATCCGACCTCATGCACCAAGTCCTATCCGGTGTTCACGAACTGCGCAATGATAGTCTTCACGTCCCCCCTCATGGAGTTCGACTTTATGCCCGTGTTCTATGACCTCGTGAGCTGGGGCGTGCTTGAGACCGGCGTGATTTGGCCGGAGGCTGCTTGGGGCTCAGCGTCGTGGGTGAAGTGCAAGGGCGATGTGGCTGTCGGTTCGCTCCAGCACTCTGCGGACACTGTGGATCCGACGGGCAACAACGGTACGGCGATTGGCTGGTCGGTTTGCCAGACCCTCTGGGGCATGGCTCCCGGCTATGGCTGGTTGATTGCGACGGGACCCGGCATGATTTGCCCGGTTCCGAACCCGGTTAGCCAGGCTTGGTTCGTTGTTGACTGCAACGGCATGTATGATGTTCCGTGGTGTATTTCTTGTGCGGGCATCGGCGGCATGATCGGCGACGATCCGTGCAGAGCAACTGCGACTGTTCCGAGCACTTGGGGCGAGATCAAGGGTATGTTCAGGTAGTCTCGTTTCTGAGAATAAGGCGGGTGGCTTCGGCCACCCGCTTTTTTTGTCATCTGCTTGACCCCCTCCACCACATTTTAGGGTTGACACTCCCAGAGGCCTCTGCTAAACTATAGATGTGGGGTTGGGGTGTACAAGACGCAGAACCGTGAGCATAAGGCCAGCGGGGGCTGGCTCTGAGTTCGCATCAGGTGAGAGAGCTTGGGCTGAGGAGGTGAGGCCTGAAACGATTCTTATTTGCGGTCCGGCAGTAAAGCTTCCTTCGACAAAGTGAAGCTAGACCGGAGCAGGCTTGAGAGGTTTAGAGACAACCAGAGCTTGGTTCTGGAAAGGAGAGAAGGCAATGAAGAAGGTTATTGTGATTACGATGGCTCTGACACTGGTTCTTGGTGTGTCTGCTTTCGCAGGGGATAACGTCCATGGGAAGATAGCCATCCACCTTAAGGCGCATCCGACGTCCTGCACGAAGTCCTATCCGACGTTCACCAATTGCGCCGAGATAGTGTTCGCGTGGGGGCCCACAGGTGACTTTGATTTCATGCCGGTCTTCTATGACCTCGTCAGCTGGGGCGTGCTCGAGTGCGGCGTGATTTGGCCGGAGGCTCAGTGGCTCTCAGCGTCGTGGGTCAGATGCAAGGGCGATGTGGCTGTAGGTTCGCTCATGCACTCTGCGGACAATCCGGTTGATCCTTCGAACAGCGGCACCGCGATTGCCTGGTCGCTTTGCCAGACCACCTGGGCCATGGCTCCCGGCGTCGGCTGGTTGTATGCGACTGGGCCTGGCATGATTTGCCCGGTTCCGAACCCGGTTAGCCAGGCCTGGTTCGTTGTCGACTGCGGCGGCATCTACGATGTCCCATCGCTCATCTCTTGTGCGGGCGTAGGCGGCATGGTGGGTGACGATCCCTGCAGGGCGGTCGCCACTGACCGAAGCACGTGGGGCGCGATCAAAGGTATGTTCAGGTAATTTCGGTTTCTGAGGATAAGGCGGGTGGCTCAGGCCACCCGCTTTTTTTGTCCCCCTATTACCCTTCAATGGCTCCTTCCGACCCCAGATCCCGCTGAGATTCCTATTGCATGATGAGGCCTTATCGTGCAATAATGGATCGGGCAGTTGCAGAAAGTGAAATAGCGGGATATGAAGCGAAAAGCCACAGGCGAGTATATTGTGTCTTCATACGGCGGCGAAAAGGTGCAGGCCTTTGTGCCTCTCCCTTTGCCGCCAGTGCCGCCCCTTGAGGTCACTCCTGGGCTACGTGATTTGGCGGATCAGGCAATCCTTGAACTCGGCCGCCTGGACGGCATCGCGTCAGTGCTTCCTGACACGGCACTCTTCCTCTACACGTATGTTCGCAAGGAGGCCGTGCTGTCATCCCAGATCGAGGGGACGCAATCTTCCCTGTCCGATCTGCTGCTGTTCGAGGTTGAGGGTGCGCCTGGGGCTCCCATCGAAGATGTCCGCGAAGTCTCCAACTACGTCTCCGCGATGGAGTACGGGCTCAAGCGTTTGCGAGATGGATTCCCACTATCCAACCGACTCTTGCGCGAGATGCACAGTCGGCTGCTCGCCAAGGGCCGTGGTTCCGACAAATCGCCTGGGGAGTTTCGAAGATCGCAGAACTGGATCGGTGGTACCCGTCCGGGTACGGCAGCGTTCGTTCCCCCGCCCCCGGACCGGGTCCCTGGCTGTATGGGTCATCTCGAGAAGTACCTCAACGACCAACCTGAGCGCACTCCTGCCCTGTTCAAGGCGGCCCTGGCTCACGCTCAGTTCGAGACCATACATCCGTTCCTGGACGGCAACGGCCGTTTGGGAAGACTCTTGATCACGCTCCTTCTCTGCCACGACAAAGTGCTTAGTGAGCCGATGCTGTATCTTAGCCTTTACTTTAAGCAGAACCGTAGGGAGTACTACGACCTACTGGGGCAGATTCGCACCGACGGGGATTGGGAGCGGTGGGTCGCCTTCTTCTTGAATGCCGTCAGCAGCACGGCCGGCGAGGCCGTGAGAACGGCCAACCGGCTTTCTTCACTTGTGCGCCGGGATCGCGACGGGGTCCGGGTGATAGGCCGCGTGGCTGGCTCCGCCCTCCGAGTCCTTGACTTACTTGTGCGCCGACCTGTGATCTCAATCCCCGTGGCTTGCGCCGAGACGGGGTTGGCGCCCAACACGGTGGCCAAGGTTATGGCGAAACTCGGTGGAGCGGGCCTCGTCAAGGAAGTCACTGGTCGGAGGCGCAATCGTGTATTCAGCTATCATAGATACCTGAAGGTGCTGAACGAGGGCACTGAGCCCGTGAGATGAGAGGCACGCATGGCGAAACTCCACTATATTTTCAGGGTTTGCACTCCCAGAGGCCCCTGCTAATCTCTTAGATAGGGGTAGGGTATACAAGACGCAGAACCGTGAGCATAAGGCCGGCGGCGGCTGGCTCTGAGTTCGCATCAGGTGAGAGGGCATAGGCTGAGGAGGGGAGGCCTCAAAAGAGATTTGCTGATGAGGGAAGCTGGACCAGACGAGGCTCGGTAGGTTATAGCCAACCAGGGCTTGGTTCTGGAAAGGAGAGAAGGCAATGAAGAAGGTTATAGCGGTGGCGATGGCCCTGACACTGATTCTTGGCGTGTCTGCCTTCGCAGGGGATAACGTCCACGGGAAGCTAGCCATCCACCTCAAGGCGCATCCGACGTCCTGCACCAAGAGCTATCCGACGTTCACCAACTGTGCCCAGATAGGATTCACGTGGGGGCCCACTGGTGACTTTGATTTCATGCCGGTCTTTTATGACCTCGTCAGCTGGGGCGTGCTCGAGTGCGGCGTGATCTGGCCGGAGGCTGCCTGGGGCTCAGCGTCGTGGGTGAAGTGCAAGGGTGATGTGGCTGTCGGCGGGCTCCAGCACTCCGCGGACATGGTAGATCCTACGGGTAAGAATGGCACCGCGATTGGCTGGTCGGTTTGCCAGACCCTCGCGTTCATGAATCCCGGCTACGGCTGGTTGTATGCGACGGGGCCCGGCATGATTTGCCCGGCTCCGAACCCGGTCAGCCAGGCCTGGTTCGTTGTTGACTGCAACGGCATCTATGATGTGCCGTCGCTCACCTCCTGTGCGGGCGTTGGCGGCACGCCGGGTGACGATCCGTGCAGGGCAGGGATCTCCACTGACCAAAGCACGTGGGGCGCGATCAAGGGTATGTTCAGATAATCTCGGTTTGTTCGATCTGTGAGGACAAAGCGGGTGGCTCCGGCCACCCGCTTTTTTTGTTTCGTTCACCCTGTCACCCCGCCACGACGAGCCCCTCCCAGGTAACTCGCTCCGCCGGGGCGCGCTGTCATCTTGCCACGCTCCCCGTCACCCTTGCCCACCCCTGCCGGGCAGAGGGGCAGTGTCCTGATTTGAAACAGGAACTTCTCGGGTAGTGTCCTAATTTGATTTTTTGAACTGCAGGTTTACTTAGAATCAAATAATTTGTTGATTACCAGTCAATTTCGCTTGACAAGAAGCAAGGGATTGTCGATAATATAGGCGCAGTGCGAAGCGGTGGAGTCATGGCCTAGCGTAAGCGAAGCCCCGATAAGTTGGGTGTGTCCCAACCGAAGCCATGCAAGCACTGCATATTTTTTCATGGGAAATTATCCTTTATCTCGATTCTCTCAATTCTCGTAAGAAGATCGCACCAGCTAGAGTTGCCTTCGTATTTCTTTCTGATAGCCCAAGCCATATAGTCAGCCACTTGCAAGCCCTTGACCCTTCTCGAATTCTCGAACGAGATATCGATTAGTGGCTGAATACTCCTACGAGATGCAAATTGAAATGTCAGTTCGTGCCTTATGTAGCCTATGTAGTCCAGATTCAGCCTTTGCTCAGTAAGCTTGACGGATTTCTGCTTCTTCACAAGAGTTATGTTCCTCTGATCGACGTAGATATCCATAGTATCTCGGAGAAATCCAAAGCAACCGAGATAGATCTTTTTGGAGAGATAGTTATAAATCATTTCCTTGTGGAGGCACCTGAAGTTCGCCGTCTGATTTGCGGGTTTGTGGATCAAGAATCCCACTTTAATGTCCAGCTTGTTTATGTCGGAGTATATCTGCGGAAGATAGGCTCTCGCATTGATGCGTAGCTTGCTTCTGTCAATATCGTATTTTGGGCGATCATAATTATAAAGATTCGTAGCCTTGATTTCCACTTCCCTCGGCCAGCCCTGCTCCCATAGATATCGATTGTGCTTCTTCATAACAGTGTTGATTGCCTCTGGGGTCTTACCGTAGTAACAGATCATCCCAATCACGAAGTAGGGGGTGCCTTTTCCTGGCTCCAAGTCTCCGCTCTCATCAATAAATATGTACATAAGCCCTCGCACGATTTGCGGCTAGTTCGGTGAGCATACACCGTAGCCATCGGTAGATGCAACCATCGTTTTCACAAGTTCAGTCATTGTCCAGGGCTGATCTGCAATTCCCGCTTGCATGGCTGGTGTTACCCCTGTGGTTCGAGGAATCCAGCAGAAGTTGTAATAGGCGAAATGCAGAGCGACAGCAGCTTCTGAAAAGCGCAGTTGCTTCTTCCCGCAGAGTGTCCAGATTCCTGAGTCCTACCCCAGGGTCATGACGTCTGTTCCCAACCCCCCTGGGCAGAGGCAAGGTGTTGACAAGACTGCGCGTGGCTTGATATGTTGAGGTGTATGGAGAAGATCTATCGCTCTCGCGTCTTCGCCGTCTTCGCGCTTTTCCTTTTCTCGGGTGCGACAGGCCTTGCCTATGAAGTTATGTGGACGCGCATGCTCGTGCGCACGTTCGGCGCGACGTCCTTTGCGGTGAGCACCGTGCTTGCCGCCTACATGGCAGGCTTTGCCCTCGGCAGTTATCTCTTCGGAAAGCTGATTGACAGAAAAGGTAACCCCATCCTCATCTACGGCCTGCTGGAGCTGGGAATAGGCCTCTTCGCGCTTGTCTTCCCCGCGCTCCTGGCTGGCCTCAATCCGCTCTACCGGAGTCTCTACGCGGGTCTCGAGGGCAAGCTCTATTCCTTGAGTCTCATTCGCTTCCTCCTGTCTTTCACGATGCTCTTGATCCCGACCACCCTGATGGGAGGAACGCTTCCGGTCTTGAGCCGCTTTGTCACGGGAAGCCTTTCCAATCTCACCTTCAGGGTCGGCTGGCTCTATTCCATAAACACCTTCGGCGCTGTCGCCGGCACTTTCACGACCGGCTTTGTGCTGCTCCCTCACCTAGGTATGAGGATGACCACCTTTCTCGCGGCAGGCGTCAATCTAACGATATTTGCAGCGGCCTATCTGTTTTCACGACGAGGACGCGCTGCCGAAAGCCAGGCGCGGGCGTCCTCCCAGGGGCCGGTTTCAAAACCGGCTACCCCGGAACCAGGCCCAGGACCAGTCCCGGGACCTCACCCTGCAAAGCCCCGGGCTTCAAAGCATGAGAGAATCATCCTCTTTGCATATCTTCTTACGGGGCTTGCGGCGCTTTCTGCCGAAGTGATCTGGACGCGCGTTCTGGCCCTGGTCGTTGGAACCACGGTCTACGCCTTCAGCATCATGCTGACAGTTTTCCTTCTGGGACTTGCCCTGGGGAGCGCCGTCTTTGCAAGAGTCGGCCAGCGCACCAGACGGCCGGGGATGGTCTTCGCGATCCTGGTGGCTGCGATAGGCCTTGTGGTCTTTGCGAGTACGGTGGGCTTCAGCCGGCTGCCAGCACTCTACATGGACCTTTACCAGGTGGTGGGGAAGAACTGGCAGGGTGGTACAGCAATCGAGTTCCTGCTCTCAGCCCTCATCATGATAGCACCTGCCTTCTTGATGGGCGGCACCTTCCCGCTGGTGGCGAGAATCTACGCGACCGACCTGGCGCGCGTCGGCGGGAGGATCGGCACGGCCTACGCCTTTAACACCATAGGCTCCATCTTCGGCTCCTTCGTGGGGAGTTTCATCCTGCTGGAGTTCCTCGGGGTCGAGCGAGGCATGCTGGTTGTCTCCCTGATCTATATTGGCGTCGGCATGGCTCTCGTCCTTGCCGTCGCCGAAGGCCTCCGCCTGAGGCTCCGCCTCGCGGGGGCCGCTGCGCTCGCAGCAGGCATCGTCCTCATGATGGTGTTTGCTCCAGGGTGGGACAAGAAACTGATGACAAGCGGTGTGTATGTTTACGCAGGCATATATCAGACCAGGCAAGGCCTCGAGGACGAACTCAGGCACAAACAGGTGCTCTTCTACGACGAGGGTCCCGGGGCCACGGTGTCGGTCGAGCGAAACCAGAATTTGCTTTCCCTCAAGATAGACGGCAAGGTGGATGCCTCGACTTCAACTGATATGATAACCCAGGAACTGGTATCTCACCTGCCGCTCTCGATACACCCCAAGCCCGATACGGTGCTCGTGATCGGGCTCGGCAGCGGGGTGAGCCTGGGCTCGGCCGAGCAGTATCCGGTTCAGCACATAGATTGCGTGGAACTCCTCAAGAACGTCGTCGGCGCAGCGCGCTACTACGGCGACTTCACTTACAACTGCCTTGCCGATCCCCGCGTGGATCTCGTCCTCGGTGACGGCAGGAACCACGTCCTACTCACCGATAAGAAATACGACGTCATAATCTCGGAGCCCACCAACGTCTGGATATCGGGCGTGGGAGATCTCTTCACCTACGAGTTCTTCAAGCTCGCACGCGAGCGCCTCAAGCCCGGCGGGGTGATGTCGGCGTGGTTTCAGACCTACCACATGGGCGATCCCGAACTGCGGGCCGGCATCAAGACCTTCGTCTCCCTCTTTCCCCATACCACTATGTGGCTCGCGAATGAGTCCGACCTGATCTTGGTGGCGACACTCGAGCCGACAAAGATTGACCAGGCTGTGGTGGCAATGCTGAGGGAGCCCCGGGTGGCCGCGGACCTGGCGCGGGTTGGGGTGAACCAACCGGTCGATATCCTGAGTGCCATGCTCTTCGACGAAGAGACCTTGAGAGCCTATGCCGAATCGGCAAAGCGGCTTCACACCGATGACAACATGCTGATGGAGTTCAATACGGGGCGGAGGATCTTTGAAGCCACGCATATCATTCATCTCACCAATATCCTCCAGAGGCTCAATCCAGTCTATTTCAGGTATCTCGACGCGGCGACCAATGAGCGCGTGATGCGGCAGGCCGGAGCAAGAAGGCTTGCGATGGAAGGGACAGTGGAGCGCCTAAGGGACAGAGTGCCCGAGGCCGTGAGGCTTTATGACGCTGCCTACGCCTCTGCGCCGCGGGATCCCTACGTTGTCTCCAAGTACGTTGAGGTGCATAACCAGGTCGGGGATGTGCTCTTGACCAGGGAGGATTTTGCGGGGGCGATAGGTCAGTATGACAAGGTGGTTCGGGCTCCCACGATCTCCGAATCGTGGATTGCTTACGACGGCCTGGGGCTTGCCTACTACTCGCTGAACGAGATGGACAAGGCGCGCGAAGCCTTTGATGCCGCGCTCAGGCTTAATCCCTACAACGCGCCCGGGTTTTCTCGGCTTGGCGACATCTTTGTGGCGCTGGGTGATACCACGCGCGGGCTTGCCGCTTATGAGGAAGCCAACCGCCTTGCGCCGTGGGACTCTGATGCGGCCAACAGTCTGGCGTGGTTGTATGCTGTGAGGGGCGAGAATCTTCCGCGTGCGCTCGAGCTTGCGAAGACGGCTTCGCGCGAGACCAACCAGGCCAACTACTTCGATACCCTGGGTTGGGTATATTATATGATGGGGGAGCTTGGGAAAGCAGATGAGGCCTTGAAGCGGGCGCTCAAGCTTGAACCTGAGAATGTCGAAGCGGTATTCCATCTCGCCCTTCTGCGCCAGAGACAAGGCAAGACCGGCGAGATGGAGGCGCTCTTGAGACAGGTCGTGAGGTTGAATCGTGACGGCGAGTTGGGTCAAAAGGCAGGAGCGATGCTCGATGAGTAGAAAATTGGGTGAACTTGAGTATGGTAACGAGGGCAGGCTTATGAGAAGGTGGCGGCCATTCGTGCGGCCCGCGGTTGTGGCGGCTGGGATTTCCGTCGTCTTCGCCCTCGCGCTGCTCGCCTGGGGGAGCGTCCGGGCGGCTTCCTGGCCTACGCCACAGGTGATTTCCCAGAGCCAGGATGAGATTGTCTTCAGTGTCCGCGTGCCCGGTTACTCCCTTGAGCCTGTCCTTGCCGACGGCAAGACCTACACGAACATCATTGCCCAGGGGCTTGTGCCCTTTGCCGGCGAAGGCGAGCCCAACCTGCCGGTTATCGCCGTGTTGCTTGCGCTTCCCCCCGGTGGTAACGCCAGGCTCGTATCTTTTGAGAAGTCTGATGAGACCACACTTGAGGGCGTAAGAATCGTGCCTGTCGAGCGCGTCGAGGCACGCGGCGAGGGCGTGGAGAAATTCGCGAATTATGTTTATGCTGAGAAGGAATCCGTCTATGCCGGCAGATCCGTCTTCCCGGGTGAGGTCGTGTGGCTTGGCCAGAAGGGAAGGATGCGGCACCAGGACGTCGTGAGGGTATTCATAGCGCCGTTCAGATACGAGCCTGGCAGGGAGAGGGTCCTGGTTGCGCGCGAATTCAGGGTGAGGGTGGCTTTTGAAGGCGGCGGCCTCTTGCGTGGGGCCCTGCCGAGAGAAGATGCGTGGCAGAATGTCTATCGTGACGCGATCCTCAATTATGACCAGGGAAGGGGCTGGCGAGTGGAGAGCTCACCCGTCCTCAGGGCACCCCAGACGGCCAACCAGCGCGTCAAGATCCCGATCGGGGAGACCGACAAATACATCTTGCGCAAGACCGGTATGTACAGGCTCTCGTTCGATACGCTCGCTTCCCTCGGCTTTCCTGCGGACATACCTTTTGACCAGATCTTTCTCTATAGGGATGTTTTCCGGGACGGCACACCCGACACCCTCTATAGTAACGAGATTGCCATGGAGACACTGGACAACGATGGCGACGCCATCTTTTCCTCGGGCGATGCGATCCGGTTCTACGCGAGAGACTTCTATGACGAGTTCGGAAGGCAGAGCAACGAAGACTATTTCTTTGACAAGAACATCTACTGGCTCTCGTGGGGCGCCGGCCAGCATGCGAGGATGACCACGCGCGCGGGATGGCGAGATGCGGCGTCCACGAATAAACCCACGAAGTTTGCGGACTTCATTCACATCGAGAGAGACTCGTTTTTCGTAAACTTTCCCATGAATGAGATAATGGATCTCTACGTGTGGACAAGGCTGCGCAGGATTGATAAGTTTGAGCTTCCCGGGGTCGACCCGGCCTCCAATAGCACCCTGGCGGTGAACTTCGTCAATTACTATACCAGCCCGGGCGGGCAGCCGCGGACAAGTCAGATCAACTTCTACATGACGGGATGCAGTCGAACCGAGACCCCTGTCGGCATGATCACCGCGAGCCTGCCGAGCGTGCAGAAGGCGTCGATTGCCCTTCCGGCGGGCCTCCTGTGCGAGCATGACAACGGGTTCAGATTCGAGAGCTCCCTCCTTGGTGCGGGGCAGGGCCCCGGCAATGTGCTCGACTGGCTCGAGATTCTATATGACCGCAGCTACAAGGCGCACGACGACGTGCTCATCTTCTCGAATGGTGGGATGACGGGTGAGGTCGAGTACGAAGTCACAGGTTTCTCGACCTCCGATATTAAGGTCTTTGACATCACCGACCCCACAAAGTTGGAGCGCCTTGAGGTCCCGCCGGAGAGGATCGTCCCCGACGACGGCGGTTTCAAAGTCACCTTCAGGGACAGCATAGCCGTCGAGAAGAAATACATCGCTCTGGTTGACGCACGTGTCATGGAAGTCGCGTCACAAGGCCTTGCCCTCAAGGCTCCGCCGCGCCTCAGGGACGTATCGGCGGACTATCTCGTGGTCAGTCACCCCGATTTCGCCGCTGAGCTTACCCGGCTTCTCGATTTCAGGCGAGGACAGGGCTACACGGTGGAACTGGCTACCACTGATGAGGTCTATGACGATTTTGGAAACGGCATGAAATCCGATAGGGCTATCCAGCGCTTTGTCAAGCAGGGGTTCTTCGGCGGAGGAGCTCAGTTTGTCCTTCTGGTGGGTGACGCCAACACCGATCGCAAGGGCGTGCTCATAAACCCGCCGCCGGGTGAGCCGCTGCAGCCGGCCAGCGGCATAGATTACGTGCCATCACATAACATCGTTCGCGGCGACGGTGCTGAGCCCAACAAAGAGATAAGGCCCAGCGAGAACTGGTTCGTTTCCGTTGATGGCCCCAGCGACCTCTATCCTGATCTTTATCTCGGGCGCTTTCCCGTCGGAAGCGCCGATGAGACACGTGGCGTGGTCGACAAGGTCCTGCGTTTCGAGACCTATCAGGGCTCGGAGCCATGGAGGAAGAAGCTCCTCCTTGTTGCCGACGATGAATACAAATTCGGGGCGGACTGGAGCAAACTCTGCTACTATGGCGAGCGGGATTTCATGCTGGCCTGCGACAGCGTGGCTGCTATCGCCAGGGATTTTGCCGTGGTCGCGCCGGAGACGGCCAAGTACTACCTCAGGAGATGCGTCGCGGCCGACCAGCCGACCTTGCGCTGTGACAATATCGGGTGCTGTACCAGCTGGACGGCGACCAGAACCTTCACACGCCAGTACTGTACCCCCGAGCTCACCAACCTCTTTAAGGCCGGTGCGCTCATGGTCAACTACCAGGGCCATGCCAACAGATACCAGTTCACCCATGAGCAATTGATCCTTGAGGACGGAACGACCAACGATATCAGTGCTCTCACCAATTCAGACAAGCCTTTCGTAATCGTCGGCCTGGGCTGCTGGATATCCCATTTCGATCCTCGGCCGGAGCCGCTATTGCACGATGCCATTGGCGAGAGATTGCTGCTCAATCCCAACGGCGCGGCATGTGCGTGCCTCGCAAGCGGCTGCTCGGAGTTTATCTCTACAAACAGACTCTTCAATCCTTTTGTTGCCCGAGCGATGTTCTCACACCTTCAGGGGCTTGATCCACAGGGCAACCCCGTTCCGGCAAGGATTCTCGTGGGAGAAGTTGTGACCACCGCGTTGGTGAGGTTCGCAAAACCCGATTATGCGGCAAGGAACATCCTTTTCGGCGATCCTGCTACGGTGGTGGACATGGGGCCGCCGCTTGTCAGCGCGGCCGTCAACGGCTCCCCAGTCGGGGAAGGCTATCTCTTCGAGGGCGAGACCTATGATACGCTTGACGTGGTCTCCGAGATAAAGGACGAAGAGGCGATCACCAGCATTGCAATCGCTTATGTCCATACGGGCGCGCCGAGCCCCGTGCCTGCCGATTCGATCTCGAGCGAGCCGCTCGTGGACGTCGGTTTCACGAGAAGCAGAGCGTACCGTAGCACTTACCGCCACCTGCCGTACCTTGGAGATTACTCCTTGAGAGTGACCGGGACCGACTATTCCGGTCAAGCCGCATCCCTCGATGTCAGGGTGAACACAGGCTCTGCCGTCTTCTCCACAGGCGAGGCAGCGCTTCCCAAGAACGGCCAGGTGATTGTCGGCCAGACTTTGAAGGCGCTTCTCACGCGGCCCTTTGCGTTCACCGAAGCCGACATAGTGACCGAGGTTGACGGTATTCCGGCAGACAGTATCCCGGGAAGCAGATACGCGGTCAAGAAGGTGGATCTGGAGGGGGGCAGGGAGTGGGAGGTGTCGCTTGTGCCGTCGCTTGCGGCGGGACACCATGCCGTCACTGTCAGCGTGCAGGGCTTCAAGGCAAAGCGAGAGTTCCAATACGTACCTGTGCGAGTTGACGTTTTCGCCGACGGCAGGAATCTCTTCGATGACGATTTTGTCTCCTCCGGCGCCACCTTGGAGATAGTCCTTCATACTGAGCGGGGGCTCAGCGCGGTGGACTTTGGGGTCAAGGTCGATACCACCCACTACAGCGTGATCTTCGAGCCGGATACCTCACAGACTGAGTGGAGAGGCGCACTGGAATTGTCCTCCGAGATCACAGCAGGCGGCCACCAACTGGTCGTGACGGTTCGCGGCGTCGCCACCACAAGGAATTTCAGGATATCAGAAGAGCGTAGGCTTCTCGATGTCTCGGTATTCCCCAACCCGTTCTCGGCGGACACGTACTTCTTCTATACGCTGACGGAGCCGGCGAGTGAAGCCAGGCTTTCGATCTTCACGGTCTCGGGTAGGAAGATTCTCGACCTGGACGTGGGCGCGTTTGCAGGCTACAACCAGTTCAGATGGGACGGCAGAGACGCCCCGGGCGACCGCGTGGCCAACGGCACCTATATTTATAAGCTCACTGTCAAGATCGATGGATCCCGGCGGGAGTTCGTCGGAAAGCTGGTAAAGATTGAATAGGAAACGGCAGCGGCCGGTGTCTGGGCGGCCTCCCATATTCGATGAGATAGCGGCCCTTCCCACGGAAGCCCTGAACCCGCGCACCGCGAAAATCGATGAGGCATCCACAAGCCGGATTCTTGAGATGATCAACGGCGAGGACTTGCTCGTCGCACCGGCCGTCGGGCGCGTGCTAAGTCAGGTGGCGAAGGCGGTTGAGATTGTGGTCGGCGCCATAAAGAACGAAGGCCGGGTGTTCTATGTCGGCGCGGGTACCAGCGGTAGGCTCGGCGTCGTCGATGCTGCCGAGTGTCCGCCCACGTTCGGCACGCCACCCCATCTTTTCCAGGGCATAATGGCGGGTGGGCGCGGTGCGGTCTTCCGGTCGAAGGAAGGTGCAGAGGACAGGCAGGCCGAGGCAAGACGAGTCCTCGGGCAGAGGGGTGTGAGGTCTAGGGACGTGGTCATCGGGCTTGCTGCCTGCAGGCGGACACCATTCGTCATGGCCGCGCTTGCGCGGGCCAGGCAGATCGAAGCCAAGACGATTTACGTGACGTGCAACCCACTTTCCTCACCCTCGAGCCCCTCCCGTGATCGGGAGAGGGACGGACTCGGGTTCTCAGGTCCGGTTGCGGACGTGGTGATCGCGGTCGAGGTCGGCGCTGAGCCCATCATGGGTTCCACCCGAATGAAATGCGGCACAGCCGAGAAGATGATCCTGAACATGATCTCTACGGCTTCGATGATCCGGCTCGGCAAGGTTTATAAGAATTTGATGGTTGATCTCCTGGCGACAAGTGAGAAGCTGCGCCAGCGATCCATAAGGATAATAATGCTTGCCACAGGCTGCCCATATGACGATGCGGTGCGCATGCTCGCCAGGGCAGGGGGCAGCGTCAAGGTGGCGATTGTGATGAAGCTTAGAGGCATCAGCCGGAGGCAGGCTCTCGGGCTTCTTGAGAGGTCAGGAGGCTTTGTGAAGCGGGCCCTGAAGCCTAAGCCTTCACCCCCGTGCGTGGGTGGGGAAGCGATCGGCAGAGAAGAGAAACATCGGATTGGTCGGCAACACGCTCGACCCTCTTCCGGAGGTGGGAGAGGGACAAGGAGAGGGCCCGGAGCGATGATGGGAAGGGAGCGGCGTTGAGACCGCCGGTGAGGATCGCATTAACTCTGCTCGCACTTGCGGCGTGCGTCGCGTCCGCTTGTTCCAAGAAGGCACCTGATGAGGTTGTCTTCTGGCAATTTCAACCTCCCGAGATAATGTCGGAGCTCGTGAGCCAGTTTGAGCAAGAGAATCCCTCGATAAGAGTCAGAATGGAGACGCTCACGTGGCAGAGCGGCTATGAGAAGATCGTGATGGCCGTCTCCTCGGGAAGCCTGCCTGATCTGCTCGAGCTCGGTTCCACGTGGTTTCCCAAATTCGCAGGCGAGGGAGCAATCCAGGATGTCACAGAGGCGACCGCAGATCTATATCACGAACTGGTCATGTGGGACCTCGGCACCTACCAGGGAAGAAGATTCGGTATCCCCTGGCTGGTCGGCAGCCGTGTGCTCTTCTATAACAAGAGCCTCTTTGTGAAGAGCGGGCTTTCGCCCGACCGTCCGCCCCAGACCTGGAGTGATATGCTCGCCGCGGCGCGAAGCCTTCACAGGCCCAAGGAGGGCGTCTACGGCTTCGGCATGAACGCGGGCGAACGGTATGTGCTCTTCAAGAAGTTTATGCCGTTTGCGTGGGGTAACGGCGGGACCGTCCTTGCCGGCGATCTCAAGACTTCGCAGATCAATTCACCTCAGAACCTAGAAGCCCTAAAGTTCTATCTTTCCCTGAAACCTTACTCGCTGCTTGAACGCCAGGATATGATCGATGAGATGTTCAAGCAGGGTAAGATCGGCCTAATGGTCTCGGGGGGATGGAACTTGAAGCGTATTCCTGAGGACGCGCCCGATCTTGAGTACGGCGTCGCGCTGGTCCCCAAGCCCGACGCTGGCGGCACGCACGCGTCGTTCGCAGGCGCCGAAATACTTGTCTTTCCTAAGGCCGCAAACCTCCAGTCCGCGATGAAACTTGCGAGGTTCCTGGTCTCCGCGCCCCATGCCCTGCGCATTGCCGGTGATGTTAAGAGCGTCCAACCGGCATCGAAGCAGGCCCTCGTTGACCCATACTATCAAGAACACCCAATGGAAAGGCTCCTGGCTGAGCAGTGCGAGACTTCGTTTTCTCCGCCGCCTACGCCTTCCTGGCAGGAGATCGAGGAGGTGATAAACGCGCGGCTCGAAGAGTGTCTTTATGACAAGATGTCACCTGAGGAAGCGCTTGCCCGGATAGATAAGGAGATCAATTCCATACTGGCGAAATGAAACCCTCTAAGGAAAGAATAGGTTTTCTCATCCCGTGGTTCCTGTCTTTCGCACTTTTCTCCGCATATCCCATCCTCTTCTCTCTCGGCGTAAGCTTCACCGAATACAATCCCTTCCGGGGCGGGCTGGTCGGCTGGACCGGCATTCAGAACTACAGGCAGGTCTTCTCGGATCATCTCTTCTGGCGCTCGTTCGCAAATACAATTCTCTTCGTCGTTGGAACAGTGCCCCCGACGGCGGTGCTGTCGCTCTTGCTGGCGCTTCTTCTGGATCGGGCAGGCAGGCTCAAAGGTATCTTGAGGACCGGCTATTTCATCCCATCGGTGGTGTCGCTTGCCGTGATCTCGCTGGTCTTCAAGTACATCTATTCCACGCAGGGCCCCTTGAACCTGATCGTCGGGCTCTTCGGCGGCAGCGGCAAAGAGTGGCTCCTTAATCCTCGCTATGCCCTCACTTCGATAATGGTGATGGACATATGGGAGAGCGTCGGCTACTACGCCATATTCTATCTGGCAGCTCTCCAGACCGTCCCGCGCGAGCTCTATGATGCTGCGAGAGTCGATGGCGCAGGGCGGTTTGCCCTTTTCCGGTCCGTGACACTGCCGTGGATAAAGCCCGTCGTCGTTTTCGTGGTCGTCGTAAATACCATCAGGGCTTTTCAGGTCTTTGTGGAAGTCGTGATCATGACACGAGGAGGACCGATGGGGAGCACGATGACCCTGGTCTATTACATGTACGAGAAGGCCTTTCTCCATATCAACATAGGCCAGGCAAGCGCCGTTGCATTTGTGGTTTTCGTGCTCATCATGATATTCGCTTTCGTCCAGGTTGGATTGCTTCGCAAACTCAGGACCTCCGTATGAGGAGCGGTGACACGATGCTGGTCTGCGGGAGAGGGGTCAGGCATTGAATTCCCCTGACACAATACCAAGCTCCAGGAGAGGTGGCAATCCAATCAGCGCCCCGAGAACAAGACCGGTCACCGTCGTACTCCTTATCTTGCTTCTCGTGAACCTCTTTCCGCTGCTGGTGATGCTCTCGATATCCGTAAAAGGTGGGGGAAGCACTTTCGGATCGTTGCGCGACCTGATTCCGCGCCAGGTGACGGCGGAGAACTATGCCGAGGTTCTCAGCAAAGGCCCGTTCGCAAGATATTTCTTCAACAGCACCCTGGTCGTGGTTCTCGTGGTCGCAGGCAACATCATCTTCGCATCGATGGCGGCTTATGCGATCGCGAGGAGCCCGCAGCGCCCGGCCGCAGCGATGCTCTTCCTCATCGTCTCAACGATGATGATCCCCAAGCACATCATGATGATACCGCTCTTCAGTCTGCTTCTCCGCATGAACATGATTGACACCTACTACGCGCTTGTCCTTCCGTTTCTCGTGGATGCCTTCAACGTGTTTTTCATCTACCAGTTCGTCAAGACCGTACCGAGGGAGATCGAGGAGGCTGCCACGATCGACGGCGCCGGAATGTGGAAGACATTCACAAGGGTCATCTTCCCAATCCTGAAGCCGGCCCTCGTTGTGACTTCGGTAAACACCTTCCTTGTGAACTGGAACTCTTTCCTCCTGCCCTTTGTGCTCACCAATTCCGACCGCATCCGCACGCTTCCGGTGGGGCTGGCGATTCTCTCTCAGGGCGAACACAGCGTTGACTGGGGGCTCCTGATGGCGGGCTCCACGCTTGCTGCGATACCGACCGTGGTGGCGTTTGCCTTCTTCCAGAGGCACATCGTGAGGGGTCTTACGGAAGGGGCGGTGAGAGGATGATGAGGGCAAGTCCATCAAGAGCGATGGCAGGTCCCTATCAATCCGGGTTGTCGCCATGGTCCATGTGGGGAGATCCCAAATGTGAATGCAGCCCGAGAGGGAAGAGGGTCGAGGCAGTACCGAAGGTGGAAGAGAATTGAGTGAGAGGCCGGGAATGATAGGTGGCGTGAAGATCGCAAAGCCGAGTAAGGGCAGGAGAGGACTGGTGGCATGTGGTCTGATGTCCGGCACTTCGCGAGACGGCATCGATGTCGCCTTTGTTGAGATCGGCGGCAGGTTTCCATACAGCACCATCCGCCTCCTACACGCTGAGACCATCCCCTATCCCGGTTGGCTTCGCAAAATGCTCATGCTTCCTCCATCACGTCTTACAGCTCAGGATGTGGCCTCGCTCGACTTTGCAGTCGGGAAACTCTTCGGGCTTGCGGTCTTGAAGGCCCTTCGGCACGCCGGCTTGGAGCGGGACGATATAGATGTCATCGGCTCGCACGGCCAGACTCTGCTTCACATGCCCAGGGGTGTGCGTATCGGCAACCAGGTGGTCAGGTCAACTCTCCAGGTGGGACACGGAGCCGTGATCGCCGAGGCTACGGGCATCACGACCGTCTCAGATCTCAGGTCTGCCGACATAGCGGTAGGCGGTGAGGGCGCGCCGCTTGTGCCCATCTTTGATTACGCGGTGCTTCGCTCGCGGCCAAAATCGAGAGTTGCCCTCAACATCGGTGGTATTGCCAATCTGACCGCGATTCCGAGGGATGGCATGCTCCGTTCGATGACGAGTTTCGACACCGGCCCAGGCAACTGCATGATAGATACCGCCGTGAGGCTCTTGACGGGAGGCAGGCGCGGCTACGACAGGGACGGAGAAGTTGCATCTCGGGGGACGCCCGACACTCGTGAACTGGAGAGGATTCTCTCCCATCCTTACTTCAAGAGGAAACCTCCCAAGTCCACAGGCTGGGAGGAATTCGGTGAGGATCTCACGCGCCGGGTCGTGGGGAGAATGAAGCGAAGAAACCTGAGAAAGAAGGTGATCGTGAGGACCATTACCGAAGTCGTGTGCGAGTCGATAGGGAGAGCCATCGAGGATTTTGTCGTGCCTTTGATGCGTCCGGACGAGGTCATTGTGACCGGTGGGGGCAGCAAGAACCGCTTCCTCATGAAGAGACTGAGCTGTCGGCTAAGGAAGATATCCCCCAGCATAGTGGTCGGCCCAGGCGAGGCCTTCGGCATCAATTCAGATGCCAAAGAGGCCTGCGCCTTCGCCTACCTCGCCTACCTGTGCGTCAGACGAATTCCTGCCAACGTAGTGTCGCTGAACGCCGGCCTCAAGCCCGCCGTCCTCGGCGCCATATACCCCGCTTATACCCAGATCGGGACGATTGACTCGGGGCTGCGAGGTCGCAGGCGCCGGCATTTCTCCCTGCTCCGTGATCCATTGCGGCGGGGTTGCCATGATGGCCGAGGCCCTCTGGGTTGACTCCAGCACCGCCAGTTAAGTGTTGACACCCGCCGATTGCTCTGATATCTTCAAATCTGGAGTCAGAGTTCAATTAGGCGGGGTCGTGGTGCAGCTTGGTTAGCACACTGGCCTGTCAAGCCAGAGGTCGCGGGTTCGAGCCCCGTCGACCCCGCCATTACGCAAAGGGCCCTCTTACCGAGGGCTCTTCGGCTTTTCTCCTCCGTTTTCGCTTGCCTCCGGCACACTCACGTGCTTAATTTATGATTCAAGTTAATATGCGCACTTTCCCATGCGCACTTTCCCTTACGGGCTTCACTTCGCGGAGGTGAGTAGAGAGTGAAAGGGCTCGTCAACCTGACATTGGCTATAGGGCTCCTCACTTTAGTATTGCCTCGTCCAACCCTTGCCCGCGAGATGACTCTCGCTGATTGCATTTCCACAGCGCTTGAGGCCAATAGGGGCATTCTTGATGCAAGAGAGACGCTCGCCCAGGCGCGCAGTGGTATCTCTGAGGCCAGGTCCGGGTTCATGCCCAGTCTGGCGTTTTCCGGCAGTTACAATTTCGTCGAGAAGACCCAGAAGATCACTTTCCCGGGTGCGCCCCGGCCTGTTGAGATAGACTTCACCAAGGACTATTCCATGCAGCTCGCGCTCTCCCAGCCGGTCTACACGGGCGGGAGGCTTTCGAGCTCCTACAGGATTTCCAACTACTCGCGCGAGATCGCCCAGGCCGATCTCGAGCGCCAGCAAGCCGACGTGGCACTTTCGGTGATAAGGGTTTTCTATTCCCTCCTGCTTGCCAAAGAGTCCGTCAGGGTTGCCGAGGAAGCTATAAAGACTGCCGAGGAATTCCTCCGCGTAGTCGAGGCCCGCTACAAGGTGGGTGAGGCCTCGAGTTTCGAGGTGATGCGTGCCGAGGTCGAAGTCAGCAACTTAAAGCCCGCGCTGATAGGTGCGAAGAACGGCGTGGCCTTAAGCGAGCTTGCTCTTAAGAATGCGATGAGCATGAAAGCCGACCAGGAAGTCACATTTGTCGGCACATTTGACGACAAGGTGCTCGAAGTGGGTATTCCCGACGCCATCAGCAGGGCTGGTGCTAACCGGCCCGAGCTCAGGATGCTCAAGATCCGGGCCGAGATTGCCGGCGAGGGCCTGAGGCTTTCGAAGGCCGGCAGGCTCCCCACCGTGGCCGTCACTGCCTACTATGATTTCCTGTCCAACGACCTCTCATTTGAAAGCGACCGGTGGGATAAGACTTATAGTGGTTATCTCGTGATGAGCCTTCCCATTTTCGATGGGCTCAAGACCAAATCGCAGATATCCAGATCCCTTTCCGAGATCAAACAGGCGGAGATAGCACTGGCTAACGTCCAGGACGGAGTTGAGCTAGAGGTACGAAGCGCCATCCTCGATCTCGAGGCAGCCTTTGAGGGCCTGAGATCACAGGAAAAGAACGTAGAGATGGCTCAGGAGGGCTTGAAGATAGCTAACGACAGGTATGTCCAGGGGGTCGCAACCAATCTCGAGGTGATGGATGCACAGCTTGCCGTCACCAGGGCCAAGAACTATCGGCTTCAAGCACTTCACGACATGAATCTCGCTTCGGCTACCCTCAGGCGTGCGATGGGTGTTCTCCTGGACGATTACAAACGACCTCAAGAATAGGAGCTCGGTTATGAGACGGGCATTGCTCGTGGGTGGTGTGATAGCAGTTATCGTCGTCGCCGTGTACTTCTTCAGGATCTCGGCGATACAGAAGGCCAGAAACGACAGAGCTGCCAAGATGAAGGCCATCGAGACTGAGACAGTGATCCCGGTGCGAGTCACCCCTGTGACAACGGGCGAAGTTGAGAAGGTCCTAAGGTATACGGGTACGGTCGAATCTGCCGAGCGAGTCGATGTGTACTCCAAGATCGCCGGCAGGATCGTTTCCATGAAGGTAAGAGAAGGCGATGCTGTCGCCAAGGACGAGCCGATTGCGGTCGTCGACCCGGAAGTCACGGGGCAGAAGTTCGAGCCCTTCGAGATCACGGCCCCGCTCACAGGCAAGATCTCGGACATTCTCCTTGATCCGGGAGCTTTCGTCACCCAGATGATGCCTATCATCGAGATAATCAATGATACTTCAGTCAAAGTGACAATCAACGTACTAGAGAAGGACTACCATCTGGTCGGCAAAGGCACGCCCGTCAGGATCGAGTTTGATGCACTCCCCGGCAAAGTCAGGACCGCAAGCATTACCAACAGGAGCCCGGTCGTTGATCGCATGACGGGGACCGCCAAGGCGGAAGTCAACCTGGCGAACCAGGATGGCATGCTCAAGACAGGTATGTTCGCACGGGTGCAGGTTGTGGTAGAGACTCACAGGGATGCGATCATCGTGCCTCGCGAGGCAACTGTGAGTGAGGTGCTCGCGGGGTTCGATGTCGCGGTTCGAGCAACCGTTTTTGTCGTCAGTGGCGACCGCGCCCAGGAGCGGCAAGTGAAAATCGGACTTGCCAGCACGACATACTACGAAGTGTTGGAGGGCCTCACGCCCGGCGAGATGGTGGTTGTGGCCGGCCAGAATCTCCTTCGGGACGGCACCAGAGTCAGTATCTCCAGTTCGGGAACGTAAAGGAGCGGGGGGATGGGACTTCCTAGCCTTTCCACGAATAGACCCGTCGCGTTCTTGATGCTTTACATCGCGATCGTTGGGATCGGGCTGGTGAGTATCGCCGGCCTGAGCATCGATCTCTATCCTGATATCTCTTTCCCGACGGTCCTGGTAGTGACCACCTACGAAGGCGTTTCCCCGGAGGACATCGAGACACTCATCACCAAGCCGATCGAGGAAACCGTCGCCGCAGTTGAAGATGTCGATGAGGTTGTGTCCTCTTCGAGGGAAGGTGTCTCGGTCGTCAATGTCAAGTTCAAGTGGGGAAAGGACATGGATATCGCCTCAATGGATGTGAGGGAGGCGGTGGACATGGTCAAGACCTATCTTCCCGATGATGCATCTGATCCCTTCATGTTCAAGTTTTCTTCATCCGCGATGCCGATTCTCTTTCTTGCAGTCACCGGCGACTATCCTCTGGCGGAACTCCGCAAGATCTCCGAGGACGAGCTCGAGCCAAGGCTCGAACGCATAAAGGGGGTGGCGAGTGTCTATACTCAGGGCGGACAGAATAGGGAAATCCACGTCTATGCCGACGATGAGAAACTCAAAGCCTATCGCCTGACGCTTGACCAGCTGGTTTACGCCCTGCAGATGGAGAACGTCCGTGTTCCGGGCGGTAAGATCGAGCAGGGACGAAGTGACTTCCTCGTACGAACCACGGGCGAGTTCACCTCCGTATCCGATATCAGCAACGTCGTCGTGACCCGCCTGGAAGGCACACCCGTCTATCTGAGAGATGTTGCCAGGGTTGAAGATGCCTTTGAGGATAGGGTTGAAGAGCTGCGCGTGGGCGGTACCCCCGGCGTGATGGTGATGATTCAGAAACAATCGACTGCGAACACGGTTCAGGTCTCCGATCGGGTCAAGGCTGACCTCCCGAGGATTGAGAGATTGTTGGGAGTCAAGGTTCTCCCCGTCATGGATTCCGCGAAATACATAAAGCAATCTATAGGCAACCTGAAGAGCGCAGCCTGGCAGGGGGCGATACTCGCGATCGTCGTGCTCTTCCTTTTCCTGCGCAACATACCGTCAACCCTGATCATTGCCACGTCTATCCCCCTGTCCCTGATCGCCACCTTGATAGTGATGCGCTTCGCCAATGTGACTCTTAACATGATCTCCATGGGTGGACTTGTTCTTGGGATCGGCATGCTTGTGGACAACTCCATCGTGGTGCTTGAGAATGTCTTCAGGCATGGCGAACGGGGACTAACGAGGAAGGAAGCGGCGGTCACCGGAGCCGGCGAGGTGACCAATGCCATCACAGCATCGACGCTCACAACCGTTGCGGTCTTTCTCCCTGTGGTGTTTGTGCCCGGCATAGCCGGAATACTCTTCAGGGACATGGCCTTGACGGTCGTGTTCTCTCTGATGTGTTCCCTCTTCGTAGCCTTGACGCTGATTCCTCTTATTGCCTCAAAGACGCTCAAAATAGAGAGGAAGGAGCGCCCGAAGACGGTCGCCAAAGCAGTTGGTGCATACGAACGCCTGCTTCGCTGGGCTCTCGCTCACAAGAAAGCGACGATCGCAATCGCCGCAAGCCTGCTCGCGATAAGTATAGGTCTCATTCCGTATATCGGTGTCGAGTTCACTCCTGCGAGTGAGCCCGGTGAGTTCGCCATTACGGTTGAGACGCCTGTGGGCAGCAGGCTGGAAGTCACGGAAAAGGCAGTCAACGAGGTCGAACAAATCACGAGAGAAGAGGTTCCAGAGCTGGACCAGATCTTCGCAAGGATTGGGCAGGGACGGGGTTTTGCAGCTATCTTCACCGGTGCTGGAAGTCATATAGGCACCGTAAGATTCATGGTCAAGCCGCTGAACCAGAGGAAAAGGAATGACGAGGAGATACGACTTGCATTGAAGGCACCCATGTCCAAGGTACCAGGTGCCAAGGTTTACTTCGAGGCCAATCCGTTTGAAGAGATGATGTTTGGTGGGGCAAGGCTTGCGGTCGAGATCTATGGAAACGACCTCGAGACCGGGAAGAATCTCGCGGAAGAGGTCAGGCATCTCACAGAGGAAATACAGGGGACCGCTGATGTGCGGATCAGCAGAGCCGAGGGCAAACCGGAGGCGCGCATCATAATCGATCGTGAAAGGGCGGCGCGCTTTGGCCTCAGCGTGAGCAGCATAGCCAATTCGATTCAGACGGCGATTCTCGGCAGCATTGCCGGATTCTACCGAGAAGGCGGCAAGGAATACAATATCAGGGTAAGATTGCCGGAAGAGCGAAGGCAATCGCTCAATGAGGTGCTTGACCTGCTCGTGCCGACACCGACGGGCAACTCGTTGCCTTTGGCGTCAGTGGCAAGAATGGATTTGGTGCAGGGTCCCGTCGAGATCGAGCGCAAGGGGCAGCAGCGCATCGTCACGGTGACGGGCAACCTCACGGGTGAGCGGCCTCTTGGCGCCGTCGTGAGTGAGTTAAGGCAGAAGATCTCGAGCCTCCGGGTGCCGCCCGACTTCTCAGTCGAGATAGCCGGCGAGGCCCAGGAAGTCACCAAGTCCTTCAGATGGCTTGGACTGGCACTGGTCGGTGCAGTCTTTCTGGTTTACATGGTGATGGCCGCCCAGTACGAATCGCTTCTCCATCCATTTGTCATAATGTTCACGCTCCCGCTTTGTTTCATAGGAGTCGCCTGGACGCTGTTCCTCACCGGAACGACCCTGAGCGTGAACTCCATGATCGGTGTCATAGTCTTGGTGGGCATAGTGGTCAACAATGCCATTCTTCTGGTTGACTATACAAACGTCTTGAGGGGAAGGGGCTTCGATCTCGAAGATGCGGTTGTGACGGCCACCAGGACCCGAACGCGCCCCATACTGATGACCGCATTGACCACCATGCTTGGCATGTTTCCCATGGCCCTGGGTCTGGGAGAAGGGTCCGAGCTTAACTACCCTCTTGCCAGGGCGGTGGTAGGCGGGCTGGGGGCTGCCACGTTCTTGACCCTTGTTATCATTCCGGTGATTTATGCGAGCCTTGAGAAGGCAAGAGAGACACGCAAGAAGGCGATCAAGGCTTAAGGGGGCCCTTTAGGGAACCCCCTCAGGGAGCGGACCATGCAAGATGTGATTGTGCTTGTGATCTATAACTCCTCGATAGATGACGAGGTAATGGAGGCTCTGAAGAAGGCCGGCATGGTGCAGTATACCAAGTTCGTGAATCTCCGCGGCGTCGGCGGGTTCTCCGAGCCAAGGCTCAATACCCAGATCTGGCCCGGCACCAATTCGATGCTCTTAGTCTGTGTGCCCCACGATCGGAAGGAGGGCATCCTCGAGGGAGTGCGCCAACTTAAGGAGATTCATAAGCAGGAAGGCGTCAAGGCGTTTGTGCTGCCTGTATCCCAGGCCGTGTAGCTTTGCTTTGCCGCCCAAAAAGAAAGGGGGCACTTTGGAGTGCCCCCTTATCCTAAAAAATCCTATTCGATTTCGTGGAACTCGATCCTTCGGTTCTTTGCGCGACCTTCCTTGGTGTTGTTTGTGTCTATCGGCTTTGACTCGCCGAAGCTCTTGGTAGAGAGCATCTGGCCGTTGATGCCGTGCTCAACCAAGTACTTCTTCACGGATTCGGCCCTGCGGAGCCCCAGCTTCATGTTGTACTCATCGCTTCCGACCCAGTCGGTGTGGCCCTGGATCTCGATCTTGCTGGTCGGGCACTTCCCGATCACATCGACTGCCAGGTCGAGGACCGGGCTCGGGTCCGGAATCACATCGGACTTGTCAAACCTGAAGGTTATGCCATCAAGCGGCGAGAGGTCGCACTTCTTCGGGCAGCCAACCTCGTCAACCTGAACGCCCTTCGGCGTGCCAGGGCACTTGTCGCAGCCGTCATAGACCCCGTCGCCGTCCTCATCCTTCGGACAACCATTGGCATCGACAGTGGCGCACTTGGGTGTGTTCGGGCACTTGTCGCAGCCGTCCCACACGCCGTCACCGTCGGAATCCTTCGGACAGCCATTGGCATCGACAGTGGCGCACTTCGGGGTGTCCGGGCACTTGTCGCACCCATCGCAGACGCCGTCACCGTCGGAATCCTTCGGACAGCCGAACTCGTCAACCACGCAGCAAGGTGGGGTGTCCGGGCACTTGTCTTTCCTGTCGCACACGCCGTCGCCGTCCGAGTCCTTGCACTTGCCGGGATACCAGGTGAGGCCGGCGCCGAAGTACCAGAGGAAATGATCGTTGCTAGTGATACCGATGTCCCAGCTCCTGCCGATCATGTCCTTGTCGTCGGTAAGCATGTAGCGGATCTTGCCGCCGATATCGAGGGCGATGACGTCGGTCAAGAAGATATCAAGGCCCGCACCTGCTCCGAACGCAGGATCGCGCTGCTTCGCAATCTGCATGTCCGTGGGACGGTGGTTGGTATCCCAATTGACCACACCCATGCCGGCAGTCAAGTAAGGACTGGTCCTCTGGTCGGGCATGAAGTTATAGATCAGATTGAGGTCAATAGGAACAAGATTGGTTCTGAAAGCATCGCTGTCTTCGTCGTAGTTGTAGCCATAGCCTATGTTGAGTCCCAGTGAGAAATGATTGCTTATCGCTCCTCTGAGCATGAAAGCACCCATCGGCCCAAGCTTGGCCCTCTCGTCGAAGCACTTTAGCGTGTCAGTGTCGGCACCTCTCAAGAGGGCTCCGCCGGCCGTGATCCCCAGGCCCACGCGCCTTTCGTAGGCGAACGAGACCGTCGTCGCCAAAATGACGACGAGACAAACGAGAGCAAGACAAAGTCTTCTCATAGTGACTCCTCCCCTGGTTGCGTTTGTGAAGTGATAACGACAGCAACTCAAATCGTTGCTTATGAACGTTGCGACCACCTCCTTCAAAAATCCATTCCTTAGTTTCGGCTGGGGGCACTGTATCACTTCACTGATTTCTCGTCAATCAAAAAAGTTAAGAATTAGGCTTGACACATCCGGCACCTTCTGATACCTTCCAGTCTGCCCTGCTCTTTGAAGTCTCGGTGAAGTCTCGTGAAGTGCCTCTTCGGTCTAAGGCGCGACCATTTAGGGTGTAACCACTATGGTTAAGGAATCAAGATCGTTGATCGTTTCCTGCGTTCTTCCTCTGCTTGCCCTTTTCCTTGCCGTCACCCTCGTCTCGTGTGCGAAGGAGAAGCGGGAGACGCGCGCAGATGAGAACGCTGTCCAGTGGCTCACGTCTTTTGACACTGCTCTCGAGACGGCCAGAGAGAAGAATCTTCCCGTGATGATTGATTTCTATACCGACTGGTGCGGATGGTGCAAGAAGCTTGATGCCGATACCTATGTTGACAAGCAAGTGATCTCGGCATCTGGAGACTTCGTCAGCGTCAAGATCAATGCGGACGTCGAGCGGCCGGTCGCGATGAAATACAAGGTCACCGCCTTCCCTACCATATTATTCATAGATCCCACGGGGAACGAGATTCACAGAGTGGTCGGCTACCGGCCTCCTCAAGGTTTCTTGAGTGAGATGAATACGGCTTTGCAGGCGTTCAATGGAAAGTCGTGATCGCAGCGATCACGACAAAGGCGATGGTGGTGTCAGTGAGGGTGGCGGCGATGGCAGTGGCGGTGAGGGTTGCAGCAGCAATCCTGTGAGAGGTAAGTCTTGAACAGGGACACCGAAAGAAGCGACACCGAAAGAGATGACGCGCTCTTCGTGAATCTCATACTGATCTTTCAGGGCGCGGCGATGCAGCAGATGGGGAAGATCATCAATCCTCTTACGGGTAAGATTGATAAGAATCTCGAGCAGGCGCGCTTCTCGATTGACACGCTTGCGATGCTGAAGGAGAAAACCAGAGGCAATCTCTCCGCCGATCTCGATCGGCTCCTCGACAGCACGCTTTTCAATCTGAGGATGAACTATGTCGAAGAGGCAGCTCGGGAGGAGAAGGTCGGGAAAGAAGAGACGGAAGAGAAGCCCGCAAAAGAAATGGCAGGAGAGGACAAGAGCGCTCGAGACAGAGATAGCATCGAAAAAGATGAAGCAGAGAGATCAAGTGAAAAACCCCCCGGCGACGAAACCATCGGCGAGAAAGTTGCCGGAGGGGTAACCAGAGATAGAGGCGCGAGTGGGAATGAGGTGCGAGAGGAGAGATCGGGAGAGGGAACGGCTCGACGGGAGAAGATGGTGGGGCAGACGAGGCCCAGGGGGGAGAGCCCGACGCGCGGAGCCAATTCCCGCGCGGGTGGGCAGGTCAAGGGGCCCAGGCGGAAAAGTGCTGGAGACGGCAGGGTAAGAGGCAAGTGATGCGCACACTTTTTTCTCAAGGCGATTCATGGGGTTGCCGAAGACTAGGTGGGTTTGAGTCTAAGCAATTGTCGAAAACAGCTAACAATTCAAATGATTGGCTAATTAGAAAATTTAATTGCAGGAAGTTTTTTTTCTTGACAGGTTCTTCTGCGCTATGATAGTTTGGCTTCCGAATTTAGACGGAAGGGTTTTGTACCTGCAGGCCCGTTTTTCCGCTTGACAAGAAGCGGGAGCTTGTGGGAAGGTTTCGCAAGCTATCAAAAGGAGTTAGGAAGGGTTGTCGCGTAAGAAAGGGGGAAGCTGAGGCTCGCTGTGAAAAACCTGCGCCAAGCGGTAATGCACGCTGGATCATTTCGGTTGCTCGCAGACGGTCTTCTTCTTGGCTCATGAAATACGAAGTCGGAAACAAGTTCGATAAGAACGAGAGGGTTCGAGAGGAGCTCGAGTTCTCAAAGTATCTTCGGCATCAAAACGGTAAAGTGAGGAGGTAACGAGCTGTGAGTAGTGAAGGCAATTATACATTTAATATGGTCAATCGTTTTCTTTCCCATTTTTCTGGTTGTGAGGTCGAAGGACGAAACGGAAAATCGATAGAGAGGAGGAAGGACAAAATGGACTTCCATTTTGGAAGGAATCTTTTGGTGCTTGGGTTTGTGGTGGCGCTCGTAGCTGGCATGGTAGCCGCCGCGAGTGCTATTGATATCCAGGACTATCCAGAGATCCGGCTGATCTACAACGAAGAGCAGCCCGGACATCCTGGCAACTCCTGGCTTGGCGATCCGCTGATCAGTATAGGTGATACTATAGAGGTAAGGGTCACGGCAACCCCGCCGGAAAGCGTTGACTACGTCATCGCTAATCTCTGCGCTTACGGCGGTGGTACCCACGACACCCTCACCCACGATCCGGGCACGGTCGGTTGGGCGGGCACGCCCGCATGGGTTCCCAGGTGCAGCGACGGCGCGAGCACCGCGGCGATGAGCCCTATCACCATCGTTGACAGCATGAACCCCGAGCTCTACGACGAGACCTGGTTGGTTTGGTGGGACGACACCAACAACGACTGGATGGTCGAGGGCACGGCGACGGGCATTCTGACGGCACATGCGCAGACCGGCGTTCAGTACACGGCAAACAACGGCAGCAGCGATCTCTTCAGGTTTACGATCACCAGCGTTGCCAACGTGTGCTGCAACTCCATGCCTGATGACTGCGATCATTTCAACTTCGAGACGCACGCGCCGGTACTGCCCAGCGACGATTTCGCGCTGAGGATGGTGGTGGGCGACGGTGGCGAATGCTGGATCGATCATAACCCCTGCTGGTACGAAGGTCACTGGGACGCCACGGTGCAGGTGATTGCCTGTGATCTGGAGGCCGACTGGCTTACGGAGGCCTTCTGCGACACTTCGATGTCTTGGTGGCCCGGCATCGTCAACGACGGCGACGGCGGGTGGGACGGCGACTCCCTGTGGGTCGATACCCACTGGACCAAGTATGCACAGCTTGATGACCCGGCCGGATTGGGTGCGGAGTTCATCGAGAGCAACGACTATACCTTCCAGTTCGACTTCGATAACTCGGGACTCGGCCCCATATTCGGGCTGCCGGACGAGATCTTGAATCCCGGCGGTGGCTGCTTCGACCTGAATCCCGACGTGGTCTGCGCGTACATTGACATGCGCAAGCTGGCCCACGAGAACGGCAACGACGACATCGACAGCCTCTACTTTGACCTGAGGGCGATCGGCGACGATTACACCGTTCCAGCACCCAACGTCAATGACGGCGGCTTCTGGTTCACACACAACCCGGGTTATGACAACGTTCAGTGCGACCCGGTTGACAACGGTTGGGACGACGACGAGGTGTTCGAGCTGTGCTGGAACATCCTGCCGGGCCACACCGACGTCCCCGCGGACTCGGAATACGTAATGATGTGGTGGATCAGCGACTCGGGCGACACCACTTTCTTCTTCGACCAGCCGGGTCTGGGTGATGCTCCGACTCACAAGCTGGCTTCCATCGACAACATCATACCGGCTCTTACGGACACCTCGCTTGACGAGCCGCGTGACAGCGTCACCGTTGACGATTTCAGCTTCGACGCGGATATGACGCTCGCCGGCAACGACGATGTACTTAACCCGGTGAGCGAAGGTAACCTGACGCCCGACTGGCTGCAGGTGATGCTCGACCTCCAGGGTCTTTATGACCTCGATGACGTCATGGACGGCGGCCAGGCGTGGGCCGACATGAGCGGCATCGGCGTTTACATGTATGACGGCGACGCGCCGGCTCCGTTTGGGTCGGGATACCTGAGGCCGATGGGTCCGATGAGCCCGACCTGGGGGACTGAGGAGACTGACGTTATAGCGGCGCCTCCTTCACCCAACGCCTGGGACCAGGACAGCATCCTGACCAGAGCGTGGATATTCGACAACGCGGGCAACGCCTTCTGCGTCGGGTGGGGCACGGGCGATTATCCGATCGATAACATCCCGCCCATTATCACGCAGCAAGTGTGCGAGCGCGGGCCGTTCATCTATGTCGGTTGGGGCTCGGACGTGGCCTACAGAACCGGTTACGCCAATGTGGGCGCGCCGCTCGATATGGTGTGCGGCGGCCTCTATAACGATAGGGACGAGATCGTCCTCCACGCTAACCTGGGCGACGCCCTGGGTATAGATGAAGTGGGCGATGTCGAGTATGTGACCGATGCCTACGATCCGTTCTGCGTCGGCGGCATCACGCTTTATGATAACGGTCTTCTGGGCAGTGACCCCGTCAATGGAGATAAGAACTTCACGGGTCACGCCCGGCTCGAGGTCGCGCATTCCACGAGGAACGACACGACTTTCTGCGCCGTTGATTCGGACGAGGATTCTCTGGGCTTTGAAGTGTTGGTGACCGATGATGCCGGCAACGCCTGGATCAACTCGGCGTGCAGGGGCCTCAGGGTCGACAACGAACCCCAGACGATGACGGTGAGCGGCGACGATCCTCATGTCGCGATCTACTTCTGGGACGATCCCGAGACCATCGAGCTGGACGGCGATAAGAACGGCGACGGCATTGTCTCCGTCGGCGACCAGCTGATCTTCGAGTGGAGAATTGAAGATGAGGTCTGGGACGATATGGAGGTTGACGACGTGCTCGTCAACCTGTCGTCCATCGACCCGTCCTGGGTGGGCACGGAAAGGCTCCGCCGGATTCAGCCTGGCGGGATCTTCCGCAATCACATTCCTGACAGCATGTGGCCGCCCTTCACGGTTCCCTCCGGTACCGTTGACGGCGCCCAGCTTCAGGCTGATTTCGCCAACTGGGACTTCGCCGGCAACACCACCGGCTGGTGCACCTTCATGTCCGACCTCACGTTGGACAACGTAGGTCCGGCGATTGATTGCGACTCGGTTGCCATCACGATTAGCGGCGCCGACACGATCGCCGCGATCGGCGACACCCTCTACTTCTCGTATGAGGGGCCGGATGACGACGTCGTGACGATTGGGGTCGATGTGGACGACGTCACGACCCTGATGGACACGCTTTATCTGACTGACGAAGGCGATGTGTGGACGGGGTGGGTCGTGGTCCAGCCGAGCGACGTTGACGACGAGACAGCATACTTCGCCGTCACCGCCTATGACGGGTTGGGCAATCACTACGACTGCAGTGCTGGCCCGATCTCCGTGGATAACCAGCCGCCGGACATGAACTGCAATAACGCCTGGCTGAGGCTGTGGGACTATAATGATAATGTTACCGCCCCGACCAGGGTGGTCAACACCGGTGACAACCTCACGGCGATCTACTGGGATGAGAATGGCGACGTGACCAGAGTCACCGCCGACTTCTCCAGCTATTACGACACCGAGACGGTGTACGAGATGGTGTCGGGCTTCAAGTGGGGTCCGGCGGAGAAGTGGGGCTACAGGGTGGACCCGGTTCCCGACGGCGATCTCGACCAGCCTGCTGGCGGCATCGGCACCAAGGTTCTGATCACGGCCTACGACGATGCGGGCAACATGTCATCCGACTGGTTCTGCCCGATGTGGTATACCGAGAGCACGACCGACGATGTTCTCCATGCTGGTTCAGGCCTCTGCGGTTCATGCTTGCCTGTCGATACTCAGCGGCCGGAAGCTGTCCCGCCGGATGCCATCACCTTTGAGCTCCTGGAGACCTCGAACCACATTGCCAACGTTGGCGACAGGCTTCGCATCATCGTCAACATGGGCGATCCGTCGGCTCCGGACTATGATATGCAGTGGTCGACCGCGTTCGTGCAGGCCGACATCGGCCAGTACGGCAACGACTACGACTGCGCCGACATGGATAATTGCGATTTCCTCTTCCTCACCGACGACGGCTATAGCGCCGGTGGGGAGGGTGACGGAAGGTTCTCTTACTTCTTCTGGTTCGACGCTGAAGACGGCCCGACCCTCTTTGAAGGTGCGCCGATTCTGCCCGGCGAGACCGATCTCCCGGCCGGAGACGACGGCACCAAGATAAGAGTTCGTGCCATGGACGACGCGGGTAACTGGTCGCTCGACTGGACCTGGAGTGACGTGCTGGTGGATGCAGACGGCGGCGCGCCGGTTCCGGTTGACAACTACATTCCCGAGGTCGACCCGAACGACATCAGCGTCACGTTTGTGGATAACGACGCAAACGGCATCTGCGACATCGGCGACGAGGTCACGATCAGTGTCGATATGACCGAAGCGCCCGGTGGCCCGATTGACAGCGTCTATGCCAACCTCTATGATTGGGGTCACCCGTCACAGGATATGGTTCCGCTTATTCCGGGTTCCCCGATCTACTCGATCACTTTCACGGCTGAGAGGAATCCCGGTGACTACTGCGCCACGCAGCCGGATGGCCCCGTGGGCTTCGAGAATGAGTCGGCCGATGGCAACTGCGGCAAGCCGATTCTACTCGTTAACGGCGTGCCGTATCCTCAGGTTGAGGTGGTCGCCAGGGACGAGTCGGACAACTGGAGTGCTTATGAGTGGGCAGGACCTGCCGGCGTGGATGGCGTCGCGCCGCTCGCGCTTCTGCCTCCGCCTCCTGGGCCTGTTTTCGAGCCCATGATCGATGCTTGGCCGTTCGTATTTGACTGGATCTCTACCGGCCCGCTTACCGACATGCTGGCCGATACCGATGCTCCGGATCCCGTGAACCCGACGTTCCCGTATCCGAGTATCCCGGCTAGCGGCGTTCAGGCCGTGAAGCTTCAGGACGGCCGCATTGGCCTGCAGCTCTTCTACAAGACGTTCCCGAGAAACCAGGACGTCGATGAGTTCTTCGTATACGGCGACCTGGCAGAGGCTGGCTCAATTGATTGGACGACCTACTTAGGGGCTCCGATCCCCGCCGGTATGGTGCCGACCACGGTCAGCCTGGGTGGCGCCTATGAGTGGATCTCGGACGCTCTGCCTGAGAGAGCGGATATTCCGGAGACACCGCTTAATGAGAGCGATTACCACTTCGCAGTGCTCGCGGTAGATGACGCGAACAACATGTCGGATTGGAAGATCACCTGGATCACGGGTATCAGCGCGGACGCGACCGCCCCGATGGCTTATGTCCAGGCCCTCTCGGGACATCAGATGAGTCCGTGCGGCAAGGAAGACGGTCAGCCAATCACGATCGGCAATTCAAGCGCCTACTTCCTTGGCTACCTTGACCAGGCGAGCGAGTACATCAACGTGGCCTATGTCGAGTTGTGGGCGAGGGTGAAGGACCTCGATCCTTCTACCGATGGCGATCAGCCCGGCGAGTGGAAGGTGATTAGTGATAACGGCCAGTGGCCGCCTAGCTATCCGCTGCCTACTGCGCCTTATCACTTCGACACCGATGGGCTCGATGAGCAGTTCGGCGAGCTCACCAAGTGCATCACCTTCGAGCTGGCCGCGGTTGCCTGGGATGAGGCGGGCAATCACGCCACACCCGACCAGTGCCAGAAGTTTGTGTTCACCTATGACAATTTCGAACCGATCGAGACCATGTTTGCCATAAACGGCAATCCTTCGCCGTACGACATGGAGCTTTCGGGTTCGGCCCTGATTGAAGTGACGGCAACCGATCAGTGCCCGGAGACCAGCGAGCTTACCTATTGGCTCACGCTGGAGAAGATGGGCGGCGCAGACGTCGGCCCGCTCTGGTCACCGACGCTTGCCAGCGTAACGCTGCCGGCGGGTATGCCGTTCACTTACAACTGGGATCTTGCGAATTACCCTGCCGGACAGGCGCAGGTAAATCTCTATATCTGCGACCAGGCCGGCAACTCCACGTTCCACTTCAAGCGCATCATCGTGATTGACGAAGAGGCTCCCAGTGGAGAGTTCGCGTCGCTCAGGATGGACATGTTCACCCATCCTTACTACACCAGGTTGCTCGATGGCATGAGCATCCCGGCCGACCCGGAACTCAATACCATATTCTGGGTCAAGTGGCCCGGCGACATACCTTGGGCCTTCTACGATGTCGGCCAGGTGAAGCTGGAGTACCAGCTGGTGGGCGACCTCAACGGCTGGACCTTGGTCAATGTCGAGCCTTCTTGGGACGACACCCTGACTTGGGATGGGGACCTCTGGGTCAGCTACTGGTTGGAATGGAACACCTCGATCTTTAGTGAGGGCGACCAGGTCGCTATCAGAGCCACGGTGATGGATGAAGTGGGCAATACCGAGTCCAAGACGATTACGGTGAGGATCTCGGCCGAGGCTCCTATTCTCGCCCTCAGCATTCCTGAGGCAAAGGATGTCTGCGGTGAGATGCGAGCCAAGGGCGTGCTCAACATAATCGGGACCGAGGTGGAGGGCACGAAGCCGATCGACACTTACTTCGTGTCTTACATCATTAAGAGCCATGACTATCCGGACCTCGGCGACTGCAACCCGTTTGATGGTGAGGGTTGGATCGTATGGGGCGACACGCTGATGACCGAAGGCGGTACCACCAGCGAGACCATCTGGAGGGGAGTAATCGATCCTGCCAAGATCTGGGTCGTTTTGCCGACTCAACAGGATACGGCTGGGGTCAGAGGCTTGCCGGACGGTGCCTATGACATTGCGCTCGTCACTGTGGATGTCGCCGGCAATTGGAGCTGGGACAAGAACGGTGACTGGTGCGTCGACGCAGGTTACTTTGGTGAATGCGTTGCCAACGGCATGGGCATGACGGTCGTTCTCCAGAATGAGGCGCCTGAGATCAGGATAAGAAGCGTCAATGACTTCGCGGCAATCGACGAGGGCGTGCTCTGGCCGGAGCCCGCTTACGTCCAGATCGGTGACCAGGTGACGGTCACTTCGTGGACCGAGTCGACCTGCGATGTGGCTCAGGTGGATTACTACTTGGACGGCGACGCCGTGATTGACTACGACGTGCACGTCGGCATGAGCACTGATGGTGCCAACGGCTACCAGGTGACCTTCCCGCCGACCGGTGGCATCGGCCAGTATCTTGAGCCCGATGCTATGCAGAACGGCTATGCGATGGTCACGCTGTGGGCCGTGGTTACCGATCTGCTCGGCAATGTCACGAATCAGTATGCTTACGCCGCGGTGCCCATCTGGATTCTGGACACCACGCCGACCAGCGCCTTCGTGACGACCCCGGCTCCGGGCGCGTACGTCAGGAACTATGTGGACCTGGAGGCGGACGTTCTTAATGACGAAGCAGTCTATGACATAACCTATCAGTACAGACCGGCCGGCGAGGGCGATTGGACAACGATCGCCATCACTCGTCCGCATGACGGCGATCCGTGGGACACCGATATCAACGGTTATGACATCGAGTGGAACACCGACCTCTTGGACGATGGCGACTATGAGCTGAGGGCGGTCTCCAGGGATGCCAACCTGACGGTCGATCCGGATCCTTCCGTCATAACGGTGCACGTTGACAACACGCCGCCTACGGTGGACGCGTTCACGCTCACTCCGACGTATGAGCCCATGTCGGTGCTGCCGACCACGCCGGACGTTTACATCGGCGGGCCGCACGTCGAGATGATGGCTGAGGCGAGCGATGACGGCATGCTGGATCACGTGCACTTCATGTACAAGCCGGTTGATGCCGATCTTGACTCGGCCGATGCGCTCTTCAGAGACGCTCAGGCTCCGTACGCCTACGACTGGATCACGGGCTTCACGCAGATCCCGTCCGGCTGGTACGACATGATCTTCAAGGCTGAGGACAAGGCCGGCAACGAGACTTATAGCACCCGGACGGTCTATGTTGATCAGTGGGCGCCTTACGGTTGGATCAGCCAGGTCAACAGCGATGTGACGCCTGATGGATCCAACTACTACGGCGTGCTGACAATCAACGGGATTTGCGAGGATGACGTGCCCGAGAGCCAGTGCATGGCGGGGCACAACCAGAAGTTCGACAGCGGCCTCAAGGCTGCTCAGTTCCAGTATCAGGCGGTGGGGGCTGGCTATCTCGGCCTCACGATGAGCGAGCTGCCTGGCGATCAGATACCTGGTCCTTCGCAGTACGCCTGGATCGACCTGGGCGGGCCGATTACAGGTACCGGTCCTGACTACAGCATGAACTGGGACACCGGAACGCTGGTTCCTGGCGAGTACTACCTGAGAGTCGTGGGCATTGACAATGTTGACAACAGGGCCGACGTTGACGGCGCGCCTTCGCTGCCTTACGTCACCATCTGCATAGTTGATCAGGCTCCGCCCAAGGCAATAATCGCCGGCGTCGATGACGTCAGCGGCTACATCTGGGCGACCACCGATACCCACGGCCAGAACGATATTGCCTTCGTGAGATTCGAGTACAAGGCGGCGACGGCCCAGGCGGCCTGGACGGTGATCGGCGAGGTTGATACCGCCATCTCCAGTGGCCTCTATGGCCTGCCGTGGCACTTCGAGCCTCTCGCGGGCAACTTCTGGGTTAGGGCAGTGGCTTACGACGATGATTACGATGTGGTTGACTTCCCGGATCTGTATGACCAGAACCCGGCGATGATGATGGTCACCATCGCCAGCCACAAGGTCACTATGCAGAGCACCAGCTTCATCTCGAGCCTTACCAGATGGGGCAATCTTGACGACTATGATGAGATTGCCGTCAAGGCGGTGTGCGCTGCTGGTCAGCCGACTGTGATCGTTGTCTTCGATAACGACCCTGAGGACCACTTCAACGTGCCGGTGGCGTGCCAGCTCGACCTCGAGCGGCCGGATGACCCGGCAACCTGGGTGGACTACTTCTCGGTCAAGAGCCTCGGTGATTGGGGCGTTGCCACGATCACCGGCACCTACAACAACTCGGGCACGGTTGGGGCCAAGACCAGCACGGTCAAGGTCTTCAGAGTGACCGACGCCGAGGGTACTAAGGGCGTTGTCAGCCAGGACAAGATGTCGGTCGACATTCCTTCGGGCGCGATCCACGAGCCGAGCGACGGCCTGATCGTGATCAACGTGCCGAGGCCGTACGCGGAGCCGACGCTTGATGAGATCATCCCGGTCAGCGATGCCGTGATGTTCAATGTGATCGGCGACGAGGGATACGAGTACTTCGACAACGGCCTGAGGGCTGACGTCACCCTGGAGTACAACCAGAGCGAAATCACGGGTGGCATGAACGAGGCGAACCTGAGAGTCGCCCACTGGAGTGAACAGCAGGAGTGTTGGCACTTCGGCGGCATCGGTTACGTATCGGTCAACACCACGACCAATGTGGTGAGCTTCAAGGCCGAGCGGACCGGGACCTACGCGGTGGTTTCCGCCACGACCTTCAGGATCACCCAGCCGGTCTACTATCCGGGCTGCAAGGTGGAGGGAGTCACCTACACCAGCACGTACCCGAAGTTCATGACGGTGATCGAGGACGTGATCAACGGGATTGATGAGCCGGAGATCAAGGTCACGATCGATGGGCCTGCCGGGAACAAGGTGTTCGACAACCTCACTATCTACTACGACGGCGACGCCATCTATCCGTGGGTTGATGGGGCGTACGACGAAGTCGGCCATCTTCTGGGTATCCAGGTCGATCCGGGCTACAGCTGGTCGGAAGGCGACTGGCGCTGGGGCACCGGAGCCTGGAGCGGTCTGCCGGGCGGTGTCTATACGCTCAAGATCGAAGCCCTCAACGCGATCGGGGACAAGAAGACCCTGACCGATGTGTTCACCGTGGATGCGGGCCGGCCGACCGTGGACTTCGTAGGCACCTACGTGGCTGCGAACCCGTCGTTCAGCCTGAACGTCGACGATGCGCTTAGCGGCGTCGATCTGCAGAGTGTCTTCCTCGACGTCTACGCGATCAAGCCGGGTGGCACGGGGACCGAGACCAAGCAGCTGCTCGGTACCGCCACACCGAGTTCGATGACGTTCGACAAGTGGACCGGTGGCGTCACCGTCAACTTCGGTGACATGGTTTACCACGGGACCCTCGGTGACAATATGTCGATCGATGTGATCGTCTATGACGGCTACGTGTACGTCGATGACGAGTACGATGGATACTATAACTACTTCGCTTGCGGCCAGCTGTGCAGATTCTATCTGCCTGATCACGGTATCGCGGACTGCGCGGGCAACCATGCTAACCCAGTGTGGAGGCGCTTCACGGTCGATGCTACGCCGCCTGTGATGACGGTGTTGAGCGGCGAGGGCGAGCAGACGATCCGGATCCAGGTGGATGATCCGATCTCCGGCGTGGACTGCGAGAACTTCGTGGTCTGGGTTGACGGCAGCCTCGTGATTCTTCCTGAGGGAGAGTCATGGTGCGACCACTTCCAGTACACGAGCAATAACCATAGCGGCATCTTTACGTACGACGCTGGGCCTGGTGCCGCACAGATAAGAGTTCAGGCAACCGATATGGTCGGCAACACGAGCACGGTCACCGTCAATAAGAGCGGTGAATTCGTGGAAGTGACCGACGTGGTGAGCTATCCCAACCCGTTCGATCCTGTGAAGGACGGATATACTAGGATCGAGTTCAAGCTCAGCAAGGGCGCGAACGTTTCGATCAAGATATTCGACTTCGCCGGTGAGCCGGTAAAGAACCTGGCCGATGACCGGTACTTCAGTCCCGGCGACGGACACTATGTGGACTGGCCGGGGACCGACGAGTCCGGCAGGATGGTCGCTACCGGTGCTTACATCGGGTACATCAGGATTGACGATGGCTCAAAGGTCATAACCAGGAATCTCAAGATCGGTGTCGTGAACAGGTGCAATGATTAGGAAAGGGGGAGGGGGCCTTCCCCCTCCCGCCTTCTAGGCCTATGAGAACACTTTCGGCAACGAGGAGGTTAGAAGAGATGCCAAAGTCAAGGGTTTTGCTCGTAGTCGCCGTCGCGATTGGGGTCTTGGCAGGTTCGTATCCGGCTCTTGGATATACTCCGCATGCGGGTGCCTTTCTAAGGATGGGAGTGGGCGCGAGGGCCCTCGGTATGGGTGGCGCGTTCACTGCCATTGCTGATGATGCGACAGCTGCATACTGGAACCCGGCCGGACTTACCAAGATCGAGAACAACGAAGCCACATTCAGTTATACCGCTAACATGGCGGTCGACAGGTCGCTGAACTACGGTGCGTATGCGCGCTGGTTGGGTGTGGGCGGTCTCGGTGTGTCCTGGCTCAATGCTGGTATGATGGATATGCCCAAAATCGACAAGAACAAGAAGAGTTGGGGCACCGACGATACCGGTGAGAACGCCATTATGTTCTCTTACGGCATGGAAGTCGGGAGCATCATGCTGGGTGCCACTGCGAAGATCCTCCATGAGAACATGCCGGATCTGGCAGGAGATCAGACAGAGACCGGATTCGGACTTGATCTCGGGGGCATGTTCAGCGTGACCGACAATATCACTGCGGGACTCATGATAAGGGATGTGGGTAGTCAGTATGGCGACAACGACGTGCCGCTCAACTGGCGCTTTGGTAGCGCGGTCAAGGCGCTTGACGGAGCACTGTGTGTCGGCCTTGACGCTGATAAGATCCAGGGTCAGGACAACTTTGAACTCCATCTTGGTGCCGAGTATGGCATGGAAGTTCGTCCCGGATATCACGCCTTCTTCAGAAGCGGTCTCAACAGCATTGAGGATCGGGCATTCACCGCCGGTCTCGGCATAAGAGTGCCTATTGTGCAGTTCGACTATACTTACGTGACCGAGAAGGATGAAGACGTATTCGGCAGCAATCATCGAATCTCTGTGACAGCAAGATGGTGACAGCGAGATTCTAAGGCTTTCTAAGATAAGAGCATTTAGCGGGCTGTGCCGGTCGACGCAGCCCGTTTCTTTTTCCCCACCTGATTTAGGTTGCATCTGATCCCTTCCCCTTCTCCTGTGGGAGAGGGTGGGGTGAGGGCAGGACTAGCTCATGGATTTCTCGATAGAGCAGTGCCCCGGCTGCGGGCACGGGTTCCCGAGGCGGAATCCGCTTTTGACCGTGGACATGATAATTGAACTCGGGCATGGGTTTTCTCGCAAGATCGTGCTCGTGAAGCGGAAGAATCCTCCGCCGGGGTGGGCGCTGCCGGGTGGCTTTGTTGACTACGGCGAGACAGTTGAAGAAGCAGCGATTCGAGAGGCTCGTGAGGAAACGGGGCTCAAGATTGACCTTGTAAGGCAATTTCACACGTATTCAAAGCCCGGGAGAGATCCTCGTGGCCACATGGTATCCGTCGTGTTTATTGCGACGGCCTCAGGTGAGCCGCGGGGTGGCGATGATGCGAGCCTGGCCAAAGCGTTCCAGCCCGACAATCTCCCCGAAGATATAGCCTTCGACCACAGGCAAATCATAGGCGACTACCTCGAAGGCAAGTACTGAACTCCTTCTTGCGGTAAGGCTATGGCGACGTCTTCCCCTTGCTCCTATCCCAGATGGCGTCCATCTCGGCCAGGGTCATCTTGCCGCGCCTGGCGATCTCCTTCTCGACACACGTAAATCGGGACATGAACTTGGAGATCGTGCCCTGGAGGGCATCCTCGGCGCTTATATCGAGGAATCTAGCGACATTGACGAGGGAAAACACGATGTCTCCGAGTTCATCCTGTATTCTGGCCTTCTCTTTCTGACGGCAGGCTTCCTCGAATTCGGCGATCTCCTCCTTGAGCTTGTCGAAGACCTTCTCGACCTCATCCCAGTCGAAACCGAGGCTTGCCGCCCGCTGCTGGATGCGCTGGGCCTTCAGCAGGCTCGGATAGGTCTTGGGAACACCCGATAAGACCGATTGGTCCTCAGGCTTCTGCGCCCTTTTGGATTTCTCCCATTGGTCGAGGACCTCGCGGGGCTCCAGATCCTTGCGCTCGCCGAATACATGGGTGTGCCGGTTTCGCATCTTTGCGCAGTTCTCCTTCATGACATCATCAACTGAGAACTTGCCGTCGTCTTCAGCGATCTTCGCGGCGAACAGTATGAGGAATAGCGTGTCTCCGAGCTCCTCGCGGAGTCTAGCCGCATCGCCTTCGTCAATTGCCTCACAGACTTCATACATCTCCTCGAGCAGGTGCGGCCTGAGGCTCTCCAGGGTCTGCGCCCTGTCCCATGGACAGCCCTTTTCACTTCTCAAGTACGCGACCAGGTTGCGCAACTCATCAAACTTGTCTGACATGACTCAATCCTTTCTCGACACAACTACTCACATGATATAGCGTCGGCCGGCCTTTCTCAATACCAATGAGCTCTCGGCACCTTGTGCCCGACACATCCTTCGCCGGAGAATATGGTGGGTGGTCCCCCAGGCCGGCGTCTAACATAAATGGGGTCTAAGAACATGCTTGCAATTGAACTGGCCATGTGTTATCCGTAACCATGATTTAGCGGAGGGGTACGACCTCATGGAATTTGCCGCCTGGTCTGAAATTGACATCACTGCGCTCAAGCGAAACGTAAAGAGAACTCAGCAGATCGTTGGGCCTCGTGTAGATATCGTTCTTACGGTAAAAGCCGATGGCTACGGGCATGGAGCTCCACACGTGGCCAAGGCAGCGACTGCAGCCGGCGTGCACATGTTCGGCGTGGCAACCCTGCACGAAGGGATCGAGCTTCGGAATGCCGGCCTCAAGGGCCCCATATTGATCTTGAGTCCGTCGCTCGCAGTTGAGATAGACGAGATCCTTGAATACAACCTGACGCCGACCGTCTCCGACATGGAATTCGCCAAGGCGCTCGCCGCCAGGGCCTCACAGTCCTCGCGTGCCGCAAAGGTCCATGTTGATATCGACACGGGGATGACACGGGGTGGAGTGAACGAAGAGGATGCATGCGAGTTCCTCAGCGAGCTGGCGAAGCTCAAAGGCTTGCAGGTGGAGGGTGTCTATACCCACTTTCCATCGACCTATCATGAAGACCGCGAGTTTTCCGGACAGCAACTCCAGTCCTTCCGCAGAATCATTGAAGCCCTTGGAAAGCAGGGGATCGTTTTTCCCCTCCGGCATGCCGCGAACAGCGCTGCGGTCGCACAATATCCCGAAAGCCACATAAACATGGTGAGACCCGGTGGAATGATCTATGGTATGTTCCCGCACGAAGACATGAACGGGATAGGTTTCGAGCCTGTGATGAGCTTCAAGTCCCGTGTTGTGAACGTCAAACAAGTGCCGAAGGGAAAGACGGTGAGCTATGGCCGGACCTACCGCTTCGAGCGCGATGCCAGGGTTGCGGCAGTCGCAGCCGGGTACGGCCATGGCCTCACGAGGGCCATGTCCAACAGCGGCGAGTTGCTGGTGAGAGGCGTGCGGGCCCCCATCGTGGGAATGGTGACGATGGATGTCACAATGATAGATGTATCACACATCTTACAGGTCAGCGTGGGCGATGAGGTGATCATTTTCGGGAAGCAAGGCAGCGAAGAGATCAGCGTTTATGAGGTCGCCAAGCACTGCGGCACTATCTCATATGAAGTCACTTGCGGAATAGGTAAACGTGTCCCGAGGGTGTACATCGAGAATGGAACGGTTACCGGCATTGTGACCCTCGTGGGTGAATGGCTCTCGAGGCAAGGCATCCCTCTCTGAGAGGGTTCTCTGAAGGGGTTCTGAAACATGGTCTCTGGCAAATCGCAGTTTCGAGTCGGTGACACCGTATCTCACAAGAAGTTGGGCAAGGGGGACATCCTGGATCTGTATCCACTCGGCGAGGACACTTGTGCTGTCATATCCTTCGAGAAGTCGGGGCAGAAGAAGATCATTCTCAAGTATGCCAATCTCGAGGTAGTCTCACGGCTGAAAGTGGAACGAGAACCCAAGGCAGAAGCGGCGAGCAAGACGAAATCTGCAGATAAGGAAGAGGCGGAAGTCGGAGAAGAGGGGTCTTGACATCCCTGTCCCGGAAGGTCCTCATTGTTGTCCTCGACGGTGTCGGCATCGGGGCCCTTCCTGATGCAAACCTGTATGGCGACGAGGGCAGCAATACTCTCGGCAATCTGGCCGCTGCTGTCGGTGGCCTCACGCTTCCCAATCTCGAGCGACTCGGGCTCGGCAATATCTCCCTCCTCAAGGGTGTCACACCGCAGGCGGCGCCGCTCGCCAGCTACGGCAAGATGGCCGAGGCATCGCCGGGGAAAGACTCAACCTCCGGGCACTGGGAGATGGCCGGCCTCATTCTGGATAAGCCTTTCCCGACCTACCCTCATGGATTTCCGCCCGAGGTGATCGAGCCCTTCGAGAAGGCGATAGGGAAGGGCGTGCTCGGCAACTTCGCCGCCTCCGGAACCGAAATAATCAAGACTCTTGGGGATGAACACGTGAGGACAGGCAAACCCATCGTTTACACGTCCGCAGATAGCGTGTTCCAGATTGCTGCCCATGAGGAAGTGATCCCTCTCGACCAGCTTTACCACATCTGCCGGATCGCGCGCGAGGTGCTCGCCGGCAAACATGCGGTCGGCCGCGTCATCGCAAGGCCCTTCGTGGGCTCGAGTGGGAATTATGTCAGGACGCCGCACCGCAAGGATTTCTCGATCTGCCCCCCGCGTGCGACCCTGCTGGACCTGCTCGCAGAAAAAGGCTTCAGGACCGTATCAATGGGGAAGGTTGATTACCTGTTCGCAAAGCGCGGCTTCACCGACAGCATACATGCTGCGTCGAATGCCGAAAACATGACCAACATCACGGCCGAGGTCTCGAAACCCATAAGCGGTCTTGTGTTTGCAAACCTTGTGGATTTTGATATGCTCTGGGGGCACCGGAACGACGTCGAGGGCTTCAGGCGAGGCCTTGAAGAATTCGACCGTGGCTTGCCGGGCATTACGGATGCTCTCGGGAAAGACGATATGCTTGTCATCACTGCCGATCATGGCAACGACCCGACGACGGCAAGCACCGATCATTCGAGAGAGCATGTGCCCCTCTTGGTTTATGGCAAGAGCCTGAGGCAAGGCGTAAACCTCGGCCGAAGACAGACCTTCGCCGATCTGGGAGCTACGATAGGTGAGATGTTTGGAGTCAAGACGGAGGCGGGCACCAGTTTTCTTGCGGAGATAAGTCGGAGCTGAATCGGAGATAGATTATGGATGATTGCGAACTCATTGGTTTGGCATCGGAGGCGCTCGCGCAGGCCTATGCGCCGTATTCAGGGTTCCGGGTTGGCGCCTGTGTGGTGACGCCCGAGGGTGAAGCCTTCAGCGCGTGCAATGTCTAGAATGCCTCGTTCGGCCTTACCATTTGTGCTGAGCGGGCGGCAATCTTTGCGGCGGTCGCCAGCGGTCACAGGCAGATTGACAAGGTGGCTGTTGTGAGTGAAAAGGCTGAGAAGCCGCCGTATCCCTGCGGGGCATGCCTCCAGGTGATGAACGAATTCGGAGTTCGCACCGTGATCGTGGGGACACTGGGCGGAGCATTCAGGACTCATGAGTTCCGGGAGCTCCTGCCGCGGCCGTTCGAGTTTTGAGGCTGAGTTCTTTGGTTCAGGGTTCGAGTTTCGAGGGCAGCGAGTGGAAGAGACTTTCGGAAAGCGCATCGAAAAAGTTGTTGAGAGAACCTTCGGCGGTGAAGCGCCCAAGGTCGTGGTCAGGATGTCAAGGCCTTCCGATGAGCGCATTCCCAAGAGCGCCGAGAGAAGGCTCAAGATAGCAATCGGCTCGGACCCGCGCGGCTCTGTGCTCAAGAGACAGCTCAAGGAATACCTTGCTGAACTCGGCCACGCCGTGGTGGATTGCGGCATCGAGGAAGGCGGGGTGGGCGACTATCCCACGATCGCGCTTCTTGTCTCGGAGAAGGTCGTGCGCAAGATGTGCGACTTCGGAATCGTCATAGATGCGGTGGGTATCGGCTCTGCGATCGCCGCGAACAAAGTGAGGGGCATAAGAGCAGCGACCTCGTACGATGTTGAATCCGCGCGTTCGAGCCGGCTCCACAATGATGCCAACGTGCTGTCCCTCGGAGCCAACTTCGTCAATCGCGGCCTTGCGAGGCGAATGGTGAGGACATGGCTTGAGACGCCCTTTGAGGGCGGCAGGCACGCGGCAAGAATCGAAAAGATTGACAAGATCGAGAGGGATGGTCTTGATGCAAGACTATAACGAGATCGTCGAGCGAGTTGTGCGAGAGGTGATAAGGAAACTTGGGGACCAAGCGCCGCGAGGTCCTCACCCCGATGCTTTGCGGCAGGCTGGAGAGGGTAGGGGTGGGGGCGCAGGAGGAGTGAAGGGTGAGGGCGCCTGTTCGGTGTGCATCTATTGCGGCAAGTGTGCGGAGCGGGTTCCTGAGGCGGTCCAGAAGATAAAGGGCGCAGGTGCAGCGAGGATAAGCTCGTCCCTTGGCATTGCGGCGGTGGGCAAGGACGTTGCACCCCTTATCGACCACACGCTGCTGAAGCCCGATGCGAGTGAAGGGGAGATTGAGAAGCTCTGCCGAGAGGCCAAGGAATTCGAGTTTGCCAGTGTCTGCGTGAATCCTTGCTGGGTGAAGATGGCGAGCACGCTCCTTCAAGCGACCAAGGTCAAGGTCTGTTCCGTCGTGGGTTTTCCGCTGGGCGCTGCGAAGAAGGAAGTCAAGGCGTATGAAACCAGGCGCGCCATACTGGACGGGGCGCGCGAGATAGATATGGTGATGAACGTAGGCGCACTCAAGAGCCAGAACTATAAGCTGGTTGAAGAGGACATGAGGGACGTGAAGGAAACGTGCGGGAGAGCGATTATCACCAAGGTGATTCTTGAGACGGCACTCCTCACCGATCCCGAGAAGATCAAAGCCTGCGAGATTGCGAAAAAGGCAGGCCTCGACTTCGTCAAGACCTCGACGGGTTTTGGCCCGGGCGGCGCCACTGTTGATGACGTGAAGCTGATGCGGAGCGTGGTTGGCGAGCAGATGGGGATCAAGGCGGCGGGAGGGATACGGGACGCCGAGACCGCTGCCCGCATGATTGAAGCAGGCGCCACTCGGATCGGGGCAAGCGCCAGCGTCAAGATTGTGGGTGGATAGATCTGATGGCATATTCCCATTTCAGGGCAGTTGACATAATCGCAAAGAAGCAGCGGGGCGAGGCCCTGACCCGGGAGGAGATCGCCTGGTTTGTGCGGTCCTCCGCGGCAGGCACGATTCCTGACTACCAAGTTTCGGCATTCCTCATGGCCGTGTTCTTCAAGAGCATGAACTTCCAGGAGACCCGTGACCTCGTGACAGCCATGATCGCCACGGGCAAGACGCTTACCCTAGGCAGTATCGGCCAGACCAAGGTTGACAAGCACTCAACCGGCGGTGTGGGAGACAAGATCTCCCTGATCGTAGGCCCCCTTTGCGCGTCAGTCGGAGTGCATGTGCCTATGGTATCAGGCCGTGCCCTGGGGCACACCGGCGGCACGCTGGATAAGCTGGATGCCATCCCGGGCTTTCGGACGGACCTCAACCCCAAGGAGTTTGAGCGAATCGTGAGAGAGGTCGGCATCGCCATAATCGGCCAGACCGATGAGATCGCTCCCGCAGACCGCAAGTTCTATGCTCTCAGAGACGTAACCTCGACTGTTGTCTGCCTTCCGCTGATCGTGAGCAGCATTCTCAGTAAGAAGATTGCATCGGGAACCGACGCCATCGTCTTCGACATAAAGACCGGCAAGGGCGCGTTCATGGGAACCACCAAGCGCGCCTGCGAGCTTGCGAGGCTCCTCACGAAGGTTGCGGCGATGCTCGGCAAGCAGACCTCCGCGATTGTGACTCGCATGGACGAGCCCCTCGGCTCGTGTGTGGGCAACGCGATTGAAGTGCGAGAGGCCATCGAGGTGCTCAGAGGAAAGTGGGTTGAAGACCTGGTGACGATCAGCCTTGCCCTTGGTTCGGAGATGCTCTTGCTGGCAGGCCGGGCCAAGACAAGACCGGAAGCCTGCACGCTCTTACGCACGGCGCTGGTAGGAGGCAAAGGGCTTCAGACATTCAGAGAGATGGTGAGGGCCCAGCACGGAGATGCCGGCATTGTTGATGAACCCCGCAGCCTTCCCCAGCCTCGCGTCACAGTACGGCTCATGAGCAAGGCCAGCGGCTTCGTTTCGCACATCGATGCCATGGCTGTGGGCAGGATCGCGCTCGTGCTGGGCGCAGGCAGGCTCAAGTCAGAAGACAGGGTTGACCACGCGGCGGGAATCGAGTTGCTGAAGAAGAGAGGTGACCGGGTTGTGAAGGGCGAGCCGCTTGCACTGATCTACGCCAGGGAAACGCCCGTTGCGAGACGATGCGCCGTGCTTCTCGGGGAAGCAATTAGTTTCTCGCGCACCAAACCAAGACCCAGGCCAATCATAGTTGGAAAAGTAACACCGATGGGTCTTGAGAAACTGAACCTCAGAGATTGAAGGGGCTAGTTCTGGGGAATTCTGTCGCCGTGGTGTTCCTCGCAGTAGCGTGAGGGTTCAGTCCCCGCTATGAAGACTTCAGACCTTCTCATCTGGCACCCTTCGCGGGCCAGAAGCCCGGTCTCCCGGCAGATCTCCCTATGGACTATTCCTGGCGGCTCGGGGAAGGGTCTGTCCGGCACGCCTTCCAGGGCCTTTGTCATGAAATCGATCCAGATGGGGAGTGCGGCGCGCGCTCCCGATTCCTTCTCGCCCAGGCGCCTTCGCTCGTCGAACCCCACCCACGTGGCGGCTACCAGATCTGGCGTGTAGCCGACGAACCAGGCGTCGCTGTAGTCATCGGTTGTGCCGGTCTTACCTGCCAGCGTCTGCGTCATTCCTCTTCCTCTGATGGAGCCGGCAGTCCCCTCGTTTACGACACTCTGAAGCATCGAGTTCATTATGAAGGCCGTCTCGGGGCTCAGCACCTCTGACTTCCGGGGCAGTTCGCGCAGAAGGGTCCTACCGTCGCGTGATTCGATTCTTATGATTGCCATGGGCTCGGCCCTTATGCCGCCCGCCGCCAGGACGCCGACCGCCGAGACCAGCTCGAGCATCTTCACTTCGAACGTCCCGAGGGCAATTGAGCGATATGGCAGCAGATGAGTTCTGATGCCCATCATGCGAGCATAGTTTATCACCGTTCCCTCGCCCACCTTGGCTGCGACCTTGATCGCGGGGATGTTTATCGAGTGAGCGAGGGCCTCTCTGGCGATAATGGGACCGGCGAACTCGGCCGAGTAATTCTTGGGCCGCCACTCCTGGCCATCCGGCAGGCATATCACGAGCGGGTCATCGATCAAGATGTCCGCAGGTGTGAGGCCGTTGTCCACAGCGGCAGTATAGACAAAGATCTTGAAGGCGCTACCGGGCTGGCGCTCGGCCTGGGTTGCGCGGTTGAAATTGCTTTCCAGGAAATCCCGGCCACCCACCATTGCCTCTATGTAACCGTTCTCGGGATCGATTGCGAGAAGAGCACCCTGGACGTAGCGTGTGCTGGCGGTCTCGGCTTGGGGTCTGGTGCCCATCGCATCGCGCGGGACGTAGTGCAGGCGTTTCTCCATGGCGCGCAGGTTGGTTTCCACCGCTACCTCGGCAGCCTGCTGGAGATCGAGATCAAGTGTCGTGTAAACTTTGAGGCCTTCGCGATAGAGGACCGAGGCCCCGTATTTTTCCTCGAGTATCTGTCGGATGTATTCGGCAAAATAGGCGCCAGGCTCGGCCTTATCGACCTTCAGAACACTGATGTTCTCCCCGGCGGCTGCATCTGCCTCGTCCCGAGTCATCATGCCCATGTCCTTCATCGATCCGAGGACTATTGCCTGCCGGGCCTTGGCCCGGTCGAAGTGCCTTCGTGGTGAGTAGGCGCTTGGGTTTCTGGGGAGGCCCGCAAGCATGGCGCACTCGGCGAGCGTCAAGTCTGAGACGTGCTTCCCGAAGAACCTTCGTGAGGCTGCTTCCACACCGTAAGCGCCCTCGCCAAAGTAGATCTGGTTGAGGTACATTGAGAGGATCTCTTTTTTTGTGAAGTGGCGCTCGATGCGGATGGCGAGAATCGCTTCCTTTATCTTGCGCGTGACGGTCTGGTCCTGCGTGAGGAAGAGGTTCTTCGCGAGTTGCTGCGTGATGGTGCTTGCGCCGCGCACCCACCTGCGGGCGACGACGTCCTCGGTCACGGCCTTGCCGATGGCGAAAAGATTGAGGCCCCAGTGCCTGTAGAATTGCCTGTCCTCGACCGCAATGAAGGCGTTGACGAGATTGGCGGGCATTTCATCAAGCGGCACTACGGCTCGGTCTTCCTCGTAGAAGGCCTTGATGGGTCTTTGTTTGATGTCGTAGAGGACCGTCCTCACCCAGGGTTTTACCGAAACCAGATCGTCTGTGGAGGGAAGATTGGCGGAGAACCACAAGAAGAGGCCCAGGGCGAGACCAATGGGAACAGCCAGAAGGACGGCTACGGCAATCCCTCTTCGTCTGATTTGGCTCTGGCGGTTCTTGCTATGTGCCAAGTTTGCGCGTTCCTACCTGTCGAGATCCAGTGCCGTATCTCAGTACCTTTGGTCTCGGCTTGGGGTTCCCTCTTCGATGTCTTTTGCTGAAATCTAATCCAACCTCCGCACCAGTTCAAGGCATTAAGCACTCGCTACCTTAGACGCCACCGTATAGGGGGACACGACATAGGGGGACACGACAGAGCAGTCCGAAATAGGCGTTGTGCCCCCGAAATTAAAGTGATAGAGTGCGCTTGATGTCTTCCATTGATCATGAAATCGAAAGACAACTATCGGTCATAAGGCAAGGTGCCGAGGAGATCATCTCCGAGGATGAGATGCGCGCCAAGCTTCGCCGCTCGCTTGAGACGGGCAAGCCCCTCCGCATCAAACAGGGGTTTGATCCCACTGCGCCCGACATTCACCTGGGCCACGCCGTTGGCCTGCGGAAGCTTCGGGACTTCCAGCGGCTCGGCCACACGGTCGTAATCATCATAGGCGACTACACCGCGACGGTGGGGGACCCGAGCGGCCGGTCGCGCACGCGGCCACGGCTTTCGCGCGAAGAGGTCGAGCGAAATGCCCAGACCTACTTCCAGCAATTCGGGAAGATCGTCGATGCTGCCAAAGCTGAAGTGCGGTACAACAGTGAATGGTTCTCCAGGTTCTCTTTTTTTGAGGGCTTGAATCTCATCTCACTTGGAACCGTGGCAAGGATCCTCGAACGCGATGATTTCTCCATCCGGTTCAAAGCCAACGAGCCCATAAGGCTTCACGAGCTCATTTATCCTCTGCTCCAGGGTTACGATTCGGTCGCAGTCGACAGCGACGTCGAACTCGGAGGCACCGAGCAGAAATTCAATCTCCTCTTCGCGCGCCAGGTTCAGGAGCATCACGGCAAGGAACCTCAAGTCGCATTGACCGTGCCGATCCTTGAAGGCACGAGCGGCACCGAGCGCATGTCCAAGTCGCTTGGCAACTACATTGGTATCGCGGAGGATGCGAACGAGATCTTCGGTAAGATCATGTCAATCCCGGACACACTGATCGTGAAGTACTTCCGGCTCGCCACGGAGACGAGCGCGGATGAGATCAAGCGAATTGAAATCTCCTTAAGCGGGGGCAGCGAGAACCCGAAAGATATAAAGGCGGTCCTCGCCCAGGAAGTGGTCAGGATATACCACGGTGTGGACTTGGCCCGGGCTGCGGCGGAAGAATTCGAGCGCAGGTTTGGGAAGCTCCGCGGCACGCTCGACCTCGAAGGCGTAGAGACCCTGACACTTGAGATCGAGGGCGAGACCATCTGGATCGTGAAGCTCCTCCGCGAGATCGGTCTTGTGAAGAGCAACAGTGAGGCCAGGCGCAAGATCGAGGAGGGGGCCGTAAGAATAGATGGGCAGAGGGTTGGCGATCCAAATGCCCAGGTGAAGGTGGCGGGGGAAGAGATCGCGCCGGAGTCGGGGAAAAAGCCCATACAGACAATAGTCGTGGGGGCCGGAGGAGAAGTTCTGATAAGGCTCGGGCGAGAATTCAGGAAAGTTTGCCTCAAAGCGCAAAAAACAGCTTGACATATACTGGGGCCCCTGTTAGATTTACGATCGTCAGCAAATAGGCGGCCCGCGAGGCCGAAAAATTTCTTGACATTATCCGATCGTTGATTAGAATATAAGATCGGCGATGGAGTATGATCGCCGATTGCGAGTTTCGCTCTTTGAAAAAAGCATAGCGCACACGGGCTTGTTCGTCGGTTGGAGTACTTTCCAGGATAGGAACGACCGCATGGTCGTTGCAATAGTAATTCGAGAACGGAGAGTTTGATCCTGGCTCAGAACGAACGCTGGCGGCGTGGATTAGGCATGCAAGTCGTACGCGAATGGGATCTAAGTGCTTTCGGGTACAAGGATCCCTAGTAGAGTGGCGAACGGGTGAGTAACACGTGGGCAACCTGCCCTCGAGTTGGGAATAACACCCCCAACGGGGTGCTAATACCGAATAACATCACGCTGACTCTGGTCGGTGTGATCAAAGGCAGCCTCTGCTTGCAAGCTGTCGCTTGAGGATGGGCCCGCGGCCCATTAGCTTGTTGGTGAGGTAACGGCTCACCAAGGCTATGATGGGTAGCTGGTCTGAGAGGATGGTCAGCCACACTGGGACTGAGATACGGCCCAGACTCCTACGGGAGGCAGCAGTCGGGAATATTGGGCAATGGCCTAACGGGTGACCCAGCGACACCGCGTGGAGGATGAAGGTCCTTGGATTGTAAACTCCTGTCAGGTGGGACGAAGTTTCGGCGCAAGCCAGAATTGACGGTACCACCGGAGGAAGTCCCGGCTAATTCCGTGCCAGCAGCCGCGGTAAGACGGAAGGGGCAAGCGTTGTCCGGATTGACTGGGTGTAAAGGGCGTGTAGGTGGTTTGACGGGTCCGGTATTAAATCCCCCGGCCTAACCGGGGAAGTGTGTCGGAAACTATCAAACTGGAGTCTGAAAAAGGAAAGCGGAACTCCTGGTGTAACGGTGAAATGTATGGATATCGGGAGGAACACCAGTGGCGAAGGCGGCTCTCTGGTCTAAGACTGACACTGAGGCACGAAAGCCAGGGGAGCGAACAGGATTAGATACCCC
>CAYHHI010000021.1:0-15983 GCA_964356335.1 uncultured bacterium
CTCAAGCTGCTCGGCACTGAGCTCCGCTCCATGCTGCAGGATCAGCTTCGCACAGACATTCGAGGCTGCTGTAATACGCGGGAGTTGGCCCGCCTCCGGTGACTCGCCGGGATCATGGTGGGACTTGACGCCAGCAACGATCTCTCGCGGCAGATTCCATGCCTCGCAAATCGCAGCCCCGATCTCGCCGTGCGTCAGACCAACAACCTCACGCTCGGCATCGAGCTCGCCCCTCGGGCGTACTAAGCTTAGAAGAGCGGTGCGATCAGCTGGTTTTAGGGCTCTGTCTATGGCAACCTTGCCGACATCGTGCAGCAGGCCTGAACTGAAGGCAACGCTGTATGTGCGGGTATCCACTCTACGGCTCATGATCTGTGCGGCATATGCAGTACCCACTGAATGTTCCCAGAGGCAACCGTCCTCTATGCCATAGGAATCGAGGCCTTTCAAAAAGACATGGCCCACTGAAGCCGATATGACGACATTCCTTACGTTTGCGACGCCAAGCAGAACGATCGCGTCCGTGACACTGTTCACCTGCCTGGGCAGGCCGAAGTATGCCGAGTTTGCCAACCTCAGAACCCTGCTGGCAAGTCCCTGATCCAATGAAACCACCGTGCCGATCTTGGTCAGTTGAATTCTAGAATCACGGAGCATGTCCATCACCCGCTTCGCCGTCTTAGGAAAGGGTGGGATGTTGGCGGTGAAGCGGCTTAAGTTGGTCTTTACCGCAGTTTTAGAATCCATGTGCCCTCACTGAGGAGTCCAGTAATCGAGAACAATCCTGTCCTGAAGCAGTCTGAACACCACCGGTCCGGTCTCGAGTTCATTGAATACTCTCGAGAAACAGAGTGAGATCTCCACAGGGGGATGGCAGGTCTCGTGGACCACTATGGTCGCATCTGTATTCATCCTTGCCGACTTGCGAAGGTCGATGATCTCTTCGCCTACCTCGATCATGTCAGCCTGAATGGCATTGGCTGCCGCTTTGAGGTCTCCCGCTGCACTGCCTGTCACCTCGCCGGGTCTGTTGGAAAGGTAGATCGAGTCTTTGAGACATCCTATTCTTCTTCGTGCTAATTCCATTGCCTTTCGCTCTAGACTTTCTATGTTTAGGTTCACGACCGGATCCATGCCTGCCTGCACTCTGGTTGTGACCGGTCTCTTGGCTCCGAGGCTTCCAGTCTCTATCCCCGCATATGCCTGAGTCTCGCCTCCGACAATGCGACCGTCCCCGTTGCCGACCCGAACCCACTTGGAGGCGAAGAGCAAACTCGACAGCACCGCGGTCTCAACAATGATGTTGCCGCGTGCCTCGACGCGCTGACTTTGAACGAACCCCACCCTGAAGTCGCCCCCGCAGACGACACTCCCGAGCCCTATACCGGCAAAGCCCCCCTTAACGATGACGTTTCCTGTGGCTTCGATCTGGGCATCCTCAATCGAACCCGACACCCACAAGTTCCCTTCAACAAGGACCGCAGCGCCAGACCTGATGTCACCTGTGACCATGACACTCTCCGGGAACCTCAGAGGTTCCGCTTTGCCTCTGATATCGCCGTCTATGGTTTGCATCGCCTGTCTATTCCTTTGCTTCCATCGCCGCTCTGATCTGCTGGCGGTAGGCGTGCCTCAAGAGTGCCCCGCGTTCCTTCTCGGAAATGCCTATGAAAGTCGTGCGCAGATGTGTAAGACCCGGCTCTCTCAAGACCTCGACAACCCTGGCGTACAGTCTCATTTCCTCCTGGGTATCAGGCATGAGGAAGGCCACACACGCGAGGTCACCAGTCTCGAATTCCTCGGTCGTAACGATCCTTGCCCCGCTGCCACCTATCTCGACTACCTGGCCTTCCATCCAAGTCATTTGGGGCATGTATCCATCGCTGGTCAGGCGTATGATGCGTACGCAGATGGTGGTGCTCATGCTGAAGAGCTGGTTACTCGCTGACAATCCGCAATCGTCGTTACCGTTCATCCCTAAGCCTCGAAGTCCACTCGCTTGCCGAGATCGCTCTCGTGGTCGGCAGGGATCGCACCAGGCTCCTGCTTTGCAGGCCACCCGCGCTTGCCTGACTTCTGTCTCTTGCCGTTGGAATCCCGGCGATTGGGCTCTTTGTGGATTTTCTCTCCCTCTGCAATTTTGTCAGGCCGCTCGGCCCTATGTGTGCTCTCGATTCCGATCCGCAACATGGTACTCACCTACTGGTTGAGGTATAACCTCAGCCTACCCCTCAGCAAGAGAATAGCCCTCGCATGAATCTGTGAGACTCTTGATTCGCTCAAATCCAGCACCACCCCGACCTCTTTCATCCGCAGCTCATTATAGTAGTAAAGACTCAAGACGACGCGCTCCATCCGTGGGAGCTCCCTTATGGCGGCGGCGAGAAGTGCTTCGATCTCTTTTCGTTCCATCTTGCTGTGTGGGTCGGGGTACTGGGCCTGCAGTTCGGGGGTCTCGAGCCGATCTTCATCGCCGTGTTCGAAGAGCGCCTCAAGCGAATAGAGGTCCACGCTGGTGGCGGAGGTAAGAAGATCTGATATCTCCCCTTCGCTGAGTGCCGCCTTCTCGGCGATCTCCCCATCTGTGGGATACCTACCGAGGTTGCGCTCGAGTTCCTCGATCGCTCTTTCAAGCTGCCGCAGCTTCGACCGCTTCGAGTAGGGCAAGGCGTCCTGCTGCCTCAGATCATCCAGGATGGAGCCACGTATTCTGTGCCTTGCGTAGGTCTCGAACTTGGCCCCCCTCGTGGCATCGAAATCGTCTGCAGCCTTGATCAGCCCTATGGCGCCGGCGCCGATCACATCATCAATGTCCACGGTATCCGGAACCCGTGCCGCCACCATCCGAGCGATGCACTTCACAAGCCAGAGATGATCCTTGACCAACTGGTTCCTTCTGGCCAGCGCTTCGGTCTCGGTCGGTTCCAGGACTAAACTTGGTTTCGGTTCCTGTTCCATCCATTTCTCCCGCTGCCCTATGCACTTGCGGCAGTTAGGCCGTCCATCACCTTATCGAGCAGGATGTCGCAGTCGGCTATGAAGATACCGTCGCCGACCCCACTACCACCTGTGACGTACGAGACACGCAGCGAACTGCCGATCGCGGCTGAGACCGCGCCACCGATCCTCGTAGCTTCATCGAGCTTGGTGAGCACCAGGCTCACCTTCGATGTGTCCGGCAGACATGAGGCGATCGCGCAAATATTGAGGGGATCCATTCCCGAGTCCACCACGAGCCGTATGTTCATACCCTCGGTTTCTCTGGCGGTCTCGACGAAGAACCGCAGTTCTTCCTCACTGAGCGAGGATATGCCGGGGGTGTCAATTAAGACTGGAGATTTGCTGGGATTCGCCAGTATCTTTCTCATCTTCTCGATCTCGGCTACGTACTTGAATTTGATGTGAAGCTTCTTGCACTGCGATTCGAGCCACTTGGCATCGTTGCCGTCATGGCCGAAGTGGATGATTCTGGGCTTTGCACCGTTCGGGAGCAGAATTCCAGTTGCGAGCTTGAGCAGGGTTGTGGTTTTGCCAGCCCCCGAAGGACCCATGAAAACCGATACATCCTCAACCGGTTGCTCGGGCGTGATCTCTTTCACAAGACTCCTCACCAGGGCCTCGAGTGATATGTTCCTTGCTGCCGCAAGGAACTCGCCCTTGCTATCGATGAGCCCCAGGTAGAAACCTGCCCCCAGAAGCCGCTGCTGCAGAATGGGGGCGGACTCCCTGCCCGCTCTCGACGCCAACTCTTCCGTGGCAGTCGCAGCGGACTCTCCCAGACCCGCAAGAACCTCATTCAATCTCTGCTGGATTTGCCGCAACTCATCTGCGATGCCGCTGTAAAGGTTTCTCGTCCGCTCGATTTCCCTCGCCGCTATCTCTCGTGAAGTGCCCTTTTCCATAGCACCAGAACCCCCGGAGTTAGGTGTGGCTTGACCGGCCTCGGCACTGTCGGGCAGCGCTGCGACAACCTCGACCAAGTTACCATGATGGTCGGGTTTTGGCCGCCTGGATGTACCGAGGATCAACGCGTCCTTACCCATTTCTCTTCGTACCAAGTTGAAGGCCGCCGCCGTGTTGGCCGCAGCAAACTTTCTAATCTTCATCATCGTTTTTCACCATCCCTACTGATCGGACCTCGCAGTCCGTCGAGATTTCGCCGTACGATATGACCATCACCCTGGGAAGACTTCCCTCTATCAGACGTTTGAGCCCCAACCGGATGTTGGGAGAGCAAACGATGACCGGCTTGTGATCGTTGGCCAGCATGTTCTTCCGAACTTCGTCCACGGCTTTTATGATCCGCTGCGCAAGCGCAGGCTGAATGACGGCGGTGATGCCGCTGCGGGTCATCTGAAGGGATTCCGCTATCTTCTGCTCCAATCTCGGATCCAGGGTCGAAGCGTAGATCACGCCATCCCTGGCTTCGCAAACGTTGCATATGATCCTCTGCAGCGCGGCTCTCACATATTCGGTCAGGACATCTATGTCTTTGGTGTGAGGGGCATAGTCGCTTACGGTCTCAAGTATCGTCATGACATCATTCACGGGAACCTGCTCCCTCAGAAGGTTCTGCATGACCCGGTGGAGGGTACCGATCGTTACTACTTGGGGCATGATCTCCTCGATCACCGCCTTGTGATCCTTCTTGAGGTCCTCCACGATGGTGCTGACGTCCTGTCTCGTCAGAATCTCCGCAGCATGGGATTTCATGGTCTCGGACAGATGCGTCCCGAGCGCGACCGCGGCTTCCACCACCGTCAGCCCCAACCCTTCCACGGACTCGACCAGTGCCGGCGCTATCCACTTGGCGGGAAGCCCAAACGCGGGATCAAGGGTCTGGAGACCATCGACGCGATCGAGCGCATCCTTCATGCCGATTGCGAGGTATTCACCTGGATAGACTTCACCCTTCGAGACTTTGGCGCCCTTGATCTTGATCTCATACTCGTGCGGCTTGAGCCTGACGTCATCCCTTATCCTGATGGAAGGAACCACGATGCCCATCTCAATCGCTATCTGCCGCCTCACGCCCCGCACCCTCTCAAGGAAATCTCCACCCCCGGACGGATCAACCATTGCTATCAGACCGTAACCGATCACCAGCTCGATCCTGTCCACCTTGATCAGGTCCTCCAGTGCCTCCTGACGCTTCTCGGGTTCCTCTTGGGTCTCAGACGCTTCGACTGCCGCAGATTTCCCCTTCGATCTGAAGATGGAGTAGCCTACGCCACCAACCACACACCCAAGGATAAGGAAGGGCAGCGTGGGAAGCCCGGGGACGAAGGCAAGCACCCCGAGGGTGCCCCCCACAATCGCAAGGGGCTTATGGCCTGCAAAGAGTTGCTTACCTATGTCAACGCCCAGATTGGACTCGGCAGCGGCGCGGCTCACGATGAGGCCGGCGGAGGTCGCAACGATCAGTGCCGGAACCTGGGTCACCAAACCATCACCGATGGTGAGCATGGTATAGGTTTTGACCGCGTCGCCCATGGGCATGCCTTTCTGGAGAACACCTATCGCGAACCCGCCGATGATATTGACGATGTTTATGATGATTCCTGCGACTGCATCTCCTCGGACGAACTTGCTAGCGCCGTCCATGGCCCCATAGAAGTCAGCTTCCCTGGAGATCTCCTCGCGCCTCCGCATCGCTTCCCTGTCATCTATGAGACCGGCATTGAGGTCAGCATCTATGGACATTTGTTTGCCGGGCATCGCGTCCAAGGTGAACCGCGCGCTCACCTCAGCGTTCCGCTCCGTACCCTTGACGACCACGACGTACTGGATGACCACTATGATCACGAATATCACCAGCCCGACAACGTAGTTGCCCTTGACGACGAAGGAACCGAAGGCGGATATGACTTCGCCCGCGTAGGCATCTCCCAGGATAAGTCTGGTCGAGGCCACGTTCAGTGACAACCTGAAGAGCGTGGCAATAAGCATTAGGCTCGGAAATACCGACAATTCCAGGGGAGAGATCACGTAGATCGCCGACAGCAGAAGCACCAGTGAGAGAGCGATATTGAAGGAAAGCAGGAGGTCCAGTAGGAAGGGGGGCAGGGGAACGATCATCACGCCGACAATCGCTATCATGCTGACAGCAAACACCACGTCCGTGTTGCGGGCCAGTCCTCCGAATCCTTTTATTACGGCATCATCTGCCATCGCGTATCTCCTCTATAGGTGCGCATCTACTGTCCTCGGTCGGCCTCCATAGAACCCGGGCCTCTGCCCTTGAGCCGGTAGACATAGCTCAGCACTTCTGCGACTGCCTTGTAGAGGCTCGAGGGGATCTCGGAGCCGACATCGACCAAATCGAAGAGGCTGTGTGCCAGCAACTTGTTCTCGAAGATCGGAACTCCGTTGGCCGCTGCAATCGCCTTTATCTTCTCGGCGATAAGGCGCTTGCCCTTGGCGAGAACCACAGGGGCCGCCATTGAGACAGGGTCGTACCTTAGCGCGACTGCTAAGTGCATTGGATTGGTGACAACGACATCAGCCTTGGCAACGTCCTGCATCATGCGTAGCCTTGCCAGTGCCCGCTGAGCTGACTTTATTCGCATTTTGATCAGCGGGCTGCCTTCCAGCTCTTTGTACTCTTCCTTGAGCTCCTGCTTGGTCATCATCAGGCTCTTGATGTACTGCCTGTGCTGGTAGGCGTAGTCCACAATGCCAATAACCAAGAGCACCAGGGCAGCTCTCAGACTTGTCGAGAATACCTGTTTGGCTACGAAAGAGATGATCTCGCCTGTGCCGCAGTCTCCAAGTGCGAAGTAACCCCGGATGCCCCCCTTCACCGAGTAGTAGAAGACCATTCCCACCAGCGCCGCCTTGACCATGTTTATTGCTGCAGTGAAGAGCGACTGTGCCGAGAAAAGCCGTTTGAAACCCTGTACCGGATTGATCTTTCCCAGGTTGAGGGACAGCGGCTCGGTTGAGACCAGAAAGCCAACCTGCAGGTAATTGCTGACCAACGCGACACCGAGCACGGCGACGAAGAAGGGTAGGAGCATCCTGAAGAAGTCGAGCATCACCATGATTGTGATACGCCTGGCGTCGTTTACCGTCTCCAGGTGACCCGCCCCGCCCAGGTACTTCGTGGTGAGCTCGGATGATTTCTGAAGCCACCAGGGGAACAGGAGTTGCAAACATGCCAGGCCGCCGATTATGACGCACGCAGCCACCAGCTCGTTGCTCCTCGCCACCTTACCCTTCTCACGCGCTTTCTCTTTCCTGCGGTGAGTAGGTTGTTCGGTCCTCAGTTCCTGGGACTCCTCCATCTTCTATCCTCCAGCCAGGGCGCCCAGGAGCGACCTTAAATCGCTCGCTGCGGCGTTCATGGCCTTCGCGAGAATGTATGAGAAATACGGGATCGACAAGCCGATCACCCCGAGGCCGATCGCGATCTTTATGGGGAACCCGACCACGAAGATGTTCATCTGGGGCACGGTCTTGGCAAGCAGGGCGAGCCCCACCTCGGCCATAAACAGGGCGCTGAGCGCCGGAATCGCTATTCTCACGGCCACCGTGAAGACGCTTGCGCTCGCCGAGATTATGTTTGATACTCCAGCACCCGATAGACCGGCGAGCGATATCGGAATCGTCTTGTAGCTCCATGCCAGGCTCGACAGGAGAACGTGGTGGCCATTCATCACTAGAAAGAGAGTGACAGCCAGCGTGCTCTTGAAGGTGCCCACGACCGAGACTTCGGTGCTGGTCATGGGATCGAAGATCATGGATGTACCTAAACCCATCTGGATGCCCACCAGGTGCCCTGCGAACTCCACACCCTGTAGGAAGAGCGCGGAGGTGAATCCCATGAGAAGTCCGAGCATCACCTCACGCACGCCCAAGGCAAAGTAGCCGATGCTGCCGAAGGGGGGAAGCGATTCGGTGGGGCTCACCCCGTGAAGGAGCACGAAGGCGACCAGGACCGCGAACCAGACCTTGACCATGACAGGTATTAACCTGGACCCGAAAACGGGCGCGGTGAACATGAACCCGCCGGTTCTCATGAAGCAGACCAGCAGTTTCTCTGGATCTAGGCCGTCAATCAACATTTGGCACCTTTATCTTCCGGCGCTGACCATCTTCTCGAAGATCAGCATTGAGAAACCTGTGATTCGGCCCAGGATCCACGGCATGAACAACACCAGAGTCACTGCAACCGCGACGATCTTTGGGATAAAGGTCAGGGTCATCTCATGGATCTGAGTTACCGCCTGAAGAATACCGATGATCAAGCCGGTAACAAGGGCAGCTACCAGCATCGGGGCCGAAATGGCCAGACACGTCATGATCGCCTGCTTGGCAACTTCCTGGCACAATTCTTGGGTCATGCTAAGCCTCCTATCTGAAACCCATGACGGCGGAACGGACAACCAGCTGCCATCCGTCGACAAGTACGAAGAGCAGCACCTTAAGCGGCAAGGAGACCATCACGGGAGGAACCATCATCATACCCATAGACATGAGCACGCTTGCCACAGCCATATCCACAACAAGGAAAGGCAGGAAGAGGAAGAACCCTATCTGAAACGCTGTCTTAAGCTCGCTGGTTATGAAAGCCGGAATCAGCACGTAAGTCGGAACGTCCTGCCTGCCGTCCGGCCTGGGCAGGTTGGCCATCTCGACGAACACCGTGAGATCTTTCTCCTTAACCTGTTTGAACATGAACTCCCTTATCGGCGTCACCGCCCTCGACAGCGCTTCTTGTTCGGTTATCTCGCCGTTGTGTAGCGGCTGCAATGCCTGGGTGTTAATCTGCGCCCACACAGGCATCATCACGAAGTAGGTCAGGAAGAGCGCCAACCCCACGAGCAGCTGGTTGGGAGGCATCTGGTTGGTTCCCAGCGCGTGCCTGAGGAAGGAAAGCACGATGATGATTCTGGTGAAAGAGGTGACCATTATCATTATCGCCGGCGCAAGTGATAGGAGTGTGAGGAAGAAGATTACCTTTATGGGCACGGAAATCTTGTTGGAGTTGCTGCCCAGGTCTACCGTAAGACTTGGCCCACCCTCGGCTGCAATGGAGCTGGGTGCAACCACGACACAGGCAAAGACCGCCATCGCCGCCAGTACCAACAGTAGCTTCTTTGGTCTTCCAATTGACATAACGGATTCCTTTATCTCCGGGCCTTCCCAAGGCCGAGAGAGAAAAGATGTTCCCTGAACGTTTTCGTCGGCTGCTCGCCCTTTATGCTTGCGGCTTCCTCTTCACTCAAGTCGGCCAGATGGCTTATCTGGACATCCGTGACACCCACCACCATCGCCCTGTTGGCGATCTTGATTATGTAGATAGCCTTCTTCGGAGCTATGTGCGTCCGGTGAAGTACCGCTACGACATCATTCTTCACTCCACCCTTGCCGGTCTTGCGCGAAATGACCTTCATGGCGTACATGCTGGCATAAAGCAGCCCGAGCACCACCACCACAGACGCGATCGTCTTTGCAGCCATTCCTGCCACGCCGGTATCCATGCTTGCCGCGGCGGTCTCCGATCCAGATGGTTGCTTGCTCATTAAGCCCGCCGAGATGAAAGAGAGCACCAGGAAACAGACCGCGGCAATCGAGATCACTGCGAGGGTCCGTCTGTTTTTCGGCGTCATATCGATGGTCTTCATTCTCATCCCCGGAGGGTGCCTAGAATTTCAGTCATGCGCACCCCGAACTTGTCATTGACCACTACAATCTCGCCTCTTCCCAAGATCTTTCCGCTTATGTATACATCTACCGGCTCTCCGGCGATGCGATCCAATTCGATGACCGAGCCCTGGCACATGTCGAGAACCTGCTTCAGCGTCACCGTGGTTTTGCCTAGCTCGACGCTGACCGGAAGTGGGACGTCCATCAGCAAGTCAAGGCTTGCACCTTCTCCCTTTGGTGCCGAGTCCGGCAGCGGCTGGAATTCGGCCTTCATCACAGGATCACCGGAAGATCCCCGGGTGTCCGCGGTCTGCGCCTGGGAGGTGCCTTGGTCCGCTGGGCCCTGGCCTACCGATTTGGCGGGTTGGGCCGTTTCCATTCCATGTTGCCTCGGTACCGCAGCATCGTCCTCGACTGCCACTCCAACCCCGGATATGGGCTGGTCCTTATCTGCAGGGTTCATTTTCCTTTCCCCCTTCTTTGAAGATTCGCGTGATCTTGACTGCCAGTTTCCCCTTGTGGCTGCCCGGCCTTCCCCAGAAAGCCTTGCGGCCGCCTACGCTGACGATCACTTCATCGGTCACATGATGATCAAGCACAAGGACATCGCCTCTCTCGACATTCAGCACGTCTCTCATCCCGATCATGGAAATGCCGAGCGTCGCCGACACCGGTATTGGAACCGGGCCAAGCTGCCTGGCGACCTGTTCCTTATCGTGGGCCTTGGTTGTTGCCGCAGGGGCCGGAGACATCATGCCCAAGAGAGGTGCAAGCATGGTGTACGGATAAGCAATCCTTATGGTCCCCTCGGCGGCCCCGGTCTTGACATGCAGTCTGACCACGATGAACGATTCATTGCTCGGATAGCCCTCGATATCGTCGCGTTTCGACACAACCTGTTTCAGGGTCATCTTGAGATCGGCAACAGGCTTCCATATGGCGGCGATCTCTCGGACCAGAATATCGCCCGCCTTACGCATCACTCTCTTCTCGATGGAGGTCAGTTCTCTAAGCTCCTCAAGTGGCAGGCCCTTGCCTCCAAAGAGCCTGTCGACAAACGAGAAAGCCAGGGCGGGATCTATATCGATCAAGCAGTTGGTTTCAAGCGACTCGCCGGCTAACTTGAAGGCCACGCAGGTGGACGGTATGGATTCGATCAGCTGCGGGCAGCCTAGCTCTTCTGCGGCCTCGACACTGGCTATGACGGAGTCTCGCAGAAGGTTACCTAGGCCGATACCAATCCGCCTGGCCTGGACGGAATGCGCCAGCTGTATCTGGTCAGTCTTCTCATTGCCCAGCCTGCCCGGGTTCTTGAAATCATACTCTCTTACGATGTTGTCACCCTCGGCCACAGCCGCGTCCGATCGCGTCATGCTTGGCGCTTCCATTGCTGCCCCCTTCAGTAAGCCCTTTACTGGAGGACGAAGTTCGAGAAATAGACACCTTCAACCTCACCGCCCGAAAGGAGGCCGTTGACGGATTCTTTAATCTCCTCCCTGATGCGTTCCCGCACGGTGAGGCTGCTCAATTCAGTGACGGTCCGCTTGCCAAGAATCTTTATGAGCGCATCCCTTATCTGGGATTCTCGTTGCTTGATCTCTTCAGCAATCTGAGGACTTGCTGACTCCAGGGATACGGTCGTGCAGACGTATCGGGTTCCGTCGGTCTCAGCGGGATTAACCACAAGGTCGCTGATGTCGGTCCAGGCGCTTTCGCCGTGCTCTCCCGACTTGTTATCCTTGCTTTTGTGGCCTGATTCTGCTTGCTTTTGGCCGCCTTGGTACTCCCTGTGTGCTACCCCGGAACCCTGCTGGGCAGTTATTTTCTCGATCTCCTTCTTGACCTCGGCAACTCGAGTATCGGCCATCATCGGACCGATCAGATTGCTGACCAAGAAGTATGCCGCAATGGCGCTGGCCGAGATGATGGCCAGAATGACTAGGGCCCGGATGGCGAAGGCAATAGTGGGAGCGAAGTTGACGTCCATGCCGCGGCGGGAAGGCGTGACACCTTCCTGCTGGGCGACTTGGGGCTCGGCCTTAGAATCTTCCGGCGGGCGAGCTTCCGTCTCTTTGGCGACCGTGGCGTTATCATCCACAACGCCAGCCGGCTTCTCCACTTCCGCTGCCTGCTCTTCCGGTTGCGCTTTTGCAGTCCTGAAGAATTTGAGCCGCAATTTGGCTTTATTCTTCTCGGAATTCCTAGCCATTCTGACCACCGCCTTTCGGGTGCCTACCTCGTAATATTCACGAGTTCAGTAAGCATCTCGTCGCTGGCGCTTAAGACTCTGGCGTTCGCCTGGAATCCGCGCTGGGCGACGATCATGTCGACGAACTCCTCCGCGAGGTCGACGTTGGACATCTCGAGCGCGCCCGCTGATATTGTGGCGTCAACTATCTCGCCGGGTTCGCCCTTTATTGCCGACCCCGAGTTGCTCGAAAACACATAAAGACTGTCCCCGGCCTTCTCAAGGCCGCCGGGGTTGTTGAACTTGGCGAGAATGATCTGGGCTATCGACTTTGTCGTGCCGTTGGAGAAGAAGCCCGTTATCATCCCGTCCGAACCCACGGCCAGGTCGGTCAAGGTCCCCATGGTATAACCATTCTGGCTCTTGCCGGTCGCGCTGAATGGTGCCGCAAACTGGGTCATGCCGTCGAAGGTCGCGGACCCGCCCATTTCCAGCGCGATGTTCATGGCCTGCGCGCCGTTTCCGGGGTTTACGACAAGGCTCGTGGCGCCGCCGTCTGGAATTAAGGAGGCAAGCGAACCGTCCTCGTTGAAGGTGATGGTCCCGGATCCGCCGCCCTCTATGGCCTCGCTGCCGTCGAAGGAGCATTGCCAGTACCACTGGTTCTCTATCGGCGACCTGCTGAAGCAGAGGCTCATGTTGTGGGCTGCGCCCTGGCTGTCATAAGCGACGATCGAGGCGTAGTGCTCGGTCGCAGCCGTGTTGATGATGGCCGTGCCCGCGACAAGCCCGGAGCTGGCTCTCAGACTGATACCGCCGGCTCCGAGGTCGGAGATGCCGGTCACCAGGCCCGTGTTAGGATCGGTCACTAGCGTAAGCGTGACCGGGCTCATGGCGGCCCTGCCAGTAGGCGTGAAAACGTCGCTGGCCACAAGTGTACTTGCAATACCGTTATTGACCGTGAATGCGCTGCCGCCGGCCGCGCCAAATACCTGGCGGGCGATGTTGCCATCGGCACCCAGCGAAGTGGTTATGTTGTAGAGCGCAGCGTCACCTGCGTGGTCGCGAGTGAGCAGCACTTCGCCGCCGCTCAGACTTGCAGTGACACCGCTGCAATTGGAGTTAATCGTGTTCACGAGGTCCATAACGGTCGAGGTGCCGGTGAGCCCGGCTATGGCTATGGCCGTGCCGCCGTCAACGCTCACCGTGAAGTCGGAGAAATCGGTAACGCCGAGGCTTGTCAGCGTCTCCGACCCGGTGAGGGCGCCCGGAGAGGTCAGGTTGGAGCCCGCCAGGCTGCCCGCGGTCGCATTGAGACCCGTGATGGTGACAACGTGACTGCCGCCGGCACCGCTCCTGGCACTACCCAGCAGGGAGGTTATCCCGGTTGTCCCAGCGGTCTCCAGGGTTGCCGTGCTTGTGGTCGCCATGGAGTCGAGGTTACAGGCGAACGAAATGAGGTCGGTCGCCCTTGCCGGGACCTTTCTGCCGAAGGGCAGCGTGAGATTTCCGATACGCGCGTCGGCGCCCACTACGCCGTCAACATCGGCCATCCGGCCCTGAACGATCATGCCGTTGGCAGGATTGATGAGGTTGCCATCAGCGTCATAGCCGAAGGAGCCGGCCCGGGTGTAATACTCCCGCTTACCGTCGCTCAACACGAAGAAGCCGTCGCCGTTGATGCCGAGGTCGGTCGGAACCCCCGTGTTCTGGAGCACTCCCTGGGAGAGGATGTTGTCTATGCTACCCACCCCCATCCCCAGGCCTATCTGCATGGGGCTCCTTCCACCGAGTGTGCCCTGCGGCCTTGCCGCGCTCCTTAAGGTCTGCACCAGCGTTTCCCTGAAGGTGACGCGCCCGCCCTTGAAACCAATGGAATTCACGTTGGCAATGTTGTTGCCTGCTACGTTCAGAGAAGCCAGGTAACCCTTCATTCCCGAAATGCTCGTGTAAAGTGACCCTAACATTTTAAGCTCTCCTTCCTCGCTGCCTCTGGCATTCAGCAGCCGAGGGGCCTCCTCACAAGAGGTCCAGCCCCGTTAACCCGGATTCATGCGATTACCGCACTGTCGATCGAAGTGAAGACGTTGCCTTTGGTATCTCCACTCGACATGGCTGTAATCACGGTTCTGTTCCTGACACTGACGATCAGCGCGAGCTCGTCCATGAGTACCAGGGACTCGTTGGCCCCCTTGCCCTCGGCAACGCCGAGTGCGGCGTCCAACTTCTCGATGCTGCGCTCGTCAAAGGCGATCCCTCTGGCAGAGATACGTTTGAGGGCGTGCTTCGAGAAGGTGATGCCGCTTGCCTCCCCAAGCGCCAGCAGGTGTTTGAATCTCTCGTCACAGCTGAGACGAGGCTTGCCGACCGCAGCACTTGTGAGCTTGCCCGGGGCGCCCACCGCTTCCTGAATTCTGTTCACCCACTCACCTCCTTAGGTAGCTGATTTGCCTGCGATTTCTATTATGTTTCCGATGCCCACTTCCGTCGTCCCGATGAGGAGAACCGCCTCCCCGTCCCGGAACCTGACGCCCATGACCTCCCCGATTACAAGTGGGGTTGATCCTATGGCATTCCCGTCAGCATCCAGGGCTTCCACCTTGAAAGTGTATTTGCCCTGAGCTGCACGGCGTCCGGCTTCATCGGTTCCATCCCAGGTGATTCCGTTTCTTCCCGCCGGCAAGCTATCAGCCTCTATCGTCTTAACCACGGCCCCGGTTTGATCCATGATAGAGACCCGGACCGTCGCGGAGTCCTTATCGAGGTCGAAATTGATCTCCGCTGAATCCGCCTCCCCAAGCACCAACTGGTTGTCCGAGGCGACTACCTGCTTGCCTATCAGACCGGCGGCCGCCGTATTGTTGAGAACCTGTGTAAGCACAATGCTCAGGTCCAAGTTGTCTTGAAGACTCGACCCGATGTTCTCCAGCTGCTCCAGCGAGCTGAACTGTGCCAGCTGTGCCACCAACTCGGTGTTCTCCAAGGGCGTAAGTGGGTCTTGGTTCTGCAGCTGAACCGTGAGAAGCCTCAAGAAATCGTCTTTGCCTAGAATCCTCGCGGGGTTTCTGGCAATATCCTGGGCCGCACTGACCGATCCATCTACTCCATTTACTTCCATTTGATCTCACCTCCTTTCACTTTTTAGGCCCAATGCTCAAACACGGGCCTTTCGACTTCAACCATGGTCGTGCCTATGAAATCGCGACTGATTGTGTGGTTAGGCTTTTGCTTCGCAGGCCGACGCTGACCTTCATCCTGGGGACTCCCACTCCAGCCGCCCAGGAGTACCACCTCGATGCTTTCGGGGACAAGCCCTCCAGACTCGAGTCTCTGGCCAAGCTCCCACGCCCTCGAGGCTAGCGTATCGCGCATCTCCGCGGTTGAGACACCTATCCTTGTCCAAACCGCATTGCGATGGACGGTGATTTTCACGTTGATTGCCGAGCCGTCATCGGTGTGTATCTCGAAGCTTGCTTCGGTCCGCCCCTTTGATCTCGTGGACTCGACACGTTCGACGACCGCCGCAATAACCTGGTCGACGGGTTGTTTCGCGCTGGATGTCGTGACCCCGGTGTCGGTACTCAAGGTGCCAGGCGTTGCGAGATCCACGGGCGCATCAAGCCTGTCGAAAATTGCGGAAGCAGGAGATGCCTCGCGGTGTTGCCCGGAGGCACCGCCGAAAGTCAAGGGCTTGTAGCCTTCGCCGCCGGAGAATGTCTGCCCCTGGCTCGAAGCAGAGCCTTCCACGCGGTAGGCTACGTCCACGTTCTTGTGAACCTGCCAGCTAGGGTCACCGGCGGGGCTCCGCCCCTCCTGCGTAGCCTGCTGTGGCTTGGCTGGCTGGATATTCATATAACCTGCCACGCCGATCGGCCGAGTTAAGGGCACCTGTGAAAGCACTGAAGGAGCGTTGGAAGAAGGCTTGATAGCGGGCTCGGCCGTTTTCAGGCGTCTATCCCAGACCAGCATAGCTTCAGGCTCCACCATCCGGCCTGCCTGGATGTTCGTCCCGTTGATATTCTCGACTGCTGCGAGGCGGTCGCTTGCGCCTGCCGGAACCGGCGTGCTTATGAGGACACTTGTCACGCGAGGATCAGCTTGTCCGTCTCGTGGCATTGACCCTTGGATCAGGTTAGGCTGCGGC
>CAYHHI010000021.1:16083-51384 GCA_964356335.1 uncultured bacterium
GTGGCATTGACCCTTGGATCAGGTTAGGCTGCGGCACCCTGCCCCCCACACGGGTCATTGGCTTCACTTGCGCGAGCGGTATGTCATCAAACGGCCAGACAGGAATCCCTGCAAGTACAGGGCTCGCCGAGTCGCTGCAAGCTGCAGGTGCGGTGGGTGCTTCCGTTCCGGAAGTCCCAAGGAGACGTGCAGCCTCATCCACCATACCTGAATCTGCCTGGGAAGCTGGCGCTGGATTGCGCAGCTCCGACCCGGTAAATAGCATATCGGAGCCAGGCCAAGTGACGGCGGGCCTGACGGCGTCCGACTCTGTGTTAAGCACGGCACCCGTCGACGACGCCAACGTAGCCTCGGGCACAGAGGTGGATCCGCTGGTGGATTCGCTAGGAACAAGCCTTGGGCATCCCAGCAACATCATCAACAGTCCAGCAAAGCCCGCCGCCTCTGTGCTCGCCCCCGTATGTGTGGCTTGTGTCGGCCTCAGGGTTAGAGGCGTTATGAGGCGTGTCGGATTTCCGATCAGAGAATTCAAGCCGTCCTACCTTCCAAAACCAGTTAAGATCAGCGACATATCCGCAGCCTTCTCCGGACCCAGCGCGGCCAGTACTTTGGCGGCGCTGCGCGGCGTCATCACGGATAGGATTCTCACAGCTTCGTCCTCGGGCAACTTATCAACTATCGCAGCCACACTGGATGCGTTCATCTGCTCATATACCTTAGCCATCTGCTTGACCTTCTTAGCCTTTTCCGGCTCCGAGAGAGTATCCGGCCTTGCCAGCGTCATCATCGAATCAGCGAGTCCTAACTCGTTTGCCAACTGCTCGATCGAAAAGGCCGTATCAGCTGCCGTTCCCGATGCCGAGGTGGCGCGGCTTGCTGCCAGTCCTTCCTCCGTAGGCACCTCGGAACTCTCTGTGGCAACCGAAGCGGTATCAGCAGTGGCAGGCGGCGATAGGTTCTCGGGCCCCTCGGATTGCGCCTGCGAGTCATAGCTCACGGGGTTGACGACCGATAGAGTTAGCACAACTGGTTTCGCAGGTATGTACCCCATCGCGTAAAGGAAGATGACAACGAATGCAATGAAAGGAATGGCAACCAACACAATCATATCGAGCGGCAGCTTCGGCAAAGCCAGCGAGAGCTTCCGCTTTTGGGGTTGACCTTTCCCGGCATCCGCCTTCGCATCAGCCTTTGCCTCCGCCTCCGCGTTGGTCTTGGCTTCTTCTTTCTCAGCCATTGACGTCACTCCTTCTTCCAGACGATCTTCCGGTCACTGGGTCGCATGTGGAAGGTGGCGGCCGTCTCGTCCAAAACAGCCTGCTCAGCCCTTTTGGCCTGATAAACATGACGTTCCTTCATCTTCTCCTTGAGCCTTTCGAGCGTCTTCTTCTCTCGGGAGCTCTCCAGGAGCAGGCCACGCTTCTTCTCCACATTCTGCCTGGACTGCTCGACCCCGCAAGTATGACTGGCGATGTCGTCAGTCAACTTCTCGATGTACGCGTAGTGAATCAGCATTTTCGCTATATCAAGGCTGTATTCCGTCAGTTTCTCGTCCGCGAACTCCTGACATGCCTGCCTATGTTCGCAAAGGCCATTGAGGTGTTCTTCCTTCTGTCTCAAATCTTTCCTAGCGAGCCCAAGCGCCAGTTTGCGCTCATCCTCGAGCTTCTTCTTCAGGCTGATTACCGGTTCCAATCTGAACTTGAATCTCCGCATGTTTCACCCTAAGCGGCTAGCTTCTGCAATGCCGTGATCGTCTCATCGAATCCTGATGACTCGTTTATGGTCTGGCGTAGAAGCGCACTGATCGCCCCTATCTTGTCAATCGCCAGATCTATCTTGGAATTGGTTCCCTTGTTGTACGCACCGATATTGATCAGATCTTCGGCTTCCCTGTAAGTAGCCAGGATCTCCTTCACACGGTTGGCTCCGGCGAGATGCTCTTGGGCAACGACATCGATCATCAATCTGCTCACGCTTTCAAGCACATCGATTGCAGGATAGTGATTCTGGTGAGCTAGCTTTCTCGAGAGCACTATGTGCCCGTCGAGAATCGATCTCACGGCATCGGCAATCGGCTCGTTCATGTCGTCACCCTCAACCAGCACCGTGTAGAGCCCGGTTATGCTTCCCACTGCCGACGTACCGGAACGCTCAAGAAGGCGGGGCAGCATCGCAAATACCGACGGGGTATAACCCTTCGACGTCGGCGGCTCGCCTATCGCAAGGCCTATCTCTCGCTGGGCCATGGCGGCGCGTGTGACTGAGTCCATCATCAGCATCACGTCCAGCCCCTGGTCCCTGAAATGCTCTGCAATTGTCGTTGCGGTCATGGCACCTTTCACTCTGATGAGCGAAGCCTGGTCGGATGTGACGGCAACGACCACCGATCTTCTGAGCCCTTCTTCCTTGAGATCCTTGTCCAAGAAGTCTCTGACCTCTCTGCCTCGCTCACCGATCAGGGCAATCACATTTACGTCGGCCTCGGAATTCCTCGCAATCATTCCCAACAGTACGCTCTTGCCCACACCGCTTCCTGAGAAGATGCCTATTCTCTGGCCTTTGCCGCAGGTTAGCATCGCATCTATCGCTCGTATGCCTGTCGCGAGCGGCTTGGATATTCGCTTCCTCGTCAACGGATCGGGGGCGGACTGGGCGACCGACCTTCTGCGGGTAGCTTCAATCGGTCCTTTGTCGTCTATGGGCTGTCCGAGCCCACCAACCACCCTACCCAGAAGCTCGTGACCCACCGGAACGGTTAGGATCTCACGTGTGGCAACCACGCGGCTGCCTGCTGACATGCCGGATATCTCTCCCAGGGGCATCAAGAGCACCTTGTTGCCTCTGAAGCCCACGACTTCACATCTGACCGCACCGTTGGCACAGCCGTTTTCGATCACACAGGTTTCACCTATCGATACCGAGGGCCCGTTGCTCTCGATCACCAGCCCGATCACTTGGCTCACGCGACCGGCGAGTGTTATGGGCTCGACTGAGGAAATCACGGCAAGGTACTTATCTACGTCTATACTCATCGAGCGGCCTCCGAGAGCGCTCTCTCGATAACCCCAATTTGCCTTTCCACCTGGGCCTCCACACTCCCCGATTCCCCGTCCACGAGACAGCCACCGCGCTTGATTCTCGCGTCTGACTTGAGCTCAACCACCCCGGAGCGCTCCACGTCCTCGGCCCAGGCCGCCTCGTGTTGCTTGAGAGCTGCAAGATCGTCGGGATTAAGTCTCACTATGAGTTTCTCCTGATCATCCATCTGCTTGAGGGCGTTGCTGACAACATGTCTCACTGCGGTGTTGTCAATCTCCACCACTTTGCCGATCACCTTCCGCACGATTTCGCAGACCAATTTGAGCACCGCCGTCTCAGATTCCTTGATCAGCGCCCGCCGCTGGGATGAGAGATCGTCGATCATGGAGGTGAATCGCCCGACCAGGGCTTCGGTCTCTTGTCGCATCTGGTCCTTGGCAGCGTTGAAGCCGGCGTCGTAGCCTGCTTTGTAAGCACTCTCGAGCCTCACCGCTTCTTCGTCGCAACCCTCAGATTCGCCGCTCTTGCCGGGGAGGGCGCACGAGACACCTCCTTCGGACCTTACTTGGTAAGGTTCCAGTGCCACCCTGGCTCGTCTTATCAGTCTATACAACGACGTCATCGCCCTTCCTACCTTTGCCCGGCATCACCACATCGCCCGACTCCTCCAGAGTCCTTATGGCGTCGACCACTTGCTGCTGTGCTTCTTCGACTTCGCTCAGGCGCTTGGGCCCCATGTATTCGATCTCTTCCTTGATCATCAGCGCAGCACGCTCTGAAATGTTCTTGAATATCTTGTTCTTGACCTGATCATCTGCCGCCTTGAGCGCCACTGCTAGTTCTCTCGAGTCGACATCCCTCAGGACGCGCTGGAGCGACCTGTCATCAAGCAGGACGATGTCTTCGAACGAGAACATGCAGTGCTTCACTTCGGTGGCGATTTCGCTGTCCCTGGAGGTCACGAATTCGAGCACCTCTTTCTCCAAGGTCCGGTCGGTCATGTTCAGGATTTCCGCAAGCCGCTTGGTGCCCCCCGCCGATCTAGCCTCGGGGATCGCGACACCCTCAAGCTGGGAGGAGATGATCTTCTGGACCTCCTCGGTGGTTTCCGATGACACCTCGCCCATCGTAGCGATGCGAATGGCAACCTCACCTCTCTGGCCCTCCGGCAGAGACGCCAGGAGATTGGCCGCAGTCTCCGGGCTGAGCTGAGAGAGGATCAAGGAAATCATTTGAGGATGCTCGCCTTTCAGTACTTCAACCACGGCGGTCGGTGCGACCTGCTCGATTCTCTTCGTAGGGCCAGTGGCACTCACCTTACGCATTTTGCTGACGATATCGGTTGCCTTGGCCTTGCCAAGCGCTGACTCAAGTAAGCTTGCCGCCCTATCGACTCCGCCAGAGCTGGAGCGTGCCGAGGCCACGAGGGCGGCAGTGAACTCTCCCAGAGCCTGCCTCTGTGCCTCCGGCGCAACCGAGCCAAGGCTTGCCATCTCAAGCGCGATTCGCTCGACCTCGGTGTCCGGCAGCTTCTTCAGGATCTCTGCTGAGGCCTGCCCGTCGAGCGAAAGCAGAACTATTGCCGCCTTCTTGGCTCCGCCCAGCAGTTCCTTGATCTTACGATCATCCACGTTTCGGACCTTCCCCTGTTAGCATCGCGCTGATCACGCTCGCCGCCATCTCGGGATCGAGCTCGGTGAGCCCGGTGAGATCCTCGGAACCGCCTCCCCGGGTACCGGTCGCCGGCACCACGACTCCCCTCCTGGCAAACGCCTGCGCTCCGCCGGGTCTCATCTCAGGTGTGATTCTCGAAGCCGCTCCAATGATTCCTCCGATTCGCCTAGCCAGTTTGATGAAGAAGAAGATTGCGAGGGCCGCCAGGCCGAAGTAGAGCGCCTTCTTGGCGATCGAGAAGTAGAACTGGAGCTTCTCGCTCTTCTGCATGCTCTGTTCTTCCTCTTCAAGGAAGTCCCGGCTGAAGGCTATGCAGGCAATGTCGACTTTGTCGCTGCGGCCGGCGTCAAACCCGACGGCATTCTTGACGATACCGGCTATCGTGGTCAGCTCCTGCTCCGGTCTCGGCACGAAGGTCTTGACTTCCTTGCCGCCGTCGCCCGCGGTAGTCTGGTAGTTGCCGTCCACGATAATGCCTACCGAGAGGCGTTCGATGTTGCCAGCACTGCTGACTATGTGCTCGACGGATTTATTGATCTCGTAGTTGGTGACCGAGGATTCATTAGCCGCATTGTCCGGTCCACCGGTGGTTTGATTCCTCTCCTCGCTTCTTATCACTGCGTTTTCGGGATCGTAGGTTTCGGCCTCCCGCTCGATGCGCTCACGATTGAGCACGGCAGCCACGCGCACGATGGCCTTGCCGGGGCCGAGCACGCCGTCCAGGAGCGTTTGCGCCTTGTTCTCAAGGTAGGTCTCCACAGTTTTCTTGAGTTCGAGCCCGTCTGTAGGTTCACCCTCACTGTCCGGGAACCCCTTGGACAGCAGTGTGCCCCTGGAGTCAAGAATGCTAACCCTGTTGGGATCGAGTCCCTCGACGCTGCTTGCGATCAGGTACTTGATGCCCTCTATCTGGCGAGACGTCAGGTTGCGGGCAGGATTGACCTTCATCACAACCGAAGCGGTTGCCTGCTGCTCGTCTTCCTTGAAGAGCGAGCGCTCGGGTACGACAATGTGCACCCTTACTGCCTCGACCTCTTCCAATTGGCCGATGGTCTTGGCTAGCTCGCCTTCGAGGGCCCTGCGATAGTTGACCTTCTGAAGGAAATCGGTCATACCGAAGACGGTCTTGTCGAATATCTCGAAGCCGACGGTGCCGCTTCCAGGAATCCCATCGCTTGCCAGTTCGATCCTGGTGGAATATACATGCCGGCCGGGAATCATGATGGTGGTCCCGCCTGCAGCGAGTCTGTAGGGAACCTTCTTGGCGTCCAGCTTCTCGACTACCCGTCCGGCCTCCTCAGGGGCAAGGCCTGAATAAAGGACCGCGTAACCTGCTCGCGACGCAAGCAGACCGCCTGCAACAACCGCAACGATAAGGGCGGCTATCGTGCCGCCGATCACCGTACGCTGGGCGGGCGCCATGTTTGCCCATGCTTGCCTGAATCTTGAAAGGCCAGATTTTTCAGCCATCGCTACCCCCGAAGCAGTATTATCTCAACCTACAACTGGATTCTTGCCAGCTCCTGGTAGGCCTCCAACACACCGTTCCTTACCTGGACCAGCAGCTGTATAGCCATGTTGGCCTTGCCGACCGCCATGACCACATCGTGCACATCGTTAATATTGCCTGCCGCGAATTGGTCAATGCTCGCAGCGGCTTCCTGTTCTGCCCTGATGGCGTCATCGAGAACGCCCTTTACGATCTTGCCGAACGGCACGCCTTCCTCCGGCGCAACGCCACCTATCTCCGGCGCACGTTTCAAGATGCCCTGCGAAGTACCAATCGGATTTATTCTCAAGTCGCTCATCACCAACCTCCGGCTAGATCTCCAACGCTTTCTGGACCATTGACTTGAAGGCCTCCATGGCTGCGATGTTAGCTTCGTAAGCCCTCGTGGCCGTCATCATGTCAACCGTCTCCTCAAGCGGATTCACATCGGGATACGCAACGTAGCCTTCCGCATTGGCATCCGGATGCTGCGGGTCGTATACCATCTTGACTTCGTCAGGGGCGGCTTCGATTTCCTCGCTTTCCATCACCGGCTCCTCAGCGACCCCGTAGCGTTCCCCTCCGAAACGCGGCTCCCTTATGTGGAGCGGAGAGGTCGCGCTCAATCTCATCGACGGCCTGACCGTGGGGAGCTTCATGGTTCTGGCAAAGCTGCTTTCCCTTATCACAATGCTCTTGCGCCTGTATGGCCGCCCATCCTCCGTCCTGGTCGTCTCGCTGTTGGCAATATTGCTTGCAACCGCCTCCATCTTTTTGCGCTGGGCGGTAAGCCCGCTTGATATCGTTCTCATCACGCCGTACAGGAAATCAGCCATCTCACAACCTCCTCATCAGGGCTTGCCGGTTATGGCTGTTCTAAGGGTCGCCATGCGCCTTGACATCAACCTCGCCGCAGTCGAATAGGCGATCTCGGCGTCGGTCAGTTCGGCGACCGCCCGCTCCAGCCGGCTTTCCTTGTCCTCCGGCGCAGCCTCGTCGACTATCTCAATCGCGCCATCGCGGGTGCTTGCCTCATGCGAGGATACGATGTGTCCAGGGTGTGTACGCTGAAGCTCGGTCCGGCCGACGGTCTGGCTGAGTTCCTCCGAGAACTCAACCTGCTTAGGCGTATACCCGTCGGTGGCACAGTTGGCTACGTTGCGCGCACCGATTTTCTGGCGAGCCGCATTGATGTCAAGCAGACGCTTGAGGATGTCTGCTGACTCATCGTTTCCGAATGTTACTTTAGCCATACCAGCTCCTCTAGCACATGTGTACGCTGTCGACTGATGGTCTCTGCAATACCCGGGCCACGATCACATCGACCGCTATGCATGCCTTAACCTGTCTTCCCCAAAGTGGTTACATCCTCGAGGGGTGCACACCGTCTGTGGTTCCCAGTCCAACTGATGGGACGATTTTTCCGTCCCGGCTGAAATATCTTCCGCCCTGTAGATCTTTATCTTGTTCCTGAGGGTCCTCGTCGAGATACCGAGCTTCTGGGCTGCCATGGTCCTGTTCCAACCAACCGACTCGAGCGTCTTGAGGACCAGGATCTTCTCCATCTCGCGGACACTCGTGCCCGCATCGAGCGTAGTCACGTCACCCCTGACCACAGGTGCCGGTGGAACAAGATCGCGCTTCGTGATATTGGGGCCATCGCCGACGATCAGAGCACGTTCTATACAGTTCTCGAGCTCGCGCACATTGCCTGGCCAGTGATGCCCCACAAGCATGGCCAAAGCATCATCTTCAATGCCGATTATGCGCGAGTCGCACAGTTCACGGTACTTGTGGATGAAATGGTGCACCAGCTCGGGAATGTCCTCGCGCCGGTCCCTCAAAGGCGGCAGTGCGATGGGGAAGACATTAAGCCTGTAATAAAGATCCTCGCGGAAACGCCCACATTCGATCTCCCGCGTCAGGTTCTTGTTGGTGGTTGCGATCACTCTCACGTCAGCGGTACGAGTACGCTGAGACCCGATCCTCTCGAATTCCTTCTCCTGAAGCACTCGAAGGATCTTTGCCTGCATGTGGACACCAATCTCGCCTATCTCGTCCAGCAAGAGCGTTCCCCCGTCGGCCATCTCGAACCTACCAATTCTCGCCTGCAGGGCTCCCGTAAAGGCACCCCTCTCGTGCCCGAAAAGCTCGCTTTCTATGAGGCTGTCTGGCAGTGCGGCGCAGTTGAGTCGTACGAAAGGCTTGTCACACCGCTTGCTGAGTCTCTGGATCTCCCTGGCAACCAGCTCCTTGCCGGTTCCCGACTCCCCACTTACTAGGACAGTTGAAGAAGTTGGAGCCACCACCCTCATGAGCTCATACACTTCACGCATCTTTTCGCTTGTTCCGGCAATCAGGGGCGAGGCCTCGACGCGCGGCTCTTTCCTCGAGGACTCCTCGAGAGCTCTCTCAATCAGGTCCTCGATCTGATCGGCGTCAAAGGGTTTCATGATGTAGTCAAATGCCCCCAGCCTCATGGCATCCGCGGCTTCGTCCATTGAGCCGTAGGCAGTCATGAGGATTGCTCGGGTCGGGTGCTTACCCGTTGCCGCCGCCTCTAGAACCTCGAGCCCTCCACAATCCGGCATCTTCTTGTCGGTTAGGACCAGATCGTAGGGTTTGGCTTCGATCAAGCTTATTGCGGATTGTCCGTCGTAAGTCTGCTCGACTTTGTATCCGCGTCTTGTCAGGATTTCCTTGAGGAAATCGTTCATCAAAACATCATCATCAACCACTAGAATCCGTTTGACGTGCCCTGTCGCTGCCATATGGAGCCTCCCGATTAGCGCCTTTGTGAGGGAGTTACCATCGCGGTATCCCGATTATGAACCTGCCGCCTCCCGCCTCCGTCCTGGAGTACCTGATTTCGCCTCCGTGCAGGTTCGCGATCTTCCTGACGATGTGGAGACCCAGCCCTGTTCCATCTTTCCTTGTTGTGAAGAACGGCAAGAACAACTTCTTTTCAATGTCCTTGCTTATGCCCGGGCCGGTGTCGGAGACGGCGATATAAGCATGCTCATGACCTGGAACATCTCCTCCATCGTCATGGGCAATGCTGTTTGCAACGGATCTGCTCGCGTATAGTTCGATAGTCACAGTGCCGGCATTCCCGACTGCTTCGACTGCGTTTCGCACAAGATTGGTGACGGCCTGGCGTATGCGCTCCACCTCCACGTTACAGAAAAAGGGAGTGTTGCTAGGCGTCAGGCGGAAGATGATGTTCTTCCCTTCTGCCACCGTCGCCATCTGGAACAATTCCATAACCCTTTTCATCTGTGGGACCAGATCAACCCGCCTGCGCTCGATTGTGATGGGGCGCCCTGCTTCAAGCAGGTCGTTCGCAATATGCTCGAGTGAAGCAATGCCTTCTTTGACCTTCCGTATGAGCGCCAAGTGCTTCTCGTCACCAGCAAGATCACGCTCCAGGAGGCTTGTGAAACCCTTCATCCCGCTGAGCGGATTTCTTAGCTCATGCGCCACTGCCGCTGCGACCTCACCTACCGCAGCGAGTCTCTTCACCCGCGAGGCTTCCTGCTCAAGCTGCTTGATCTTCCGCAGGTCGGTGAGTACCTCGATAGCTCCCGCGACCCGGTTGTCGCGGTCTATCAGGACTGAGGTGCTGAAACTGACCGGAATCGCTTCCCCAGTCTTGGTGATCAGGGTCTTCTCTTGCTGCTGAATGGGATAGCCCGTAGCCAGCGTGAAGACCGGCGTCACCTTCTCCTGCCCGTCCTTCGCCAGCATCTTGATGTAGCTCCTGCCCATCGCCTCCTCTGTGGAGAAGCCGGTGAGCGCAGCTGCGGCGCTATTGAAGAGAACGATCTTGCCCTGGCAGTCCACGGCGACCACCCCGCTCGAGATGTTCCCGAGTATGTTCTCGAGGTAGGCCGCTGCGTCCGCATGGGTCTTAGCGACCACGGCCAACCTTTCGTTTGTGTTCTCCAGATCGTCGCTGATGCCATCTACCGATCCTTCCAGACGGCAGCAAGCATCCTTCAGCGTCTGGACAGCCGCCGAGAGTCCTGAGATCTCCGCACCGAAGCTATCGCCCGAGTTGGACACTGACCGCTGGACTTGCTTGAGTTCCTTCGACGGCATCTACCTTCCACTCCTTCTTGAGATCTGTAACCCTCGCCCGCAGACCATCTCCTCAAGGCGCTCCTCCTCGTCAAGCATCTGCTTGAACTCAGTCATGAGGTTGGCAAACTCGAGTTTGGTTTCCTCTGATACCGGCACTCCGGCCTTACCGTCGTTTCCGACACGGAGTCTTGACGTGATCTGGCGGGCAACCTCCCGCAGCGTGTCAACCTTTTGTTTCTTCGCCGACAGCACCGAAATCACGGTGTCAATCTCGGCCGTTTCCTTGAGGCTCTCGTCAAGCCCCTGCCCGAGAGCACGTATCTCCATTATCAGGTCACGGGCTGACGAGATGAGCAGTTTGACTCCGTTGTCGCTGTCATCAGCGCCCGCATCGTACTCGCGGTACATTCAAGCCTTCCTTTCATCAAGGTGATGTGGAGCTTTCTTTCCCACCCGCAAACGCGCAGCGGCAAATCTTGCCGCTATTCCCGACTTCTCCACAACCTTCCATTCCTTTCTCCAAAACCCGTCACTCTAATCAAGCGACGTCCAACACTGGCAAGGTGATCGTCAGGAGCAAGCGTGAGGTTTAGCTATTTTTTTACTAACGGAAGCTTCGGTCGGCAGATTTTTCGCGATCGCGGCAGCTTATTCCACCGGGCAAGGTACGATTCGCCTTGCGGACTACAGGCAGATATTGCCGAGGTGGGAGAATCTTGCAATTCCTTGGAATGGACGAGCGCTACAGATAACCGAAGCCCTGGAGGCGCAAAAGCACGGCTTCTTGGGCCTGGTCATACGCAGGTAGGTCCCTGGCACGGGCTTTGAGTATATGCCGATAGGCTGCAACTGCGCTTTCGGTGGGCTCGATGGCTGACGTCGAATAGAGATCCTCCGCCAGGATGAAAGCGAAGTCCCTGCTACGGTCGTACAGGTACACTTCACCGTGGTCGGAGTTGATCACAAGGCTGATGTCGGGGAACCTTTCAAGCACGGCGCCCAAGAGCTTCTGGCAGAAGTCGTCCACCAAAAGGCATTCATTGTAATACATCCTCTCAAGGATGCGAAGGTCACCACGGTTCATCTCGAAGTGCTCTCTGAGCCAGGCCTTCATCTTGCTCGACATAAGGTCCGTCTGCTGCCGGTCCACAAATTCATAGCGTCGCTTGAGACCTAAGTCCGGGGACCTGTAAGGATAGTGGTAGAAGTAGTCGTGCATAAGAAATGTGTGGAAAAAGACAAAATCGCTGTCCTCGAGGGTTTTCACCACCAGATCGATGGTGCCGTCGAGTTTAAGGGGATCATAGTTGGTAGCGAAGTACTTTTCGGTACGGTACTTGAAGATGTCTGATTCGGCAAGCACCCCGATGCAAAGTAGGCTCGGCTTGAGCCCTGCACGAGCTATCTCATCGAATATCAATTCGACTGGCTGTCCGGGGAAGCGCTTCATTCCCCAGAAATTGTGGGCGACTGTCGGGAGTCCGGTGAACATCGACGCATACGATGGAATCGTCCAGTTGGCACTTGCGACGTAGTTACCATAGATCTTGGACTCGCTCGCGAGGCGTGTGAGAAAAGGCGAAATCGGCAGGCCATCCACGACCTTCCCCAGGTTGTCCTACCTGTACGTATCAATAGAGACAACGAGCAGTTTGTTCATAATCAGAAGCCCCAAGAGCCCGCACTGCTGAGACCCGAAATGCGCGGCCCATGTGAATTTCCACGGCCCTGACCACATGCCACCGGAAGCAGGACAAAACCACCAAGTGCAAGTTTCGGCATCACGAGGCAAACTCTTGAGGTGTTTCGTCAGGCGACTGCCACGCAGTCTTCGTTCCCAATCACCCCGCTCCCACTCAAGTGCGCCTCATGCCGTGCCGACTAGAGCAGACACGGGGAGGACCAAGATGCGTAGCGGAACTGCATCTACTACCACACCCTCCGAGGCCACAGATCTCGAGACCTTGCTGGTTTCACAAGGCCTTGTGACCGGAGAACAGATTCAAAAGGCCCGCCGGATCATCGGTCGCTTACAAACCCCCATGCCTGTCGGAGAAGTGCTGATAGAATTGGGTCAGCTTGCCCGGTCGGAGTTGGAGCGGGTGGTCAAGGCCCATCGTTCCAGTCTCAGTCTTGTACAGATACTTCACGAGGATGGGGTACTGAAAGACAGCGGCTTGAATGCCTACCGAGAGATTAAGGTTCTAAACCCAGCGCTCTCCGATCGAGAGATCCTATTGGGGCAAAACATAGTCACGGAGGAGCAGTTCCTGCAAGCCCTTCGGACCAAGTTCGATATCCCTTACGTTGAGCCTGAGGTTAGCCTTGTTGATGCTTCTCTCATAAACAAGGTTTCACTTCCGTATCTTATACGCAATCGTATTTTGCCATTTCGCATCACCGATGGATATCTCACTGCGATAATGGCCGATCCCCTAGACCTCGGGCTGATTCATGAGCTCGAGCGCCTTTACTCAGTTGCGGTGAAGCCGTGTGGAGCCCCATCGGAGAAGATCATTGAGGCCCTGGAGACACTTGATCGCTTGCGCCATTCGGAAGGCGAAGAAGTGAGCACAAACCTTCAGTATCGTGACATGAAGGATATGCCGGAAGACGATGAATCTGGAGAGGGCGCGATCAAGATCGTCGATTATTTGCTCTACCAAGCAATTGCGGCAGGTGCAAGCGACTTACACATAGAGCCCTTCCAGAGCAAAGTGCGCGTGCGGCAGCGCACCGACGGCGTGATGCGCAAGCTCACGGACCTGCCGGCGGATTTCGGCGGGCGCATTGGCTCCCGGGTCAAGATACTTGGGGGAATGGACATAGCCGAACGCAGGCTTCACCAGGACGGAAGGTTTTGCGTCAAAGTCGATGGCAGGGAGATAGACATTAGAGTCTCTACATACGCCTCCATGTTCGGTGAGACTCTGGTGCTGAGGCTCCTGGACAGAGCGCGGGGTCTCGTGCCTCTTGACTCACTCGGGTTCGAGCCTCGGATTCTCTCGATGCTCAGGGACATCGTCCTCCGCACTTCTTCCGGGCTGGTGATGGTTACGGGCCCCACGGGGAGCGGCAAGACCACGACCATGTACTCCTTCGTTGACTGCATCAACGACGATACGCTCAAGGTGATAACCTGCGAGAATCCTGTTGAGTACGTACTCGAAGGGACCACCCAGTGTTCGGTCAACGAAAAAGTGGGACCGACGTTTGCGGATTCACTGCGCGCGATGGTGCGGCAAGACCCCGACGTCATAGTGGTCGGGGAGATACGAGACAGCCTGACGGCCAACTTGGCGGCCGAGGCCGCACTCACCGGCCACAAGGTGCTGTCGACTTTCCACACCGAGGACGCCGTTACGGCTGTAATCCGCTTGCTCGAATTGGGTGTTGAACCCTTTCTGGTGTCGTCCACGCTCTCATGTGTGATAGCTCAGAGACTTGTAAGGAGAATCTGCGATCACTGCAGGCAGGCGGGCGAGTGCTCCAAGAAGGACCTGAGATTCCTTGGACTCAGCGACGCAGAGGTACGGAGCTTCCCGGTTTCGGCAGGCACCGGCTGCTCCGCTTGCAACCAAACTGGATACCGTGGAAGAGTTGGTATACACGAGTTCATGGTTCTCGATGATGATTTCCGGGATGCGATACTGAGGCGATGCTCTTCGAGAGAACTACGCGCCCTGGCAAAGAATCTCCCTGGATTTGTGACCTTACAGGAGGACGGGATTCTCAAGGTGGTCGCCGGTAAGACAACCCTCTCGGAGATAGCAGACAACGCCCCGAGGGATCTTGGAGCAAGGCCTCTGGCCGTGATCCAGGAGGTGGCGCAGATGCGGAGGGCTACATGATCGAGACTGCAGAAGTGAAATCTCTGGCGCTGACCGATCAGATTCGCAAAGCAGTTGAGCAGGGGCGCTTTTCGCTACCACCCCTGCCGGAGCTGCTGACTAAGCTCAACACTCTGCTTTCTGATGAAGCGCGAACTGGCGCTAAGCGCGTTGCCGAACTTGTGAGAAACGACCCTGCCATAGCCGCGGCAGTACTCAAGATGGCCAATTCAGCTTTCTTTGGTGGCCTGCATCCGATATCGGATCTTTCGCAGGCGATAGCACGCATTGGGTTTCGACAGGTGACATGCGTGGTTACTGCACTCGGACACAGCGGACACTTCAAGTCTAATGATCCGCAGAAACATGAGATGCTTCAGTGCCTGTGGGGACATGCTGTGACCACGGCGCTCGCAGCGAAACAAATCGCCACGATCACCGGCGGCGATCCCGAGCAGTCTTTCATAGCCGGACTCCTTCATGATGCTGGCAAGCTCCTTGTCCTCAAATGCGCGGACCATATCGAGGCAACCAGCAAGTCAGTTCAGATTACTGGCCCGGTTCTCAGCGAGCTGATGGACGTCCTACACACTGAATTGGGACACCGTATTCTCGTGGCGTGGCATCTTCCTGAAGCGGTCTCGCTTGTTGCGCTTCGGCACCACCGCGATGATCTTGATAGTACCGAATCACTCGTGGTACGCGTTCAGGCGGCCGACGCTATCTCGCGCAAGATGGGTCAACATCCTGCACCCGACCCAAGCATCGATCTCCTTCATGTTTCGGCGGTAGAGCAGCTAAGCCTCCGGGACATAGAGCTCGCCAGCCTTATGGTGGACATCGAAGACCAGATTGCGGAGATCAAGAGCCTGATCCAAAACCACTAACCGTGGCCACAGGAAGTTCCCGACCCCTGATCCGTAAGATTGAGGACGTACGTCACATCCAAAAAAGAGAGCGTGTCAAATATGTCTCGCCGGATGTAACCGGATATATTCGAGGGCTCGCGGCTGTAACGCTCGGACCAGATTTCGGTCGCCACAGATCAAGAAGGCTAGAAGGGTGCCCCATCACTCGCTGAACTTCGAAGGCCTGACAGGGCTTCATCCGCCTGCTTCGCACCCGGGTCCTTCGCGAACGGGTTAGCCGAAAGATGTCGGACTACATTCTCGTTGAGCAGCGATTCAAGACCATTTCGGATGCCGAGAAGCTCTAACCACCCGTCCCGGGGTAAGTATATGGGGGGTTGCTCCCCATCCGATCGACTCTGGGCAGCGCAGTGGCACAGTATATCTGTGAGATAGATGAGAGATATGACCGGGCGGTTGCCGTTGACCTCATTCGGATCCGAGAAAATGGGCTGATGGTGAAGAGCTACGGTCCTGCAGCTTTCATCCGGAAGCCCCCACGCGCGCACCACCTCGCTTCCCAGCGCGGGGTGCATGAAGTCTATCTCGGACATCTCTCTCGCCAGTTGCTTCGGGCCACTGTAGCCACCCGGCTCGTACACCGCAAGCCCTGAAAAGGGCCGGGCCCTCAGGTAGAGAATCTTACCGATGTCGTGTAGCAGGGCTATAGTGGAGAGATCGTCGGAGTTCGATAGTCCGAGGGACTTGGCAAGTGCATAGGTGGCTCTCGAAGCCGCAAACGAGTGTTGCCAGATGCTTTCTATGGTCGCAGTTGTGGGACCCGATTCACTGCCGAGTGCCTCGGCGAAGCACGAGCGCCAGATGATGTTGCGGACTTCAACGTGACCCAGGAGTAGCACAGCTTTGAATACAGAAGCGACGGGATACCGCAGCCCATAAAATGCTGAATTGACCGTCTTGAGTATCTGGCCGGCCAGCGCAGGATCACGCAGCACAAGTGCCGTCAGTTCCTTTGGCTCGTGTTTGACGGCGGCAAAACCCTTCAGGACCAGGCTCCGGGTACAGAGCAAGCGCGACACTTTCTCAACGTTTACAAGCATGTCCTGCGGAATCTCCCCCTGGTCGGTTTTCAGGCGATGCATGGCAGCAATCTCAGGCAGCTTCTTGAGTTTGGAGAGATCTATCGGGGTCAGCGTCAGGCTTCGGGGGCGGCTCGGCTTCGGCGGACTTGAATCCGTGAGGACAGGGGGTTCCTGCGGGCAAGTGCCTGCCGCAGGTCTTGTCACCACACGCCTTGGCTGTGGCCTTCTCCTCGTCGGACTCTTACCGGCTGCATAATGGATCGCAAAAATGACACCGCTTATGATGGAAAGAACTGTGATGCAGAGTATTGTAGTCACAGCTTGCCTCCTGCTCAACAATCCTTATTGTCGGCGGCATGTTGCCGGAACTGTAGCTGCAAATCATGTCTTAAGGGGCGACCAGGCATTTTGCCGAGCGCACGATGGCCGCTTTCGACTATTGTCTGGCGAGACTTCCGATCGTGGCCGGTAGAGGGGAAAAAGAGATGAACATGCCCTCTCGCGATCAAACGTATGGTCACTGCCAGGAAGTCCCACAGCGCCGCGCTCTGAGACACCTGCCAGGGGAGCCGGGCCGCCCGCTCCGTCCATAAATCCGTCCCTGGACAGACCAGATGGCTGAGACCTATCCAGTGGTAACGATGTCTGTTCCCAATCCCATTACCAGCAACGATTTCCCTCGATGCGAATCATAAGATATGGTATAATAATCGAGGTAACCCACAACAACCTTTGCAGTTGCAGACAGGAGCGTATGGCATGAATCGCAGCCCGAACTCAGGCTTTTTTGTTTTCTGGGCCAGTTTTCTACTTCTGATCGCGATCGGTGTTCCCGCAGGCGCAGTGGCCCCCGGAGACACCTTGACGGTGATCCAGCGTCCCCTGGTCAATATGCCTGCCATCGTGACCCCTGGGGGTACCCTGACCATTGAGTGCGAAGCGTCGCCCACCGCCTCCGGCTGGGCGGCAGCGCTCCTGCGCGGCCCAGTTACGATACCCCTGACCATACAGAGTTCCACATATGACCCATCCAACCTGTGGTGGAAGATCCAGGCCCTCGTGCCGGCAGTCCCGGTCTACGAGCTTTACGACCTCGTGGTCACGGCGAACGGAGGGGTGGTCGATACGACCTTGAATGCCGTGCGGGTTATCCCTCAGTACCGGGGTGACTATTACTTCATCCAGATCACCGACACTCATCTGCCTACCGAGCTATACTACTACGAGCCTGGAGCTGATACCGACTCTTCCTCGATTGTCGACCTGCGGGAGATAATCCGGGATGTGAACATAATCAATCCGGAGTTCGTGGTCATAACGGGGGATTTCATCAACGAGGGAGAGCTCGAAGACTACCTTTCCAAGAGGTACTTCAGCCGGGCCCAGCGCTTGCTCACGGAGTTTGAGGTGCCGGTCTACCTTACTTCAGGCAACCACGACATCGGAGGATGGACCGATACGCCCCCACCTGACGGGACGGCACGCCAGAACTGGTGGAAGTTCTTTGGGTGGAAGCGCCTTAACAATCCGCCCGCGGGCGCCCCTTACTATACGCAGGACTATAGCTTCGACTACGGACCGACCCACTACGTCGGGCTTGAGGCATACCTCAACTATGACGGCTGGCGTTCAAATATCTATGGCAGCCAGAGTTTCACCTCCGCCCAGATGCAGTGGCTTACCGCTAATCTATCGGCGGCATCGGGGAGCACCGAACGCGTGTTGTTCTACCACTCCGATTTCTCGAACCAGATCAACTTGACGAGCCTCGGTGTGGGCCTCACCCTCTCGGGCCACACGCATTCGAACACGGAGGATTCTTCGTACCCGTATAAGATCGTCACGAACAACGCCTGTAGGGGCGAGCGGTCCTACCGCATGGTGCGCGTGTCCAACGGCGTGCTTCAGCCCCAGGCGACCATGTCCGCGGGAGGAACTGGCACCAATCTGAATGTGGCATTCTCTCCGGCCAACAACGGAACCAACTATAGCGTGACTGCCAACATCACGAACAACATCAATCAGCGTTTCGAACACGGCCAGCTGCGCTTCGTGATGCCCAATGAACCAGGAAACATCAGCGTGACGGGAGGGACCCTGCTTCAGGTGGACACCTCCGGCCTGCATGCGGTCTGCTATGTCGGCGTCGATATCCTGGCTTCCTCGTCCCGGAGCGTGACGGTCACGCTCACACCGGCTCCGCCGGAGCCGCCGACGGTCGCGGCGACATCGCCAAATGGCGGCGAGATCTGGAACATGGGTTCGACTCACAATATTACCTGGACAGCCACGGATGACAAGGGAGTGGTCTCGGTGGACATCCTGCTATCCACAAACGGCGGGGTATCATACAATCACACCGTGGCCACGGGCGAGGCCAACGACGGAACTTATTCGTGGTATGTGGATGTTCTGCCCGCCACCCAGGCCCGCATCAAGGTGATCGCCTACGATGCGGACGCAGGAAGCGGCTCGGATGCGAGCGAGACTGATTTTCAGGTATTTGACCCGGCATCGGGGGTAAGCCGCGACCCGAGAATTCCATCGCAGCCTGTCATCGCCGGTAGCATGCCCAACCCCTTCAGTAAGCAGACCGTGATAAGGTTCGGAATGCCGCGAGATGCCTGGGCTAACCTGGCTTTGTACGATGTGTCCGGCCGCCTGGTGGCCACGGTCATTGATGGGCCGTATGCCGCCGGTTATCATGAAGTGGGCTGGACCAATGACGGAACGGCTGAACCCGGGCTCTATTTCCTGAGGCTCCGGATCGGCCGTGAGGAAGTAACCTGTAAGATCGTCGTTGCCCAATAACCACGCTTGCGACCATGTTGTTTCGTCGGAGCCATCGTCATATATCATGATATATGACGAAACTCCTGTCCGGAGAAGCAATAGCGTAGCATCCAGCAGCTGACCGGAAAGTCACAGATTCGAGTCCTGCCCGAGAAGCCACAAATTGGGGGACACAACACCTATTCTACTCTAGGCTGCTTGACGTGCACGTCACGAAATCAGTATTGTGCCCCGAAATAGGACTCAGAACTCGGTCTTCCCGCTGAAATTGAAGCCCTTTATCTTGAGCGCGGGCAGCACGTTCCCGCCAAACCAGTCGGATACGAAAAGACTTGCATCCTTTGAGATCATCTCGATGTTGGAGAAAGCATCGAGCATGCTGTGGGTGAAACGCAAGTTCTTGACTGGGTACTTTATCTTGCCGCCCTCGACGTAGAAGGTTCCGTCCCTGGTCATGCCTGTGAACAGGGCACGTCTGGTGTCAAGGAGCCCATTCACATAGTGGAAGCGCGTCACCAGAAGCCCCTTATCCAAAGAAGCAAGCATCTCTTGCTTGGTGTTACTGCCGGTCGAGAAGTAGATGTTGATCGGTATGGCAGATACTTCGTCGCCGGGAGGAAGGGCATGGCCGGTTGAGGCCCTCTTATCCTTGTGCGCCGTTATGGTGCTGTAGACCACGGCTTTGGCTGTGCCGTCCCTGATAAGATCGATACGCTGTCTCGGTACGCCCTCGAAATCGAAGGGAAGCGGCGCCCCGCTGGGATTGAGGCCGTCGTCCCACATGGAGACATTCGCGCCCATTATCTTCTCGCCGATTCTGCCCGACATGAAGCTCCTGCCGTCCTGGTAGGAATCGGCGCTGAAGCCGACGTAGGCAAGCCAGCCCATCAGTTCATTGAGGGCACGGGCGGAGATCACGACATCGTACTGGCCTTCGGGAAGCTCCCTCGGGTTCTGGCTGTCTGCGCATACCTTGACCGCTTCCTCAGCGACCTTCCTGGGGTCAAACCGTGATATGTCAAGCTCTGAAAGGTCTGCGTACCCGGAACTGGTGGGCGACATGATGACCGTATTCATGTATGCCGACGTGACCGTATGGTACTGTTCTGTGCCGAGCGAGTTGGCAAATGCCACCTCTCTCGCCGAGGTGAAATGTGAACCTGCCGCGAGGAAGCCGAGTTTCGCGGCCTCATCGATCACGACCTTGACGTTATCGGCACGGCGCTTGGCCACGCAGTTGGCGGTTTCGGCACAGAAGGCGTCGATCTTTGGGGCCCTGGGGGATTTTGCGAAGGATTCGAAATCGGGGTTTTCAACCTGCGACCGCGCGATCTCAACTGCCCGCTTGGCGAGGTGCTTCAAGGAATCCTTATCCATGACGTTGGACGATGCGAGCCCAATCTTCTTCCCAATGGCGGCCCTGAGATAGATCACCTCGTCCTTTTCGAAGACGTTCTGGTGAATAGTTGAATTCGCAAATCGCGTGAGGCCGCTTGAGACACCCATCATGATGGCCTCGACCTGGTCAGCTTCAACCGTAGAAACAAGCTTCCGGAGTACGTCGAATGATTTCGCTTCACCTAGCATTGCCGACACCTACCCTTACTTTTCTGAACCTGGCTGGCGCAGCTCCATGCGCGACATGAGCGACCTGCATAGGTTCGCCCTTGCCGCAACTCGGGACTCCCCAGATGTGCCAGTGGTTCCTGCTGCAGACTGCGTCGCAGCTCGCCCAGAACTCAGGTGTGATCCCTGTATAGACTGCATTCCTGATCAAACCTTCGATCTTGCCGTTTCTTATTCTCCAGCCCATTTCGGTTCCGAACTGGAAGTTCAAGCGCTTGTCATCGATGCTCCAGCTCTTGTTCGAGTCAACCATGATGCCGTCTTTGGTGTCCTTTATTAACTCGTCAAAGTCCCATGTGCCCGGCTCGAGGTTGATGTTAGTCATACGGATAAGCGGGATGCGGTTCCAGCCGTCGGCCCGCATACAGGCGTTGCTCTTCCTGTCGAGGCGAGAGGCGGTCTCGCGCGACGTGAGGTAGCCCACGAAAAGGCCTTCCTTAACAATGGGTGAGCGCTGGGCGGGTACGCCTTCGTCATCGTAGCCGAAGGTACCAAGGCCGCCGTCGCAGGTAGCATCTGCGAAGATGGAGACCTGCTTGGAGCCGTACTTGAAGCTGCCCATCTTCTCCACGGTGAGAAAGCTTGTACCCGCGAAACTCGCTTCTGTGCCGAACACGCGATCAAGCTCGGTCGGATGACCGCATGACTCGTGGATCTGGAGCGCAAGCTGGGAGCCTCCGATGATGAGGTCCATCTCACCCGAGGGACACACTGGAGCTTTAAGCAGGCCTGCGGCCTCATCTGCCGTCTTCTCGGCGTTCGGGGCCAGGTGCAGGCCTTCGACGAACTCGTAGCCCTGTGTGGCCGTATCTCCCCAGGAGGTGGGGAAAGAACGCCGCTGGACATCGCCGTTGGCTACGGCGGTGGCTATGATGCCGGCGCCACTCTCGATTATTGTCTGCTCGATGTCTGCGCCCTCAGTGCTAAGGAAGAGCTTGTCGGTCTGGTAGAAGGCCATCGAACCTTCGGCCACCTTGATGGTCGGGTTCTTCCGCATCAGCCGGTCGGCCTCGAGGAGGACCGCGATCTTCTCGTCCAAGGAGACGGCAAAGGGGTCCTTCACGATCCCGGTGCGATACTTGTCGACACGGGGCTCCTCGTCGCTTAAGGCCACATCCATTTTCTTAAGGAGTTTGGTCGCGTCTGCGATTTCTATGGCCTCCTTCGCGACTCTGGCGGCTTCGTCCTTGCTGACGGTGGAACTGCTGGAGAAGCCCCAGCATCCATCAACAATAACTCTCACACCGAAGCCCCTGGAAATACTGTCGCTGATGGAATCGACCGAACCATTCTTTACTCTCAGTCTTTCGCTTCTTGTGGTGACAAGCCGCACGTCGGCGTAGTCAACCTTCTTCTTGATCGAATCCAGGACATTCTTGAAGATATCTTTCACACGAACTCCCTCCTCCCTTTGTCAAAGCGAAACTGGCGCGGGCCAGCTTCAAGCCGAGGATAATATATCTGTCTGCGTATTTCTACGTAGGGGATATTGAACCACGCTGAAACAGGCCATGTCAAGAAGTTTGGAGCCTACTTGAACGTCGCTTTGATGGCACCCCAGGTGGCCGGCTCGAGCTGGGCTGGGCGGCACGGATCATCGCCCAATCCACCGCAGATGCCGGCACGAGAGATCGCCATGGGATAATCATGGTGGGGTGAGGGGGCACAGTCGAAAACACCAAGATCGCCAGTCGCCGGATTAGGACAAGGGAGAATCTCACCCGGGCCTGCGGCGAGAAGCCATCCGACACCGGGTGCAACGGCCCAGGTATACTGACATTCTGACCATGCGACCGCGATGCCGTCACCAGCGTGGACAATCTCACCAACGGCTATATCACCCTTGCAGCGCACGAAGGAGCAGGTGCCCCAATCCACGGGCCACTGGAGGGCGAACTCGACCACTCCGTATTCAGCGAGATCGTAGAAGACGGGTACAACGTCGAAGTCGCCGCAGGCCGGATAGGTCGTCACGATCTGGCTACAATTGGTGAATGTGGGATAACCCTTGGTACAAGAAGTGGGATGGGCTTTGACGTGGACCGCGATCTTGTGATGAGGATTCCCCTGGCTTCCTCCGCAAACGCGGACTGATCTGCTCGCTTCACTCCGAGGGGCTTCGTCGCTGGTTAGGGCACATTCGTTGATGAATGAGTTCCCGCGTGCCACATTGACTTTAACGGTGATCTGCCGTGACCCACTTACGCCAGGTGCCAGCGTGCCGATGTTCCATGTGACTGCAAGGGCATCGGGGTCGTAGACTCCGCCGGAAGAGGCTGACACGAAATCCGTCTGTGCAGGCAGAAAATCCGTGAGGACCGCATTGTGCACTTCGTAGGAGTTAGGGGTGTTGTCGTAGGAAATCCTGTAGGTCAAGTTGGCTCCGTAGTTGACGCAGTCTCCGGTGAGCACGGCTGTCTTGCTGACATTGAGAACATGATACAGGGAGTCACAGACATTAGTGTTGAAGATCACTTGCTTGGCGGGAGTCTCATCGCTGGTTATCCGGCACTTGTTCTTGACCGTGGTAGCCGGAGATGCCTTGACTCTGACCGCCACTTCCTCGGAACCGCTTTCCCCGGGTGCGAGGGTCGCGATAGCCCAGGTGACGCTGCGACCTGCGGGATCATAGAGCCCACCTTGAGACGCTGATATGAACTCCATTCCCTGGGGCAGAGAGTCAACGAGAACCACATTGTGGGCTTCCCAAGGATTAGGAGAGTTATCGTAAGAGATCACATAGGTGAGGCTGTCGCCCCTGTATACGCAGGCGCCGTTGAGGGCATCGGTCTTGCTGAGCCCGAGGGGCGAGAAATGACGCGTGCAGACATCGGTCTGTGTCATCGCCCATGCAGGAGAAGCCTCATCACAAGTCATCTCACAGGTGTTGGCAAGAACTGCGCCTTCGGCGGCATCGGCAGTTACGACGACCTGCATGGAATCCCGCTCCATTGATGCGAGCGTTCCAAGCGACCAGGTCACAGTGTGGGCGACATCATCGTAGGCTCCGCCCGCAGACGCCGATACGAACGTTGTTTGAGCCGGCAGATGATCGATGACGATCACATTGTGAACATCTGAGGGATTAAGGGTATTTCCATAGGAGATTGTGTAGGTGACATTGTTTCCCGGGTCTACGCAGTTTCCCCCAAGCCCGTCGGTCATGCCGAGCTCAAGTGGGAGGAAGACCTGCCGGCAGGGGTCGTCACCGGTTGCGCCGCCCACGCCGGCACTGAAAACAGCCGCTGGATAATCGTAGACAACAGGTTCCGATAGTCCACAGTTGACCACACCATAGTCTCCGGTTGCGGGATTAGGAAGGAGACGGACCACGCCCGCACCTGTTGCGCTCAGGAGCCCGTAGCCATGGGATAGGGACCACGTGCGCTGACATTCGAACCACGCGGTGGCGATGCCATCCCCGGGATTCACAATCCCGCCCACTACGATGTCACCCGCGCACCTCGTATACGAAATGCTCCCCCATTCCGGGGGCCAGGATAGCGCGAACTCCACAACTCCATATTCATTCAGATCGTAGAAAACGGGGATCACGTCGATCTCACCGATGTCAGGATGCGTCGTCCGGATCTCGGAACATTGCGAGAACGTGGGTAGACTAGTGCACGCGGTGCCGTGAGGTACTACATGGACTGCTATCTTGTGGCCAGGATTTGTCCCAGTGGAAACCGTTCCCCCAAGCGCGACGATCAACGCACTCGTCAGAACCAAAAGGCGCTTCATGCGGATCTCGCCCTCAGCGAACAAAACATGCAGCCCCTCTGTTCTCCACCGACAATGGAAGCTCGGCAACCTCCCCAGTTCTCAATCAACGATATAAACTCTGGGAACCTCGCCCCATGAGATTATACCACAAGCGCCGGGCAAACGGAAGTTCTTGAAGAGGTCTACTTTGGGGTTCCCCCCGGGGTCGGCAAAGTGTCGGTCTTGGAGCACGGGTTGTCACCCATCACCCCACAGACGCCCGCACAGTAGACAGCCTGAGGAGAATCATACACTGGCGGGTCTTCGCAGTTGCGCACCCTGAGCCTGCTGGAGCCAGGTCCGATTCCGGGACAGATCTTCCCGGGAGTGCCCGCATCCAGCCAACCGTGACCCAGTGCGACCGACCAGGTCTGCTGACACGATGTCCATCCGACTGCGAAGCCGTCCCCAGGATGTGTCAGGCTTCCCATCGAGATATTCCCGGTGCAGGTTGTGAAAACGCACGTGCCCCATTCTTGAGGCCAGGTGAGTCCGAGTTCGGCTTGTGCGTATTCGTTTAGATCGAAGAATACCGGAATGAAGTCAAGATCGCCGCAGCCGGGGTACGTAGTGCTTATCTTGTCGCAAGATGTGAACACGGGTATGTCCCTGCAGCTGGTGCCATGCGGCTTGACGTGGACAGCCAGCTTGCAGCCGGCGTTACGCGGTCTTGACCCACACACTTGCGTAGACTTTGAGACGGAGTTCGCCACCGGTTCCAGCGCGCGGATTTCACAAGTATTCCTAATGATCTCCCCCGGCCCAGCCCTCGGTTCTACAACCAGGCTCTGAGACCCTGACTGGCCGGGCAGGAGACTTCCGACGTACCACGTGGCCGTGTGGCTCGCGGAATCGTAGACTGCACCTGAAGACGCTGATAGGAACCGGGCCATCGTCGAGAGATGGTCACTCAGGGTCACGTCGTGTATCTCAGAGGTGTTCCTGGAATTACCGTAGGTGATCGTATAGGTGATGCTCTTTTCCTGATTCGCGCACGTGCCGGCGAGACCGTCGTCATTGGTCAGGTCCAGAAGGGAGAAGTCTCCGGCACAGACCCTCGTCGCCAATCTTGCCGTCCCGAGAGGTGTCCGATCAGCAGCAATCTTGCAGTGGATCATGAGGGTGTCGCCGGCCGCTGAGTCGTTGACCCGCAGAACAACCTCCTGGAAATCCTTCTTTCCAGACGCGAGTCCCGATATGTTCCACAAAACACTTCCGTTATTGGGATTGTGATATCCGCCGGGCGAGGCCGATATGAATTCGGTCTTGCGGAAATCGCGGTCAAGAACCAGGTACGAGTCGTGCACCTCGGAAGCATTTGCCGTGTTGTCATAGGACAACGTATAGATGAGCGTGTTCCCGGGATGCACGCAGCCACTGTCAATCCCGTTGGAGACACTGAGACTGAGAGGCAGTAGCACCGGTTCACAGGGATCATCGCCGAGCCTTCCTCCGATTCCAGCTGAGAATATCGCTGCAGGCCAGTCGTAGGCAGGTTCCTCTTGTCCCCTGCAGTCCACAACCCCTATCCATTCGGTTTTCGGGCTTGGCACGAACGAGACTAAGCCGGGCCCTGTAGCATTCAACCAGGCTGACCCGTGCGGAATTGCCCAGTCATTGCGGCAATCCGACCAGGCTGTCGCGATGGCATCCCCCGGGTTTACGATCCGGCCGACTGATATTCCCGGCACGCACGTACTGTATGCACACGTGCCCCATGCTTCGGGCCACATCAGGCCGAACTCGATCAGCAGACATCCGTTGAGATCAAAGAAAACAGGGAGCACATCAATATCCCCCGTGCCCGTGTACGTGGCGGTTATGTCACGACAACTGGCGAAGCTCGGCATGTTCTTGCAAGTGACGCCGTGAGGAACAACGTGCAGCGCTAACTTGTGGTAATAGTTGGGCCCGGCTGTCCCCGCGGCACTCAGTGCCAAGACGGCAATGCAGGTTATCACGGCAACGGACTTCATGCTATCTCCCTCTTGCATCATGTGCCACTTCCACGTTTTCCCTTACCCTGTGTCCCTATTGTACCAGCGAGGTGCGGCACCGGCAAGCCATTCTGTCGCGACGTCTCGGAGCATCCTGCGGGGTGCGGATCGACTTCGTAGACCTTATCTTGAGTTCTCTCCAGCCTCGTGAGTTGTCCCGGCAGCGGAGCAGTCCTACCTTCTTCGAAGCTCGTAGATCTTCGATGTGGCCAGCACAATCACAACGGTTGCGCACACCAGCGGCCCCCATGTTCCGAGTGCGTGGACCGCCGGCAGGTTTACGGCCTTGGTGGGTCCAGAGGCCTGGGTCACACCGCTGCCGACCCAACGCACGGCTGTGCCGGCAGCCGCCCCGAACGCAGAGAACAGCGGCGCAAGGAAGCTGGCAATATCCGCCCTGTATGTCACAGCGAGCAACACAACCACTGCATTGGCCAGCACGGGGATGAGATAGCCCCAACGCTGGGCTCGCCTCTCGGCACGCACATGTGCAAGAGCTCGCCTTGACACACGCTCGGCGAAGTCCCCAGGAAGGCTGGAGACTGAGGGAAGCGCCAGGGACTTGGCAATTCTCACCTGCAGGAGGACTTCAGTGCGGCATCTGGGACACTCTGAGAGGTGCCTCTGCAGTGCGTTGAGTTCCATCGGGGAGAGCGACCCCTCGATCCTGCGCGCAATCCAGTCAATGTAGTGGTCGCAGTTCATCGATCCTTCGCGCCCCCAGAAAGGTCAGCCGGGTCCATCTCAGCGAGTACGAGGTCGCGCAGGCGGAGCCTGGCCCGTCGGATATGGGTCTTGACTGTCCCAAGAGGGATACCCATTATCTCAGCGATCTCCTCGTATTTGGCCTCGTCCACGTAGTACAGGGTCAGCACCGCCCGGTAATGCACCGGCAGCTTCGCAACAAGGGCCTGCACGGCGCCGGAGAAATCCCGTCTCTCGATCTGTTCCTCGAGCCTGCTCGTGTCTTCGGGGAGAAGCCGGTGCAGCTTCTCCTCGCCCTCATCCTGTAGCGAGATATGCTCGCCGCGCCTGCCGCGCCTCTCTAACTCGGTAACCGACAGGTTGTGGGCAATCCTGAAGAGCCAGGTCCTGAGAGTCGCTCCCGAGCGAAGACCGGGAATTGCCTCGTACGCCCTCAAGAATACATCCTGCGTGATGTCCTCGTCCTCAGGACTTTCCACCATCCTGCGAACCAACCAGTAGACTCGGTCCTTGTACCGCCGGACGATCTCGGTGAACGCCGCCTGATCACCAGCCTGGCTTCGGCGAACCAGGTCCTCATCAGCCAGGCCGGCTAGATCCCGCGCGGAAGGTCGCTCCTCGAATTTCACACCAGTGGATACCGCCCCTTGAGAATGCGTGGCTCGTGGTCTCGGCCAAAGCCTATCCGATGTCCCGGCCAATTGCAAGCGCACCCGGCGGCACCCCGTCTCAGACATACAAGATGCCGCAACAGCCGCGGCGCCAGCCTGCCCTGGGCATCGCGAATCTCGCATGCCGCCTCTCGTCATGCCGTGTGCTCTAGCAGAAAGATTCTTAGTCCACATCCTCCACCTGGCACTATAGACCTGGTAGGTGGCTGATTTGTTTCAAGAACGAGCCACGGTTTGAAACAATGTCAGGGTCTTCTTAGTCTATGGCAGTGAGAAGGACAGACAGGGCCGCCCTCGCAGGCGGCGGACAAGCCCGGACAGATGCCGGGGAAACTGACAAGTCGAGTGCCGCAAGGAAGCTTCACCAGGCCTCGAGAAGGAGGTTGATGCAATGGACGACTCGACAACCCTCGTAGCGATGACGATTCCCATGTTCTCGCTTTTTGTCGCTCTTGTGATCATTGTGGTCGCCATGGTCCTGAGGTCAAGAGGTGATGCACGCCGCCACAAGGAGCGCATGCTGCTTGCCGAGAAGGGCATGGAGATTCCGCGTGAGCTCTATGACGCTCTGGACCGCCGCGAAGCCAGACCCAACGGCTTCCGGGCAGGACGTGCCTGGCTTCTGGTCTTGGGATCGCTCCTGATGTTCATCGGGATCGGGGTCTTGATAACGTTGACCATTCGGGACGGCGTTCACCAGGGTATCAACGGCTTGATACCGTTCTTCATAGGTGTCGGCTTCATGGCCGCCGAACGCCTTGTCGCCAGGCTGGCCGCAAGCACCGACAAGGCCTGACAAGTTAGAGCCAGTCCCAGACATCAAGAGTCACAAACGTTGCTCTTCAATTCCTGACACAACGGGGAATCTCCAGGCTTAGAGAACAAGATTTACCAGAGGGTGACATTTCTACTTTGCAAAGAACATGACATTCTTATGTTGCAACTACAGCTAGGGCTTAGAACTTGACAAATGGCAGGGTTTGACCTAGCCTCTCGGCGCTGATATCACTGGTCTTAAAAAGGCGCAATAAAGGCTGGCGTAAGATGTCATGAACTTCAGCCCACCCTCAAAGCAAGTGGGCAATAGGGAGCCGGGTTCCAGATCTCCGGGCCTAACATCCAAGGTGATCCGGCTTGCCTGGCCCGCGAGCGTCGAGCAGCTGATTGGAAATAGCATCATCTTCGCGGATATCCTGTTTCTTGCTCGGCTAGGCTCCGATGCGATCGCGGGGGTGGGAATCTGCGCCACGCTCATCTTTGCCTTCGTTGCCGTCTTCAACTCGGTTGCGGTCGCCTCGACCACGGTGGTTGCCCAGGCGAAGGGCGCGGGCAGGTCCGATCTCGTTGAGAAGGGGGCAGCCCAGTCAATACTGCTTGCGCTCCTCCTGGGTGTGGTGTCCGGAGGAGCAGGAGCGCTGCTTGCGGGGCTCACGATGCACCTCATGGGAGCGGACGGACTTGTCAAGGCTTACGGTGTGACCTACATGCGGCCGGTCCTCTTGGCCTCGCCTTTGTATGCAGTCGCGCTGGTCGGTGGCGGAATTCTGCGGGGAGTCGGCGATACGCGCACACCGATGCTCTACACCCTGGTTGCCAACATCCTCAAGATAGTCCTGAGCGGGCTTCTGGTTTTCGGCAAAGCCGGCTTCCCGAATCTCGGTGTGAAGGGAGCCGCCCTTGCGACCGTCTTCTGCTACGGGCTCAATGGCATCCTTCTTACCGCGAAGCTCTTCCGTGGGTTCGATGTGGTGAGGCTCCGGCTCAGCGCTTTCTTGCCTGACAGAGATCTCCTCAAGCGCATCTTCCGCCTGGCGCTGCCCATTGCCGGGGAGCTGGTCATAATGAGGGCGGGCTTCATCTTCTATATGAGGGTGGTATCGGCCCTTGGGACGGTCGCGCTTGCAGCCAACCAGATCGCAATGCGCTTGGAGTCCATGACTCTCTCAATCGCCTTTGGGTTCACGGTCGCTGCGACCACGCTGGTGGGACAGGCCGTGGGTCGGCGCGACCTCGCCAATGCTGCGAGGAATGTAGTTGCGACAGCGCGGCTTTCGCTTATCGGCATGTGTTCGATGACGGTTGTGCTGATTCTCCTGAGGAATTGGGCGGTTGACATGTTCGCACCTGAGGCCGCAGTGAGAAGCCCCGCCCTAGTCTGTGTCGTGATTGCCGCCTTCGAGCTGCTGCCGCTGGGGTTCATTTTCACCTTCTCGGGAGCGCTCCGAGGGGCTGGCGACACGCGGAGCCCAATGATTGTCGCCCTTGTGGGCACTTTCATTTTCCGGCTTCCCCTGGTATACATTCTCGGTCTAAAGTCTGGGCTTGGGCTTCCTGGAATCTGGTATGGGACGATCCTCGACTGGATCGGGCGGTCCGTCGTCATCTACCTGATCTACAGGACGGGGATGTGGAAGAGGAGAGCTTTCATTGCTGAACCCTGCAAGCCCGGAGCTGACGCCCTCGATGCAGAGGTTACTTGTCGGGAGTAAGGGGAGTAATATAAGTAGAAGAGAGGGCGGCGCCCTTTCTGAATTCTGAATAGTGAGAGATGGGAACCCATCCCATATCTCTGGGGTTGGGACAGCGCCCCTTTTCTGAGCGTCCCCGACTCCTGACTCAGGGACACAAGGAGGCGAGCCATGAAAAAGATTGTGGCAACTGTAAAGAGTGGCAGGTGCAACCAGGGCTTCCACAAGGTCGGGGATTCGTTCCTGATTGACGAGCTCACACCCGAGGGCATGTGCACATCAGCGTTTGGTGCCATCTTCCCGCTGATCTTTGCCCTGCAGTGCGGCGGGAAATTCTTCTGGGAGGATGACCCGCATGTGACGTATGCGTCATGCCCGGATGACAGCGGTCTTGTCTTTGAGATCAAACTCGCTCCAGGGGAGTAGAATGGATCGATTCGCCGAAGGCAAGGTTCCTCACAACCTGCTGAGTGCCCTACTCTCGAGGATAACCAAACCCGGCAAGGAAGTCATAATTGGACCGGAGGTTGGTGAGGACGCCTTCGCAGTCGGTGTCGGGCGCACTGTGCTCATCGGCACCACCGATCCCATCACTTTCACCTGTGAACATATCGGCTACTATGCCGTAAACGTCAATGCCAACGACGTTGCCACGATGGGCGCCAGGCCCAGGTGGTTTCTTGCGACGGTGCTGGTGCCGCCACGATTCAAGTCCCGCGCTCTACGCATGATCTTCGATGAGATCGACAAGACTTGCATTGATCTCGGCATCCGGCTCTGCGGAGGACATACCGAGGTGACGTCCACCGTCGCCAAACCCGTGGTCGTTGGAGCCATGCTGGGGACTGTGTCCCGGAAGAAACTCGTGGTCGCAAAGCGGGCAAGGGAAGGGGATGTCCTCCTTCTCACCAAACGGCTTGCCATCGAAGGCACATCAATCATCGCCAGAGCCAGAAGGAAAGAAGTCGAGGCTCTGCTCGGCAGGCGCAGTGCCGCCCGAGCCAGGAACCTCCTTTTCAACCCAGGCATGAGCGTCGTGCGCGAAGCCCTGTGCGCCGTGGATACCGCGCCTGTGCACGCCATGCACGATCCAACCGAAGGCGGCGTCCTGTGGGGTCTCAAGGAGATTTCCCTGGCCACCGGCCTCGGTTTCAGGGTGGAGCTCGAAAGCATACCTGTCTACGAAGAAACCAGGCTTATCTGCAAGCACTTCAAGATCAATCCTCTCGGCCTCATCGCCTCCGGCTCACTCCTGATTGCTGTCTCAAGACGAGACAGCATGCGCATCGTCGAAGCCCTGAAACCTCTCCGGGTTGACTGCAGCCCTATCGGAATACTCCAGGGCCAGCGGGCCAGGCTGTCCAACCGAGGCGAATCCATGCGACTTCCACACCTGAAAGCCGACGAAATCTCCAAAGTGCTCTGAATGAGCTAGGTGGTCTTCGCCAGACATCTCTAACTTGCAGAGAACCCGGCCTTTCCTCGACCCACACCTAAGAAAATTCTTCTTGAGCTTTTAAAAAAAAGTAATTATAGTTCCGCAAACGCCAAAAGACTTCAATGCGCCGATCAGACTGCTCACGGGGCATTGCCTACTGGGCAATCGGTGGGCTCGTGTGTATAGTGGGGCAGGTGCTCTTTGTCTCCCATTGAGTGAGTCGATGGGAGGGGGGATTCTTCTATATGTCGGGGCTTTTGGATAGACACCCGGAACTAGAGCAACACGGGATGAGCATTCACAGTGTCCTGCGCTTGCTGGATATTGCCGTCAGGGCCGCTTTCGTTGTTATAGGCATCCTCTTGATTGGCGGTTACTTCCAGCTCAGGTATATCAATTCGGACTTTCGTATCCTGGTGGGAGTGATTTTCATCCTTTACGGCATTTTCCGCATAGTAACCCTCTCGCTGAAACGAAGGGAGGGTCGTCGCCCATGAGATCATCGTCCTGGCTGTTGATTCTTGGCTTGTTCGTTTCGCTGTGCCTCGGCTGCCAGAAGGAAAATGGAGTGCAGGCAGAGTCTCCCACCAGCGGCACCTTGAGCTTTGTCTGTGCCGAGTTGGTGGCCCCGGTTCTTCAGAAAGAGGCGGTAGAATTCCAACGGCTTTATGTCAAGGCAAGCATTTCTTTGGATAGCACCACCACGCGCGAGGCTCTGGTCAAGTTCTTGAACAAAGAGACCAAGATGGTGGTTATTTCGCGGGAGTTGAATCCAGAGGAGAAGAAGTCTCTCACAGCTGGCAAATTCGACTACGGCACCTACGCTCTGGCCAAAGATGGTATCGCCGTGATTGTTCATCCGGAGAATCCGGTCCGTCAACTGAACCTGGGACAAGTTCGCGACATCTACTCCGGGAAGACGAGCCGCTGGGAAGAGGTGGGTGGAGAGGGTGGTGAGATCGACCCTCTGGCTTTGTCGAGAAACTCCGGGACCGCCGAAGTCTTCCTCCAGACGGTCGGCATCGATACCAGTCTTTCGTCGGCGCTTAAGGTTCTGCCTGGGAGCCGCGAAATGGTCGGCGCAGTTGCTGCAAACCTTTCCGCCATCGGGTTCGTCGGTATGAACTGGCTTTCGGATCGAGTGAAAGCCCTTGCCCTCGCTAAGGAAGGTTCGGATCAGTTCATTACTGTTCACCAGGCCTCGGTTTACCAGGGAGCTTATCCCATAGTGCAACCGGTCTATGCGCTCTCGACATCGGGAGCATATGGCTTGGCCTCCGGGTTCATCGCGTTTCTCACGAGCGCACCCGGGCAGAAGATTTTCCTGGATTCTGGATTGGTGCCGGTGACCATGCCGGTGAAACTGATCCGGATTGATTAGGGAAGCTGAGAGCACATGAGGGGACCTATGAAGCGACTCGTTCTCTACGTCGGCATTCTCCTTCTCGCGACCACGATTCCGGCCCTTGCAGAGGAAGGTAATTTGCAGAAGGGGATTAAGGCTTACAAGAACAAACAGTACGCTGAAACCATCTCGCTTTTGCGGGCTGAGCTCAGCAAGTCCCCCGATTCTAAGGAAGCGCTGTATTACCTCGGTATGGCTCTGTGGGATACGGGCAATGCCGACTCTGCTCTGATTCACCTCGAAAAGGCGTGGCAACGTGATCCCAAGAATCCCGAGTACACCCATTCTCTTGGGAATCTTTATCTTGAGAAGAACATGCCCGCCGAGGCCAAGAAGGTATTCCAGGCTGGCCTGGACGCCGGCAAGAAGGGATACAAAGGGCGTTTCTACTATGGAATGGGTAAGGCTGATATCGCCGCGGATTCTCTGAATTCCGCCATCGTCAATTTGATGCATGCCCGAGAAATAGATTCCAAGGATGCGAAAGTATACGTGGCCCTCGGGGACGCTTATGCCAAACAGAAGATCAACACGGTGGCAATCGAGAATTACCGGAAAGCAGTGGAGCTGGATACATCCTTGGTGCAGGTTCATTACGACCTTGCCAAGCTTCTTTACAAAGAGCGGCAATTCAACGATGCCCTGATGGAGTTTCGCAAGGTTGTAGATCTCAACCCTCAGTTTGGCGATGCCTACTTCCAGATAGCGAATCTTTATTACATGGGCAAGAGGTATCCTGAGGCAATTCAAAATGGCGAGGAAGCGGCCAAGATCTTCAGCTCCAATGTGGGGTTGACCCGGCTTCTCGCCAAACTGTATTATGACACCAGGGATTATGCAAAGACGGCAGATGCCTTCCGGCAACTGGCGGCTTGGGATAGCTTAAGCGCTGAGGAGTACGTGCAGTGGGGGAGAAGTTCTGAGGCCCTGAAGCGAAACCCGGATGCGATCACGGAGTTGGAGAAGGCTGTGGTCATGGATTCGACTCTCGATCTGCATTTTGACATCGGTACCCTGCTCATTATGGAGCAACGCTACCCCGAGGCGATCGTCCATTTTGAGAAGAAGACCCAGTCCGATCCCCAATCGGCCAGTGCCTATTTGAACCTGGGGATCTGCAACATGGCGCTCAAGAAGTATCCGGAGGCCATCAAGGCCTACCGTAAGGGAGTGGAACTGAAGCCCGATTACGTGCAGGGTCACCTCTGGCTGGCCCAGAGTTATGCCATGTTGGATTCGCTGGAACAGGCGACGGCGGCGTACCGGGTAGTGGCGAAGCTGGATTCGACCAACGCAGGTGCGCGGCGCTACATCGGCTTCTACTATCTCATGAAGAAGGATTATCCTGCGGCCATCTCGAATCTCCAGCGATCTGCGGCGTTAGAGCCGAACGATGCGCAAGTTCACCTCTGGCTGGCTCAGGCCTATCTCCTGAATCATGAGGGCAAGCAGGCGCTTGTCGAGTACAGGAGAGTTCTGCAACTTGATCCGAATAACAAAGAGGCCCAAAAGAGGGTCAAGATGTTGGAGTGAACTATGAGGGAGGGAGAAGAGCTGTGAGAATCGAGAAGCTTGCTGAGGGAGACGTAGCGATTCTGCATCCCCAAGGCTCTTTGATCGGAGACAAGGAGACCGACGAGTTGAGAAATGGGTTTGAGCAATTGAGAAAGGAGGGTAACACTCGGGCGATAGTCGATTTAGGCAAAGTCAATTATATCAACAGCACTGGAATTGGCGCTCTTATTGCTGGGTATAACGAGTATTCCCAGAGAGGGGGGAAGATCAAACTCTGTGGGCTGAGCGATAGGCTCGAAAACGTTTTCGTCATTACCAAATTGACCGCGGTTTTTGATATTCATCCCAATGTAAAGGAAGCATTAGCGGGCTTCGCGCTTCATTAGGCCGTTTGTGTGAGGACAGGAGGTTTGACTAATGAAACAAGGTCTCTTCATCATCGTGGTCCTGGTCGTAGCCATGGTAGTTTCAGTGGCGATCTGGCAGTTTGTTTTCGGCGCGCCGACCAATTTCAAAGACGGTGCGCTCCGTAAAGACCCTACCAACATGATGGGACGAGTTTACACAGGCGGGCCCTTGGTGCCGCTGCTTCTGACCCTTTCCATCATGGTTATCACCTTCATCATTGAACGCTTGCTTTCCTTGAACAAGGCAAAAGGCACAGGCCCCCTCACCACTTTCCTGCGGAAAGTCCACCAGGACCTGAACGAGGGCAAAATCGCTGACGCCCTGGAAACCTGCAACAAACAGCGTGGGTCGGCCGCTAACATCATCCGTGCCGGCTTGGATCGGTACCAGAAGGTGAACAGCGGCACGGTTTCCCCTGAGAAGGTCGTCTCTGAGACCCAG
>CAYHHI010000022.1:0-51155 GCA_964356335.1 uncultured bacterium
ATAGTAATGGCTTTCGCGTGGTCTGAGGAGCCTGACAGTGTCTTCAAGAACATACTGGTGGACGAGAACAATCGCTTCGTCCGTTATCTGGTCGAAGTCGCGGGAGACAAGGTGTAGCCCGGCTAGGATTTCTCTGTTCCAGGCGGGCTCCCATGTGTTATAATGAAGATAAGCGTAACGGGGAAGTCCCCGCTTAAGAATTCGAGGGTTACCGGCAATGAAGCGTCTGCTCCTTAAATCAATGATTCAGAAAGCAACGGTCATAGAGGCAGATCTCCGCTACGTGGGCAGCATCACCATAGACCAGGATCTGATTGATAAGAGCAACCTGAGTGAGAATGAAAGCGTCCTTGTGGTCGATCGAACCAACGGGAACAGACTCCAGACATACGTTATCAAGGGTGAGCGCGGAAGCGGGACCATATGCATGAATGGAGCCGCCGCTCATCTGATCAGTCAAGGCGACACCGTTGACATAATGGCGTTCACGTGGTCGCGCACGAACGTGCACCCTCTGTTCATAGCCGTGGACGAGCGCAACCGTTTCGTGGGCTACGTTGAGCCTGACCATGTTTGATTAGGAGCTTTGGTGTTCATTCGGTCGGTCGTGTGCTTCACGCTGACGACCCTCGCATCTTGCGAGAGTCAAGCAGAAGGACTCCCTCACCCTGAAAGGCATGATCGACAATCCACGCTTTGCCAAGATCTTCGTAACAGCCTGAGAGAGGACGGAGAATGAATCCGACGTTGGTAAGGGAATTGATTTATCCTGCATACAGGATGATGAGGCGGGACACTGTGCTCGCTAACACTGCCGATATGCGCAGACTCGACCGAATGGGACCGGAGGAGGTACGAGCCTTTCAATGGCAGAAGGTTAAGTTGCTTTTGGATCATGCTTCAAAGCATGTACCGTACTATCGCAGGGTCTTCAAGGACCTCGGAGCGACGTCGGGCGACATCAAAGAGCCCAAGGACCTTCTCTCATTGCCCGTGATGCGTAAGAAGGACATACGGGAGAACCTGCAGGACCTTATCGCAGAGACCCATGACCGAAAGCACCTCGCGCCAGATGAGACCGGAGGCTCGACGGGTCAGAATCTGTACTTCTATGTTGATAGGCAGGCGGTCAAGGCGCGCCTGGCCAATACCGTCAGAATGAATGAGTGGCTTGGCAGCAGAATCGGGGACAGGAAAGCCAGTCTTTGGGGAAACCGATTCCGCGTGAGCAAAACCGAGAAGATCAAGAGAACAGTGAAGTGCTGGTTCGACAACACGCTTCACATATCTGCCTACAAGATGGATGTCGAGACCATTGAACGTTCTGCAAGGAAACTGAGCAGGTTCAAACCCGACATGCTGTGTGGATATCCGTCATCACTCTACCACTTTGCCCAGTCCACAGAGGTTGTGGCGAAAGGCAAGGTGCGCCCCAAGATGATCCTCGTATCCGGGGAGACCCTGTATGACTGGCAACGGACAGCTATCGAAGCGGCATTTGCTGCGCCTGTTTACAATCACTATGGCAGCTGTGAATTCGGGGCAATAGCCAGGGAGTGCATGCGCAGGCAAGGACTTCACATAGCAGCCGATAGGGTCTATGTAGAAACCTTGCCGATCGCCCGCCAGCCCGCAGGGGAAGACTTGTGTGAGCTCGTGATGACGGGCCTTGACAACTACGGTATGCCGTTCATCAGATATGCTATCGAGGACATCGGGAGCGTTACCTGGGAGCCATGCGCCTGCGGTCTCGGGCTTCCACGGCTTCAGTCGCTTGCGGGTCGCGTGTACGATATCATCCGGGCGCCTAATGGCAATTATCTGGACGGGACCTTCTGGGGACACATTCTCAAGAAAGGCGTCGAGGAGTTTCAGGTGATCCAGAATAGATTGGATGAAGTGACAATAAGCGTTGTACCCACCGACGACTTTGATGAGGATACGAAGAGGTACGTGCTGGACAAGGTGCGGCAGGCCTGCGGCAAACAGATGAACGTAATCTTTGATCTCAGAGAGGATATCGACCTCACGCGCAGCGGTAAACACAGGTACATAATATCCAATCTCCCAGCCCGGAGTGAGGCCGCACCGAAAATCTGACAGTCAACCCCAGGAGATCCGAGATGTTGGAAGCAATACCGGTTCTGATGTATCATTCCATTGCACCTGAGATTGAGGGCTGGGCGTTCAAGTACCTCTCGATTGACCCTGAGGTTTTCGAAGGCCATGTGGCGGTGCTGGCTTCGGTCGGCTACAAGTCAGTATCTCTCCACGAACTCTACCAGTATGTCTCGGGGAGTCGAAGGCTGCCGCCCAGGAGCCTTGTCTTGACTTTCGACGACGGCTACCTCGACAACTGGGTCTTTGCCTTCCCGATACTCCGGAAGTACGGCTTCAAAGCTACAGTATTTGTATCCACCGATTTTGTGAACCCGACCAACGTGGTCCACCCCACCCTTGAGGATGTCTGGCATGGTGGATGCCAATGGAAGAATCTCACGGTGGGCGGTTTTCTCAATCAAGCCGAGATTAGGAATATGCTCGCTTCCGGCCTTATTGACTTTCAAGCGCACTGCAAGACCCACACCTGGTACTTCACCGGGAAAGACATCGTGGACTTCCACCATCCAGGTAATGGCTATCCTTGGCTTGCCTGGAACGCAAGGCCGGAGAGGAAATATCGTTACCTTGAAGAGGATCAATCTGACTACGTTCCGTTTGGAAGCCCAGTCTACGTTCATGAGAAGTCGCTTATAGCCCGACGCTATTTCCCCGATCCGGACGTCGAGAAGGCATGTTCAGAATATGTCTACACCAATGGGGGAAAATCCTTCTTCGAGAAGCCCGATTGGAAACGCGACCTCCTCGAGATCGTGCAAAGGGCTATTTCTGGGTCGAAGAGTGACAGATATGAAACTCAGGAGGAACGTGTGACTAGGCTCCGAGAGGAAATAGTCCTCAGCAAGAAGGATCTCGAGAGGCTCCTGGATAGACCTGTTGAGTTCTTGTGCTGGCCTGGAGGGTCTTATGATCAACTGGCGGTTGATCTTGCGAGGGAGGCGGGCTATCTGGCGTGGACACTTGGCAGCAGGGCCGTCAGCCGCAAAAGGAATATGCCGGGCGAGGATCCGGCGTGGATTAAGCGGATAGCCGTCGTGCCATGGTGGTACTACAGAGGACGAAAAACATGTCTTGTCGACGGGAAGTTCCTGAGACTCATCATAGAGGATTACAAAGGATTCGCGTTTTCAGGTGCGCGGCTCAAGTGGTACAAGCTTGCAAAGCTGTTCCAGAGTGGACTCAAACCCTGACTGCCCAGCAAAATATGGAGGCGGCATCCGGATTTGAACCGGAGAATAACGGTTTTGCAGACCGTCGCCTTACCACTTGGCTATGCCGCCGCAAGTACATGGAGCGGGAAACGGGACTTGAACCCGCGACCATCACCTTGGCAAGGTGGCGCTCTACCACTGAGCTATTCCCGCTCAATTCGTTTTCCGTAAAAACCTAAAATATCATAAAACTTTATTCGAAAGAGGTCAAGCAACATCTGGAAGGAATCCAGGACCGGGTGAACCTTTGAGGCCCTGGAGTTTATCCACCTGACGGGTACCTCCTTAACGGCAAAACCCAGTTTCTTCGCCAGGAGAATCATCTCGACATCGAAACTGAATGAATTGATCCTCTGGCGCTCGAATATGCCGTGGGCCGCCCCGCCTGTCATCAGCTTGAAACCACATTGGGTATCTATGATTCCCCGAACAAGCAAGGCTTGAACGAACCTGTTGTAAATTCTGCCCATGAACTCCCGGTAAGAAGGCTGATGCAATATCACATTCGAATCCGGCAGGCTTCTAGAGGCTATCACAAGCTGGTGTGATCCAAGCCAGGGCAGGAGACGCTCGAATTCATCAATCGGGGTTGAAAGGTCGGCATCAGAGAAAAGAACGACATCACCCTGCGCAGCTCTAATGCCGTTTCTCACTGCGCCTCCCTTTCCCATGTTCTTCTTGTTCTTGACCAGCCTCACCCGCCGATCCTCTTGTGTGACCTCTAAAACCATCTCCGCAGTCCGGTCACGGCTCCCGTCGTCAACAACAATCACTTCGAAGTCAAAGCCCGTGGCCTGAATGTAAGCTATGATTTTCCGGAGGGACTCCCCTATCCTCATCTCCTCATTGTAGGCAGGTATTACGATAGATACGAGGTCCGGTCTAACTCCTGCTCACCGCCCTTTTTCTGTCAAGCATGGTCGAGTAGACTTCGTGGTAGGTCCTGGCAGATCGTGCCCACGAAAAGTCCTGGGCCATGGCTCTCAGGACAAGGTTCTTCCATTGATCTTGTCTCACGAAGACCTTCCGGGCTCGCTCGAGCGTGGCCACAAGAGCTCTGGCACTGTATTCGGTGAACACGAAGCCTGTGGAGTCGGCCGATTCATCAAAGTCGCGGACGCTGTCCGCAAGTCCGCCGGTTTTCCTGACGATCGGGATGGTTCCATACCTCATGCTGTACATCTGATTCAACCCGCACGGCTCGTATTTGGATGGCATGAGGAACATATCACAGCCGGCTTCGATCAGGTGTGCAAGCTCCTCGTCGAAACCTATGGTGATCGAGATCCTGCCTGGAAATCTCTTGCTGTAAATGCGGAGCGCATCCTCGTATTTCTTCTCCCCCATCCCCAGCACCACGAGGCTCATGCCAAGACCCATTATGGCATCCATGGCGGCCATCATTATGTCAAAACCTTTCTGATCCACCAGGCGGGACACGATACCGGCCAGAGGGCTTGCCTCATCAGCCCTGAGCCCTGATCGCTTGAGCAGGCTCTGTTTGCACTTCATCTTGCCTTCGAGATCGCCCTGCGTGTATCTGGAGGGGATCAGCCTGTCTATGGCCGGATCCCAGACCTCATAATCGGCACCATTGAGGATCCCTACCACATCCTCTGAACGGGACTTGAGGACACCTTCCAGCCCACAACCGAATTCCGGGGTCTGGACTTCCTTGGCATAGGTGGGGCTTACGGTTGTTATGGTATCCGCAAACGTGATTCCTGCCTTCATCATGTTGATCTTGCCGTAAAACTCAATAGGACCCATCGGCCTCATCATGTCTTCACCGAAACCTGCGGTGCCACCCACATCCTTGGGATAGACGCCTTGGTAAGCCAGGTTGTGTATTGTAAAAACCGTCCCTATCTCCTTGAGAAAATCGTTTTGTGAAAGCGAAGTCTTCAGCCAGGCAGGAATAAAACCTGCCTGATAATCGTGGCAGTGTATGATGTCGGGCTGCCACCCGATCGCCTCAATCAATCTCAAGACCGCCTTTGAGAAGAAAATGAAGCGCTCTGCATTATCGGCATAGTCCTTGCCAGTCTGGGGATCAGTGTAAATCCCCTTGCGTCCGAAGAGGCCGTCGTTCCCGACCAGAAGAACCTTGACGGGACTCTCCGGGAGTCCGGTAAGTCCTACCGTGGCGATTCGCTTCGAGTCGCCCAGAGTGATCTCGAGTCTGCTTACGCCTGCGACCTTGTCCACCTGGACCTTCCTGTCTTTGATCGTCCTGTAATAAGGCAGGGCTATACGTACGTCATGGCCAAGCCCCGCAAGCGCCTTGGGAAGGGCTCCAAGCACGTCGGCCAGGCCGCCTACTTTTGCAAGCGGGTGCGCCTCGGCAGACACCATTAGGATCGAGAGATTATCGTTCATCGATGGGCTCCTCGCTCGCCAGTTCATCGCTTGAGGCCGGTGACTGCGATCTCCCTCAGATATCGGCAAGCCTCTTCCGGTGCGGTGGGGTTGATATAGAAACCCGAACCCCATTCAAAGCCTGCGACTTTGGTAAGCTTCGGCATCAGCTCAATGTGCCAGTGGTACCACGCTCTGTTGTCGCCCTGACAGGGAAGCGTGTGCAGTATGAAATTGTAAGGCGGCCTGTTGAGAGCCATGTCAAGCCTCATCAGGATCTCCTTGAGCGACCTGGCCAGAAGATGAATGCTCGACTTGTCTATCTCTTCAAAGGCGGCTTGATGGGACTTGGGCAAGATCCAAGTCTCGAAGGGGAACCTCGGGGCAAAGGGCTCAATCGCCAGGAAAGTCTCGTTTGCGCAAACCACCCTCACATCTTCAACGATCTCCTGGGAAACGATGTCGCAGAAGATGCATCGCTCCTTGAAATCGAAGTACTTCCTGGAATTCTCGATCTCTTCGCTGACCCTCTTGGGAATGATCGGCATCGCGATCAGCTGCGTGTGTGAGTGTTCAAGCGATGCTCCCGCTGCCTCACCGTGGTTCTTGAATATGAGAATGTACTTGAATCTTCCGTCCCGCTTGAGGTCTATCATTCGCTCGCGCCACGCCTGAAGGACCTCACTGATGTTGCCTTCATCGAGGTCGCCCAGGGACTTCTCGTGGTCCGGGGTCTCAATGATCACCTCGTGAGCGCCTATGCCATTCATCTTATCATATATGCCTTCGCCCTGTCTGTTGAGATCACCCTCGATCTGGAGAGCGGGGAACTTGTTGGGGACCACTCTCACTCTCCAGCCGGGCGTATCCCTGGCCGTGTCCGGTGTCCTCAGGGAATACACTTCCGGGGGCGTCTTGGTTTCGTTTCCGGCACAGAAGGGGCAAAATGCGGTCGATTTCCCGACAGGCACGGTCGCGAAATCCGTGGGCCGCTTACCCCGTTCAGTGGAGATTATGACCCACCTGCCGATTATGGGGTCTCTTCTTAGTTCAGGCATAGAGCTTACCTTCCTTACAGGGTAACCAGTAAAGTTTAAACTTTAGAGGCTTCCCGTCAACACCTAAATCTTGCCAGGGCGATCTAGCCTAAGTGCCTGTATAGCATCCTGCCGAGCGACCTCCCCACAAAACCCGGTGAACGCTTGAGCACGCTTGTCATCAGCTTGTACTTGCCAGTTTCCTCCACCGTCGAGGCCGTTCCGCAGACCTCCGGATAATAAAGGTACTCCAGGTCAACGTCAAAGGCATTCCATCGATCTTTGAAATACCTGAGTTCCTGGCTGTGCTTAGGAGTCCTCAAGAAATCGAAAGCCTTGTAACCTTTGAGGCAACCCATCTCCATTGCTTTCCAGAAAAGGATCTGGTGCACGCGGTATGACCTGTAGGCCATGTTGGAGCCGATATATGCAGCACAGAGGGTCTTCCCGAAGCCGAGAGTTATGAGGCTCGCGACGTGGAGGCCTCCGTGAGTAGCCACATGCAGGTGCAAGTTGTGAGGCCACAGGTTCTTCCAGAGGTTTTCGAAAAACACATACGGCTGGGGCGGAACGCCATGCTTGAGCCTCAACCCGGCGAAGAGCGAATAGAATCGCCTCAAGTCATCAAGGCCGGTTCCATCCCTCACCTCTATCCCTTTCTTTGCTGCCTGCCTCACCTCGGTTCTTACGTTTCTGTCTTTGAAATTCTCCCATACGTTCTTGGGATCGCTGTCGAGGTTGACGATTGAAGTTACGAAGTAACTAACTCGAGACAACCGGGCATCATCAAATCGATTGAGATTAGCCTGGGTACGCAGCTCGAGCGCCCTTGCCTTGAGCTCAGCCTGCATAGCGAGAGCTCTGTCAAGCAAGGCCGGGACATGTTCGCCTCGTCCGATGGGACCGCAGGTATTGGCAAAAGGAAGCGAGACCAACCTTCTTCCCGTGAGCCAGCTCTTAACGAACATCAGGGGCAGAAGAGCTTTTATCTCATTACCATCGAAATAACCCAAGTACATAGGTTCATAGCCGTAAGTGGAGATGATCGCATCCCTCCATGCCAGCGTGTGATAGATGGTGGCCTGCTCACAGGTGTCGACAAAACACCTGACCGCTTCATCGTGGCAGCTACCTAGAAGATTCACTTCTCCCATTGCTGGTTACGCTGTGAGCTCCTCATAGATCTGTTTGATGCTCCGGTAATGGGTTGCGGCGTCAAACTCAGTCTCGACCCGCTTTCTTGCGTTTTGTCCCATCTCCCTTACGAGCGCCGGGTTCGCAGCAAGATAGGCCATCTTGCCGGCCAGAGCAACGGAATCGCCTGGCTCGAACAGGAGGCCCGTTCTACCTTCTTCAACCATTTCAGGGAGTCCTCCGATCCTCGATGCGACGACCGGTTTGCCCACGGCAAACGCCTCGAGCACCGCATAAGGGAAATTCTCCGGCCAAATTGAGGGAATCACGACAAACCTTGCCCTTGCAACCAGCTCGAGGAGCTTGTCTCTTGCAACATGTCCTAGGAATTCGGCATTCGCGAGGCCCAGCTTTAAGGCGAGTTCCCCGAGAGCTTCGCGGCACGGGCCTTCCCCGGCAACAAGCAATCTCAGATCAGGCAGACTCGCCGCGGCTTCGATGAGGGTTCCAATACCTTTCTCGCTGGAAAGCCGGCCAAAACATATCGCGTAACCGTCATTGTCAAATGTCGGTCTGTAGCGTGATGCGTCAATGAAATTGGGTATCGCGCGTATTTGTGTCTCAGGCCGGCCGCATTCGACCATCTTGCTTTTGGCGAACCGACTGGGTGTGATGATGACATCTACGAACTTATCCAATCCCGACACCCTCGTGAAATAGCCTTCAAGCGCAATCGCTAGACTGCCTGTGAGTGAGCCATCCTTGCACTTCACAAGTGCGGCCCTGTAATAGCTATGGCCACGGCACCGGTCGCACAACTTCCCGTGAGCAAAGAGCACCGAACTCGGACATATCAAATCGTAGTCATGTGCGGTCATGACAATGGGTTTATCCTTCTTTTTTGCCTCGGGCAGTATGGAGACTGTCAAGTGGCGTCGAAAGTTCTGCAGGTGCACAACGTCCGGTGCGGTGTCATCCAAGAGCATTCGAAACTTCCTTCTGGCCTCGAACGAGTAAAGGCTCCTCGGGAACGCCCTGAGTTTCTGTGAAAAACTGCCGCTCTCCGAGATTTCCCTGTAGTCGACATGATCCACGAAGTATTTTTCGAATTGGGTAGCGAGATTCTTGGGATGCTTCATCCCGAAATGAACCACTTGCTCTCCGCGAGACTCAAGAAGTCTGGCGAGATCAAAAGCGTAAGTGGAATCCCCTCCCCGCCAGTAATGATACGTGTTGACGAGACAAACCCGCATACGCTCAGTCCTCTTTGAAGCGTCTAAGAAAATCACCAAGCGTCAGACAATCGATGTCGCCCGTTACCGCGAGCGCCGCCTTGAATGGACTCGGCCACGTGCTATCCATTAGGATGGGATGATTGAGACCAGCAATCCTTTTCTGGAGTTCATCCATGTCCACGCCTGGGGAGACATAAACAGCATAACCAGCGCTATCTACTGATATATCAGCGAAATAGCCAAGTTCTCTAATCCGACTTCTCAAGTCAGGCTCCGCATCGGGATGGAGCCCGATCAAAGGTTTTCGAGGAGCCGCGATTCTGGTAGGGAGCGTGAGGGTACGGGTTGCGCCGGTGGCCGGCTGAACCACATACACTTCGGATCGAAGCACAGAGGCAGTGGTCACGGCAAAAGCACCACTACCCACTGCTTCGATATGGAGCCTCGTGGCTGCCTTTTGTCTCCACCACGTTGCGATCTCTTGGAGAGTCGCTATCCAGAATTGCCGGCCTGACGTTGCGGCTTCAAGCAAAATGCCAAGGACGTTGTGAAGGATCGTGAGTCTCTCTGGATGAAGCTGGAGTGTCAGGAGCTCCCCTCTCGCCAGGGCCACGTCAAGCATCTCGTGCCATACCCTGATGAGTCTCTCGGGCGGAAACAGCATCCTGTCGACGAGAATCTCATCATCGGGCAGCGAAACTGGAATCTCAACAAGGTTTCCAATGAACCTAGGAAGAGATCTTTGCTGCGGATAGGCCACCGGGCTATAGAAGCGGAGCCCCCTCTCCAGGCCATCCTTCTCATGCGGCTTAAGATCTTCAAGCGAAACCAAGGGGCCCCACCAGAAAGGCATGTTGCTGTCGTACACGAGACCTGCCTTTGCCACGGCCTCCAGAGTCGCACCATTATACTTGAGATAAGGACTGCGGAAACCCTCACAGGCTATGCCGTGTCGCCGGAAGATGCTGCATGCCTCCTCGATGTGCTCGGCCTGCGCCTCGGGTGCAAGTCTGGTCAGATCCGTATGAACAAGGCCGTGGACGCAAAGCTCCACTCCCTTCGCCGCGAGATTGCTCGCGACGTGAGGGTTCCTGGCCAAGACGCGCGCAGTGATGGGAAGCGAAGGCCGCGCCCCATGCCTGGCGACCAGATCGGCATAGGTGAGAAGCCGCCTTTCCATCCTTGATGCGGTGAGACCGAACCGGGTGCAAATCTGCCAGGCTCTCTCGATGGAGTTTCCGACGCCGCGCGATTCCAGCACGAACTTGAGCCTGTTCAATTGGTCCTCCGACCTATGGAGTTGACATCCAGCCATAGAGGCATCATAATGAGGCCCATGAGACTCTCGATCATCATACCCGTGTATAACGAGAAGGCGACCGTCCTTGAGATGCTGAGTCGCGTGGAGGCCCTGCCCGTGGAAAAGGAGATCGTCATGGTCGACGACGGTTCAACCGATGGAACAAGGGAACTCCTTGCGGCTCTCACACCTGGACGGGCGGTAGTCGTCATGCATGATAAGAACCAGGGTAAGGGTGCTGCAATAAGGTCGGGCCTTGCAAGGGCGTCGGGTGACATCATAGCGATCCAGGATGCAGATCTCGAGTACGATCCGCGAGACCTATTGAGGCTCTTGCGTCCCATTGAGGATGGCAAAGCAAATGTGGTATACGGTTCGCGCTTCACTGGCGAGCGCAAGAACATGTTCTTCTGGCACTGGGTTGGGAACCGGTTTCTAACGCTCATGACGGACATTCTCTTCGACACAACCTTGTCTGACATGGAGACTTGCTACAAGATGTTCAAGTCCGAGGTGATCAAAGGCATCAGCCTCAAATCGCACAGGTTTGAGATTGAGGTCGAGATCACTGCGAAGATCCTGAAAAAGGGATACCGGATATATGAGGTCCCGATTTCTTACGCCGGACGCGAGTTCCACGAAGGCAAGAAGATCACATGGAAAGATGGTGTCGTGGCCCTCTGGTATCTGTTCAAATACCGCTTCTCCGACTGAAGCCGCTTTGCCTGCAAGGCATGCTGACAGTGTTTCCACGTTCTTCATCATCTCCCAAGGTAAACGGTCTCAAGGCTATCCACTATTCTCTCCCAGGAGAACTCTTCTTGCACTCGCTCAAGGGCCTTTGCGCCTAAGGCCGCGCCGATCTCCGGGTGCCGGTCGAGGTCTGACATCACTCTGGCCAGGTCCTCGACGTCACCCACCTTGAATCTCAGAGCATAATCCCCAACCACGTCAGTGTTCTCCGGAATGTCACTCACTATAATGCATTTGCTGTGGGCCATGGCTTCAAGCAGCGACAGGGACATCCCCTCGGTGATCGATGGTTGGACCACTGCATAGGCGCCATTCCAGAGTTCGGTCAGGAGATCACCGTAGACCGCTCCAGTGAAGACCACCCGGTCATTGGCCAGGCCTCTGATCTTCTGCTCATAGCCGGTGCTCAAGTGAGCACTCCCAACCATCACCATCTTTCTTGACGTCCGGGCCCTCGTAAAGGCCTCAACCAGAACATGGCAGCCTTTCTCCGGCCCAAGGCGCCCAACGAAGAGATAGTAATCGCCCCCGGAGACACCGAACCGCCCTATGTTTGTGGGCTCTCGCTTCTCGCCAGGGCGCACACCATTGGGAATGTAAGTGACGTTTCTCGCATACTTGTCGGCGAAGTACTTCTTCAGCACATTCGACACGACTATGGTCTCATTAGGAAAATGACATGCCGTGTATTCGCACCTTCTCAGGAGCCACGCGGGGAACCATCCCCACTTGCCTCCACGCCAGTCAAGGCCGTGGACAGTAGCGACTGTGCGTGCACCGGCCAGCCTAGGCACAAACGAGAGAGCTGACGGTCCAAGGGCATGATAGTGAACTACATCCGGTTTCATCGAAAGCACATGGGCAGTCGAGATTAAGGTGTGAGTCGCAGCATCGAGGTGCCTTGTCTTTATGCTGGGCAGTTTGATCAAGTTGACGCCTCGGTAATCGCCCTCAATCACCGTGTAGTAGGGTCTGCAATAGACGAAAACCGTGTGGCCTCGCCCGGCAAGCGAGATGGCAATCTCCTCGACGTGCTTCTCTATGCCGCCGTACCTGGCCGGTATTCCCTTCTGGCCGATCATCGCTATTCTCATCTGGCAATGCCCTCATAAATGGCCACGAGCCTCTTGTAGTGGCCCTCAGGCGAGTATTCCTTACTCACGATGTCCCTGGCAGTTCTCCCCATTTCGACCCTGCGGCGTTCATCCGACGATATCTGTTCCACCGCTTGAGCAAGCGACACGGGCACACCGCGGTCAAAGAGGTAACCCGTAATGCCATTCCTGACAAGCTCGGATATCCCACCGCTGTCAGCAGCCACAGCGGGTTTTCCTCTGGCGAAGGCTTCGAGAATGCTGAGGGGAAGGTTCTCATAGGAAATCGATGGCACCACTACACACCGCGCTCCCTCCAGCAGCCTCTCAAGGGCGTCACCACGCACGTACCCGACAAATCTCACGTTGCTTAGGCCGCGCCGCCTGGCAAAGTGCTTGAAGGTGTCCAGTTCCGGGCCTTCACCTGCCAGAACGAAGTCGACCGCCTTCGCAAGCCCTGCGGCTTCAAGCAGAGTGGCCACTCCTTTTTCGGTAGAGATTCTGCCGGTGAAGAGCACGTAACCCTGATTCCGTGCGCTGTAATCGGGACCAAGAGGGATGAAATGCGGCAGATGCACTATTCTGCCTGCGGTCCAACCGAGCGCCTCCACTTTCGACTTAAGGAAAAGACTTGGTGCGATGAACGCGTTTATCTTCCTATAAACGCCCAGCCAAGAATGGAAATAGGATTCCAGGGATCCGAGGATGCTGGAAGCTCGCGAGCCGTCTATGCATCGCCTTGGTACCGCGTGCCAGAAAGCGCCGCCTTTGCAGAGTTCACATGGTTCACCGTCCACGAAAAAGGAATGTGCAGGGCACACCAGGAAGAGGTCGTGCAACGTCTGTACCATCGGAACGCGTCGCCTGTCGGCCGCATCGATTATCGAAGGCGACAGCTGTCGCGAAATATTGTGAAAATGAACTATGTCGGGCCGCTGGCTATCCATCAGCTCGCCTATCTTCTTCTTTGCCTCGCCGAAGTAAATGATTCTCATGACCGCCCGTGCTTTGGACCCTATACCCATCGGAGCGTTGAGATCAACCGTGCTCACGAAATATGCCTCTTCCTTCGATGGCAGGTTCCGCTGGTGCTTCATCGAGAAGTGGTTCACGGTGTGCCCGTGCCCCTCAAGAAGCCGGCAGAGGTCAAAGAAATAACGCTCGGAACCGCCACGGACGAAGAAGAACTTGTTGACCTGGAGTATTCTCATCTTGGCTTTGAAAGGACCCTAAGGTGATGTCTGGCTTTTGCCCAGCCAACTCTCGCCGCAAATGCCGGCAGCCGCCTGCGCATCTCAGGGGCAACCGTGCAGGTCATCCAACACCTGCGTCTGCAGGCCCGGACCGACACCATCAGTTCCGGGTTCTGCCTGACCAACTGATCATAGGACTTCTCAAGTATGCTGCCCAGGCTTTTGTCCCAGAGGTGACACGGATACACATTGCCCTGGGCATCGAGATAGAAGAAGTCACCTCCGGCGCGACACGTGATCGGCCTTGGATGTCCCCGGACCACATCCACCAGGCCACCCACGAAATATGCCCTGAACCAATCCTTGGGATTCCCTGAGGCATACAGGCGCGATCGCATTTCCTCGAGGTCGGGAAGGGCGCGGGCTGCCTCGGGCTCTTCCTCATGCTGATCGCCGAAGAACACAGGAGAGCTGTGCACGACCGTGAAGGTGAACTGGATTCCTTCTTTCCGCGCCAGATCATGGAGCCCCCTCATCATTCCGGCATTATGCCTGGTCATCGTGGCGCATATCCCAAGGTCCTTGCCCCTGAGGGCCTTCGAGACCCTGATCGATTCCATCGCCCGGGCATACGCATCCGATGTGCCTCGGATGCCATTGTGAAGCTCCCCGAGCCCATCTATGGACACTCTGACTGCGATGTTGCCGACCTCGCTCAAGACCTTGTGGAGCCTCGCAGGAAGGAGCCCATTGGTGGAAAGCACGATTCGCGCATGCGGACAACGCTCTTTCATCGTGCGGATCACCCGGGCGAGGTCGTCCCTCAGAAGAGGCTCGCCCCCCGTCACATTGATCTCCCTCAATGAGGATGGGAGCCTCTTGTAGTCCTCTGGGGACATCTCCGGGGTGGGTCCCCTTTTCCAGATGTCGCACATCTTGCAGCGGGCATTGCAGCGGTTGGTGACCGCGACAATCGCATGGGTGGGGCCCACCTCGACAGACCTCCTCCCTCTAAGGCTTGTACGGTTTGTCAGTGAGCCCTGTGGTGCAGGTGAGATTCCTGACGTCACGTACGACGCGCGCAGGGTTGCCATAGGCCAGGGAGTATGGCGGTATGTCCTTTGTGACCACACTCCCGCCGCCTATCAGGCTTCCTTCGCCGATTTCCACAAAGGGCAGGATGGTCACGTTGACGCCGATCTGAACACCCTTTCCGATGTGCGGTCCACGCATGCATTTGGATGAGAGCTCGCACCCCGGGTGAATATCGTTCGCAATCGTCGTGCCCGGTGCCATAAAAGCAAGATCTTCGATGCGCGTGAACTGAGATATGTAGCAGTTGCAGTGTATCTTGACACCCTTCCCTATCTTACAGCCGTAGTCAATGACGGAATTGTTCCAGATACTGAAGTCATCGCCTATCTCATTTTCTTCACGGATCACGACATTATGGCCCGTCTGGAGGCTGTCTCCAATCACTACCCCGCCATAGATCACGGTCCCTGTCCTTATCCTGGCGTTGGCCCCGATCGTCACCGTCTCGATGTTCTTTCCCCTCGAGGGTGGATATCCCAAGATCACGCCAACATCAACGAGGCAGCCACTTCCGATTCTCACAACAGGTCTTACCTGAGATGTCATTCGCTCCCTCCGTGACTCCTTTCAAGCGCAAGCGGCGCTCCCCCCAGTTTGGCCGACTCACATGCCCGTTCCACGACCTTGACAACCGAGAGACCAGCCTTGCCATTGCTGTTGGGCTGAGTGCCGTCTCTGATGCATTCGATGAAGTGGATGCATTCAACCTTGAGCGGTTCGACGTCATTTATCTTTGGGACGATTATGTCCCCAAATCTATATGCCAACTGAAACTCCCCGAAGGTATCGTAGTGAGGCTGGATGGTCACACCCTTGTCGTACACTCTGATCTTCTCAAGGGCCGAAGTGTCATCATAGACCAGCATCTTCTTGCTCCCCACAAGCGTAGTTCGCCGTATCTTGCACGGATCCAGCCAGCTCACGTGAATGTGCGCAACCACGCCGTGAGGATACTGGAGCGTGAGAAAGGCAACGTCTTCTATGCCAGGCCTGATGTAAGACCTGGCGAAAGTCGACACGGTTACCGGCTCGCGCCCGAATATATAGTTCAGAATTGAGATGTCATGCGGCGCGAGGTCCCATATGACGTTTATGTCTTCCTGGAAAAGACCCAGGTTCACACGGACGCTGCTCACGTAGTAGGTCTCGCCCAGCTCCCCTGCCTCGACCAGTTCCTTCATCTTCTGGACCGCGGCATTATAGACAAACGTGTGGCCTGCGAAGAGAATGAGATCTTGCTCATTGGCAATGCGGTTAAGCTCCTCTGCCTCGGCTATGCTTCCGGCCAACGGTTTTTCTACGAGGACGTGCTTGCCCCCTTCCAGACATGCCTTGGCAAGCGAATAGTGCGTGGATACCGGTGTGGCAATTGCCACAGCCTCCACCTCCTCGTCTTCGATAAGATCTTGAAAGCGCTTGGTCGTCGTGACCTGCGGATAAAGAGCCTTCATGTGATTGAGGCGGGCATCATCAAGGTCACAACAGTATTTGACCTTGGAGATGGGAAGCTGGCTCAGGTTCCTCAAAAGGTTGGGACCCCAATATCCGCAACCTATTATTCCTACCGCGGTCACGCCAGCCCCATCGGGTGCCGATGTCTCTCGCGACATTTAGTACGCTCCTTTCCCAGACACTATAACGGGGACCGTCTTGAAGATTATTTCGAAGTCAAGCAGGAGACCCCAGCGGTTGATATAGTAGAGGTCAAGCAAGACCATATCATGAAAAGGCACACTGGACCTGCCGCTCACCTGCCAGAGCCCGGTTATGCCAGGCTTGGCCCTTAGTCTCCGCTTGTGCCATTCTTTGTAGATAGTCAGTTCGTATGCGATCGGCGGTCTTGGACCTACTATACTCATGTCCCCCTTCAAGACATTGAGAATCTGCGGGAGCTCATCAAGGCTCGTCTTCCTCAGAATTCTCCCGATTGAAGTCACTCGGGGATCATCGGGCATCTTGTATATCTTCTTATCGCTCTTCTCATCCCTGAGGCGCAACTCCTTCCCGCCTATGAAACTCGAGGCATATTCGCGGTGAAGCGTGTCGTCGATGTCATGTCTCATCGTTCTGAACTTATAGAACGTGAATGGCCTGCCGTCCTTCCCGGCTCTGATCTGCTTGAAGAGCACCGGGCCGGGCGAGAAGATCTTGATCAAAGCGGCGATCAACAGGAAAAGCGGCGCAAACACGACAATCACGGTGATCGAAATGGCCATGTCCACAAACCGCTTGACCACGAGTTTCATACCCTTGAGCGCCGGCTCGCCCATACCTGTCTTGGGCACACCGTCAACCTTTTCTTTGGGCTCCTCAGGCATAAGTACCTGGAACATATCGGAAACCAGCCTGATCGGCAGTCCTGTCCTCGTGCACCTGGATATGACGTCAAAAGAAGATCTGTTCTCCAGCAAGGCCAGGGGAAGGAAGATCTCATCCACTGCATGGTCGCCGATGATGTCATCCAGTGAACTTACTCTTCCGACCACATATTCGGGGCCAAGGTCAGAGGAAATCTCACCATCTCGCGTCTCCACAAAACCGACCACCTCATAGCCGTTTGTAGAGGGCATGTTCTTGCCTATGAACTTCCTCGCAAATGGAATGGCACCAACCACGACAGCTCGCTTGGTACCCCCAACCGGCCTCACCCTCCCTCTAATCACGGTTCTCACCAGGCCCACCCGAACAAGCGAGAGTGTCATGACGCTCAAGCCCCAGCCGAAGGCAAGGATCAGCCTTGTTTCAACGAAGTAGTGGCGTCTGAGGGCAAACGCAAGGCCCAGCAGGAGAAGAAATCCAAGCGTTACGCTCTTCGCTAGGGAAGTCACCTGGCCCAGCCCGGACACGATTCTGGTGCGCCGGTAGAGGCCCTGAAAGCTGAAGATGGCTGTCCAGGCAATGCCGATCACAATGGGCACAGCGAAGTGCTCGAAATCGACTGCTCGGCTGCTGCCGAAAAGGCCAGAGCTCAACCTGAGCCAGTAGCCCAGTAAAAGCGAGACGTAGATGCAGCAGAGGTCGAGGAGCCACAGAACGGCGCCCCTGGAAAGCACACGGCGCTCACGCGGCACTGCGGCCACAAACGCCCTGGCATCTGCCAAAGACTGCTCTCCGGTCTCTCCCTGTCTCATCCCTTATGCCTTTCCCGGTCTTATGTCCTTTGCTACGCCTTACCGACAATCTCCTTCAGGCAATCGGCAACATACTCCTGCTGCTCGGTTGTTATCTCGGGATAGATCGGTAGAGAAAGAATTTCCTGGGCCACTGCCTCGGTCACGGGATAACTGCCTTGCCCTTTCCGGATATGCTTGTAAGCATCCAACAAATGAATTGGTATCGGATAATGCAGGCCGCACCCAATCCCCTTTGCCTCAAGTCCGGCTTTGACATTGTCTCTCTCCATGACCCTGATCACATATAGGTGGTAGATGTGCCTCGCCTCGGGCATCTCTTTCGGAGTGATGAGATTCAGGCTCGATAGCAGGGTGTCGTAACGTCGAGCCGCCGCACGCCTCAAACTGTTCCAACTGGTGAGATAAGGCAATTTAGCGCTCAGGACAGCTGCCTGTATGCCATCAAGCCTTGCATTGAAGCCCTCGACCGAATGATCGTTGGCGGTTCGTCTGCCGTGGTTGGCGAAAAGCCTCACGCGGTCCGCCACATTCTTGTCGTTCGTGACTACGATCCCCGCGTCGCCGTAAGCACCCAGATTCTTCGCCGGGTAGAAGCTGAAACCAGCCGCATCCCCATATGAACCGGCTCTCTTGCCCTTGTATTCCGCGCCCTGCGCCTGTGCGGCATCTTCAATGACAACGAGATTATGCTTCCTTGCCATCTCCATAATGGCATCCATTTCGGCCATCTGGCCATACAGGTGCACCGGAATTATGGCCTTGGCCCTGGCAGTTATGGCGCCCTCAATGCGGGAGACGTCAATGGTATAGTTGTCGGGATTGATATCGACTAGAGTGAATCTGGCACCGGCGTGCGAAATCGCCTCAGTTGTGGCTATAAAAGTATTGGCGGCAGTTATGACTTCGTCCCCGGGTCCTATCCCCAGTGCCGAAAGCGCAAGATGCAGGGCAGAAGTTCCGGAGCTCACACCCACGGCGTGCATGACACCGCAAAACTCGGCAAATTCCTTCTCGAAGGCCCCGACGTACTTACCGCCGATGAAGGCAGCGTCTTCGACAACACTTGTCATGGCGGCCTGCACGTCATTTCTGATTGCCAGATACTGAGCTCTGAGATCCACAAATGGAACCTTCACGTCACATACTCCTTCCTTGGCAGTCTCTCACCACGGTGCACGCCAGCCGCTCGTCCAATCATCGCTCTATGGTATCCGCCGGCGACAATCCCTGCCAGCATGAACGGGAAGGTATTCATAAACTCGAAGTACCTTGGCTCAACGAAAAGGACCTCCGCCAGGTACGTACCCACCACAGCGGCCACAACGACCACGAAGTCCGTGTCAAAGGAGTCCGCAGGGACAAAGCGCGCCTTCCACAAAGTTCTCAGCAGCAAATAGTAGAGCAGAACCAGTGGTACAAAACCAACCAAGCCGATTTCGGTTAACACGGTTAACAATTGATTATGTTGATTTACAGCCAACCCGATCCAGGCCTCCTTGTAACCCAGAACGGTTGATCTTACCTGGCTGACATAAGGTTCCGCGTGACCTATGAATTGCGTAAAACCCACGCCAAAGAAAGGATGATCCATGAACATTCTGAGAGATGCCTGAGCAAGAACCATCCGTCCCTGAGCAGTGTCATAAGTGGCAAGCCCACCGGCTTCGCGGTTGCCGGTCTTAACGCTGGACCAGTTGCCCATCACCGCGAGCCCTATACCCACGATGAGCACGAACGCGGGCATCTTCAATCTCCTTGAAAACAGGAAAAGCACCACCATGGCCGTGAAGAAACCCACGAAGACCGACCTGGTATAGGTGAAGAAGATCCCAATGGGCGTAACGATCGAGATGATCAGCATGTATAGTTTGGCAAACGCTCCTTTCAGCCGAGAGAGGCAATACATGGCCAGCACATACATGGCAATCATCGCAAAACCGGTTGCGACAGGTTGAAGGAATGCTCCCATCGCCCTGCCTCCCCAGTAGATTTCAACGTCGGCTACCACGGCCTGGCCGATGTAGGTCGGAAAGATAAGCGCGTATACCTCGTAGTGCTCAAGGATGGAAGTAACCGGGAAGTAGAACGAAAGCGGAATCGCAAGCCAGAAAACGAATCTGTCCACCTGACGCCTATCAGTGAACACATTCTTGCAAAGCATGAACATAGAATAGGGAATAATGAATCCGTTGAGGAACTGCCCTACGATCACCTTGCCGGTAATGAACTCTGATAGGATGATCGCGCCTATGACCCAAAGCATCATGGTTCCGACTGCCGTGTTCGGAAGGATGGGCCTTCGCCCGAGCAGTATTTCCAAGACAAACAGCAGCCAGAGAAACGCAAACATCAGGCGCGGGATATCAAGGTCTGGCCAAAGGCCGGGTATGACAATGCGCCAGTAGTAGTTCAGGAAGACCAATGCATAGAGGTAAATAACAAGACCCGCGACTACGCTTCTCAGGAGCACGATGTATGCAACAACGAGTACGTTGGTGAGGACAAGTACACGGAAGAGCGCCTCCACGTTGAGCCCAGAAAGGTAGCCGCCAATCGCACTCACGACGACGGCCAAACTTATGATGACCAGAAAGACCGAATTGAGCCTCAGATTCTGTAGTCGATGCGCAACTGCTCTCAATTCCTACTCGCTCCCTTTCTCGTAAAGATACAGGCGGACCCCGGGGAAAACCTGGGAGCTCACGACCCGGAGGTTACGATCGAACCAGCCCTTGATGAGCCCCCTGGAGTCGACCGCCCATTCACGGCAGAGGGCGAGCCAGACCCGCCTGCCACCAGCTGCAAGCGTTTCGCAGCGAGCGATCATACTGTCCTCAGACGCCAGGTCGTCGGCACCGAAGGTGGCGACGTCTGAAACGCCCATCAGATAGTGCGCGAGCGCTTCCGCCGAATATACCCCGACCACGACATCGCCCGGATGGAAATTCGCCTTGATGACGCCTCCCGCCTGCCTTGAATCATCCTTGCCGTAGGCTGGCACCAAGAAGTAGTTGTACAGCGCGAAGCCCGTCACGACTGTGAAAAGACCCAGGAAAAACCATAACCTGCTCTTCGAGATGGCTGCCAGTCCCTGACCGATCAGCATGGCATACGCAGGAACCGAGACCAGAGCGTAGCGCACACTGAAAACCTTCACGTTGCGCGCTGCCAGCAGCGAGACAGCCAGAAGCGGGATCAAAAGCCACAGGAGGAGGAGCAGGAGGAGATTCCTGTCTGTGCGAGCCATGCGTACGATCCCCAAGAGCAGGGGGATTCCGAAGACCAATCCCGCGAGCCCTATCCAGCCCCAATGATGGGCCAGAGCTTGTATCGGGGTGGCCTGAAGGTCGCGTGTGGAGGGTCCAAGCGTATAGCCCACGCTGTATGTGAAGAAGGCGTATGGCACGGCCCCGATCGATAGTCTGCTTCCGCCCATAAGCGGCTCGGGGGACCCATCGAGAGCTCGTTCAGGATGCACCCGCACTATTATCTCTCTCACCCACGGAGAGAAAGCGAGGAGCACGACAAAGATGGTCACGAGCCACCGTCCGACCAGCTTTCTCTTGTTTGATGCCAAGATAAGATAGAAGAGGTGAGCAGCTGCGACGAAGCTCGCGCTGAGATTGGAGACCAGACCAGCAAAGATGAAGACACCATAGAAGAAGGCATTTCGCGTTGTCGGCCTGCCAAGCCAGTGGATAAAGAAATGGGTCGCGAGGACCGAAAAGAGCACGACGAAGGCATAGCCTCTGATCTCCTGGGAATACCAGATGAGGATAGGCGAAAGCGAAGCTACAAAAACCGTGTGGAGGGTTGTCCACGAATCATACAGGGATCTTGCGAGTAGATATATTGCCAAGACCGTGAGGGTCCCCGCCACTGCAAAAGGCACGCGCATGAAAGCATCGCTCGAGTCCACTGATGCCCAGAAGTGCATCATGAAGCCCACAAGTGGACCCTGAAGCTTACTCGTGAAACTCGAAAGGGCCACATCCTCACCAACAAAGGAATTCTTGAGAGTTATTATCTCATCAACCCAGAGGCTCTGGCCTCCAAGTCTCGTGAAGCGTAGGGCGATGCCAGCGGTCACTGCGGCCAGAAGGAAATACCATAGGGGTGCCTCGGCCCTCTTTGAACCTAAGCTATATCGCAAATAGAGCCCTCCCTCGCGACAGCAGCACCGTTACAGTCTTCTGTACAGGAACTCAGGGATAGGAAACCGTCTCCGATTGAGCACCACGCCGAGGATCTTGCCCCCGGTTCGCACGATGATATCTCTGGTCCGTTTGACGACCTCACGCCGGGTACTTCCGTGCCTCACGACCAGGACAACCGCATCGACCTTGTCGCAAAGCACCGCACAATCTGGATAGGTCCCAAGCGGTGCCGCATCAATCAGGACATAATCGAACTTGCTTCTAAGACTTGCAACGAAGCTCTCGAGTTCTTCCTTGCCGAAGCCCACGAGCGAGGCAAGATGCCTGCCCACCGACATGATATACACGTTCGGCACGACGGTGTTTGCCAGGGCCCTCTCAAGGGGCACCTCACCGGTCAAGTATTCGCCGAGACCGACCTCCTGTGTCCCAAACCTCACGTGCATTTCCGGATGATGGACGTTGCAGTCGACTATCGCAGTCTTTCTTCCCATCGCCGTCGCCAGAGTAAGCCCCAAGCCGACAGTCACCTCGGTGGTACCCTCTCCAGGCATGGAACTCGACAGCAGCAGGACTCTGCAACCATGCCGCGGCAGGGAAATCTCGATCTGCCCAACCAAGCCTTTGAAATACTGGAGAAACTCCTCGGGCGAAGGAGTGCCGATGTTTGGCGTGTCCGTCTGCTCAAGGATAGCTTTTGTGTCATCTGGAGAATTCATTGCTGACCCTCACTCAGAGTTCCGGTCAAATGTGTTCCTCATCCTGCCCTTGGTCTCGGACACCCTCTTGGTATCAGGTATCGAACCAAGCAGGGGAACTCCGACTACGTCTTCGACGTCGGAGGCCGACTTGACGGAGTGATCGAGATTCTCCAGCAGGAACCCAAAACCTATACCCAACGTGATCCCTAGAAGAATCGAAAACACTACATAGACGGTCTGCATCTGCCCTGCCTTGGTGAGTCTAACCTGTGCGGCACTCAAAATCTTGGCATTGGACAGTCTAATATCATTAGCTTCGGAGGCCATCGTTTCGAGCATTTTGCCGAGCACCTTGTCGTAGTGCAAGTAAGTGTACTGGATTTGCTTCTGCAGATACGAGATTCGGGCGATCACTTCAGGGTTTAGAACCATCTCTCCAGAGATCTTCGCTATCTCTTGTTCGTACGCCGCTTCGTAGGCCTTAAGGTTCTGGACCGTATACTGCTTTTCCCTGATACGCCTGTGCGCTTCATCGCGGAACCTACCCTCCATCTTCGTGAGTCTATCGTCCATCATCTTGACCTGGGGATTGGACGGTGTAAACTGGGTGGCGGCAGCGTCACGGTCACGACGCAGCACCCAATACTCGTCCCGCATCGAAGCCATGAGGTTGTCATCCGAGTCAGGTGGGAATGGCCAGAGCTCGTCCGGATTTCGCTTCATTCTTTCATCTGTGGCTGCAATCTCCGCCTCCTCTGCAACTCGCCGACTTCTTGTCTCATTGAGCTTAAGTAGGATTTCGTTCGCTCGGCCCAGCGTATTCCTCTGCTGCCATTCGAGGTCAAAGACGCGGCCTTCAATTCTCATCCTTTGCTCGGTCTCGCTGAGATCAAGCAGCCTGTTCTCCAGTGCGCTGATCTGCTCCGAGAAGTAGTCTTCCAGGCCAGCAGTTTTTCTCACTTGAACGCGATCCTCAACATAGGCTTCAGCAACCGCATTCACCGCCTCCCCCACGAACTTCGGATCAGACCCCCTGAACTTGATTACCATTATGTTGGATCTCTCCATGGGATCAGCGGACACCCCCGAGGCAATATCACGCACCGTTGGTGGCCTGGTCGTACGATGCTTCTTGACGGTCTCAGAGACCGAAACGTCCCTCTCTTTTAGAATGTCGACCGCCCTCTGGAGTACCGGCTCCGAGTGAATGATTTCAACCTCGGTGTTCATTTCCTCTTCGAGGCCGAGGAAGGGAGTCCAGCTTGTAGTGAGTGCCGTCGCTCCCACACGACGTATCAGCACCTTGGCCGTAGCATCATAGACCGACTTCGACCGTGACGCCGCCGAAAGAGCAGCGGCTGCGACAATCAAAGCACAGACGATTATAGGTATCCGCCGCCTGAAGATAACCATAAGAATCTCGCGGGAGGAAACCTGGACCCCGCCGGTATCGTTTCCGTTCATACTGCTCACCCCATTCCTGATACGCCGCTATCCTAAGGTTATCGGCCGAAAATGTAAGTGCCTTCAGGGTTTACAACTTGCTTGCCTGCGATGAAGAAGTACCAGGCAGGCGATATATTGGCGAAGAACTGGGCGACGAAAATGTCGACCTTGGCGATGAATGTCATAGGAACATAGATCACATCCCTGGGCATCAGATAGACGTCCTTGCCGTGCCCGTCGAGAATGTCCTCCAGGTTTATCCTTGTTCCGGTGAAGTTGCCGTCCGCCGATCTTCTTATGAGGACTACGCTGTCGTTTCTGCCCGTATAGTTGACGCCGCCAGCCCTCGCGATGGCATCAAGGATCGTCATAGGACCCTCGATATCAAATGCGCCCGGCTGCCTCACCTCCCCTAAGATGAGAAAACCTCGGCCGGCAGCATCAGAAACAATCACAGAGACCTCGGGCTCGGTCACGATCTCTGCATAGCGCTTCCTTATGATGTCTTCGAGTTGGGATGGAGGCATCCCCTCAACCATGACTTCACCGACATATGGAATGGTTACCACCCCGTCGGGTCTCACCATGAGGGTCAGATTGTAGAGAGGGTAATACAAGAACCTGACCTCAAGCCTGTCGCCCGTACCCAGTTTGTAAGGTGGCCTCTCCGGAAGGTTGATCTGAGGCGCAGCAGGCACGGCAGCCTGAGGCTCAACCTGAGGCTGAGGCTTTGAACCCCCGCACCCACAAAACACTGTCAAGCATGCCAAGAACCCAAGAGCGAATATCTTCAACTCGGACCCCCTTTACAAAAAAGCGGGAGAGCCACTAACACTCTCCCGTGCTTGATTCTAATCTTCCGATCAAAAGCAGGCTTGCCACAGATCCATCACCTGTTCTGGATTCCCCTGAAACCCCTTCTAACCCAAATCTGCCTGTAGCAAGTCTACCTCTTGTACCACTCCCTTCTTCCCTAAGTGCCTTTATACTATAGCACATAAGTTTCGCTAAGTCAAGTTGCAACGTCATTGCACTTTGCATGCGACGCTTGCAAAACGCCCTATAACCCAACGGGCCTATCTGTTGAGGCAAGCCGCATTAGCACAAGCCGTCACGGCATTTGACTACTGGTGATGGATATGCCTCCAGATACATCGCTGCATTAACGCAACCCGCGTGCCACTGAGGCTTAGATCCTGGACATCACGGAGGCTATGAACACTGGCAGGATGATCTCATGATTGCCGGTGAAGTTATAGGTTGTTGCACCGACGAGGCGAGGACGCTCTACCACATTGGTGATCGGCCTGTAGAGGGAAAACATGTCGAAGTTGGCCGTCGTGAATTCTCCCAGATCGGCGCCCGCGTTGCGAGCAATTGCCAGTGCCTTCAGGAACACTTCGGGCAGAATCACGGCAGAGCCTATGTTAAGCACTACGCCTCCTCTCAAGGCGAGGATCATCGATGTGAAAGCTCGGAAATCCTCCATTGAGGCATAGCCGATTGCCTTACCATCTGCTTCGGCATGTTGGTGTACCACGTCGGTGCCGATCGCCACATGCACCGTAGCCCTGACACCGGCATTGAGCGCCGTAGCCAGTATGCTGACCTCATGGTTAGGTGCCCGCCGCTCCACGAGCGCCTTAGCCAGGCCCACACCCAGCCCCATACCCTCTGCCAGGCAGGCGCGTGCAGCGTCGTTAAAGATCACTGAAGTCTCCTCGGTCGTGCCGAACATACCGGTCTTCAAGCCCTCCCCAACATCCTCCGAAGTCTTTCCCCACATCGCGATTTCTATGTCATGGATCGCGCCGGCGCCATTGGTGGCCAGCCCGGTGACGATCCCCTTACGCAGAAGATGACAGATCAGTCCACCAAGCCCACACTTAAGGACATGGGCTCCCATCATGAAGATGACGGGCCTGCCACGCCTCCTTGCCTCTGCAATGGCTTCACTGAGATCTTCGAGGTCTTTTCCCCTCAGTATCTTGGGAATCATCTTCTTCAGGTCCTGGTACCAGGAGAAATCTTTGGGCAAGCCTGCAAAGTCAGCAAGGTGAACCTTGCTCTTGCGATCACCTATCGAGTCTTTCCCCCTGGGGAAGGGCTGTCTGTCTTTGCCATGTCCCATCTTGCGCCTCCCTCACGAACCCCCGGGAGCCATTTTCGCCAGGGCTGCCTCTATCGATCCTATTATGATTCTGCCCTTCATCATGACAGGCATGAGCCGCGAGTCCTTGGTGAGCCAGACGGTCAGCCTGCCCTGATGCTGGAAGAGGCCCGAAGCCTTGAGGATCGGTTCGACCACGACGCAATCGAATTTACCGGCCGGCACCGACACTGTCTCATTGCGCAGTATCTTCACCTCGAGAGGATAGTTCTTCTTATCGGAGTGGTTCTCTATAAGGATGGTCTTGCCCACCTCGAGATTCCTGGTGCGCAGAAAGTACAGCGAACTCAAGACGTCCTGGACCTCGGGCGGCACAGCGATCACCGAGCTGTCCAGATATGTTGCAGTATGGTCCTGCTGATCAAAGATGACCACATCGTCCTTGATGTGGTTGCCTTCCTTAAGATGCTTCTCAAAGCGCCAGGTAAAGAGATGCTCAACATCCATAAACGATACCACAGAATCTCGAGCTTCAAAGACCAGTGAGAACGGCATCGTGGATCTGGCCTCAGACGTGATGCGATAACATTGGTTGTCCCCATAGTCAACGATCTCTTTGACCTCCATCGTGGCAACACCTGCCTTGATGAAGCCGTAGCGTATGACGAAGGTCAGCTTCTCACCTACCTTGAAGGGAACCGAGGCAGGAACGATGTCTCTCGCCGATGATCCCACCGCCAGAAAAACCCAAAGCAACAAAATGACAATGAAGAACGCTTGTCTCATCGCCTCTTGCCATCCTCTCTTATAGCCCAGTCAACGGCCTCGAGCACGCTTTCCACAACGCGAACATCCCGGAGACCGTCATCCCTCATCTGGTTCTCTTCGCTTCTCCCGAATCCGGTCCTGACCAGGCAAGGGCCAAGTCCAAGCGCCTTCCCGAAGCGGAGATCTGTAGCCTTGTCCCCAATCACGAATGATCTCGTGACGTCAATAGAGAATCTCCGGATGGCCATCTCACCGAGAGCGGTACCGGGCTTCCTGCAGGTACATCGCTTACGGTAAGTCTCAACCGTTGCGTCAGGATGATGAGGGCAGTAGTAGATCGCGTCGAGCGCCACTCCCGCCTGGCCCAATATGCTCTGCATCCTCTTGTGAACGAGATCCAGGTCCTTCTCGGAGAGCCAGCCCCGCGCAATCCCTGACTGATTGGTGACCACAATAACCAAAAAACCGCTATCCTTTGCTCGCCTGAGAGCCTCCGCGGTGAAAGCATAGGGAACAACAAGAGTGGGATGTGCGACGTAGCCAAACTCAACAAGAAGAGTGCCATCCCGGTCAAAAAAGATTGCCTTGGTCAATTGCCGTTCCTCAGCACTTGCTCCAGCGCAGCCGTGACTTGATCCACGGGGATGCTCCCGGTACAGATGTTCCCGCGGCGGCAGTCACGCCTGAAGCAGGGTGAGCACTCCACCTTGTTGTAAAGCGCCACGGATCTTGGCGACAGAGGCTTGGTCCAATCCGGGTAAGTAGAAAAGAAGAGTCCTACAACGGGTACCCCCAGGGCCGCAGCAAGGTGCATCCCGCCACTGTCGTTGGCAACGACCCCGCCCGAAAGGTAAAGTGTCCCAACCAGAGTCGAGAAGTCAAGGTTGCCGCATAGATTGAGGCTTTTCGCTTTCATCTTACTCTCGACCGATTGACAGACGTCTCTGTCTTCCTCACCGCCCAGGATCACAATATCAAAGCCGAACTTATCAATTATGGTGTCTCCGAGCAAGGCAAATCGAGAGCTATCCCAGCGCTTCGCCGGCCCATAACGTGCGCCTGGGAAGAAACAGATGAAGCCGGCTCGCGACAACCTGTGCCTGCTGACAAGGTCCTCCCCAACCAAGCGGTCTCCCTCGGTCGGTTCAAGAGCCGGAATCCGGCTCTCAACCCGGAGACCCACGCTCTCCACAAGCCTGCAATAGGTGGCTGTGAGATGCTCACGGCGGGGGCCCTGTGGAGACACTCTGTCGGTGTAGAGAAAGCGCCATGCGCCGTTGGCGAATCCGATTCTTCTGGGCACTCTGCCCATGAAGCATGTGGCAGCAGATGTAAAAGACTTGGTCATACTGAAAACCATGACAGGCCCGAAACGGCGCAGCAGAACCGACCCATCATAGATCGCCTTAAGCCAGCCCCAAAGGTCGGCCCCGGGACTCTTTATTCCAAAAACCAAAGTTCCCGGGATACGGGAGAAAACCTCGGCTGATGACGTTGAAGCGAGAACCACCAGGCGCCCGCGCCGCGCGCAGTCACCGACCGCGCGAATGGCAGGGATGGCAAGAATGGCATCCCCCAGCCAGTTTGGCACTCGTGCGGCAAAACTGACCTGCTTCTCCGAGTTATCTTCTGGGATTTCGCAGGGCAAGATCATTGACAATAGAAGCAACCTCAGACGGTTCAATATCCTCCATGCAGAGCATTCTCTCATATCTACATGGCCTGTTGCCATGGTAACTGCAAGGACTGCATGCCAGGCCGCGTGTCACCGCCACATTCCCAGGTGCAAGCGGCGCAAAACCCAGGATGGGAGACGTTGGGCCGAACATCGAGATGACCCTTGAGCCGACAGCGGCCGCAAGGTGCAGCAATCCCGAGTCATTGCCCACCGTGAGCTGGCACAACGAGAGGAGTCCCGCCAGTCTCGCGATGTCACTGCCGACGTAAGCCGAGGCCCCGCCCGTGATGCCGGTCATGGTGGACTCCACCATTGCCCTATCCTGGTTCGAGCCGATCACGAGCATCCCATGGCCTTGATCACGGAGGAGCTTTATGAGCTCCCTGAAGCGGTCTACGCCCCACATCTTGAACCGGCTGCTAGCGCCCGGGCATATGCCGATGAAGGGGCCGCCACCAAATCGCGCGGCCGAATCCTCGACAATCTCGCCCGGGACTCGGAGTCTGGGGAAGCTGTCAGAGGGCCCTGCCCCAAGCCGCCGGATGGCATCAAAATAGAGCTCGCTCGTGTGTTTGAGCTTCCCCTTCCATACATGCGGGAGGTAGACGGCCAAGAAGCGGCGAATGTGCTGTCTCCGATATCGCAGAACCCTCCTGGCCCGCAGGCCCCGGATAATCCTTCTTGACTTCAAGTTGCTCTGCAGGTCAATCACCGCATCGAATCGAACCTCCCGTGAATCATTGGGCTCGATTGCCATCAGGTCCCGTGAATACCCGACCACGGAATCGACGCAGGGGAAGAGAGATGGAATCCCTCCGTACTCATCAAATGTGCCAAAGCTCAGGTGGCACGCCGGGTAGGTTTCCTTCAGACGCCTCGCAACCGGCTCAGCGAGGACGATGTCCCCGAAAGAGCTGAGCCTCAGAATGAGAAATCTAGCTTCCTTGCCGGGGCGGCTCGGCATACAGGCTCTAACCTTCTTGGACAACCTGCGGGAGGTCCTTGAACTGCAGGTCATATAGCCGCCTATAGACTTTATTGGCGGCCACAAGCTCCTCGTGTCTTCCTGCTTCGACGATTCGCCCGTCGTCGATGACAAGGATCACGTCCGCACTTGTTATTGTGGAAAGCCTATGAGCAATGACGAAAGCGGTGCGGTTTGACATCAGCCTCTGAATCGCATCCTGAACAAGTCTCTCGGCCTCGGAATCCAGCGACGATGTGGCCTCATCGAATATCAGAATCTGCGGGTCTTTCAGTATGGCTCTGGCTATGGCAAGGCGCTGGCGCTCTCCGCCAGATAACCTGACGCCTCGGTCGCCGATCATGGTGTCATAACCCTGGGGGAGCCCTTTGATGAATTCGTGGGCATTGGCTGCTTTGGCCGCATCAACAACCTTCTCTAACGGGACTTCCTGCACCCCATACGCTATATTGTTCCTGACCGTATCATTGAACAGAATAACTTCCTGCGTGACTATGCCCATGAGGCTGCGGAGCGACTTGGTGGTTATCTTGCGTATATCGATGCCGTCAAGAGCGACGCTCCCATCGGTGGGATCGTAGAACCGTGGAATAAGATCAACAAGTGTGGACTTGCCAGCGCCGCTCGGCCCCACAAGAGCTACCATCTGACCCTTCCTGACTTTGAAGCTGACGTCCCGGAGAGCATAGTCGACATCGCCATACCTGAAGCTCACATGCTTGAATTCCATTCCCTGGTTGATTCCCTCTATATCGATTGCGTCCTCCGAATCCAGAATCTCAGGCTCGGTGTCAAGCATAGCGAAGATTCGCTTCGCGGCAGCGAGTCCTTCCTGAATCTTGGTACTGGCATAACTCAGATTCTTCGCAGGATGAAGCATAGAGAGCATGGCCGCGAGAAATATCAGGAACCAATCGGGGGTCAGGAAATGTCCTCCGATCACCTGTCGCCCACCGTACCAGACAACGACAAGGAGACCCGCAGCCCCCAGGAACTCGGTCATTGGGGGAGCCAGTGATGCCGTGCGCTGCTGCTTCAAGAAGACTCTGTAATACCCCTGTGTGTGCTTGCGAAACTTGTCCGTCTCGAACTTCTCCATCCCGAATGCTTTAACTACGCGTATTCCCGATATGGTCTCCTGCAGAACACCTGTGATGTCTGCCATCTTCTCCTGGGCTCTGGTCGTATACCTCCGTAACTTCCTGCCGAGTCCTGCCACCAGGTAAGTTATGAGCGGGATGACTACAAAAGCAACCAGCGAAAGACGCCAGCTGATCCACACCACGATCGCTGCATACACGAGTACAAGCGTCAGATCTCTCAAGAACCCGAGAAAGCCGGCTGAAATCGTCATCCTCAGGAGGTTCACATCGTTAGTGATCAGAGATATCACCGCCCCGGTCCTGCTTCTATGGAAGAATGCCAACGAAAGCTTGTGAAGGTGGGTATAAAGAAGATTTCGGATGTCCCGTATCAGACGCTGCTCGATGGCCGCGCTGACGATAGTCAGGAAATAGGTGAAAAAACCTTTCAGGAAATATATGATGAGAATCGAAAAGAAGATGCGTTCCAGCGTAACCATGGGGGTAGGAGACGCGTAGAAGGCCAAGACTCTCTCTCTGACAACTTCCTGCACCGTGGTCAGAGAATGGGGTGCGTTGGACAGTAACGTCCGAGACGCTCCCACCGAAGCGGCGGGCAGGTTTATTTTCCCACCCGAGAAGATCACGTTTATGAATGGAAGGATCATGCCGATTGAGAAGCCGTTAAAGATGGCGCAGAGAACCATTAGGACCAGAGCAGCGGCCAGATGCTTACGGTATGGCTTGAGGAAGGAGACGGCTCTCAAATAGAATCGCAGCGAGATCATGCTGGAACCTTCGAGAGTGAAACCAGGAAATCTCGGGTCTGCATAGCGACTTTTGCGGGGGAAGCATTGATCCAGTCCTTCTCCTCCATCAGGCGGAAATCGCCGGTACCCGGGATCCATCTCCTGTCTTCTTTATCCGAGAAGAGGACAAGACACGGCACGCCCATGGTGATTGCAAAGTGGAGAAGATCGGTGTTGGGGCTAATGAAAAGATCACACTGGGATAGAATGCCGAGCGTGTCCCTGAAACTCTTCCTTGGTATGTCAAGCCAATCGTAGATGCCAAGCCTTCTGATGTCTTCATCCTTGATCGCCGGATTGGGATCAGAAAGCAAGGCGATGCCGCTTGGTCTCAAGGCCTGAAGACTCTTCGCAATCCGTATCTCAACATCAAAGGGAGGCTTGTCTCCGTTCTTCGTGTAGCTGAGGTCAACCCCAATAATAAGATCGGCCGGGTTCTTCTTCCTGAGTTTCACGACTTCCCTTGCGATTTTCATCTCCTTCTCGGGGAGCTGCCAGCGGGATACCTTGCCTCCGCCTGAGGAAAGGAAGCGCACAAGACACAGGTTCAAGTCCTCAAAATAGGCGGCATCATTAGTCGGGATCACTTCGACATTAAACAGGGGGGTGCCAACATCTCCCTTCAGCCTTACCCTGAGGCGCGCACCGCACAGAATTGGCAGGATCACCTTATAGAAGTCGTACCTGAAATCAAAACAGAAAACCGCCTCGACCATCCGCTCCCGCATATCTGCGACGAAAGCGCGGTAATTCCAGATGCCGCGTGTGCCATGTACCTTGGGAAAATCAACCAGATCATCGACGATGCCATTACCCCGCAGGATTTCAGCCTGGCCATCCCCGACAAGGCAGATTATCCTGGACTCGGGCAGGGCCCCCCTCAGGAAAGTGAGCGCCGGGTAGGCAAGCAGCATCTCGGCAAGCCCCTCGGGAGGCATAATCAGCACCCGTCTGGCACTCAAGGCAAGGCGGCCAAGCGAGAACGGCTCGTTCACGCTCTTTCCGCCAAAAAACCTGATTACTGCACTCGTCAGAATCTTCTTTGTCCATGCTGCCAACTTCTCAACCTCGCTCCACTGAGATTATTCTCTCCCTGCGTGAGACCCGCTTGGCCCCCTTGGCGACTCTCACAAGGAGGTAGCCTTTGTCGTAATGGGCTTCCAGTGAAGATACCTGGATGTGGGATGGAATCTCAATGTTTCTTTCAAAAGGACCCAGGCTTATCTCCATCTTGTGGAAGTGTTTCTTGCCGGAAGGAGTCGGGTCCCTCCGTGCGCCTCTAATCGTAAGAACTCTGCCGCGCAGCGCGAGATCAAAATCTCTCGAGTCCATGCCGGCAACGTCCATTCTTATCACCAACTCCCTGTCGGTCTCATAGACATCGGTCAAGGGCCTCCATACTGACTCCTTGCCAAGAACCAGAGGCATCCTCGATCTGGAGAAATCCGATAGCAGCCTCTCCATGGTCTCCTGAAGATACCTGATATCTTTCATGATTGTGTCATCTTCTGGACACATCACTGGCCCTCACGCACACTGAGATCGCGTTCGATCTTCCAGTCATACTGCTTTTCAAAGACCTCACCGAAGTCATAGACGTCCCTGAAATCCTCCTTGGAGTCTTGCTCAGTCTTGCCGAGGATTCCGGCAGCAACAAGGCCAAAGACTATTTCGCCGAAGTCATCGGTCTTCCTTATGCCCCAGTGCTCAAAGACAATTCTGGCCATAGGCCCGAACTTATCTCTGGCATAGTCTTTGAGTCCCTCCAGCAGCTCCCGGCCTGTAAGGTGCCCCGTGCGGCGAAGTCTTCTGAGTGTGAACTCCAGGGAGCTCATGACAAAAACATACGCCTCAAGCCTGTAGCGGGGATCGTCGGCTACAACGCGCTCCAATTCGCTTATCAGCCTATCATCTTCCATAATTTTCTCTCGAATACCGCCGTGCGTTCCAGTACCATTGTAAACTATGATAGCATGCTTTTCAAATCAAGGAAGATAATTCCGCAATGGCTTCAAGAAACGGACTGGTTCCCCTGGCCTTGGCTCTCGGGTTTGTCAGCACAACCGCCCAGGTGATAATCCTGAGAGAATTGCTGGTAGCCTTCACTGGCAACGAGCTCACCATAGCCACGACCTTTGCGATATGGCTCCTGGCAGTAAGTGCGGGAAGCCTGATCTTCCGAAGCCTCAGCCAGCACACCGTAGATCGACTCCCAAGCCTCTTCATTATTGCAGGAGTAGCTTCGTTCATTCAAGTCATTTCCATACGATTGCTCCATCCGCTCGCTTCGACCTTTGGCGAGGTGCTCGCTCCGGGTACCATAATCCTCATCTCCCTGGCTGGTGTGCTGCCATCTGCCGTGTTATTTGGCGGCCTCTTTGTAGCGCTTGTTGGCACGGCCAGACATGTCAGTCCCACCCGTTCAGTTGCGCTGGTCTACGGGATGGAAGCCCTTGGCTCGGGGGTCGCCGGCCTTCTCCTGAGCATCGTCTTGCTCGAGGCGCTTCGGCCGGCAGGAATCATGGGTTTGGTGGCAGTAGTCTGCCTCGGCTGCGGCGCGTATCTTGTTCCATCTAGAACAAGCTCAGACCGTAGAATCCGGTTCGCGCTTGTCGTGGCATGCCTCGCGGCGCTCGCAGCGGTAGTTGGGGCCAGCGGCAAGATCGATCTGGCAGCGCGCCACTTCCAGTGGAAGCCGCTCAATCTCGCGCGGACTGTCGATTCCAAGTATGGCAACATTGTGGTCACAAACCGTGACAGCACTTTTGATTTCTTCGAGAGTGGAACACTGGCCTTCACCATCCCCGATCTTCTCTACGCCGAGGAGTGTGCCCACATCCCCCTGCTTCATCATCCTGAACCTCACAATGTCCTCCTGGTGGGTGGTGCAGGCTCTGGAATCGTCAGGGAGGTGCTTAAACATCCGTCCGTCAGAAGCATAGACTTCGTTGAGCTCGATCCCGCCTTGGTCTCAGTGGTTCACGATTTCGCTCCAAAGGGCTGGCTCGATGGCAACGCAAGGGCCTCGGTAACACCTTACTACGGTGACGCCAGGGAGTACGTTGCCAAGACCATGAATATGTATGATGTCGCCATAGTAAGTGCCGGTATGCCCACAAGTCTCCAGGTAAACAGGTTCTATACGGTCGAATTCTTCCGGAGCGTGGAACGGGTTTTGGATAAGGATGGGATACTCTCAATCAAGATCGCTTCGCCGGGCGCATATGTAGGTCCTGCTCTGGCATCACTCGCAGCCAGTCTCGCGAACGCCTGCAAAGCGGTTTTCCCCGTGGTGATCATGCTTCCGGGTGAATACATCAACATACTTGCGTCTCCGGGGCTGGATCTTAGGGCGCAGACCCCGCTTGTTCTGGAGCGGCTTCGCAGGCGAGGCATAATAACTTCATACGTGAACCAGTTCGTGCTCTGGGATACGCTTTCCGAGATGAGGATAGCCCAGCTTGACAGTACCGTAGCAAGGTATGATACAGGCAGAGAAAACTCCGATGGGAGGCCGGTTTCTTTCACTCTGGCAATGTCGATCTGGGAGAAGCACTTCAGAAGCGGCCGCGTGATATCGAGCATAACCTCCTGGGTGACCCCCGAAAAATGCACGCTTCTGCTTCTGGTGGTGAGTGTCATCACAGTTGGATTTTACATGGCGGCAACACGGGCAGGTCTCAGGGCCTTTCCATGGTTCATGGCCTTGTATTCGATGGGCTTCACGACCATGTTCACCCAGATCCTCGTAATACTCGGTTTTCAGATAGTAAGCGGCTACATTTACGGCCGCATGGCGGCAGTCGTCGCGGCATTCATGGTGGGTATGGGCCTCGCCTCCTCCCTCGTTGCACTCAAAAAGCCCGGCCCGCCCAGACAGTCGTTCTTCAGCCTGCTTGCCGCCGGTCTGATAATTCTGCCGCTCGCAGTGGTTCTGGCCTTAAGCCTGTTGAGAGGCGACCCCCGATCGCTCCCAAGCCAGGTTCCTGACATCGTATTCGCAGGAATCGCATTTCTTTCGGGTGCTCTCGGAGGAGCGATTTTCTCAACCGCATCAGCACTGGTCGGTGCAACCGGTAGACCCGTCTCAGGGGTCGGAGCCCTCTCCTATTCCCTCGATCTTGCCGGGGCGTCCGTAGCAGGCTTTGCGACGGGTTTCCTGCTGATCCCCGCCATGGGCCTCAATGGATCGGCCTACGCAGTCTCGGCCTTCAATCTGCTTGCCTTTGTGATCATCACTATCGTGATGCGGGCTTCTTCAGAATCTCGGCTTCGTTAAACACCTGAGCGGAGAAGATCTGGATCACTGCCCCCTCACGCCAACAGCCCTTGGGAAGCCCGGCCTTAAGACACGTATGGTCGAGAAACTCGTAGCGGTCCCAGCCGTATTCCGCTGCAACCTGGGGCAAGAGAAGCCCATGATAGTAACCCTTCTCAATATAGATTCCGTCGCGCCCTACCTCGATCTCCTCGGGATCTGCAATTCTCCGTAAAGGCGTCAAGACCGAGATCTCAATCGCCATCTGCTTGAGCTCTTCTCGTCCCAGGGGAGGAAATCTTGGATCCTCCGTCGCGGCGGCGATCGCCATGTCCGAGACACTCTTGTAAAGCGGTTCTATCCCCACTATATGGCCGATGCAGCCCCTGAGCTCCCCCTGCTCGGTAAGCGTGACAAAAGCTCCCATCTTCTCGCCAAGAAGCGGGGAGGCTGTCTTGAATTCGGGCATCGGTCTGCCGAGAATCTTGGCCTCGATTGACTGACGAGCTATCTTCAGAAGTTCCGCCTTCTCACCGTGACCGAGGCCAAGGTCAACCCCCACGCTCGCCTGTTCCCCACCTTCCGCCACAAGAGCTGCTGCAAGGTAACCAACCACGCTCGATTTGTCCCCCGTGACATCTCCCGAATTGGCGTACTTGAGGATCACGCCCTTGGCAGCACCCAACTCACGTGCGGCAAGCATCACGGTCACAACCGGGCCGCCGCCACAGGCTTCACATTTTCCCGAATCCAGGTCGCGTGCCAAGCCTTCCGCGTCGTAATGCCTGATGCGGTCAATCACCATCTTATCCAGACGCACCGCTTCATCATAAGCATGGAAATGTGAGAGATCGGTGCTTGCCACAAGAAGGACGTTCTTTCCCTTCACATTGGCGGCAATCGCCTTGGCAAGCTGCCTGCAAGTAGCTAACGACTGGTCTCCCATCACTATGGGCACAATCTTGAGGTTGGGGACAGCGACTTGAAGAAAGGGCAGCTCAACCTCGAGCGAGTGCTCTCTCAGATGTGCGTCAGAACGGAACTGGACCGAGGAGTCAGCTCTGGCGATGCCATCCGCAAGGTCGACCGCAATCTCCACAAGGCCCAGAGGCGTTCTGTAAGGACCCTCTCGATAAATCGAGCTTCCCTGGAAGTAAACATGATGGCTTGGAGCGACAATCACAACGGCGTCGAATTGTTTGCCTTGAACGGTCCGAAAAGCATTCGCTGCAACCTGCCCGGAATAGACGTAGCCCGCATGAGGCGAAACGAGACCCACGATCTTGCCTTTGATTTGAGCAGGCTCGACCTTATCCAGCATCGATGAGACTGTATCGCGCAGGGCCTTCTCGCTTCCGGGATAGAAGCTGCCGGCAACTGCGGGCTGGCGTACCTTGGATGATCCCATCTCAGCATTCCCTCCTTCCCGGGAATCACTCCCATAAGAGGATACTGCAAGCAGAATCGCTATAATCCCTACGGTCATGCACAGGTTTCGAAACGGGCGCAAGCTTCGCCCGCTATGAACCAAGGCCTTCAATCGGACCACCGCTCTTCAGCGCCTTTCCGAGCAGGTTCATGGAATCAAATTATGGTATCTCTGCTCCAGTTTGCATCATCAGTTTCAGGGCAATCTACGTTGTAGTGCAACCCCCTTGACTCCCTTCTCAAGAGGGCACACCGCACAATCAGATCAGCAACAAGAGCTATGTTCCTGAGTTCGATCAGATCGGCACTCAGGCGATACTTCCAGTAGCAGGCATCGATCTGCTCCCGCAACAGCCCGATCCTTCGCCTCGCGATCGCCAGCCGGTCGTCCGACCGCACTATGCCCACGTAATCCCACATGAGACTCCTCACTGCGTCCCAGTCATGATCGAATACAACGACCTCGGCGGCCTCACGAGTTCCCTCGTCGTGCCAGCGCTCAATGCGTGGAACACGCGTTCCAGGCCCACATGCGACCTGCCTTGCCGATTGAGCCGCGATATCAGCGAAGACTATAGCTTCAAGCAAGGAATTGGATGCGAGCCGATTTGCGCCGTGCAATCCGGTCAAAGCCACCTCACCGGCACAAAGAAGTCCTTCGATGCTGGCATGGGCCCTCTCGTCCGTGACCACCCCCCCACACATATAGTGAGCGGCCGGTACCACAGGGACCGGCTGCGTCGTGACGTCTATTCCGAACCGGAGACAGCTCTCATAAATACTGGGGAATCTCTGCTTGATTCTGATCTTCCCGATCGGACTGAAGTCAAGCAACACATATTTATCCCCGCGCTTCTTCATCTCGAAATCAACCGCTCTAGCCACGACGTCCCGGGGAGCAAGATCAGCCTGTGGGTGGTACGCGGGCATGAATCTCTCGCCATCCACGGTTCTCAAGACGGCTCCCTCACCTCGAACAGCTTCGGAGATAAGGAAACTCTTGGCAAGAGGGTGGTAAAGGCATGTCGGGTGGAACTGGACAAACTCAAGGTTGCCAACTCTCGCTCCAGCCCGAAAGGCCACAGCAATCCCATCTCCGGTTGCGATGTCAGGGTTTGAGGTATAGAGGTATACCTTTCCCGCTCCTCCAGTCGCCAGGATAGTAGCCTTAGAGGTGAAAGGCTCGATCGTTCGCGTGTGAACGTCCATCACGTAAGCACCCCAGCACCGGTCGGGTTTGAGGGGCTCTCCTCGCCGCTTCGATTCAAGTATGAGATCGACGCCGATATGATTCTCAAAGAAGGTTACGTTGGCGAGTGATCTTGCTCGCTCCAGTAAGACAGTCTCGATCTCTCTGCCCGTATAGTCCATCGCGTGAACAATGCGCTTCACGGAATGGCCACCCTCCCTGCCCAACGCCAACCTCCGTCCGTCCGTATCTTCCTCGCCAGTGAATGACACGCCCAGCTCGATCAGCTCTTCAAGGCGGGGCTTTCCGTTCCTCACGACCAATTCCACGATTTCAGGATGACAGAGTCCGCTTCCGGTCCTGAGCGTGTCCTGAATGTGAAGATCAGGCGAATCCGAAGGATCAAGTGCAATGGCGATCCCCCCTTGAGCATAGTTGGTGTTGGATTCACTTCTCTGTTTCTTGGTCACGATACTGACGGTGCCGGCCCTCGCCAGCTTTATCGCCGCAAGGAGCCCCGCGATGCCGCTGCCGATCACCAAGAAATCTGACTCTCTGGAAATCATACCGGACCTCGCATGCGTCGCTTGATCTCGTCCCAGAAGGCCTGAGGATCGCCAATCTTGAGGTCTGCTCTGACCACCCAGGCTACGTCTCGAAGCTCGGCAGGGAGCTTGTAGAAATCCTTCTCCGTAGTGATCACGCGCTTGCACCCATGGTGCTCCATAAGGTCAAGGATCTTACGGGCGTCCCGGTCGGTGTACCAGTGGTGGTCATCGGTGCGCACGCTCGCCGCCGCCTCAATACCAGCCAGGCTGCAAGTATTCTCGAACCTCGCCGGTGACGCTATGCCGCTCAAGATGAGGACCTTATCCCTGCGCACAGTTTCGATGCCGATTCGATTGCCCCCGGCGTCAAGCACGACCGCTTCTTCATATGTTGCGTAAAATACGGTCTTGGTAGGAAGACGCTCAAGCAAGGTTGCTTCTGGCGTTGGCTCACCTGGTTCAAGCAGAACGACGCATATGTGTTGCGGTCTTATCCGGGCCCAATCCTCACGCAATCTGCCCAACGGCAACATGGCCTGCCTGGTCCTCAAGGATGAGGCATCAACGGTCACAACGTCAACATCCTTGAAGATGCGTCGGGATTGAAAGCCATCGTCTAGTAGGAAGACATCAGGCCTGAACGCCCCGGAAGCTACACTCGCGGCAGCGACCCTGTCCTTAGCGACCACCACGCAGACGCCAGGCAGCCGTTTCGCCATCAGGTACGGTTCGTCCCCGGCTTCGGCGACAGTAGCCATCAGGCGCCCGCCGTCGCTGACCTGGAGCGGAGAATGCCTGCTCCTTCGCATGTATCCCCTTGAGATTATGCAGACCCTGCGGCCCCAACCTGCAAGGCCTTTGGCCATAAGCATACAGAGCGGGGTCTTGCCGGTTCCTCCGACCAGGATGCTCCCGATACTCAGGACTGGTATTCCCACATTCACCGGCTGGACAGGCAGCTTTCTCCAGAGCCTTATGGCTCCGCCATAGACGACCGATAGCGGCAACATGATGGGAAAGAGCATCGACCTCTGGGCGTGGCTCATCTCGTGCGGGGATCTGAGCTTCCTCAAGTCTACTACTCTCACTCCAACCATGCCTCCGGCAGGAGATTCCGCCTGATGATAGCCTGGACGCACTCCTCGGCAATGCCTTTCTTTTCCTCCACGGCACGGGCGGCAGCCAGTCCCAGACTCTTCCTTCTCTCATCCTGGGACAGGATGTCTGCGACTGTCCGCCCCAGGTCCGCCTCACTGACGACAAATGCACATGATCGTGAAGTCAGGTACTCTATGTCATCCTCTATATTCTGAATATAGGGTCCCACAACTGTCACACAGCCCTGCGACGCCGGTTCGAGCGGGTTGTGTCCGCCAAAGGGCTTGAGAGTCCCGCCGACGATGGCCACGTCGGATATCGCATACGTCTCAAGTAATCGGCCCATCTGCGCCAGGATCAGGACTTGTGGCTCCTCGTGAACATCGCCCACCGGCAAGCGCAGATCGGAAAGCGTCAAGAAGGTGTACCCCAGGTTTGCGCAGACCTGTTCGATCTGAGGAACAAGCCCGAGGTGGCGCGGCGCAATAACGAGACGCGAGACCGCCCCGCCTTCCAAACCGGTGAGGCACCTCAAGACGATCTCGGACTCGCCCTCCCTCGCCGAACCAAGCGTCACGACCTTGGCTGTCTCGCCTATGCCGAGCGCCTGCCTTATTGCCTTGCGGCGATCGGGTGCAATCGGTGCCGGCAGAACGTCATACTTGGTATTGCCCGTCACGAATACTCGATCGCGCCGAGCGCCAAGGTCTATGATCCGGCCGGCATCGGTCTCGGTGCGCATCAGCATAAGATCAAACTGCTCAAGCACATTCTTTATGAAGAATCTCACAAGCCTGTAGCGCGGGTAGGATCTCTCCGATACCCTGCCATTGACCAAAATCACCGACGCACCCTGTCGCTTTGCCTCTCCCACGAGATTCGGCCAGATTTCGGTCTCCCCGATCACGAGACATGATGGTTCGACTGCTGACACGAACCTTCTCATCGCAGGCAGGAAATCGAAGGGCACCAAAGCTATCTCGGCAGACCTGAGCTTTTCAGCGGCCCGCCGTGCGCCACCCCGCGTCATTGTGGTCACAACAATAGGAACGTCCGGCAGGACCTTTCTGACCTGAGTCACGACAGGGGCTATTGTGGAGACTTCGCCTACGGATGCTGCGTGAAACCAGATGGCGCGGCGCCCGCGCGGAGGCAGGCTTCTCATGGCAAGTCTCCATTCGAGACTTCCCGTGCCGCGCGGGGTCAACCAGTATGCTGCCCAGAGGCAAAAGTACGCAGGCAGCGGGAGATAATTGTAGATTCCAAGAAGTACTCTGAATAAGAGCGAGGACTTGCACGTGTTGTTTCCCACAGGCTTTGGCTGCCTCTGGTCGTCCGGCCTATGCATTTCTACACAAGAGAAAGAGCCACTCGAGCGGCTTCACGTGTCGCACCCCCAGGACCGAGTTGCGATTTGACCTGTCGTAGACGTTCGATAATATTGCGCCTTCGCGACTCATCGCCGAGTATCCGCGCGGCCTCGTCTGCAAGAACCGAGGGATTGACCGCCGCCTGAATGAACTCCGGCACTATCTCTTCACGGGCCACAAGGTTCACCAGGGAAATGTAGGGCACCTTTATAATCATGCGTCCAAGCGCCCAGGAGAGAAGTGCTAGCCTGTATATCACGATCATGGGAGTACCCAGCAAGGCTGCCTCCAAAGTCACGGTTCCCGAGCACATTATGGCAAGATCGCTGTAGGCAATGGCCTCATACCTGAGTTCAGTGGTGACGGCCATCTCCTTGCCGGCTTTTCTGATCTCGTCTGCGACCATTTGCTCAAAAGACGGCAGACTCACCATGATGAAATCCAGATCGGCGAACCTTTCTCTCAGGATAGAAGCAGTATCTATAAGCGGGCCGATATGTTGACGGATCTCCTGGGGACGGCTTCCCGGCAGGAGAGCGACCAGTCTCCTGGAAGGGCTTAGGCCCAACCTCTTCAAGAAGGCGTCCCGGTCAAGGCTGGTCTTGACAATGTCAATCAGAGGATGCCCGACATAAGTTGCGTCGATGCCTTCTCTTCTGTAGACCTCCACCTCAAACGGCAGAATCACGACCATCTTATCGACGTTTGCCCTTATCAGTTTTATCCTGTTCCTGCCCCACGCCCACACCTGAGGAGAGATGTAATACATCACCTTTATCCCCATCCGCCTTGCGAACCGCGCCAACCTCAGGTTCATTCCGGGATAATCGATCAAAACCAGGAGATCGGGTTTAAGCGCCCGGATCTCACTCTTGACGTGATTGAAGGCTTTATGGAGGCTCCTGATGCGTACCACCGCCTCCCAGATTCCAACGACCGAAATCTCCCCGCTGTCAAGGAAGACACGAACCCCGGCCTGTCTCATGGCCTCACCACCAACGCCCATCAACTCAACGGCGGGATCCATGCGCTTCACCTCAGAAGCGAGAAGCGAGCCGTAGATGTCGCCCGAGGCTTCGCCCGTCACAATCATCATCCGCTTTGACATCTACTCTCCCCAGAGTGAACGGCGAGCATTGATATCGTTCATGATCTCAGATGCAATGGCAAGCGCCCTGACACCGGCTTCGCCCGGGACCTCGGGTTTTTTCTTGCCCTGGATGCTCAAGATGAAATCCTGGATCTCGAGCATCAGAGGTTCTTCGTCCCCCACGGGGGGCATCACAATTTCCACCAGATCCTGCATATCGACGCCTTCAGACTGAGATGTAAGAAGGTCATCCAGCCCGTCCTTCCTCCGGTAGATCTTGACATCCCGCTTCAGGAAGTCCACCGAGATGTAAGCATCTGCCTGAAAGAATCTCATCTTCCTCAGACGCTCAGTGGACACCCGGCTCGCGGTAAGGGATGCGATGGTGCCGTCGCGAAAGCATATCCGGGCATTGGCAATGTCCACGTTGGGTGTGAAGACTGGAACCCCAATGGCCTCTACCCTTTCGGCTTCCGAACCGACAATCGAGAGCACAAGATCTATGTCATGAATCATGAGATCGTGTATCACCGAAACGTCTGTGCCCCGCAGGCCAAACCCGGCCATCCTCAGCGCCTCGATGAATCTTGGTTTGCGCACCCACCTCAGAGCACTTCGGATCGAAGGGGCAAACCTCTCGGTGTGCCCGGTGTACAGGATAACCTTCTTACGTTTTGCCATCCGGACAAGGTCCGTGCCCTCCTGAACCGTTGAGGCGATGGGCTTTTCAATCAGCACATGCTTACCCTGTTCAAGGATGGCAAGGCCTATCTCGTAGTGAGAAACTGTCGGCACGGCCAAACTGACGACGTCCACGTCCTTGATGAGGGCCTCAAGCGACGGGTAGGGTTTGGTATTGTAACACCTCGCAATCTCTTCCATGCGCTCACCGCTCGTATCATAGATGCCTACCAGTGTTGCCTCAGCGAGTTCCCGATAAATGCGGACATGATGTTGTCCCAGCTGCCCCACTCCCACGACACCGCATCTGAGATTTGCCATCGCTTCCCCCTTGATCAAAAAGCCGCCTCGGGCGTAAGGCGGCATCTTCTCGTGTTCGTCCGAAACTACAGCGTAATCCCTCTCTGTGATTTCTCTATGAACTCGACGAGATACAATATCTCTGGAATCTGTTCGACCTCCGACCTTATGCGTTCCACGGCCTGGGTGGTGTTGAGGCTTGACCGGAATATCAGATTGTAAGCCTCCTTGAGGCGCCTCCTCACCTCGGGTGAGAAGCCGTGTCTCCGAAGCCCAACGATATTCAGGCCATTCACGCGGGCCGGATAGCCCGCCACCATGACATAAGGTGCTACGTCCATGGGTATGCGGGAGCCGCCTCCGATATAAGAGTACTTGCCCACGCGAACGAACTGATGGATCACAGTGACACCGCTCACACTCGCGTGGTCCTCGATGGTGACGTGCCCTGCCATATTGACTGCATTCGCGATGATCACGCCGCTGCCCACACTGCAATTGTGGGCCACGTGGGCATATGCCATTATGAAGCTATTGTCGCCTATTCTTGTCTCTTTGTCCTCACCGGTCGCGCGATTTATGGTCGCGAACTCTCTGATCAAGTTAGCTTCCCCTATCCTGACGAAAGTCCGCTCACCCCGGTATTTCACATCCTGAGGCTCCGTCCCTATCACGACGGAGTGGAAGATGCGGCACCGCCCTCCTATGGTCGTCCAACCTTCGATGAGGCAATTGGCTCCAATACGGGTGCCTTCACCTATAGTGACGTCAGGTCCTATTATGGTATTCGGGCCTATCTCGACATGCTGCCCCATTTCGGCCCTGAGATCCACAATCGCAGTGGGATGAACTGCCGGGGCGTGTTTCCCTCCGGCCATGCGGTCAAGGTCCGGGACCGCCCCATCCGCGCAGGGACTCACTGGCTTGGGCTCCTCTCAGGTAGGTTCTGCCTGTCAACGAGGATGGACAAGAGCTCGGCCTCAGCAACAAGGTCATTGCCGACGTAAGCTTTGCCTGTCATCTTGCACGTGTTCATCTTCAGCTTTACCATCTCAAGCTCGAATCTCACCTGGTCTCCCGGAAAAACAGGCTTCCGGAACTTTGCCTTGTCTATCCCCATGAAGTAAACCAGTTTGGTCTTGGGATTCTCCACCATGCTGAGGAGCAAGACCCCTCCCACCTGAGCCATCGCCTCAATTATGAGAACTGCAGGCATTATCGGATGCCCCGGGAAATGGCCGACGAAAAACGGTTCGTTTATGGTGACGTTCTTGATCCCAACTACCCGCTTACCCTCCTCGAGCGAGAGTATTCTATCAACCAGGAGGAATGGGTATCTGTGCGGCATTATCTCCTCGATCTGCTCGATCGAAAGGCTCGACGGGACATCTCTCACACGGCGCCCGACAAGGCTCTTATGCTGGTCGGCAAATTGGCCTTTGAGCATCTTCACAAGTTTGATGTTGGTCGAGTGGCCCGAACGCAGCGATATCACATGTGCTTTGACGGGCGCTCCCAGAAGACACAGATCGCCAAGCAAGTCGAGAATCTTGTGCCTCACAAACTCGTCTGGAAACCTCAGGGGTTTCTTGTTGAGAATACCTTCATCCCCAATGACTATGGAATTCTCAAGGCTGCCACCCTTTATGAGACCTCTGGTCCTGAGAGCCTCGACTTCTTTGAGGAGCGAGAAGGTTCTGGCTGGTGCGATCTCCTTCTCAAAAACGCCTTCTGAAATATCGAACGATGCGTACTGAGTCCCTATGAAGGCGTGATCATAATGCACCGTAAAGGTTATCTTGAGGCCATCATACGGCAGGGCCATCATCTCAACGCCATTATCAGAAAACCCTATGGGGCTCTTGACTTCGATGCAGCGCTTCGGGTCTGGCTGGTCGACCAGGCCGGCCCGTTTGAGGACCTCGACGTAAGGAGCACTTGAGCCATCAGGCTCGGCCGGCTCGGAGGCATTGATCTCGATCGTCAGGTTGTCGATCCCGAGCCCATGCACGGCCGCAAGCACATGCTCGACTGTGCTTATGGTGACGTTTCCCTTCCGCAGAACGGTTCTTCTTGAATGGTCACTCTCGGAGGTGTTGGCGACATCAACCCTGATCTCGGGCCGCTCGGCGAGATCGGTACGAACGAACTTCAGTCCCGAATTGGCGGGAGCGGGCTTGAAAACCAGGGTTGCACGCTCCCCACCATGCAGCCCAATTCCCGAAAACGTGACCTCAGAGCCGATCGTTCTCTGGTTTCCGCTCATTCCCCAAGCTTCTCCTCTATCTCCTTCAAGCGTCGGGTCAGGTCCGCGACCTTCTTCAAGAGCTCCGGAAGTTTCTGCAGACTAGCATATATCTTGTTTGACTGGCTGTGCTCTCTGGCGGGATAGCCTGATACCATGAGACCGGCCGGCACTGATTTGGTCACACCGGCCTGGGCCGCTACCACAGCGCCCTCACCGATCTTTATGTGTCCGGCGGCCCCTGCTTGACCGGCAAGGGTAACCCCCCTTCCCACCTCTGTGCTGCCCCCGATTCCAACCTGTGCAATCAGTATGCAGTTTTCACGAATCACGACATTATGACCTACCTGTACCAGGTTGTCAATCTTGGTTCCCCTTCCCACAAAGGTTGTACCCGTGGTAGCACGGTCTATGGTGACGTTGGCGCCAACTTCAACATCATCCTCGATGACCACGTTGCCTATCTGAGGGATCTTCCTGTAGACATCGCCCTCTTTGACAAAGCCGAAGCCGTCGCTCCCAATCACGGCGCCACCATGAATTATCACTCTCGAGCCTATTCTTGCATCTTCGCGGATCGTGACGTTAGGATAGATGAGGCACCCGGCCCCCAACTGAGTGTCCCGGCCAATGAAACTGCCGGCCAGGATGGTGCTGCCATCACCGACCGATGCACCAGCCTCTACAACAACATGGGGTCCAATGTGCACCCTCGAGCCGATGGTTGCTGTATGGGCAATTACAGCAGATGGATGGACACCAGGCAGGTGCTCGTTACGGTTAGGCACAAAGAACTCCACGGCCTTTATGAAAGTGAGATATGGATTCTCAGTCAAGACCAGGGGTTTCGAGCGGTGCTTAGTGCCGCATAGGACGATTACCGCCGAAGCCCTGGTGGTCTGGAGAAACGCCTCGTATCTCGGGTTAGCAAGAAAAGTAATGCTACCTGGCTCGGCTTCTCTTATACCGGCCACGCCGCTTATGGCCACAGACCCATCGCCGGACAGGTCGCCGCCGATTATACTCACTAGCTCCCGGAGCGCTACTTCCATTTATTGCTGCCCGCCACCCGTTTGGCCGGTCTGGCCAGCCTGACTTGCTTGTTTGGCCTCCTCAAGCACTTGCAACACTCTGTCAGTGACATCAAGCTCCGGCTTCGAGTAAACCACAATACCGGCAGCCGAGTCCAGTACTAAGTCAAACCCGTCCTTCTCGGCAACCTTCTTGGCTGCATCCTCTATCGCCTGGACAATGGGCTTGGTCAGATCCTCATTGCGTTTGGTTGCTTTGAGCTCGGCTTCCTGTCGGAATTTCAAATAGGCCTGCTGCTTCGTCTCAAGTTCTCCCTTCTGCTCTTTGAGACGCTCCTCGCTGAAGAGGAATTTCCTGGCTTCCAATGTGTCCGCATAGGCCTGCAGTTCCGTTTCCATCGCATCGACCTGCCGATTGAGATCAATCATTTCCTTCTCGTATGCCTGCTGAGCCTCTTTCGCGAGCGAGTACTGCTCGAATATCACGGTGGCGTTTACGTAACCAATCCTCAACTCAGCACCATAAACGCATAGCGGAAACCCTGCAGCCGCAACAAGCATGACAAATAGAAGCCTCTTCATGTTGATCCTCCTCGTTTTATTCCATGCTCCGTGATCTACAACCCACTCATGCCGAATTGGAAATGGCCTTTCCAGCCCGGGCCTCCCAGAAGATTGTCCCGGTCGAACCCGTAGCCAACATCAAGGCCTACCTGGCCCACCATGGGTATCTCAATCATGAAACCTAAACCCGCAGACTTATTTAGGAAGCCGGGCCTCGCCGCCCGAACACTGTTCCAGGTGTCGCCCGCATCAAGAAACCCTCGGAGAAAGGCCTGGTTCTTGATCACCGGGACCCTGTATTCGATAGATTGGAGCAGCATGAATTTCCCGCCCTCATCAGTCGCGTTCCCCTCAGGGACGATCTCCCTGTCCTCGTATCCCCTCACCCCCTCCAGAGTCGTGCCTCCCAACCGATATCTCTCGTATACTGGAATAAAGCCTCGCCTGCCAAGTGCATCAAGCACACCGACGCGCACCTTGAGAACCAACACCGAGTTCAGCAACGGCACTGCTACATAATCGGATTTGTCGAAGACGTAGCTTTGATATGCAGTATTGCCTCCAAGCCACGCACCGGCCCATTCACCGACAAGCGAAGTCCGCGAGCCTGCCCTTGGGAAGAATGGATTGTCAACGCTGTTCCGCATGAAGGTCAGAGTGGCGCTCGACGTGGTGCGCATGCCCGCCTGGCTCTTCACGAAGTCGCTTGCTCTTACCTTGTCGGGAGTAAGCTCGCGCCGCTCAAGGCTGTATCTGACATATACCCTGGTATAGTCAACAAGCGGGAACCTCCGGCCTGCGACAAGTCCGAACCCATCCCGCTTATCAGTATAAGTCTCGTACTCGCGCCTCGTATCATAAATGTCAATGCCCACAAGCGTTGGCGTGTCGCGGAACCACGGGTTCCTGTAACCCAGTTCGATCTGCGTGAGCTTCCCGAATTCCCACCTCAGGTTCAAGGACTGACCCTTGCCCAGACCGAGGTAAGGCAACTTCCTGAACCATCCCATGTTGTTATGGGAGAATTCGATGAAGCCGGTGAGGCCGAATTCCTCGCTATAGCCGGCTCCAACATTGGCAATACCCGTCTGCCTCTCCTTCACCCTGAATATGAGATCAATGTCTCCCTGCTCGTTAGCCACACGGGATCCGATGTCAACATTGTCGAAGTAACCCATGTTGAAGACTTCGCGGTTGCTCCGCTCGACAAGCGATCTTCTAAGAATGTCGCCTGGCTTTATCAATAATTCTCTTCTTATCACTTTCTCAAAAGTGGTCTCGTTGCCTTCAATTATGACTTGTCCCACATGGACGGCTCGCTCGGGACTGACTTTGAAGGTAAGTGTGAGGCTGTCTCCATCAAAGGTTTCTGCGGGATCAATGTTGGCAAACACGAAGCCCTGATCGCCGAGAATCGAATACATCTGCTCGAGGCTTTTCTCGAAAGCGGTGAGGCTGTATGGCAGCCCCACTTGAAGCGTGATACCCTTGGTCAGCATCTCTTCGGATATCTTGCCTTCGGAGGCCTCGGCCTCGGCGACATCCACGCTGACCTGCCTGAGATAGATCCGTTGGCCCTCATCCACAGTCACCTTGAGGTTGGCTCTTCCTATCGCTTCATCGAGATTGACTTCATGGGAGATCACCTTGGCATTGGCATAGCCCTTGTTCTTGTATAGCCGCACTACCTTATCCATATCGCTGTCGTATTTCTCGGGGTTGAAATCCTGTCTCCTGAGCCTCTTCTTTTCCTTGGTCTCCATCGCCTTCTTTATGGAGCGGGTTCCAACGAATCTGTTCCCTTCTATGGAGATCCGGCCCACTTTCACTTTGACCCCTTCTTCAATCTTGAAAGTGAGGGTAGCGGCCATTGGGCTCGTGAGGCTGACCTCAGAAGTCACACTCGCGAGGAAATAGCCCTTATCCTTGTATATCTTCTTGATCGCGCTGAGACTCTCTTGGACGAGATCGCCCTCAAGAGATGAGCCGACTGCAACCGCAATCTTGCCCCTCACATCGTCCTTCCCGATCTTCTTGTTGCCGGTGATCTTAATCGATGTGACCACGGGTCTCTCGACAACCTCAAGCGTGAGCGCCTGACCGGCCGCGACATTCTCCACATAGAGCCTGACATCATCGAAGAACCCCATTTGGAAGATGCGTTGGAGCCCAGCTCGTATCTCAGCATAGGGATAGGTCTTACCGGGCTCCAGGCCAAAGGTATTAGTGACCGCAGCCTCTTCTATCCTGGCATTGCCGGTAACCCGCAGGCTTGCGATGGTGACTTCCTCAAAGGCCGCAAGCGACGGCGTCGCAGAAACCACAACCAGCCAGGCGAAAAGGAGAGCCAAGAGGGCAGGTCTTGGCCTCAAAGGGGTAAAGATTACGGAAGCAAAGTGCCTAACCAACCATGAATCACTCGAGCTCCTTCTCTTCAAGCTCGCTCTCCTTGGTCCGTGTGCAGCCTACTTTTTCCTTTTTAGGCTTGGGTTTACATTCGAAGCCCAATACATCCTTCTTTCTGCATACCTTGATGTTCGAGCCTGGTTTGAACGTGCCCTTTAAGACCTCTTCAGCGAGAGGATCTTCCAGGAGTCTCTGTATCGTCCGCCTCAAGGGCCTGGCGCCGAGGGAAGGATCATACCCTTTCTCGATAAGGAGCTGTCTGGCTTCAGGGCTCATCGCGAGCGAGAGTCCATACGATGCGAGGCGCTCCTCGACCTCCTCCAGAAGAATGTCGACGATCTTCTCGATCTCAGGAAGCCCGAGTGAGCGGAAGACTGTTATTTCGTCGACGCGGTTCAGGAACTCCGGGTTGAAGGTCCGTTTGAGCTCTGCCAAGATCTTATCTCTCATCCGTTCATAGGTCTCCTCGGCATCCTCGCGCTGGAAACCGAGGGAGATACCTCCTTTTATGCTTCTTGTCCCCACGTTGGATGTCATGATGACAACACAGTTCTTGAAATCCACGGCCCTGCCGAAGCTATCAGTCAGCTGGCCGTCTTCGAGCACCTGGAGCATGATGTTGAAAACGTCCGGATGGGCCTTTTCGATCTCATCGAGGAGGACCACCGAATATGGTCTTCTCCGAACCCTCTCTGTGAGCTGACCGCCCTCCTCGTAACCCACGTAGCCGGGGGGTGCCCCAACCAGCCTTGAGACGGCGAACTTTTCCATGTACTCGGACATATCGATCCTTACCATGGAGTTCTCATCACCGAACAGAAACTCGGCAAGCGCTCGGGCAAGCTCGGTCTTACCCACACCCGTCGGCCCTAAGAAGAAGAAAGACCCAATCGGCCTCCTCGGATCCTTCAGTCCGGCTCGGCCCCTGCGGATCGCCTTGGATACTGCTCCGAGCGCCTCGTCCTGTCCGACCACGCGTTTTCTCAGTTCATCTTCCATCCGAAGCAGCTTCTTGGATTCTTCCTCTTCGATCTTCACTATCGGGACACCGGTCATTCTTGAGACGATGTATGCAATGGCCTCTGCATCCACTTTAACGTCTGTGCCATCGGCAGCTTGTTTCCAGTTCTTCCTTATCTCGTCCAGCTTGGCCCGCAGCTCCCTTTCCCTGTCCCTTACCCTTGCCGCATTTTCGAAGTCCTGCTTCCTTATATAACTCTCCTTGTCTATGACCAACTTATCGAGCTTGGTTTCGAGCTCTCTTATGTCAGGTGGGACCGAAGAGACCGAGAGCCTCGCCCTTGCGCCGGCCTCATCGATCACATCGATCGCCTTGTCAGGCAGGTACCTGTCCTTTATATATCTCTCCGAGAGCCTCGCCGCCGCAACCACTGCTTCATCGGTTATCCTCACCCTGTGATGAGCTTCATATTTGTCACGGAGGCCCCGGATGATCTCGATGGTCTCCTCAACCGTCGGTGGAGACACCATTATAGGCTGGAACCTTCGTTCAAGAGCACCATCCTTCTCGATGTACTTGCGGTAT
>CAYHHI010000023.1:0-50974 GCA_964356335.1 uncultured bacterium
CATGATACCAAGACAGCTCCAATTAGTCAAGGTATTTATGAGACACTACACTAGTTCTAACTCTTGAAGCCTGAGGTTCAATTACCTCCAGTGCAGGATCAATCTGGAGTTCGCCATCTACACAGACATCTGTCACAAGGGCAACACCCTTGCACCTGACGCCCTGCATTCTGAGCCCGACAACTGAGAGACGCTCCAACAGCAAATCCTGCACTCTTTGTTGTATGATCCCCCCCCCCGTACGTTATACCAAAATTACTTGACAATCAAGAAATCGTTTGATATGATAGTCTATGTAGTCGATATATTTAGTAGACTTTCTCGTGAGGGCTTGATGAGAATCTCGAGAAAATGCGAGTACGCACTGCGGGCGATGACGTTTCTCGCTTTGCACTACAAGAAGAACCCCGTCCAGATCCACGAAATCGCTCAGCGAGAAAAAATCCCCCAAAAATTCCTTGAGCAGATATTGCTTCAACTTAAGCAGGTGGGACTGCTTGAAAGCAAGCGCGGTATCCATGGAGGTTACAGCATTCTGAAACCACCCAGGCGGGTCTCGCTTGCTCAGATCATCCGCATAATCGACGGCCCGCTCGCTCCCCTCGGCTGCGTGAGCAAATGGGCCCACATCACATGTCCTGATGAGAAGAAATGTGGGCTGCGAAAAGTAATGCTTGATGTCCGAAACGTTGTTGCCGAAATGCTAGAGGGGATAACCCTGGAAGACGCGTGCAAGAGATGATGAGTACGGAGGTTTTTTGTTTACTGGGAAACTCGACTAAGATGATAGACAATGTCGTGTTTCCAAGCGCTGGGCTCGAGAATGGAGCGAGAGTGCGGCGCTGCCTGGACACGTAGGGACAGGAGGGAGGCAAGTCCATGAGTAGGATGCTATGCGGTTTGGTGGTTGTTGGCCTGTTGGTTTCGATGGGAGCCGTGGCGTGCCTGGCGGAGACCCCGCCGACACAGGCACCCCAAACGCCCCAGACACCTCAGGCGCCCCTGAAGAACATCGAGGGCACCGTGACGGTCTCTGGAGCGTGGGCGCTCTATCCCATGACAGTCAAATGGGCTGAGGAATTCCAGAAGATTTATCCCAAGGTGAAGATTGATATCTCCGCCGGTGGTGCCGGCAAGGGCATGGCTGATGCGCTTGCAGGTGTTGTCGACATCGGCATGGTCTCGCGCGCTGTCTATCCCGCCGAGATCGAGAAAGGTGCCTGGTGGGTCGCAGTCACCAGGGACGCCGTGGTTCCAACAATAAACGAGAAGAATCCTTTCCTGAAGGAACTCACCGCCAAGGGCGTGAAGCGGGAGACCTTCATCGATATCTGGATCACCGAGAAGGTGAAGACATGGGGACAGGTCCTGGGCACCACTGCCAAGCAGCCCATCCACGTTTACACCCGCTCCGATGCTTGCGGTGCCGCTGACACGTGGGCTGGCTTCCTTGGCAACAAACAGGAAGATCTTCTCGGGGTCGGCGTTTACGGCGACCCCGGTGTCACCCAGGCCGTCAAGAAGGACAATCTCGGCATCGGTTACAACAACATTGGCTATGCCTATGACGGCAAGACCAAGAAGGCCCTGGCAGGCATAAGGGTGCTGCCGATCGATGTCAACGGTAACGGCAAGATAGACCAAGAAGAAGATTGCTACGCCACCCGCGATGATATCATCAAGGCGATAGACGAGGGCAGGTACCCATCGCCGCCGGCAAGAGATCTCCACTTTGTCTGCAAGGGCAATCCCACGCGTGAGCCCGTTCGGGAGTTCATCAAGTGGGTTCTGGCCGATGGCCAGAAGTACGTGCCCGATGCCGGTTACATCAATTTGACCCAGGCTAAACTGACAGAACAGATGGATAAGCTTGAGGGCAAGACGGTAATCAAGCCGGAACCCAAACCTGAAACCAAGCCCGAGAGCGAAACAAAACAGGAAAGTCCGGGAACGTCCAAGTAGGTTGGACTTCGACAAAATCAAGCGTGCGCTGGAAGGTTGCCCCGGGTATGCGCAATGCCGGGGCACTCCCAACGCATGCTGTTTGACGACCTCGGGGTGCGGGCCGGGGCGGTTACCGACAGGGTGAGTCAGTAGATGTCAGATAAGGGATAGCAGGACATGTGGCCCAGCTGGAGACTGCTAAAGGATAAGGTTGCAGGGAGGCTCATGCTCATCCTTACGGTCTTCTCCGGCCTCATTCTCGTCTTCATGACCGTCGGCCTCTACCAGAAGTCAAGGCCGATCCTGGCGATCAAGTCGCTCGAGCATCTTCTCCTATCCTCATCGTGGCATCCCATGAGGGGCGACTTCGGGTTCTTTCCCTTTATCATAGGCAGTCTCTGGGTCACGGTTGTTGCCGTTATCATAGCTGTGCCTCTTTGCCTCCTGACGGCGATTTACCTATCGGAATATGCGCACCGGCGGATCCGCGAATTCGCGAGGCCGCTTATCGATCTATTGGCCGGCATTCCATCGGTCGTCTTCGGCGTCTGGGGTGTCCTCATCATAGTCCCGGTGATCAAGGATTACATCGCGCCCCTCTCCGGCAGTTTCTCATCCGGCTATTGCGTACTCGCGGCGGGCATAGTGCTTGCGATCATGATCTTTCCTCTCATAATCAATGTCTCAGTCGAGGTGTTCGCGACCGTGCCGCGCGAGGTGAGAGAAGCGTCGCTCGCTCTAGGCGCAACCAAGTGGCAGACCATAAAGCATGCCGTCATCCGTAAAGCCTTCCCTGGAATCGTGGCTGCAATCCTGCTCGGATTGTCGCGGGCATTTGGCGAGACGATGGCCGTGCTTATGGTGGCGGGAAACGTGGCAAGGGTGCCGCACTCGGTGCTCGATCCATCATATCCGCTGGCGGCACTGATCGCCAACAATTATGGAGAGATGATGAGCGTCCCGCTCTATGATTCGGCGCTGCTTTTGGCGTCTCTGATCTTGTTGCTTGTTGTCTTACTCTTTAATGTCGGAGCGAGGCTCGTCCTCATTCGGGCGACGAGGAGCATCCGGTAGCGAGAATCTGTCTCAGAGCCCATGAAGTAAAGGTCGGACGGGCCCTGAGCAAGGGCAGATGAAGTAGGGGGAACGAGCGAAGTGTCAGCCGAAAGATGGGAAGAGGGTCGAACCCGAAAACGAGACATCGCAGCCACCGAAATGCCCGGCAGAACGGCAGGAAGCGCCAGGGGTGGTCGAAGAAGGTTTGAGGGACGAAAGGTCGAAGAGAGTTTCTTCAAGGGCCTCATGGTCGCATCGACCCTGCTTGTGCTCTTGAGCCTCATTCTCATCCTCACCACGGTCACCGTAAAGGGTCTGCCTGCCATGAAACTGTCCATGATCACGCAGACACCCAAAGGAGGCTACTATCTTGGGAAGGAGGGCGGGATCCTTAATGCCATCGTCGGCTCGCTCTTTCTCGCGGGCGGGGCGACCCTGGTGGCAATCATTATCAGTCTTCCCGTGGTGCTCTACCTCAATGTCTACACCAAGAAGGGCTCGCGGCTTGCAAGCGTGGTTCGCTTCTCGCTGGATGTCCTCTGGGGTATTCCATCGATCGTTTACGGCGCCTTCGGCTTTGCGATAATGCTGTTTTTTGGTGTCGGGGCATCGCTCCTCGGCGGGATAATCGCCGTCTCGCTTCTCATCCTGCCTATCATGTGCAGGGCGATGGACGAGGTGGTTCGAATGGTACCCGAGGAACTTGCGGATGCATCCTACGCCCTGGGGACAACCCGGTGGGAGACTGCTTTGAAGGTCGTGGCACGTCAAGCCTTCCCCGGAATACTCACGGCCATCTTGATCGCGTTTGGCCGTGGCGTGGGAGACGCGGCTTCAGTCATATTCACAGCGGGGTATAGCGACTCCATCCCGCATTCCCTCCTCCGCCCGGCGGCAACCTTGCCGCTTGCCATTTTCTTCCAGCTCGGGACACCATTTCCAGAAGTTCAGCAGCGCGCGTACGCATCGGCGCTGATACTTACGATCATAATCTTGATAATCAGTGTGGTTTCCAGAATCCTGAGCAGATCTCTTACCAAGTACATTGTGAAGTAGGAGCAGGCATGGAGCTAAGGCCGCACATAAGCGTTAGGAATCTGACAGTTTCCTATGGTGGCGAGCAGGCCCTGAAGAACCTGACCGTTGATATTCCCGACAAGATGATAACCGCCATCATCGGGCCTTCGGGCTGCGGCAAGACCACTCTATTGAGATCATTCAATCGCCTCATAGAATCAATTGAAGAGGTCAAGATAACCGGTCAGGTGCTTGTCGATGGCGAAAATGTATTTGATCCTAAGGCGGAGATCACTCACATCAGGAAGAAGATGGGCCTGCTCTCGCAGAGGCCCTGTCCGCTTCCCATGTCAATCTATGACAATGTTGCCTATGGCCTGAGGATTCACGGCGTCCGGTCGAAGAAGGAACTGGATAGGATTGTCGAGCACTATCTTAAAGAGGCGACTCTCTGGGATGAGGTGAAGGACAGGCTTCGTGCACCGGCGTCGAGACTCTCTTTAGGTCAGCAGCAGCGACTTTGCCTTGCGCGCGGGCTGGCGGTCGAGCCGGAGATCATCCTTGCCGACGAACCTACCTCGGCGCTGGACCCCAAGTCAAGTCAGCGGATCGAAGAGAAATTCCAGGAGATAAAGAAGGAATATACGATCGTGATCGTGACGCACATTCTGCGCCAGGCACGGAGGCTAGCCGACTATATCCTGTTCCTCTATCTCGGAGAGCTGGTCGAATACGGCCCCGCTGACGAGTTCTTCGAGAACCCCAAGAAGGAACTCACCAAGGAATACATCAAGGGCCTGATAAGCTAGGGGTTAGAAGGTTAGGCCTGCAGACCTGTGAAGAGATGAGGCCTGCAAACCTGCGAAGTTTAGTCGCGCCTCACTTCCTCGCACGGCTGTGGCTCGTCGGTCAAAACTACATTCCCTCCTCGCCACAAGCCTGCCCGCGGGAGCTCATGCTTGTAATCTTGGAGACAGAATACTGATTGCGGAGCGTCCCGCTCGGGTCCTCTTCCGGTTTACTAGATCGAGACTTCGTGTGGCGGAAATCGGCATTATGCCCCAGCACTACTGATCAGGCCATCTTCAGGGTCAACAGGGTAATGTCATCGGCGAGATGCTGAGAACCGCTGAACTCCTGGGCATCCCGCACGATGTCACGGTTCAGCTGGTCTGGGCTCTTCCCGTGGTTGGCCTTGAGGAAGACCCTGATGCGGTTCTCTCCGTAGAGGTCTTCCGTCTTCTCCATTGTGGCCTCCGATAGGCCATCGGTGTACATGAAGAGCACGTCGCCGCTCGCAAGTTGGAGCCTGTACTCTTGCCAGCCGAATCCAGGGAGCACACCTATAGGTATCCCACCCGGCGGAAGGTCCACTACCTCACCGTCTGCCCGGCACATGATCGGAGGCATATGGCCTGCACTGCAGTAAGAGAACTCCATTTTGCGGCGATCCAGGATCCCGTACAGCAGGGTCACGAATCGCCCCTCTGTGAACACGCGGATGGCTGTGCTGTTAAGCTCCGTCACGAGCTCTCTGGAGTTTTCAACCCTCAGAGCCAGCTGCCGGACGTTTGACTGGAGGTTCGACATGAGTAGCGCGGCGGCCACACCCTTGCCGCACACATCGGCTATGACCAGCCCTACCCTACCACCGCCAAGGTCGAGCACATCATAATAGTCCCCACCTATCTCCTTGCATGGTATTTGAAAGCCGGCCAGGGCAACCCCCTCCACCACCGGCATGCTCTCCGGCTGGAGACTCTGCTGTATCTGGGCTGCCTTCCTGAGATCAGACGATATCTCATCTAGCTCCCTCTGCTGGAGCTGCGACATCACCCGCGCTTGGACATAACCGGCAAGGAGGCCGGCAACCGCAGTGGCCAGGGTAACGCCGAGGGCTGCCCCCGTAGGCAGGATGGCAAGCCTCAATGCGCTCAGCAGCACACCCAGAATAGCGACACAGATGATAACTGCGAGAATGAGTATTACACTGACCCAAATCCTCCTGCCCAGCGCAACCACACTCGCGGCAACGGCAAGCGCGACGCACATTGCAACACCATAGATCCGTGAGAGGGGCCACACCAGGCTCTTGCCGATCAGCGTTTGCGCGGCGTAAGCCAGGACGAGCGCGCCCGGCAACCTGTTGTCTTGTCCGGCCCCGGTGAGCCCACGAAGCGGCGCGTCATAGAGATCGCTGAGACTGTTCTCGGTCACACCGACCAGGACGACCCGGCCGCGAACCGCATCCTGCCAGCCATCGGAGAGAAGAACTTCGGCATACGGAATTATGGTGATCCCCGATCTAGCCAGGCGGTAGTCGATGTAGAAGGTCGAATCGCCTCGGCCATCAATGGCGCCGCTGCATGGCAAACCCCATGGCTTCCCCTCGGCAGCTGCGGCGAGCACGGAGGGCATGGACGGCAACATGTTTCCCTGGAAGGTACTGCCGTATGAGCTCTGCCGCGCTACCCCATCAGCGTCAACAGGCATATTGACAAGACCGATGCAGTAGAGACTGTCGCCGAGCCTGTCACTGGGAATCACAAGCCGTTCCTCGCTGACCGCCGACCCGTCACTGCGCATTGCCACGGTCTGCCTCTCGATGGCGCCCGCCATGCAAACTCTTCCCGACATCCTCACGGAGGCCGCCAATGCGCTAACATCTAAGCCGGGATCGAGCTGGTCAAACAGAATATCGAAGGCCATGGCCGTGGCGCCGGCGGCCGTCAGGCGATCGATCACCAGGGCGTGCTCCTTCACGTGCGCCGATACGGGAAACTCCGGTGGGGGGAAGACCGTGTGGCGTGAATACTTGTCTATTGCCACCACGACGACGCTGGGGGTAGCCTCGCGCTCGGGCCTCACGCTTAGCCCAAGATCGTACACCCTTCCGTCTATCGCCTCGAACCAGTTGGCCCTAAGCGCAAGCAGAGCAAAGCCCACACCAATGGCGGCAACGACAACGAGCCTGATGCTGCCACTCGACAGCAGACGCGTCATAATCTATTTTCTACTCGACGGGCGGCAGCGCAATCGCCGCTCGATAATCACCCAAGGCATCTTCCGGAAGCCCCATGGCATCCTTGACTTCCGCTCTAAGCATGTAGGCTGTGCGGCTCGGTGAGCCGGCGACGGCCTGGTCAAGTACTTCAAGGGCCTTAGCATAGGCGCCGCCATCAAGACAGAGCCGGGCCTTGAGCGCCGCAGCAGCAGCCGGGTCGGACACGGATGCATCGGCATCGCTTAGGGCTTTTGCGAGCCCCGACCTCACATCCGCAGCGAGCACCGTGAATTCGGCGGCACGCGATCTCAGGGTCGTATTGCCCACAAGGGCTTCGACCACCCAGTAGTATGCCTCGCCAGGCCGGAATTCGCAGGTCTTGGGGGGGCAACTTGCTTTGGTTTCCGAAGTCGTGCCCTGCCACATCATCTGGCTAGCACTGTACACCGACACACGGTACAGCGGAACCCCCTCGATGCCCCGCCACCTGAACTGCTTGGGTACATCCACGAGGTTCTCGCCGGGAGCCGGATGGATAAGAACCGGCATCGAGGCTGTGATATCCAGGCCCGCGTTTGCCATTCTGGTGGCCATCACCACCTCGGAGGTGCGCTGCTTCCCACTGAAGAGCATATCGGCCACGCCTGCCGTTAGATTCCCAAGGACGGTGCCTCCGGCCGGGCTCACGTCCTGCCGCACGGCAAGGGTTGTCGGACCAGTGAACTCGCGCAGCGTCCTGTCTGAAAGTGCGAGAGTGGCAGAGCTGCCCTTGTGAACGGTGACATCTTCGCCGAAATACACATAATCGCCGGGGCGAAGTGCTCTCGGCACTCCACCTGGCACCTGCACCTGCACCCCACCCGCGATATTTATGACCTTTGCACCGATAGGTCTCCCGCCGGATGCCTCAACTGACCAGGCCGCTGGCACTGTGGCAAGCGCGCCCACCAGGCACAGCGAGACGACCGATAATGCCCAAACGCCCCAGGACAGCCTGTGGTGTCTCATTGCTCTACCTCCAGTCGGTGAAAATTCGTTGACTGCCGACGGCAACGGGATCAGGACTCTGCCCCTCCGCCTAAGTCGGCAAGACCCTTCCATTTTATAGGCCCCGCATCTTGGAGTAAAGGAAGAAAGTCTCTCGCCCGATCCGGCAAGGCGGCCCCGCGTTGTGCCCTGCACAATGTTCGTTGCTGCCTCGTTAGAATTACAACCAAGACGGCTTTTTGTTGGCGCAAATCTTGCGAAATCGCGCCGGTGCGATCAGCATTTGGGCAACCTCGGGGCAAACCCTGACACCGCCCAATGCTTCTTACCTCTAACCAATTCCGCACCCTAAACGTTACACCATACGCTATACACTTTGCTCGAAACTTGACAGCCTCAGCGGCCTCGCGGTAGAATAGTTCCAGCCGATCTCGCGCGGTCAAGACTTCAGGCTGCTGAGATTCTTGGCGTTCGCGATATCTGACCCATCGGGCTCATGAGTTCCAGGAGAGCGCGGGCAATCATGCAACCCAGACACGCTATCTGCAATCTCTTCTTTGCTCTCGCATTCCTGATTCTCTGCCCCAGATGTTTCGCCTTCGATCCTGTTGCGGCATTCATAGCCAAAGCGGACTCCCTATCGGGAGCTGCCGGTGACGAGGCCTTCGCAACATACATGTCCGAACACATCATACTCGTCGGAGCAGCAGTTGGCCAACTGATCGACACGGCACTGGAAGCCGGCGAGGGTGGCCAGCCGGGAGCCGCCGAGGCCAATTTCGCTCTTGCCAGTCGACTCGCCGATGTCTGCTCTAGGCAGACGGGTGCCCGCGCCTCACGTGACCTTATCAGCACCTACCGCGGGTGGGACAAGAGCCAACTGGCGCTCCGGAAGCAGGCGAAGGACCTTGAGCAGCAAGCCACCGCAGCGCGCAGCAGCGGCGATATTGACCGCGCGATCGCCCTCCTCAACCAGGCAATGAAAATCTACGAATCCATCGGAGACAAGCGCTCGATCGCCGTCCTCTGGGGAAGTCTTGGAGTCGCTTATTGGGCCAAGGGCGACTATGAGGCCGTGGCACGGCAGTACGAGAATGCCCTTGCGGCCCGCCGAGCCATTGATGACCGAATACTCGAGGGCAAGACGCTTAACGGGCTGGGAAGCGTCAACTACCAGCTGGGCCGGCTGGAGGTCGCCCTCGACTACTACAGGCAAGCGATCGACCTGAGGCATGCCACCGGCGATAGCGATGGCCTGGCGACATCCCTCACCTACCTCGGTAACACCTACATCGTCATGGGCCGCACCATGGATGCTCGAACGACCCTTGAGAAAGCTCTGCCGATTGTAAGGCAAACCGAAAACAAGGGACAGCGCTACGAGCTCCTGACCAGCATCGCGAGCCTCAATGCGGAGATGGGAAGAGGGACCAGCTCAAACGATGCTTACGAAGAGGCCCTGGGCCTCGCGCAGGCCATCGGGGACCCCAAGCGGGAGATCATCTGCCGCAACAACCTTGCGCTTAACTTCGCCGAGGCCTATCGGTATGGGGAATCTTTGGATCAGCTCGACGCCTTGAGGGCACTCCTCGATGAGCACCCCGACCCGGAACAAACAGTAATCTTCTACAGGAACAGGGGTATAACAAATATGAGGATCGGAGAGCTCGAGTCAGCCCGGGATGATTTCAACGCCTTGCTCGAGCTGAGCGAGAAACATGGCATGCCCATCTTTCAACTTGAGGCACTCATCAACCTCGGCTTTCTCTTAGAGGAACTTGGGGAACTGGAGGAAGGTCTTTCGTATGCCGAGCGGGCATTGGCGCTGGCTGAAGAACTCAACAACCCAAAGATGGCGCGGGAGGCCCTGGTCTTGGCGGGCCAGTTGGAGCGAAACCTCGGCAGGTATGAGAGTTCGATAAACCGCTGGAACGCGGCTCTCGCGAAGGACGAGCGAGACAGCCTTGATGCCAACATGGCCCTTGACCGGGTCGGGCTCGCGAGCGTCCACGTGCTGGCCGGAAGGTCGGACGAGGCCCGCGAGATACTCAGGGACACGCAGCCGGCCGTCGAGCGCACGCAGGACGGCGATCTCATAGTCGCATCCGCCTTCTGCATGGGTCACAGCTTCGAGAAGAGCCATCCCGAAAGCGCGCGTTATTATTACGAGCGGGGGCTCAATCTTCTCGACAAGACGCGGGAGCAGATCGGCGGGACCGAAATACGCACCGGCTACCTCGGTGGAAGCCGCCGGTTCTACTTCGAAGAAGTTGCGACTTACTACGCAGGGCTCGCTCAAGGAAAGGACGGCGCCGAATGGTCTGCCCTGGCCTTCCGCACCGTCGAACGCGCAAAAGCCAGAGGGCTTCTGGACATGCTGGATGCCTCGGTTCTCGCCTCGGGGACAAGCGCCGAGGAGGCCTTGCTCGACTCGCTCTATGACCTGGACCGCGGCTCTCCAGACTACGCCGAGCGTGAGCGGAGGGTCAAGGACCTTTACGCAAAGGCGAGGGAGGAGCGGCTTCGATCGTCCGGTGCCATACGATCGCAGGCGTCAATAGCCGGACCTGATGACATCCGCAAAATACTCCCTGGCGGGACCGCTCTTCTCGAATACGTTCTCGGCGATACACTCTCCCTCGTCTGGGTGATCGACAGGGAGGGTTACCAGGTCTATCCCCTGCCTAAGCGCTCGACGGTCGAGGAAGCCGTCAAGACCCTGCGGGATGCCCTCGCCCATCCCATGCTGGCGGATGAGGCGCTCCGCCGAGCGGCGCGGGAGCTCTACGTTGCGATCGTCTCACCCGCCGATAGCCATCTGAGAAAAGCTAAGAACCTGGTGATCGTCCCCGATGGTATCCTCTTCGATCTCCCATTCGAGGTCTTGCTGACGCAGGAGCCTACGGGGGACCTTGCGTGGGGTAAGCTTCCCTATCTCGCGCGTTCCCATTCCATAACCTACGCCCCATCGGCATCGACCTACCTCGCACTTCATGCTCGGCCAGGACTTGGTGGAAAGAGCGCGGGGAGCACGCTCGATCTTGTGGCGATGGGCGATCCTGATTACTCGCTGCTCAAACCGCTCTCCGAACGGATGGCCCCACTCCAGCCCCTCCCGCATACACGCAGCGAAGTGTCGAATATCGCTACGATCCTCAAGAACAGAAACGTGAACATATACGTTGGCCGAGAGGCCGATGAGGCAACGCTCAAGGCCAGCCTGAGGGGCCAGCCGATCCGCATTGTGCATCTGGCCACGCACGGGATCATCGACCCCGCGGAGCCCGCGGCTTCTAGCATTGCTCTCTGTCGAGACTCGAACGGAGCGGAGGACGGGTATCTCAGGACGCTCGAGGTGATGGCCTCTCCCATTGACGTGGGACTCATCGTGCTCTCGGCGTGCGAATCGGCTCGCGGCGAGATTGGGCGAGGCGAGGGCGTTGTGGGCTTCAGCCGGGCGTTTCTGGCAGCCGGAGCCCACAGCATTGTGGCGAGTCTCTGGCCGGTCTCCGACCAATCGACGGCAATGCTGATGGAGATATTCTACAAACGCATGTTCACGAAGAAAGAGCCGGTGGCGCGCGCCCTCAATGAGGCGCGCCTCGCGCTCATGGCCGATGCGCGCTATGCGCATCCGTTCTACTGGTCGCCGTTCGTGGTCATTGGCTCTGAATACTCGCCCTGGTGAAGCACGATCGAGCGCGGGCAGGCCGAAATTGGCGGATGCCTCCAACGCAGGACAGGCTGAAGTTGGCGGATGGCCCGGAGGGCATGTAGTTCTAACCGAAGGGCCGCCGACAACGAGGCCCTCCACGGTCTGCTCGGTAGGGGGTTGCGCTTCGGCTCAGAACTACATTCGCCTACGCATCAACCCCGCTCCCTCGCCCCCCAGCAAGTCTGCCTGATTCTATCGCGTGAGAAGCATCTTGCTTGTGGCTTTGAAGCCGCCCGCCTCCATGCGCACAAAGTAGATGCCGGATCCGACCGCGTTCCCTGCCTCATCGTCACCAGCCCACCCTACGCTGTGACGACCAGAAGGATACGTCTGATCGATCAGGGTCTTCACCTGCCTACCCTGCGCATCAAAGACCCTGAGGCTGACAGCACAACCCATGGGCAGATCGAATGCAACTGAGGTTTTCGACGAGAACGGGTTGGGCCTGTTCTGCCTCAGAGCGAATACCGCAGGGATGCTCTCGTCAGTGTTCACACCCGAATAGGCATTCTCAACACTTGAAGCATCACCCTCATTGCCCGAGAAGTCCGATGCCGTCACATGATAGTACTCGTACGCGTCACCAGTGACATCCATCGCAGTCCCTATCGTGTAACCGATAAGCGTCGCCGTCGAGTCAAGTCCAGGCACACCCGAGCCGTATACTGTGAAGTACTTGAAGTCCTTATCCTTGGACTCATCCCAGGCAAGGGCCGTCGGCGAAGTCATCCTGAGATTCACAGGCGGGGCTGGTGCAAGATTGTCGACAGAGTAGCCACTGTCGGGCGAGCTCACGTACCAGACGGATGGGGTGGTGGTGTGGGCCGACACGCAGCACACAGTATATTCAGTCCCCGAACCTGTGGAATCGCCCAGGGTCGGAACTGCCGCAATATACTGGTCCTGCTGCAAAGCCGGAACACTTCCCACAACCTCCCATGTGCCAGGGGGAAGCCCCTGGAGAGAAGATTCCCAAGTTGGGCTGTCACCTGAGAGCAGGAAAACGCGCTGGCCCTGTCTCACCGTACGGTATGATTCATTCGTGCAGGGAAAACCCTTAGGCAGCCCAAGAGCCGCTGACGCGTCTTCGCCATCCAGGTAGACACCTTCTCTCGCTGCCTTCGCCACCAGAGAGGCGTCGTCGATTCGCCGCCAGATGTAGTAACTGACTATCGGCGACGAGGCATTAGCGAAATCATACCAGGACCGAGTGAAGTAGAGCCGCACCCAACCACCCTGATCATCGGCGATGTCTGCGATGTCATTTATCATGGCAGAACTGTAAAGCCAGGCAATCTCGAGATCGGTGCAAGAGGGGTTGATGCCCCCGCCAGCATAGTAATGAGTGCTGCGCCAGCGCAGATCGCTGCCCGGGAATGCAAATGCTCGCCAACTGCCTGGAAGTATTGTCATCCAGTTGGCTCCGCCGTTGGCACTCACCTGCCACCTGATAGAATCAGTCTGAGTGCTGCTGAGACGCGCCCCCACAATTGTGTTGTCGGAGTTGTCAACTTCCAAGGAGCGACCGATGTTGGCCCCTGTGTCATACCGTCGCTGGAACACTCCTATCACCTGTAGACCCGAATCTCCATCCGCAACATAGGCGTACTCCCCCGAGATCGCAACACCGTGGGCACCGCCAGGCGTATCGTAATAGCCTGCAAGCGTCGGGCTCGCCGGATTCGTGATGTTTATCACCTGCAGACCATAGGTGTAATCCGCGACATAGGCATAGTCCCCGGAGATCGCAACCCCCATGGCATAGCTAGGCGTGTTGTAACTGCCTGCAAGCGTCGGGCTCCCCGGATTCGTGATGTTTAGCACCTGTAGACCGTAGTTATCATCCGCGACATAGGCATAGTCCCCAGAGATCGCAACATCATAGGCATAGCCAGGCGTGTAGCAACTGCCTGCAAGCGTCGGGCTCGCTGGATTCGTGATGTCTATCACCTGCAAACCCGAGCCCTCAAACGTAACATAGGCATAGTCCCCATCAATTGCCACATCCTGGGTATAGCCAGGCGTGGCGTAACTGCCTGCAAGCGTCGGGCTCACTGGATTCGTGATGTTTATCACCTCTAGACCAGAGTAGCCGTCCGCAACATAGGCATAGTCCCCAGAGATCGCAACACCACAGGCGTAGCTAGGCGTGGCGTAACTGCCTGCAAGCAACGGGCTCGCTGGATTCGTGATGTTTAGCACCTGTAGACCCTGGAGATAATCCGCGACATAGGCATAGTCCCCAGAGATCGCAACATCATAAGCAACGCCAGGTGTGTCATAACTGCCTGCAAGCGTCGGGCTCGCTGGATTCGTGATGTTTATCACCTCTAGACCCGAGTTGCCGTCCGCAACATAGGCATAGTCCCCCGAGATCGCAACCCCATGGGCAGAGCCAGGCGTGTCGCAACTGCCTGCAAGAGTCGGCTGCACTGGCATCGTGATCTGTAACACCTCCAGACCCGAGCCTCCATCCGCGACATAGGCATAGTCCCCGGAGATCGCAACCCCATAGGCCATGCCAGGCGTGTTGTAACTGCCTGCAAGCGTCGGGCTCGCTGGATTCGTGATGTCTATCACCTGCAGACCAGACATTCCATCAGCGACATAGGCATAGTCCCCCGAGATCGCAACACCATAGGCAAAGCCCGGCGTGTTGTAACTACCTGCAAGCGTCGGGCTCGCTGGATTCATGATGTTTATCACCTGTAGACCCTGGAGATAATCCGCGACATAGGCATAGTCCCCCGAGATCGCAACATCATAGGCATTGCCAGGCGTGTCGTAACTACCTGCAAGCGTCGGGCTCGCTGGATTCGTGATGTCTATCACCTGCAGACCCGAGCCATAATCCGCAACATAGGCATAGTCCCCAGAGATCGCAACACCACAGGCATAGCCAGGCGTGTCGTAACTGCCTGCAAGCGTCGGGCTCGCTGGATTCGTGATGTCTAGTACCTGCAAGCCCGAGGTTTGATCACCAACGTAGGCATAATCCCCTTCGATTGCCACATCGTAGGCAGAGCCAAGCGTGGCGTAACTGCCTGCAAGCGTCGGGCTCGCTGGATTCATGATGTTTATCACCTGTAGACCCGACGTCCAATCCGCGACATAGGCATAGTCCCCAGAGATCGCAACACCGCGGGCATAGCCAGGCGTGTCGTAACTGCCTGCAAGCGTCGGGCTCGCTGGATTCGTGATGTTTAGCACCTGCAGACCAGATTCTCCATCCGCGATATAGGCATAGTCCCCAGAGATCGCAACGCCCCAGGCAGAGCCAGGTGTGTCGTAACTGCCCGCATGCGTGATCTGGAACGGAGGCAGCTTCAGCTCACCAGCAACCGTGTCCCACAAAGCACTTGTGTTGACAGTGTCGCAGTACTGCTTGGTGGTGAAGGACTCGGTGTACTTGTTATTGATCGCACTTGCCGGATTAGCCACTACTGCCAGACAGATCAAGACTAGAAGAAAGGGAACTACAAGGGGCCTGGATCTCATTACGTGCCTCCTTCGCCTGAGGTGCAAGGGGAACACCTCGTCTCTGTTCTACTGCTATCGCAACAGCAGCATCTTGTTGGTCCTGACGAAGCTTCCGCCTTCAATCCTGCAGAAGTAGATGCCGCTTGCCACGCGCCGCTCACCGCGGTCGGTGCCGTTCCATGCCACGCTGTACAGGTCGGACTTCAAGTCCGCGTCAACCAGAGTCCTCACCAGCCTGCCCGTAACATCATAGACTGCCAGCTTCACATGGGTAGGCTCGGCGATCTCAAAGCGGATCGTAGTGGCCCGGGTGAACGGATTGGGGAAGCTCCGCATCACCTGCGAAGGCTCGGGAGGTTCCAGACCTGCAAATGGATCACCCAGCACGGTGATTTTTCGGTCACCGGCGGTCGTGACGATGACCTTGCCCGATCCGGTTGGATCGAAGGCAATGTCTGCCGGGTCTTCACCCACGGCGAGGGTATCAACAATTGTCACCTCAACTCCGTATGGAGGCAGTTCCTGACCGTCCGCGATTACGCCGAATGAGTTATAGATGTATACGATACCGACCAGGATCTCGTCTCCAACTTCCTGTATCAGGTAGAGGAACCCACCATCAGGTGAAATCGCCACAGTGGTCGTGCCAGAGCCGGTTGCGATGCTTGTAACAACCTGGTTCTCCCAGACACTACCAGGCTGGATGTCGTATACATCGACCACGCCGTCCGTCGTGAGGATTACCAGGAAGGCGCCGTCGGGGGTGATTGATACAGTGCGCGAGCCGGTGCCCGTGGCGATGCTCGTGACCACGCCGTAATCCGCGGCAGAGATCACGAGGTATCCCGAGTCCATCCCAACGTAGATCAAGCCGCCATCGGGGGTTATTGCCACCGTGCGCGCACCCGAGCCGACGGCGATGCTTGTCACCACTCTACGGTAGGTCTCGCTGGTGGAGTCGGCGTCAACGAGGCTTATCGTGCCCGAGCCGGCGTTGGCCACTGCCAGACGATCGCCGTCTGGAGTGACGGCCAAGTCCGTGGGGCCGACTCCAACCGCGAAGACATCGACAACCTCACAGTATGAGGGCGACTCATCGTCCGCATCTATTACCGACACAGTACCATCAAGGTGGTTGGCCACGTAAGCAAAGGTGCCGGCCCGGTCAACAGTGACTGCGACGGGATTGTCACCGACGGGGATACTGGTGATGTGAACAAAGTTGATCAGGTCGATCACACTCACCTTGTTGGCATCGGGGCTCACGGCAAAGGCAATCGCACCGTCGGGTGTTATGGAAACGCTGCGCGTCGCCGAGCTGGTCGTCACGCTGCCCACGACGTCGTTCACGTAAGATATGTCCGAGGGCAACACAGTGAAGGCAAGAGCGTTTGATGTGTCTGACGCAGCGGTGTTGACGACTCGGATACTGCCCGTCTCTGCACCTATAGGGACTGCCACACTCAGGAAATCCGTGCTGCCAGCGCTCACGCAGGCCTCGAGGCTGCCGAACAAGACCTTGTTGAGAGATGCCTGCCTGTTGAAGCCGTCTCCCGAAAGGACGACATAGGCTCCGACCTGTGCACTCGCCGGGGCGATTGATCCGAGCTCCATCGGCGGAGGCGGCTCGGTGGTGAAACCGGAAGCGACGGCCTCAGTGAGCGGACCGCCCGACTCATCTTTAATGCCAGGGGTGATCTCGATCAAGTAGGTCGTGCTTGGCTCCAGTGCCGTCAGGGGAGAGAGCGATACCTTGCGATCGGCATCGGCGAATCCTATTACGGTGGGCACCGGATTGAAGTTGCCATCGCGGAGGTAGAAAGTGGAAGAAGTCACGGTGGAGACATCGACGGGCCGACTGAAGGTCGTCTGGGTCGCGCTTGCAATGCTGATGCCGGTAGCACCGCTGTCGGGAATGACACTAACAACCATGAGCGGCAGCATTTCCGGGTCGGCAATGCCATCGGCAGTGAAAAGCAGCGGAGAGCCACCGAGGCCAGCCGCGCTTGCCTGGACCGTGTGAGTGCCTGGTCCGACGTCAGGCCCCAGAGTCCATTCCACTTCTGCTATGCCGTCGGCATTGGTGGGGACTACCTGCACAGTCGAGTCGGCAGCGGCGAACTTCCCGCCACCCGAGGTAACAGTGAACTCGACCGGTACCCCGGCCATCGCCCAGCTCAGCTCCCCAGTCACCATTGCGCGAAGCGGGTGGGGAAGCGGCTGGTTCACAACACCTGACTGGCCATTGCCGGAATAGACCGCGATCGTATCGGCGGTACTGAAATCATACACGCACAGCGAGTCGCTGGATTCCGACAGACTGTAGAACTTGGAAGCATCCACGGCATAAGCAATGTCCACGGTGGTGAGGTGTTGGGATGCGCCGCCCACCTCCTGAAGGACAATCAGTGAGTCGGGGAAAGTCTGGATTTCGATGTTGATGAGACCCATCTCATGCACGTTGGCTACGGCCCGGTCGCCCCGCGGGGACACGTCAAGGTGTTCAGCGACAGGCTCAGCTGTTCCCCCGAGCGATAGTGTGGCGCTCACGTGCGGAGCATCGGGAGTGTAAGTATCAAGCATCAATATGGACCTATGGGGGCCGCCTACGTACTGGCTCGTAAGAACGAGGCAACGTTGCCCGTTGGGTGTGAACGATAGCGATATGGGTATTTCAGTCGGCGGGACACCAGGCATCAAAACCTCACCGACTTTCTGCCGGTACTGCGGGCTCTGCGGATCAGTGTCCAGAACTTGAATGCTTCCGCCAGACGAGTCGTGAATCGGCAAGTAGGCATACACACCGCCGGGGTGAAACGCCATCTCATAGACGTAGCCATTGCCGTCGCTGCCCATTTCGATGGATTCGATTATCTCGTACTCGGTGGGCGAGCCGGCGCCTATGTCCACCATATGCACCTTCTCCACGCCGGGATCGGACACCATGAGTAGGAAGCCGTCAGGGCTCACTGCCACCCGGGCAAGGCTCGACCCTGTGATACCTGAGAAGTCTATGGTATCGACTGGGGCAAGGAAGTCCGACCTCAAGCGGTTGGCGCCTACCACCAGCACCTCGTCGGAATCCGGCAGCACCACTAAGGCACGCTCGCCATCGGGCGTGAAGGCGATGTCCGAGGCATTGGAGCCGAGTGTGAGAGAGCCAACGTACTTGTGGTATTGCGGACTTGCCGCATCCACAACAAGCGCGTGAATGCCGCCGGACTCATCTGCCATAGCAAGGTAATCGCCGCCAGGGGAGACCTCAAGGACCGAACCGCCGTCCTGCGCCGGCGAAGGCGTGCCAGGCAGGGCAGCAGCCAGTCTAAGCATGTCATCATTCCCGGTGGCATCAAGCACTTCGAAGCGAAGGGCATTGGATTCGAATTGTAGCGGGTCGCCTAAGCCCACAGATACCATGCCGCTGGTGGCATCGTCCGGGACCCTGACAGTCAGGGAACTGTCCGCAAGGCGCTCTGGAAAAGGCCATTCGTAGTCCACGCCGTTGAAGAATACACAGACATAGAGGCCTTGTGAGAAGTCAGAGCCTGCAAGAACGAGCTTACCCCCTACGGGACCAGCCTGCGGGGACAGCGAGACCAGCGTCGGCCCGACCCCAACGGCCGTCGCTACGATCTTCTCTTCGGCCTCCGATATCGTGAAGGCATAAGCCCCGTCGGATGACAGGTCAATGTCAACCGGGTTCTCGGGTAGACTGATTGTCGCCACCACTGAGAGGAAGCTCGATGAGTTCTCCCTCAGGTCGATAGCGTTCAAGAGGTTGAGCTCGCGGTTCACAACCAGGGCAAACTTCCCCGCGGGTGTGAGACTAACGCTGTAAAGGGTGCCACCTGTCCTTACCTTCCATAGGGCTGCGCCCTGGCTGAGTGATACTATGCTCAGGAAACCGGTCTCATCACAAACATAAGCGCGCTCTGCCAACGGATCAATCGCGATATCCTTCGGATAGACTCCTACGCTGACTGTGTCAGTCACACGGCTGGAGTCGAGGTCGATCACCAGCATCTTGCCCGTGCCTGTCAGGGCCAAGAGAACGTCTCCGGCGGTGCCGATCGCGAGCTCACCACGGACGCTCGGGTCCACCTGATCTATGAGGCCTATCTGGGTCTCAAAAGACGGGCTTGCTTCGTCAATGTCCCATATCTGGATCTCACCCTCGTCAGTTGGAATGAAGGCACGACGCCCGTTGGGGTGGACGAGGATGCCGCGCGGCACGGCCCCAATGGGTTTCTCACTCAGCAGCCCGACCGATCCCCAGGTTGAGTTAAGGCGATAGAGCTTCTCGGTCGCGCTGCTCACCGCGTAGACTCGGTTACTCGCAGGGCCGGCGTCTATGTCGGTCAAGCCACCTGCGACGGGGATGGCCGTTGCGGTCATGTAGGTGCTTGAATCAGGGTCGGAGACCACGGCCACAGCCCCTGCGTCCGTTGCAACAAATGCAAACTTGCCGTCGGGGACCAGGGTGAGAGCCCGTGGAGTTGCGCCGAGGGCACAGGTACCCGACTCGAAACCCCTGGGCACCTCATCTGCAGAAAGCACAGTGAACTGGAGGCTGTTGCTGGTCTTGCCCTGAGTGGCGTTATAGACGTCGACGGCACCGGAGGTTGTTCCCTCAGGAACCGTGACCACCAGCTGCGTGGGTGAAGCCTGCGAGACCGCGGCCTGGATGCCATTGAACCTCACGGTGTTGCTGTCAGGCGCCGGGTCGAAGCCTTTGCCGTTCAAGGCCACAATCATACCTACTACACCCTTGCTGGGCGAAAGGCTCGCCAAGGCGACGTCGGGCTCGGGCTCGGTGGTAAAGTGCATCACGAAGTCCTCGGCCAGGCCGTTGCCGAACAGGTCTTTAAGCCCGGTCTCGATAACGAGTTTGTAGGTTGAGGAAAACGCAAGTTCCGTAAGAGGGACGAAGGCAACCAACGAATCGTCATTGAGAAACGCCGCGTTGCCCGATACAAATGTATGGGTTGTGGTGTCGGTGAGGCTGAAGTTGCCCTGAAGCGTACCCGTGTTCAGGCGTTCAGAGAAGGAGACGAGGATCGGCGCATCGATAGGAACATCGGTGGCGCTAGTATCGGGAACGGTGGCGACGACCGCCGGGTGGACATCGTCAATGTTGGTAATGATATCGGCGACAGCCGTGGTCCCAGCCTGAACGGCTATGGGATCGCGGTCACCGGCATTATCTAGTTGTGATTCCAGCGAATCCCAGGATTCGGGAACGAAGAGCGTAAGAGGCATAGCCGCCACGTAGTCGTTTATGTAGGCTGGCCTCATGTAGCTGACGGCCGAGCTACCATCGAGGGGATGGACCCCAACGTAGTAGTCGCCGTCGGGCAGCCCGATGAACTCGTAAGACCCGTCCAGCAGGGTGTATTCACAACCCAGTGTATCACTCTCGACCTCTGATATCGCGAAAACTGCGGCACCCGACACCGGGTCGCTGGTGTACCCATTGGTGACCCTACCCGAAAGCCGGCTGGCCGTTGTCATCTTGGTCGGACTACCGTAGGCCTTGACCATCTGAATCTCGTCGTCCCATTCGAGCGACCGCGCCCCGGTTCCCTCCTGGAGAACGAAATACATTGTTGCGGACCTCATCGCTGAGTGCGAGATACCGAAAAAGTGGCCTAACTCGTGGGCGGTTACCGACTCGATGTCTATACCGTCGGGCGGCCCCTGGGTGTCCGTGCGGTAGGTCATCGCGGGGTTGAAGATTATGTCCGCATCCACGACCTCACCGGGACGGCGGCAATCACTGCCAAACCAGGTGGGCTCGGTGAAGGACGTGGTAAGCCCCACGGCGATTGTGCCTGCGCTAAACCGGTAATCCGGATCGCTAAAGGTAAGCAGGTTCACGCCGTCAAGGGCTTGGGCATCTCCACCCTCCCAGCTCCAGGGACCCATCGCCGACGCCTCTATGCCCTGGATAGAGATCCACGAGTCCATGGCGGCCTTGACTGCTGCAGAGTCACTATCATCCGTGATGCCCGGGCAACCAGCCTCAGAATGCCAGTAAACAATCGGGAACATCGCTCGATCCCAGCACTCGACATGACGAGCGCTCATACCATCATCTACGCAGCCGTCACCGTCGCTGTCGAAGCCCGACGCATCCTCTGATGGACATAGGTCGCTTGCGCCAACAACGCCGTCACCGTCCGCATCATCACCAACCTGCGTGCATCTCACACCCAGCGCCCCGATGAGGCCGCACCCTGAAGGCGAGTTCTCAGGAGTACAAGGCGAGGAGGCATCGAGTGTCAGGTCACCTGCCTCGGCATTGCGGAACAGGGGATCATCCGAGATGTTCCCCCTGATACCCAACTGACCCGACGCACAGCCCACATAGTCGCCACCGGCGTTGCCGTAAAGATCACAGCAGGTAAGAGACACTGTGGCTCCGGGAATACAGGCCACCGCAGGTCCCAATGTCCCAAATGCGATGATGGTGTTCTCGACTACCACCCTCGCACTGTTGGCGGCAAATATGCTCCCTCCCTGGGTGGCTGAGCTCCCATAGAACGTGCATCCGCGTACCTCAATACTGTGGTCGGCGTGGTTCAGGCACAGCGCTCCGCCGTTGGGACTGTAGTTGTCGATGAAAACGCAGGAATCAAATGCCACATCGCTCAGGTGACTCGAGGCCGCACCTCCGCAGAAGTCAGAACTATTACCCGCAAACTCGCAACCCTGGAAGGTCACCACGCTCGATGTAGTCACAACCGCGGCGCCTCCGTAGTTCACCGCCGTGTTACCCTCAAACCGGCAATCCTCCACCGAGACACTAGATGTGTCCGTGATCTGAATCCCTGACCCGTCGGACCCCGCGTTATTCATGAGGATGCAGTGGCGTATCCGGGGTTGCCCGCTCCTCACGAGGATCCCAGAGCCACCGTTCTGGTACGCACCCGTTATAGTGAAGCCCTCGAGCACCGAGTTGGGCCCCTCGTCAGCTTCGAAGACAAACCCCCGGTGCTTGTCTGCGGGGCTTGCTTCGCAATCGATCGTGCAGTCTTCAGGCTTACCAGTCGCTGAGCGCACCGTGATGGCTTTGCCGTAGAAGCGAATATCGCGGTTGCCTCCACCGGTGTAGGTGTCGCTTGCGACCTCAACCGTGTCTCCCGCAGTGGCCGAGTCGATCCCTGCCTGGATAGTGGGAGCATCCAGCGGCACCCGCCACAGGGTCCGCCCAGCTAGGCACTGCAACGGCAGAATCGAAAGACCTGAGGCCCCGTCCGCCACATAGGCATAGGTGCCCGATACCGCCATGGCCAAAGCGGCGAGCCCCGGCGTGCCCACACTAACTACGATCTGCGGACTTGCAGGATTGGTGACGTCGATCACCTGAAAACCGAAACCATAGTCCGCCACATAGGCATAGCTGCCCGACACCGCTACGCCCCGGGGGACGCCCGGGGTGCCCACGCTACCCACGATCTGGGGACTTGTAGGATTGGTGATGTCGACTACCTGAAGACCGGAATCATAGTCCGCGACGTAGGCATGGCTGCCCGATACCGCCACGCCACGGGCGAGGCCCGGGGTGTCCACGCTACCCACGATCTGGGGACTCTCGGGAGCGGTGATGTCGATCACCTGAAGACCGGAACCATAGTCCGCGACGTAGGCATAGCTGCCCGATACCGTCACGCCATAGGCATAGCCCGGCGTGTTCACGCTACCCACGATCTGGGGACTCTCGGGATTGGCGATGTCGATCACCTGACAACCGGTACCACCATCCGCGACGTAGGCATGACCGCCCGAGACCGCCACGCCATAGGCATTGCCCGGCGTGTCCACAGTGCCCACGATCTGGGGACTTGTAGGATTGGTGATGTCGATCACCTGAAGACCGGAATCATAGTCCGCGGCGTAGGCATGGCTGCCCGATACCGCCACGCCCCAGGCCTCGCCCGGTGTGTCCACGCTACCCACGATATGGGGACTCTCAGGAGTGGTGATGTCGATCACCTGAAGACCGGAAGTATAGTCCGCGACGTAGGCATGGCTGCCCGATACCGCCACGCCATAGGCATAGCCCGGCGTGTCCACGCCACCCACAATCTGGGGACCCTCGGGATTGGTGATGTCGATCACCTGAAGACCGGGAAAAGTGTCAGCGATGTAGGCATGGGTCGCCGATATTGCCACGCTCCAGGCATAGCCCGGCGTGTCCACACTGCCCACGATATAGGGACTCTCGGGATAGGTGATATCGATCACTTGGAGACCGGATTCATAGTCCGCAATGTAGGCGTGGGTGCCCAATACCGCCACGCCATAGGCCCGGTGCGCCGTGCCCACGCTGCCCACGATTTGGGGACTCTCGGGAGCGGTGATGTCGATCACCTGAAGACCGCCCGCATAGTCCGCGATGTAGGCATAGTTGCCCGAGACCGCTACGCCCCTGGCGCCACCCGGAGTGCCCACGCTGCCCACGATCTGCGGACTCTCGGGATCGGTAATGTCGATCACCTGAAGACCCGAACCCCAGTCCGCCACGTAGGCATGGCTGCCCGAGACCGCCACGCCATGGGCAGAGCCCGGAGTGTCCAGGCTGCCCACGATCTGGGGACTCTCGGGATTGGTGATGTCGATTACCTGGAGACCGGAATCGCGGTCCGCGACGTAGGCATGAGTCGCCGACACTGCCACACCCCAAGCCTCGCCCGGGGTATCCACGCTCCCCACGATCTGGGGACTCTCGGGATTGGTGATGTCGATTACCTGGAGACCGGAACCCCAGTCGGCAATGTAAACATGGGTGCCCGATATCGCCACGCCCCTGGCCAAACTCGGTGTGTCCACGCTCCCCACGATCTGGGGGCTATCGGGATTGGTGATGTCGATTACCTGAAGACCGGAAGCATGGTCCGCGACGTAGGCATAGTTGCCCCCGACCGCTACGCCATAGGCAGAGCCTGGCGTGTCCACGCTGCCCACCCAGTGCAGGTAGTCTCCATAGTCGATGCACTCAGCTCCAGCTGAGCCGATCAAACACACGCATCCTACGGCCGCAACCAAAACGGCCACACCCGTCCGCCTCCCCAAACCGCCTCCACCCAACGGTGTGCCTCGACGCGAAAACCCCGCAATCAGAATCCTGACAGCAGAGACCATCTGCGTTATGGTGTGGGTTTTCATCGCTCCACCCCCGGGGCTACACGGCGGCCGAGGGCCTGACTGACGAACTCATCAAGCGTGACCCGCTGCCTGAGTGTGGTGCGGGAGGGCGCCTGCGGTGCAGGTGCGCCCACCAGGCTCACGCCTTCCAGCGGCGGTGCCTCTACATAGGCGGTCCCTGTTGCCAGATCGCGCCCGATTCTGAACTTACCCTGCGAGAAGCCTGATACCTGGTAGCTCCCGGCATCGTAAGGCTCGGCGAAGAGAAGCACCTCCTCGCCCACTCTCCACTGCAAGGCCCCTTGGACCGTGACTTTGACGTTGCCCACGACGCCACCCAGCTGGATCACATCGATTGTCGTGCGAGCGCTACCCTTGTAAGTCTCGTCCACGGCGATCCGCGTGCGCGTGAATATCTTGGTGTGCTTGCTGTTCCAGTAGGATTCCACGCTCTGGACCCTGCCGCGAACCACAAGCGCCGACTCGTCCCCCAACTGCTGGGGACTTCTGTAGGCAATCTGCGTGGCGTAAGCCAATGCAACCAAGCCTGCCACAAGCAGAAACATACATGCCAAGAACGCACATGCGGATGAGTTAGCGCAGCGCCTCATAGGGCTCCCCCTTTCGGAATCTCGTCTTCTCGCCCAGACCTGACTCTCTCTACATATACAAGTATCAAGTCAAAATGACGGACAGAACCAGCAGCAGCCCTTGTCCCAGGGGACGGGACACATACACTGGCCATCCCTCTTTCTCGCTGCATCGACTCGGAGGCCGAGCCTGCCGAGAGCCCGGAGGGCATGTAGTTCTAACCGAAGGGCCTCGGACAGGCGAGGCCGCCTGATTCTATCGCAACAGCAGCAACTTGTTGGTCCTGATGAAGTCTCCGGCTTCGATCCTGCAGAAGTAGATCCCGCTTGCCACGCGCCGCTCACCGCGGTCCGTGCCGTTCCATACCACGCTGTAGACGTCGGGGGCCAGGTCCCGATCAACCAAGGTCCTCACCAGCCGGCCTGTGACATCATAGACTGCCAGCCTCACATGAGCCCGCTCCGGAATCGCAAACCAAATAGTCGTATTCTGGCCGAAAGGATTCGGTGCATTCTGGAAGAGACTGTATGGCTCGATCCGCTTTGGCACCTTCGCATCCGGCGCGAAGAAGGTGATGGTGTTATCCCCAGCGTTGGTCACCACGAACCTGCCTGAACCCGTAGGGTCGAAGGCAATCTCTGAGGGATCTTCCCCTGCCCTCAGGGTATCTATGAATGTGACTTCGACGCGCGCAGGCGGCAGTTCATCGCCGTCCGCTGTCACCCCGGACCAGTTATAGATGTTGAGCAGGCCGACCAGGATCTCATCTCCGATCTCCTGTATGAGATAGATCAAGCCACCATCGGGAGTGATGGCGATGCTCGACGTGCCAGTGCCGACCTTCAAGCTTGTCACGACCCTGTTTTCCATCGGGCTGCCGTCCTGAATGTCGTAGATGTCCACAACACCTTGCGTGGTCAAGACGATGAGGAGGCCGCCATCCGGCGTGATGGCCACCGTTCTTGATCCGCTTCCCGTTGCTATACTTGTCACAACACCATAGTCCAGCGCCGAGATGACCAGATACCCGTTATCGGTCCCTATATAGATCAGCCCGCCATCAGGCGTGATCGCTACCGTGTTCGCCCCCGACGAGGTGGTCACGCTGGAGACCACCGCGCCGTAAGTCTCACTGGACACATCCGCATCGACAGCACTGATGCTACTGGACCCCGCATTGGCGACGATCAGGCGGTCGCCGTCAGGCGTTGCTGCCACGTCCGTAGGACCGACGCCCACCGGGAACACATTTACAACCTGGTGGTAGTTCTCCGATCCGGGGCACACATCAATTACCGATACGGTGCCGTCCACATGATTAGCTATGTAGGCGTATGTACCCTCAGGGTCTATAGTGATAGCGACCGGATTCTCCCCAACGGAGATGCTTGTGACGAAACTGAGCATGTTGAGATCGATGACGGTCACCTTGTTGCCATCAGGGCTTACCGCGTAGGCAAAGGCGCCATCGGGTGTGATCGCAACACCGTGCGTCGCAGAACCCGTGGCGATGTTACCCACGACATTGTTGAGAGGCGAGGTCTCGGGCACAAGAACGGTGAACTCGAGCGGATCGGATGTATCGGCAGGCGAAGTGTTGATCACCCGCACCGGCCCGGTCGCGGCACCATCAGGGACTATGGCGGTCAAGAAGTCTCGGCCGCCGGCAGTTATGTATGCCTCGCCGCCGTTGAACAGGACCTTGTTGAGCAACGTTTCCCCGTTGAACCCCGCTCCGGAGAGTACAACCATAACACCCTCTGCACCACTGACGGGAGCGAGCGATCCCAGCGCCAGCGGCGGGGCCGACTCAGTAGTGAACTTCGATGACACGGCCTGGCTGAGCGGCCCGCCCGACTGATCCTGAATGCCGGTCTTGACCTCGATCCAGTAGCCGGTGTTGGGCTCCAGTAGATCTGCCGGGGAGAGCGAGATCTTGCGGTTGCCGTCGGCGAAGCCAACGACCGCCGGCAGCGCATAGAAGTCGCCATCATGCAGGAAGAAGGTGGAGGTGGTAACCGTTGCCGGATTCACCGCCCGGCTGAAAGTTACCTGGGCTGAGGTCGCTAGGCTCACCCCCGCCTGATTGTTGTAAGGTGTGACGCTCGACACTGTAAGCGGAAGCGTCTCAGGATCGGCAAGGCCCGTGGCTGTAAAGGCTATCGGCGAACCGACAAGGCCCATTGCTGCTGCCTGGACCGTCTGAGAACCCAGATCGGGGCCCAGGGTCCAGATGACCTGAGCCCTGCCATCGGCCCCGGTCGAGACTACCTGGATCGTCGAGTCGGTCGCAGCGAAATGCCCACCGCCTGAGGTCACCGTGAAAGTGACGGGAACACCTTCAACCGGTTCGGACCCAGCAGAAGTAACCTCTATGCAAAGCGGCGTGGGAAGCGGCTGGCCGACCACACCCGACTGCCCGCCTCCGGTAGTCATCGCAAGGCTGTGAGCCGCGCTAAAATCATAGATGGAGATAATGTCGCTGGATTCGGAGACACTGTAGAACTTCGTGGCATCGGGCAAGTAGTCGCTGTCCACAGTCATTAGGTGGTGCGGCAGGCTGCCGATCTGCTGAATCATGGCAAGCGAGTCCGGACTGATCCAAATCCTGATGTTGGCTAGACCCTCCCGGTGCAGGTTGGCGACCGCGCGGTTGCCCTTGGGCGATACGTCGATGTGCTCCTCCACAGGGGCGGCTGTACCACCCAGCACGAGAGTCTTGCTTGTCGCGGGGTTGTCAGGGTCGGTAGTGTTAAGCATAACAACCGACCGATTCGGGGAGCTAACCTGTTGGCTGGTAAGCACCAGGCACCTGTTGCCCCTGGGGGTGAAGGATAGGGAGATGGGCATCTCCTGAGGTGGGCTGCCTGGAAGCACCAAGGTGGCTACCACCTGGCGATAAGTCGGACTTTCGGGCGTCGTATCCAAAACCAAGACGGCCGCCGGATCGGAGTCGTGAACCGGCAAGTAGGCATACCCCCCACCGGGGTGGAAGGCCATCTGGCGCACCACCCCGTTCACATTGCCGGCCACCAAACTGACCGAGGCAACGATGTCGTACTCACCGGCAGAGCCCCGCACGATATCCACAAAGTGCACCTTGCCCGTTCCCGGATCGGACACCAGGAGCATTCGACCATCGGGACTTACGGCGCCCCTTGCCACCTCCGAACCCGTGATGCTCGAGAAATCTATGGTTGCCAGTGTTGACAGGAAGTCTGGCTTCAAGGGGTCGGCACCGATCGCCAACACCACTCCGGAATCGGGAAGCACAACAAAAGCTCGCTCGCCGTCCGGAGTAATGACTATGTCCCCGGCGTTGTGGCCCATACCCACAGAGCCGATATACCGGTGGTACTGAGGATTGCCCGCATCCGAAACCAGCACATGCAGATTGCCGGACTCATCCCCCAGGGCGATATAGTCACCGCCGGGATAGACTCCAATCACGGATCCACCGTCCATTGCGGGCGACGGGGTTCCCGGCAAAGTAGCTGCCAGACGAAGCATATCTACCCCGGTCGATCCCAGGACCTCGAAGTAGACCGAGTTGGACCTAAGCTCGGGCCCGCCCTCCTGAGTCGCGACTACGTAGACCTCGCCGCTTGTGGCTCCGGAGGGAGCCGTTACAGTAAGCGAGCTATCGGCCAGGCGCTCAGGGGTTGCGGCAACCTGGTTGAAGTAAACGGTGGTGGAGGTGCCGGACGTGAAGTCGCAGCCTGCAAGCACTAGCTTGGCACCCACCGGGGCGGCCGAGCGCGACAAGGACACCAGCGACGGCCCGAGTCCCAGGGTCGTCGAGACCAGCTGCTGCTCCATCTCAGAAATCGTGTAGGCGTAGTGACCATCGGGCGAGAGCTCAAGGTCCACCGGGTTTGTCGGCAGCTGGACGGTTGCCACCACCGAGAGGAAACTGGTCGAGGTCTCACGCAGGTCTATCACATCGATCAAGTTCAGGGCCCGGTTAACTACAGCCGCGAAGGTACCGGCAGGGGTCACGCGGATTCCCCGCAACACACCACCAGTCCTCATCGTCCAGAGACTCGCGCTCTGCGCCAGAGAGACTATGCTCACTGTCCCGCCATCCTCACACACATAGGCGCGGTTGGCGACGGGGTCGAGGGCTATATCCCGTGGAGATGGCCCGACGCTTATGGGGGCTCCCACCACATTGGAGTCCAGATCAACAACCAACACCCTGCCCGTCCCCGTGATCGCAAGGAGACGTTCTCCGGCCGGATCAATCGCTAACTCCCCACGCACATTCGGGTCAGGAGGGATAATTGTGCCAACCTGCGTCTCGAAGGAGGTGCTCGATTCGTCTATGTCCCATATCTGGATTTCCCCATCATCGGTCGGTATGTAAGCGCGGTTCCCCTTAGGGCTCACCAGGATGCCCTGCGGAGCGGCTCCGACGTCCTTCTCGCTCAAGACACCCATCGAGCCGGGAGTCGCGTCGATCCTATAGAACTTCTCAGTTTCGCTACTCACGCCGTATACCCTGTTGCCGGCCGGGCCGGCATCGACGCCGGTGAGGCCTCCCTGGATCGGAATCGCAACAGCGGTCATATACCCGCTGAGGCCAGGGTCCACAACAACCGCATCCGTTCCAGCCTCGGTGGCAACGAAGGCGTAGCTGCCGTCTTGAAGCACGGTCAGGGCCCTCGGAAGGGCGTGGAGAGCGCACGTGCCCGACGCGAAGCCCTTTGGCACCTCATCCGATGGAAGCACGGTGAATTGCAGGCTGTTGCTGGTCTTGTCCTGGATGGCGTTATAAATATTCACCGAGCCCGAGGTTGCTGTGTCAGGGACCGTGACCACCAGTTGCGTAGGCGACGCCTGCGATATCACCGCCACCACACCGTTGAATCTCACGATATTATTGCCTGGCGTGGGGTCGAAGCCCTTGCCATTTAGGGATACGGTCATGCCAACCACGCCCTTGCTTGGCGACAGGCTCGTTAGGGCAACATCGGGCTCCGGCTCGGTGGTAAAGTCCATCACGAAAGGCTCGGCGAGACCGTTGCCGAACTTGTCCTCGAGGCCGGTGCCGAGCTCCAGCTTGTAGGTGCTCGCGAACGACAGGCTGTTCATTGGCACAAAGGCTATCAGGGAATCATCTCTGAGCAAGGAGGCGTTACCCGACACAAACTGATGTGTTGTGGTGTCCGTGAGACTGAAGTTGCCCTGGAGTGTGGCATCATTTATGGGCTCGGAGAAGGAAATCAGGACGGACACGTCAATCGAGACTCCGACGGCGGCGGAATCAGGTATGGTCGTGGTGACCATCGGACTGACATTGTCTATGTTGGTGATGATGTCGGCAACTGCCGCAGGGCCGCCCGCCGCAACCGCCACGGGACCACGGTCTGCCGCATTGTCCGTGGCCGACTCCGAGGAGTCCCAGGACTCGGGCACAAAAAGCGTGATCGCGGTGCTCGCAACGAAATCGCTTACGTACTCCGGCCGGAGGTAGCCGATGGCCGAGCTCCCATCAAGCGGGTGGACCGCAACATAGTAGTTGCCATCCGGCAGCCCCATGAAGGCATATTCGCCGTCCGAGGGCAGCGTGTATTCACAGCCGAGCGTGTCGCCCGTGGCCGCATCGATGGCAAACACCGCCGCCCCGGGCACAGGATGGCCCTGAAGGCCGTCAGTGACGGTGCCGGCAAGGCTGATCGGTGCAGCCCCGCGGTGAATCTCATAGGCCTTGTAAATGGCAAGGCTATCTTCGGTCGTGAGACTCGCCGTCTCAAGCCCCTGTGAAAGAACAAAATACATGGTCGAGGACTTGGTCGCCGAGTGCGACAGTCCGAAAAGATGGCCGGCTTCATGGGTCGCAACCGCTTCGATATAGATGCCTGTGGGCGGGCCAGCTGAGATTGTTCGGTAGGCGATCGCAGGGTTGAAGATCATGTCTGCGTCCACTATCTGCCCCGGCCGATACCATCTGTTGGCGTAGAAGGTGGGCGCGATGAAGGATGTAGTGATCCCAACCGCGATAGTGCCCGCGCTGAATCTGAAATCCGGGTCCTTGAAGGTCATGAGATTGACCCTGTCAAGGGCCCTGGCATCCTGTTGCGCATTCGTGCCGGCGTAGGTCGCAGTTGCCCAGCTCCCCGGGACTGCGGTCCAAGCACTGATACCACCTTGAATCGCGTTGAAGTCGCTCCCATCGGTTATATTGCCTTCGCCCGCTTGGTTGATGTAGTACGTGATGGGGAACCTGTCGCGGCTCCAGTACTCCACATGACGGCCACCTGCCCCATCATCTACGCAGCCATCGCCGTCACTGTCAAAGTAGGACGCATCCGTGGTTGCGCATAGGTCCTCATCGCCGAATACGCCGTCACTATCTGGATCGGCCCCACAGGGTGTTGGGAATTCGCTGTCGCCCACACCGGGCTCATGTGTGTTGAGGGCGTAGATCGCGACATTGTCGAAGATCGGAGCTGAGGTGTGAAGCCCAGTCCATGGATAGGCGTCGTGGAAGGCCTCATAGAGGTCCCAGCCGATGAGACGGACTTTGATCTGAGTGGAACCGGGCGCGATATACGGCGTGAGGTCTACTGTGTGAGTAAAGAACCCAGCCACGCCGTAGTATACAGAATTGTTGCTCAGCCAGATGCCTCCCTCTTCCTGGAGTGGGGTGGCAACTTCCCACGCCCAGAACACCAGGTCGTTCCTTGGCAGGTTCTTGTAGACGTCGAACCTGAGAAGGATCTTTGTCGCATCGGTAGGTATGTCAATCACCGGGGATTCGATCGTAAGCTCGATAGGTCGCCCCTCAACGAATTCGGACGGAAAGTCCCCCGTGGCGGTATCGATGGCTGCCCAGCTGAAGCAGTAGTCGTAGCAGGGAAGCGTGTCCTCGCAGGCAGGTGTTTCTTGCAACTGGTAAGATATGCGGAAGGGCGGCTTCGGGGATGCCAGCCATCCGTTGTTCCCCGACTCGAAGTCATCCACCGGGTATCCCGTCACCTTCACCGAGTCCAGGCGGGCAGCACCGTTGGAATCGTAGTAGCCATCCAGGTCGTCAATCCCCCCGTCGGAAACGAACCGGAAACGCAGGATCACCGGCCAACCTGCGTAGCTGGACAGGTTGGTGGAAAGGGTCAAGAACCCACCCGAGTTGCCGTTCCAGCCCTCGAGGACAGAGTAGGTCCCTCCCGCGTCATCCGATATTTCCAGGAACAGGCTGTCATAATCTGGCTCACTGTCATACTGGAGCCTGTAAGACATGGTCACTGTCCCGCTGGGCAGGGTGAGGGACTTACTCAGGCACTGGTACCAAGATCTACCGTAGCCAGGTTCAGATGCCCAGGCAGGTAGGTTCGCACCACACCACATCACCCCAATAGTCTCGGCAGCAGAGGTATCGAAATAAGACGTCTGGTGCCAGAACGTGTCCTGCGGGGCATCCGCGTCTGTGGGTATCCAGCCGCCGGCCCCCTGCTGGAAATCCTCCCAGTAGACGCAAGCTGTGTCATCTGCCTGGGGCGCAAAAAGCGTCGTCCCTCCAGGCGACTCTGCAATCGAAATCTGCTGGGCCTTCCTGGCTTTAACCGATCCGGCTTCAACCGATGATGCCAAAGCAAGCACCAGTGCAAACAACAGTGCAAGACCGATACGCTGCGTTATGTTGTGGAGTTTCATCGCTCCACCCCCGGGGTTGCGCTGCGGCCTAGTGCCTGGCCGACAAACTGCTCAAGCGTGGCTCGCTGGTTGAGCCAGGCGCGGGACGGTCTTTGAGTAGGTGGCTCGCCCAGCAGGCTCACGCCTTCAGACGCCGGCGCATCAACGTATGCGATGCCCGTTGCCGGGTCACGCTCTATCTTGAACTTGCCCTGGAAGAAGCCCGAAACTTGGAAACTTCTCTCGTCGTAGGGCTCGGCGAAGAGAAGTACCTCCTCGCCCACTTTCCACTGCAAGGCACCTTGGACTGTAACTTTGACGTTACCAACAACGCCACCCATCTGAACAATGTCGATCGTTGGGTGAGCGCTCCCTTTATAGGTCTCGTCCACAGAGATCCGCGTGCGCGTGAAGATCTTGGTCTGCTTGCTGTTCCAATAGGATTCCACGCTCTGGACCCTGCCGCGAACCACAAGCACCGACTCGTCCCCCAACTGCTGGGGACTCTTGTAGATAACCTGGCTGGCGTAAGTCAGTGAGGACAAACCTGCCAGCAGCAAGAACATACATGCCAAGAACGCGCATGCCGATAAGTTAACGAAGCTCCTCATGGGGCTCCCCCTTTCGGAATCTCGTCTTCTCGCCCAGATCTGACTCTATCTATAAATACAAATATCAAGTCAAAATGACGGACAGAGATAGCAGCAGCGGTCTGAAGCCATGACCGCAATAAACGAGCTATTTCCATTATACCGCAAGCCGTTCCGCCATGTCAAGATCAACCCAGAGGCAATCGGGCGAAGTGCGTGGATATGGTGCCCCGGTGTGGGCTGCGGAAATCGGTATTGCGTCCCTGGATTTCTAGGTCCGCTTCACAACGACAAGGGTCAGATCATCGGATTCGGTGTGACCCTGGCAGAAAGTCTTGACGTCATTCAGAATGGCCTGCCCGATATCCGCTGCTGAGCGCGCATCCACGCAAGCTTTGGCTACCGCCGAGCACAGGCGATCCTCCCCGTACATATCGTTCTTCCATTGGCACTCGGTGACACCGTCGGAGTAAAGGACGAGAATGTCCCCGGACTCAAACTGCCTGCGGTCATCCTGATACACCATGTCTTGGAGTATGCCCAGGGCCAGACCCCCGCCGGTTAGTTTCTCCAGGCTGCCTTGACGCACAAGGAAAGCAGGATTATGCCCCGCATTACAGACAAGCAGATCTCCGCTCCTTCGATAGATTACCGCAAGCACGAAAGTGGCAAACCGCCCAGGCTCCACAGAACGCTGGAGCGATCGATTCATGGCTTCCACAATCGCCCCCGGCGGGATGTTCGCTTTCGCCTCCGCGTGGAAAGAAGCTTCGAGGTGTGCCATTAGGATCGCAGCCGGAATCCCCTTGCCGCAGACATCTCCAACACCCACGGCGAGGGCATCCTCACCCAAGACGATCCAATCGTAATAATCCCCGCCGACTTCCTGGGCAGGTATGTTGATGCCGAAGACATCGAGCTCCGGAACCGCCGGGGCCTCCGAGGGAAGCAGCCGGCGCTGAATGTCCCTCGCGATCTGAAGTTCCTTCTGCCGTTCGCGTGTCTTCCCTTCAAGAAAGACAAACTGGTAGGTCTCGATTGCAGCATAAATCAAGGGCGGCAGCGCGAGTCCTGCCGTCGGTGGCACGTCTATCCCTCGCAGGAAGAACAGGTGATCAATGCCGGAAAAGCCAACAAGCCAAACCGCTATTGCACCTAACGCAACCGGGGCACTTGCACCCGTGAGAAACCAACCCAGCAGAATGCTCAACCCCCCAAGGGCCGCCACGTAGGCGACTGTATTCGCGCGGATAATGAATCGACCTGTGAGAAAGGAGTCCACGGCATTCGCATGTACAAGCAGGAGGGGAGTCGCGGCGGAGAAAGGCGTGGAGCCGAAATCCCCTGCAACCTGCCTAACCGCGGTCGCCCCAACAAGCACGACTCGATTCTCGAACACTTGTCTGAGCCTCGTGCTGTCGCCGGCCGCGTACCACTGCAAAACCGCAAGCATCGAGTAGGCGTGTGTAAAGGCACGTCGGTCCCCGGCATAGTCGATACATGTTGCTCCATCCCGGTCTATTGGCACAAAGAGGCGCCGCCCACTTTCACGGTTTACCCACAGCCCCCGCGGAGCAGCCTCCAGCGTGAATGCCTGCTCACCCGACGGCGACAGGGCCGCAACCCTCAAGCCCAAGCATGGATAGAGCGCATGCCGGTACTCTACAAATGTTGGCACGCGCCGGATCACACCATCACGGTCGATTACAACCAGCACATGGCCCAGCATCTTCGACGAAGCAACAAGATCACTAAAGGGCAGGGTGATCGTAGCCGCGTTGAATGCGGGAACGTGCAGGCCTGTAATGCCGTGAGACTCAAGCGCATCTGCGCCCTCAGGGACATCTACAATCCCGCTTCCGAAGCGCATCTCTTCGGGCGAGAAAGTGATGGCGTGCACAACGTCGCTGTGATTTGAAGTGACATAGGCCAGGAGGGCATCGAAGCGAGTGTCGTAGCGGTCTGGGCCAAGAAACAGAAGGTCAACGCCGATCGCCCGTGCGCCCGCCTGGGTAATCGCCTCGATCAAAAGGGCGTACTGATCACGCGGCAGCGGCCAGTTGCCGTAGGCTTCGATGGTGGCGTCATCAATCTCAATAAGCGCTATGGCGTCGGAGGCCGCTCGCGGGCCTCTTATGCGGTGGCGCCAGTCGAGTAACTTTAGATCCGAGGTCTCGAAGACGCCAATGACATATAGAAGGGAGACTGCCAGCCAACAGACGAGCGCGACCCCGACACCTCGCCTGGTACCGATTCTCATCCCGCGGAGTCCGATTTTGTTCAACGCCGGCTCCTAATGCTTCCAGTAGATCATGTCCGCGACAACGCTCTCTCCAGAAGCCCTCGTCCCGGCGGACCTAAAGCTTCGAGCACGCGGCTTCTCTTGCGACGGCTGAACTTTGGCCGCAGCTTGAGCCGTGTCCACGGGAACGCTCTGCCTGGCAGCACCCAGGAGCGCAGCAATCTCATTCTTTGCGATGTGGGGCTTCTCAGCACCCTTATCAGCCCCGCGCGACTCCATCTCCTGGTCCGACGATCGCAGTCCCAGAAGCGAGGATGCTGCCCCGAGCCCGCCAGCCTTTTCAATACCGAGGCGAGCGTGTACCTCAGCCGCATCGGCTTCATTGAGAAGCATCAGAGCTACAGCCTGATTGAGGAGTATGCCTGCATCCGAAGTGTCCATCGCTGCCGCCCGATTATAGAAGGCGAGCGCCACGTCGGGTTCCCCAAGGACGAGGCGCAAATTGCCGAGATTGGTAAGGGCGCGGGGATCGTGCGGACTACGGGAAAGCAGGGATACAAAGACACTCTCGGCCTTGGCGTGGTTTCCCGATAGCGCCAGGGTGATTCCTAGATCGCATTTAGCTTGAAGCTCCGCTACCCCCTCACCGGAACCAGCCTGTGCAATGGAAGCGCCTGCCAAGAGAGCCACCACGACTGGCCACAAGGCACGCAGTACCTTACGGGCATACATCTTACACCTCCTCAGTTGGTGTTTTCCAGTCCGCATACCACCAGTTCACCTTATCATCCAAACTCAATTCTGCGCACTCATAGTTGCACTATCTCCTCAATCCTTCCAGTAGAGGATTGCCTCAAGACCCAGTTGGTCGCCGGAGCGAACTCCCGCTACCCGGGTCTGGGGAGCCTGAGAGGGCTCGACGGGCTTCTCAGTGGCCCGGGCCTTTTCGGCCGCCGTCTCTTCCGCAGCAGTGACTTTCTTCGCCTCGGCAGCGCCAGCCTCAGGAACCTTTCGGAATGCGGACTTAAGGAGCTCCCGAGCTTCCTCCTCAGACATCTTCTGTGTGGCCCCGACTGCCAGCTCTTTGCCCGGTGCAAGACCCAGCAACTTACAGGCCTCGGCATACCCGCCACTTAGGGTTACGCCCTTGGCGAGCAATGCACTAGCAGCGGCCGAGTCCCCGGCAGCATATTGGATAAGACCTATGTTGAGCCAGATACCAGCATCGGCTGCGTCAGCCTTCAGCGCAGCATTGCAGTGGGCAAGCGCTCCCTTGACATCGCCCTCAGACACACTGACAACGGCAAGATCATTATGGGCAGCGGCCGACTGGGGATCGCCGCCGAGCACCTCTTCTAGCCTGGCGCGCGCGTCGCCAACTCGCCCCGCCAGGAAATAGACGTGCGCCAACTCGATGAGGGCACTCGCTGACGTCTCAAGGTCTTTGTCAATTCCCCCGTAATGTGCGGCGAGATAGGTGTCCCTCCACGAAGACAGCCCCTCCGTATCCTTTGCGACCATCTCGGCCAGCCTCGCCAGGTCCAGCGAGGCAAGATTGATCGTACCGCCCTGAGGCTCAGTCGGCTCGTATTGAAGCTGTGCCGCCGCGACGTCCACAAGTTCTGCGCGCCCGCGGGATGCCCAGCTCGCGTAGGATTCAGCGCCAATCCTCCAGGCTTCCGAGAAACCCTTCCCGATGGCAGTAGTCTCAATCGGAATCCACACACCATCATCTGTGACGACATAGAGATTGTCCTCGACAGCGAGAGCCGAGCGGTTGCGCTCGTGAATGCCCGTATCGAACATCAGGAACATGTGCCCGGGTACATCAACTATCTTGGTGGCAATGCCGACATTGCCGAGAAGCGCAGCCATCAGGACCGAAGTATCATCGCAGTCGCCACTCCTCGACTTCAGCGTCTCTCGCGGATAATGAACCGTGTCAACCGCGTGCGGAGTCTCCGCCATCGCCGAGTAAGGATTGTTGGGATCGGGAACATAAGCCACGCCGAGCACGGAAAGGGCATCGAAGATGGCGGAAGCGAAACCGATATTGCGGTTCCCGAGAGGATAGGCTTGCTTCTGGGCAACCTGGCCACACGCATTTCGGGCAAGAGCATCAACCAAGGGATCCTGCGTGGTCACGAATGCAGCGACCTGCGAGACTCCCTGGCCCCAGTCTATGGCCCCCGGGCCGTAGGCAACACATCGCGCCGATGTCTTCTCGGTTCGCATGAGCCGTTGGCTCTGGTAGGTCGCGGCGATCCGCACTTCGACCGGATGATCGCCGCTGCGGCCCATCACCTTGTCGGGAATGACTGCGGTCAGCGGAAATGCCTGCGACGCCTTGGGGCGGAGCAAGATGTCCTGCTCCGATGGCGCATCCATCATATCCGGAACAAAGACGCTGAGTTTGGCAGATATGGGTTTCTCATCAAGATTCTTCACCATCACCGACCCGAAGGCTTCCCTGGCATAGCTCTTGTGAAGCGACATGTAGAGGTCACTCGCCTGCACTTTTTCAATGCGAATCTTGGATGGATTGAAATTGAATGCCATCGAGAATCCAAAGTGGTTCGTGTTTTCGAGCACGGGTGGGATGACATATGCATAGTCGAATCGGAATATGCTGTATTGGAGGCCAAAGCCGAAGGCATAGGTGGCATCCTCCGAACCCTCGCGATCTTTCTCGATGCCGGCGCGCAGCGAGGCCAGCTTGATGGGGCGGGCCTCGACACCGAAGTGATACCTGTCATCGACATCGAAGGCAACTGTGCCCAGGCTGCGGTAGTCATAGGATAACCCGCAGCGCACGTTTCTCGGGAATGTCGGGTTTGTGGACTCGTCGCGGCCTCCGATGTAAGTGTCGAAGACATCCTGGGCAACGAGCCCGACGCGGAGGTTCTTCAGTGGAAAGGCGAGCACGCCAAGGTCGGCCCCCTTGCCCGATTCACTCCTCACATTCACCCCGTCAAGGTCGGTATTCTGGGTGAGGTACTTGACATTGATACCGGCCGAGACCTTGGGGTGGAAACGCCAGCTGTAGGACAGGTCGAACCTGTTGAGCCCGAATGTGAGCTCGGTGTCATCGAAACCGGAATGGTACCAGTCCACGGCAACCGCGTGGTTTGGCGATAGAGGAAGCAGAAAGGCGAAGTAATCGTCCTTTATGTCGGCACCGTAGAGGTTGGCATGTGTGCCGATTATTTCCTGATGCCCGATCAGCGAGATGCCTGCCGGGTTCCAATAGACAGCGGAGATATCATCGGCCACAGATGAGAATGCGCCGCCCATTGCTATGGCGCGCGGGCCAATGGGCACCTGGTAGCTCGGACCGGCCAGGCATGCCGGAACCACGAGGCCCACAGAAGAACAGAGGGACGCGAGCACGGCTAGCATCCTCAAACTCCGCGGCACCGACACGGCAGGTCGCGGGCGCACGGTATACAGCTTCATGACGAACCTCCCCTCTTTGACTTCCCTTATCGCACGATGGAGACCGTCTTAGTCTTGGTCCCCCCCAAAGCTTCTATCGTTATGAAGTACAAACCCGCGGGTGCGAGCTCCGCATCACCATCGCGCCCGTCCCAGCGTACCAGATTGGCCCCGGCGTTCATCTCTTGTCCCGATGTGACTGTACGGACCAGTCGCCCCGCGCGATTGAAGACCCTAACGGTCACCGGCGCGGGCTTGCCCAGGCTGAAACCTATGGACACCTCGCGGTCCCCGAACGCCCCCTGGGGTGAGAATACGCGGGGTGTCAGCGTGAACTGCGCCAAACCATGAATGTCGGTTGCCGCGGTACTCGCAGGGGTGTCCTCAAACAGGCTGTACCTGCCGGCACCAGAAATGATTGCAGATATGCGTTCGGTCTCCGTATCGGCGGTGCCGCCGATACGATGCCACGTTGAGTCCGCTCCGAACGAATAGAAGGCCAACCCCGCTGCAGTGCCAGTGAGCTCCAGACCCGCGAAAGAAACGTCGAGGGTCGCGGGCTTTTCGAGCGCCACACCACCCCACGAGATATCGTATCCGGTAAGCGCACGCCTTGGGCCACCCGGCAGCTCTTCGGGCACCAGAGAATCAGCGAGCGCGGTAATTGTCACTACTGCATCTCGGGCGAAGGCATGCGGGGGGAAGTACATGTGCGCCTCGCGCTCGGTTGTATACATCTCGCCGCCCCCGCTACTGCTAATAAGGGCCGGCGAGGTCTCGTCGGCCCAAGGAGCCTGGTTATCGACGATCACCTCGACCAGGGCCGTACCGGTAAGGCCCAGTGTATCTGTGACGGAAAGCTGCAGATCATAGTTCCCGTCCGGGATTGACGTGGTGTTCCAGGTTGCAAGCGCACCTCTCCCCACGGGGTCCACGGATTCCGCTAAGGACACCCAAGCAGAGGTTCCCGACGGGCGGAAACCGACGCTATAGTGCTTGAAGCGTTGGTCTGAGGCTGACCCTATGATTGTGAAGGTGTCCCTTATTGCCTGTCCGAACGTGGGCGAGGCAATGATCGGGGCCGGTGGGGTAGCATCGATCTCAAAGATGCACTCGGCCGGTGTCAACTCGACGTTGCCCATGCTGTCGCGCGCTTTCACCCTGAATACGTGCTCGCCATCGGAAAGATCGGCGGCCATCCAGAGGCTAGTCGGAGACCAATCAGTCCAGGGAGAACCATCGAAGGAATATGAGAAGGTGACGCCCCACACATCGCGAAAGGCCGCGCTGAACGTGATGGCATGGGTAGTGCTCGTAGAAAGCGGAAGAGGCCGTGATACAAGAACCGTGTGTGGAGGTACTCGATCTGGTTCATGGCGTGTCACCCCTAGACCCGTCCCAAACCAGAAATTCCCCGAATGGTCCTCAAGGATCGATTGCACATAGTTGTCCGCAAGCCCGTCAGTTGTTGTGAACGTACACCAGCTCACACCATCGTACCGACTCACTCCGCCAGATATCGTCCCGAACCAGAGACTCCCTGAACGATCCTCAAGGATCGAATACACACAGTTGTTCCCAAGCCCGTCAGCTGTTGTGAACGTGCGCCAACTCTGCCCATCATACCGACTCACTCCTCCCCTGTACGTCCCGAACCAGAGATTCCCTGACCGATCCTCAAGGATCGAATACACGTAGCTATCCGCAAGCCCATCAGCTGTTGTGAACGTGCGCCAACTCACTCCATCATACCGGCTCGCTCCTCCAAACGCCGTGCCGAACCAAAGATTCCCCGACCCATCCTCAAGAATCGGGTACACCTCGTTGGCCGCAAGCCCGTCAACCGTCGTGAACGTACGCCAACTCACTCCGTCATACCGACTTACTCCACCGTATGTCCCAAACCAGAGATTCCCTGAACGATCCTCAAGAATCGAATGCACGTCGTTGGCCGCAAGCCCGTCAGCTGTTGTGAACGTGCGCCAACTCACTCCATCATACCGGCTCGCTCCTCGATACGTCCCGAACCACAGATTCCCTGAACGATCCTCAAGAATCGAATGCACCTCGTTGTTCGCAAGCCCATCAGCTGTTGTGAACGTACGCCAACTCGCCCCATCGTACCGACTCACTCCACCGAATGTCCCAAACCAGAGATTCCCTGAACGATCCTCAAGAATAGAACTCACGTACTGCTCCGCAAGCCCGTCAACCGTCGTGAACGTACGCCAACTCGCCCCATCATAGCGGCTCGCTCCGAAACCTGTCCCAAACCAGAGATTCCCTGAACGATCCTCAAGAATAGAACCAACCCAGTCGTTCGCAAGCCCGTCAGCTGTTGTGAACGTGCGCCAACTCACTCCATCGTACCGACTCACTCCTCCGAAGCACCCGAACCAGAGATTCCCTGACCCATCCTCAAGAACGGAAAGCACAAAGTTTATGGCAAGTCCGTCAGCTGTTGTGAACGTACGCCAGCTCTCGCCATCATACCGACTCACTCCTCCAGTCGTCCCAAACCAAAGATTCCCTGACCGATCCTCAACAATTGAAGTCACCCGGTTGTACGCAAGCCCGTCGGCTGTTGTGAATGTGCGCCAACTCACTCCATCATACCGACTCACTCCTCCTCCGTTCGTCCCGAACCAGAGATTCCCTGAACGATCCTCAAGAATCGAATGCACGTCGTTGTTCGCAAGCCCGTCAGCTGTTGTGAACGTACGCCAACTCACTCCATCATACCGACTCGCTCCTCCGGCTGTCCCAAACCAGAGGTTCCCGCCACGGTCCTCCAGGATCACGTCCACGCTGTCGCTTGCCAGGCCATCAGATCTTGTATAGGTCCGCCAACTTACACCGTCATATCGACTCACTCCGGCCCTGTACGTCCCGAACCAGAGATTCCCTGAACGATCCTCAACAATCGAGAACACATACTGCCCCGCAAGCCCGTCAGCTGTCCTGAACGTAAGCCAATTCACTCCATCATACCGACTCGCTCCCCCATACGTCCCGAACCAGAGATTCCCTGAACGATCCTCTAGAATCGAAGTCACATGTTTGTCCGCAAGCCCGTCAGCCACGGTGTACGTATACCACTCGGCTCTTGCCGAACTGGCGCACGCCACGCCGATGACCATCGCAAGCAGGATGCCTCGCCAAGCCTTCATATCCTACCCCCTCAACGATTGACCCGGCTGCAGGAGCTCATGACCCGATTCAACCGTCGCAGCTCTTTGCCGTCGAGATCGTCGAACAGCATACCGACTCGCCCCTCAGGCTGAAATCATTACTACAACCGAGCACCGATAGCACATCAAAGTTCGAAGCCAAAGCCCCCATCGCTTGACAGAATCGCGCCGGCACCGCTCTTATCTCACTACTGCCAGCGTCTTCACTTCCTTCCGCCCCAAGGCTTCCACCACCACCAAATACACCCCACCCTGCACAAGGTTGGCGTCGGAATCGCGGCCGTCCCAGCGCACCAGGTTGGCCCCTGCGTTCATCTGCTGGCCGGAGGCGACCTCCCGCACCAGACGGCCTGCCCGGTTATATACCTTCACCATCACTGGCCCCGAGCGACCCAGCGTGAAACCGATCGCCGCCTCCTCGCTTGCAAGGGCTCCGCGAGGGGAGAACACACGGGGGGTCACCACAAGATCCGATAGAGTTGGTGGGCCTGATACACGAGCAGTCTCTCCATAGATCGCATACCGACCGGGCTCACTGATAGGTGTCGAAATACGCTCGGCCGAAGGGTCAACCGTCCCACCTAAGCGCCTCCAGGTCGAATCAGAGCCAAACATATAGAGGGCCAGCGTTCCATCTACTGGCGGTGAATGCCCCTCTGAGACTAACTTCCCGATATCACCAGTCCACGAGGTGACCGGCACCGGGCTGGATTCCCCCTCGTCTGAAACCTTGGTCGATCGCTGGATATCGCCGCACTGCGAGGCCGTGAGCGACATCTCCGGAACCGCATAGGACATCTCCAGGGTCGCCGGCTTACCCAGCACAGCGACGCCCCAAGATATTTCATAGCCAGCCAGCACCCGCCGGGCACCATTCGAAACTGTGTCAGGCACATCAGAATCTGCCAGCGCCGATATACCCACCTCAGTATCTTGCCTGAAGGCGAGCGGAGGAAAGTACAGGTGTACCTCCTCGTTAGTCGTATAGATGTCACCACCGCGCGAGGTGTTTATTACCGCCGGCGCCGTCTGATCTGCCCACGGCTCGTGGTTATCCACAATCACCCTGACCAGGGCGGTGCCGGTGAGCCATAGGGTATCCGTCACCGAAAGCCGCAACTCATAGTCTCCGTCAGGCAAAGGAAGCGTATTCCAACCGGCGAGTGCGCCATCAGCAACGGGTGAAAACGATTCGCCCAGAGTGTCCAGCACTGCGCCAGATGAAGAGCGCAACTCGACAAGGTACTTTTTGAATCTCAAATCCGCCGCAGTCCCACGGATCACAACCGAATCCCGCACCGCCTGGTCGGACGCAGGGGACCTGATTATTGGCACCGGCGGAGCTGCATCGATCTCAAACCTGCACACGGCAGGTGTCGGATCGACATTGCCGATTTTGTCACGCGCTTTCACCTCGAACACATGCTCGCCATCGGCGAGGCCCGCCCCCTGGCAGGAGTTGGTCGGCGACCACTCCGACCACGAAGACCCATCAAAAGAGTAGGAGAAAGCAATGCCGTCGACTTCGCGAAACGCCGCCGCGAACGTGATTGCCCATGTGGTGCTGGCAGAGAGATTGGGAGGCCTGAGCGAGATCACCGTCTGAGGAGGGACCCGATCGGGTTCGTGCTTGATAACGCCCGCTCCATACGAACCTAACCAGAGGCAGCCGCGACGATCCTCAACCATAGCTTCGATGTTCTCACTCGCGAGGCCATCGGTCAGCCCATAGGTCCCCCAATTCGTGCCATCGTACCGACTCACTCCACCTCCTCCCGTCCCGAACCACAGATTGCCACTGCGATCCTCCAGAATGGCTTTCACCTCGCTATCAGCCAGGCCTTCGGCGGTCGTATAGGTTTGCCAACTCGCACCGTCATACCGACTCACTCCATATAACGTTCCGAACCAGAGATTCCCTGAACGATCCTCAAGAATCGAATTCACCCGGTTGTCTGCAAGGCCGTCAGCAGTCGTGTACGTACGAAAACTCACACCATCATAACGACTCACTCCTCCCCCATACGTCCCAAACCAGAGATTCCCTGACCGATCCTCGAGAATCGAGACCACGTCCTTGCCGGGAAGCCCGTCAGATGCTGTGTACGTAAGCCAAGTCACCCCGTCATACCGACTCACTCCTCCCCCATACGTCCCAAACCAGAGATTCTCATTGCGATCCTCAAAAAGCGAATACACAACGTTGTTCGCAAGCCCGTCAGCTGTCGTATAAGTACGCCAACTCACGCGGTCGTACCGGCTTGCTCCTCCAGGCGTCCCAAACCAGAGGCTGCCTGAACGATCCTCGAGAGTCGAGTACACAGAGTTGTGCGCGAGCCCATCAGCAGTTGTGAATGCACGCCAACTCACACCATCATACCAACTCACTCCTGCCCCATATGTCCCGAACCAGAGGCCCCCTGAACGATCCTCAAGAATCGAAGCCACATATTTGCCCACAAGGCCGTCGGCAGTCGCGTAGGTTCGCCAACTCACGCCATCATACCGACTCACTCCTTCAGTCGTCCCAAACCAGAGGTTTCCTGAATGATCCTCAAGAATCGACTTGAGCTGGTCGGCCACAAGGCCGTCGGCAGTCGTGTGGGTTCGCCAACTCACACCATCATACCGACTGGCTCCTTCACTCGTCCCAAACCAGAGATTCCCACTGCGATCCTCGACAATCGAATGCACATTGTTGCTTGCAAGCCCGTCAGCTGTTGTGAACGTGCGCCAACTCGCCCCATCATACCGACTCACCCCATTCGAGAGTGTCCCAAACCAGAGATTCCCACTGCGATCCTCAAGAATCGACAGCACCGAGCCGAGAACGAGCCCGTCAGCTTCCCTGAACGTACGCCAGCTCACCCCGTCATACCGACTCACTCCTGCGCCAGTCCCAAACCAGAGGGCTCCTGAATCATCCTCAAGAATAGAGAATACGGTGTTGCTTGCAAGTCCGTCATCCGTTGTGTACCTGCGCCAACTCACACCGTCGTACCGACTCAGCCCTTCGTAAGTCCCAAACCAAAGGGCTCCTGAACGATCCTCAAGAATCGAGAGCACATAGTTGTCCGCTAGCCCGTCCGCTTCCGTGAACGTACGCCAACTCACTCCGTCGTACTGACTCACTCCTCCTCTAAACGTCCCAAACCAGAGGTTCCCCGAATGATCCTCACAGATCGAGATCACGTAGTTGTACGCAAGCCCGTCCGCTTCTGTGAACGTACGCCAAATCACACCATCATACCGACTCAGCCCGTAGATTCCCCCGAACCAGATGTTCCCACTGCGGTCCTCCAACATTGACAACACCTGGGAATCCACCAGCCCATCTACCTTTGTATAGGTGTACCACCCGGGTCGGGCCGTCCCGGCGAGTATCGAGAGCAGTGCTGCTGCAAGTAAAATTATACGCGCTGCCTGCATGCTACACCTCATCGCAGGTGCTTCAACCCACACCTGCCCACCATGCCATCTCCCTGCCCGTGCCCATTGCCACAGGCACCACCACAAACCATTAATCTTGTCTCTCATCTCACTACAGCTACAGTCTTGACTTGCTTCTGCCCTAAGGCCTCCACCACTACTAAATACACCCCATCCTGGACAAGGTTGGCGTCAGAATCCCGGCCGTTCCAGCGGACGAGGTTGGCACCGGCATTCATCTGCTGGGCCGAGGCCACCTCGCGCACAAGCCGGCCTGCACGGTTGTATACCTTCACCGTCACCGGCCCCGAGCGACCAAGGGTGAAACCGATCGCCGCTTCTGCGCTGGCAAAGCGGCCCCGAGGAGAGAACACCCGAGGGGTCACCACAACATCCGATAGAGTTGATGGGCCCGATACCCCAGCAGCTTCTGCATAGATCGCATACCGACCCGGCTCACCGATGGGTGTCGAGATGCGCTCGGCGGAAAGGTCAACCGTCCCACCTAAGCGCCTCCAGGTCGAATCAGAGCCAAACATATAGAGGGCCAGCGTTCCATCTACTGGCGGTGAATGCCCCTCTGAGACTAACTTCCCGATATCACCAGTCCACGAGGTGACCGGCACCGGGCTGGATTCCCCCTCGTCTGAAACCTTGGTCGATCGCTGGATATCGCCGCACTGCGAGGCCGTGAGCGACATCTCCGGACCCGCATAGGACATCTCCAGGGTCGCCGGCTTATCCAGCACAGCAGCGCCCCAGGATATCTCATAGCCAGCAAACAGCCGGCCTGCACCATTCGCTAATGTGTCCGGCACATCTGTGTCACTCAGAGCCACTATGTCAACCTGGGTCTCGCGAGCAAACGCGTGAGGGGGGAAGTAGAGGTGCACTTCTCCGTCCGTGGTATAGATATCGCCACCCGAGGTAACGCTGACCATCGCCGGCGCCGTCTCGTTGGCCCAGGGCGCATGATTATCAACTATCACTCCCACGGGGTAGGTTCCGGCCAAGCCTAGAGTGTCAGATACTGAAAGCCGCACCTCATAGTCTCCGTCAGCCAAGGCCAACGTATTCCACCCACAAAGCACACCATCTGTCACTGGAGACGATGACTCAGCAAGAGTGTCCAATGGAGCGCCAGATGATGAACGCAACTCTACTAGGTACTTCTTGAATCTCAAGTCCGCCGCAGTCCCACGGATCACCACCGAATCCCGCACTGCCTGATCAGACGCAGGAAATCTGATAGCGGGCACTGGCGGAGTGGCATCAATCTCGAATCTGCAAACAGCCGGTGTCGCATCTACGTTGCCGATCCTGTCACGGGCCTTCACCTCGAACACGTGCTCACCGTTAGCAATGCCAGCCACCTGTAAGAAGTTGGTCGGCGACCAGTCTGACCAGGCCGACCCATCGAAGGAATAGGAAAACTCGATCCCCTCGACCTCCCGGAACGCCGCGCCGAACGTGATTGTCTGGGCAGTACTGGGGGACAGCCGGGCAGGCTTCGGCGAGATAGCCGTCCGAGGAGGAACCCGATCTCGCTCGTGCCTTGTGGCCCCATGGTTGGAGCAGAACCAGAGATTCCCAGAACGGTCCTCTAGAATCGACACGCTAGCTCCCAGGCCGTCGCTGCTGCCGTACGTTCCCCAGTTCATGCCGTCATACCGGCTCACTCCTCCATACGTGGCGAACCAGAGATTCCCTGAACGATCCTCCAAAATCGAGCTCACGCTGTTGTTCGCAAGCCCGTCAGTTGTTGTGAAGGTACGCCAATTCACCCCATCATACCGACTCACTCCCGCCCACGTCCCAAACCAGAGATTGCCGTAGCGATCCTCGCAAATCGCAGACACATTGTCCGCCACCAGGCCGTCAGCAGTTGTGTAAGTGCGCCAACTCACCCCATCGTATCGGCTCACCCTATTGTTTGTCCCGAACCACAGATTGCCGCTGCGATCCTCCAGAATGACCTCTACGCGGTCGTCCGTCAGGCCGTCGGCAGTTGTGAACGTACGCCAACTCACACCATCATACCGACTCACTCCCCCGCCTGTGCCAAACCAGAGATTTCCTGACCGATCCTCAAGAATCGAACGCACATAGTTGTTCGCAAGGCCGTCAGCGGTTGTGAACGTACGCCAACCCACGCCATCATATCGACTCGCTCCTACATACGTCCCGAACCAGAGATTCCCTGACCGATCCTCAAGAATCGAATACACAAGATTGTCCGCAAGCCCGTCAGCTTCTGCGTACGTACGCCAACTCACTCCATCGTATCGGCTCACCCCTTTACCACCTGTCCCGAACCACAGATTCCCTGACCGATCCTCAAGAATCGAATACACAAGATTGTACACAAGCCCGTCAGCTTCTGTGAACGTACGCCAACTCACTCCATCATACCGACTCACTCCCCCTCCATTCGTCCCAAACCAGAGATTCCCTGACCGATCCTCTAGAATCGAATTCACCCAGTTGTCCGCAAGCCCGTCAACTATTGTGAACGTACGCCAACTCACTCCATCATACCGACTCACTCCTCCACGCGTCGCAAACCAGAGATTCCCTGACCGATCCTCTAGAATCGAATACACCCGGTTGTCCGCAAGCCCGTCAACTGTTGTGAACGTACGCCAACTCACTCCATCGTAGCAACTAACACCACCGCCACGCGGAAGGCCGCATGTTCCAAACCAGAGATTCCCTGACCGATCCTCAAGAATTGAACACACATCGTTGTTCGCAAGCCCGTCAACTGTTGTGAACGTACGCCAACTCACTCCATCATACCGACTCACTCCTCCCCTGTACGTCCCGAACCAGAGATTCCCTGACCGATCCTCAAGAATCGAAAACACATAGTTGTTCGCAAGCCCGTCAACTGTTGTGAACGTACGCCAACTCTCCCCATCATACCGACTCACTCCACCGAACGCTGTCCCGAACCAGAGACTCCCCGACCGATCCTCAAGAATCGAAGTCACCCAGCTGCCCGCAAGCCCGTCAGCTGTTGTGAACGTATGCCAACTCACACCATCATACCGACTCGCTCCTCCTCCCACCCCGAACCAGAGATTGCCTGACCGATCCTCAAGAATAACCTCTACCATGTTGCTCGCCAAGCCGTCAGCCACGCTGTATGTGTACCACTCGGCCCTCGCCAAGCTAGCGCACATCGTGCTGATGACCATTGCGAGCAGGATGCCTCGCCAAGCCTTCATGGCCTACCCCCTCAACGATTGGCCCGGACGCATGGACTCATGATCCGATTTATCTGTCGCAGACCTTTGCCGTCGAGATCGTCCAACAGCATACCAACTGGCCTCTCGGGCTGATATCATCTCACCGCACCATGGCAACCGCCATAGTCTGTTTCTGCCCTAACGCTTCCACCACTACTAAATACAATCCACCCTCAACTAGGTTGGAGTCAGAATCGCGGCCATCCCACCTAATAAGATTGGCCCCTGCGTTCATCTGCTGGCCGCCCACGACCTCACGCACCAGCCGGCCAGCCCGGTTGTATATCTTCACCGTCACTGGCCCGGAGCGACCAAGCGTGAAACTGATCGCAGCTTCCTCACTCGCAAAATCTCCTCGCGGCGAGAATACCCGCGGCGTCACCGCAATATTTGATAGGGTTGAGGGCCCTAGTACAGCACCTGCCTCCGCACAGATCGCATAACGACCCACTTCTGTGATGGCTGAGGAGATGCGTTTCGCAGAACCATCAACCGTCCCACCCAGCCTCTGCCAGGTCGAGTCAGACCCAAACACATAAAGGGCCAGGGTTCCATCTACTGGCGGTGAATGCCCCTCTGAGATTGACGTCGCGATATCACCAGCCCATGAGGTGGCCGGCGCCGGGCTGGATTCCCTTCCGTCTGAAACCTCGGACGATCGCTGGATATCGCCGCACTGCGAGGCCGTGAGCGACATCTCCGGACCCGCATAGGACATCTCCAGGGTCGCTGGCTTGTCCAGCACAGCACCACTCCAGGATATTTCATAGCCGGCAAACAGCCGGCCTGCACCATTCGCTAAGGTGTCGGGCACATCTGCGTCACTTAGAGCCACTATGTCAACCTCGGTCTCACGTGCAAACGCGTGAGGAGGGAAGTAGAGGTGCACTTCTCCGTCCGTGGTATAGATGTCCCCGCCAGAGGTGACGCTGACCATCGCCGGTGCGGTCTCGTTGGCCCACGGCTCGTGGTTATCCACAATCACCCTGACCAGGGCGGTGCCGGTGAGCCCCAACGTATCCGTCACCGAAAGTCGCAGCTCGTACTCTCCGTCCGCCAGGGGCAGCGTGTTCCAGCCACAAAGCACTCCATCTGCCACCGGAGATGATGACTCAACCAGGGTGTCCAATGGAGCACCAGATGATGAACGCAACTCTACTAGGTACCTCTTGAATCTCAAGTCCGCCGCGGTACCACGGATCACAACCGAATCCCGTACTGCCTGATCAGACGCAGGAAATCTGATAGCGGGCATGGGGGGCGTCGCATCTATCTCAAAGATGCACACGGCAGGCGTCGCCTCAACGTTGCCCATGCTGTCGCGTGCCTTTACCTCGAATACGTGCTCGCCATCGGAAAGATCAGTGGCCATCCAGAGGCTGGTTGGCGACCAATCAGTCCAGAGGGAGCCATCGAAGGACCAGGAGAACGTGATACCCCACACGTCGCGAAAGGCCCCGCTGAACGTGATGCTCTGCGCAGTGCTGGTAGAAAGCGGAAGAGGCCGTGATACAAGAACCGTGTGTGGAGGTACCCGATCTGGTTCATGGCATGTGACCCCTCGATCCGTCCCAAACCAGAAATTCCCTGAATGGTCCTCAAGGATCGAAAACACCTGGTTCCCCACAAGCCCGTCAGTTGTTGTGAACGTACACCAACTCACACCATCGTACCGACTCACTCCGCCAGATATCGTCCCGAACCAGAGACTCCCTGAACGATCCTCAAGCATCGAATACACTCCGCTGGTCGCAAGCCCGTCAGCCGTTGTGAACGTACGCCAACTCTCCCCATCATACCGACTCACTCCTCCCCTGTACGTCCCGAACCAGAGACTCCCTGAACGATCCTCTAGAATCGCAAACACCATGTTGTCCGCAAGCCCGTCAGCTGTTGTGAACGTACGCCAACTCACTCCATCATACCGGCTCGCTCCCCCCCACGTCCCGAACCAGAGATTCCCTGAACTATCCTCAAGAATCGCCTGCACGTAGTTGTTCCCAAGCCCGTCAGCTGTTGTGAACGTACGCCAACTCACTCCGTCATACCAACTCACACCACCGTCTGTCGCGAACCAGAGATTCCCTGAACGATCCTCAAGAATCGCCTGTACGTCGTTGTTCCCAAGCCCGTCAGCTGTTGTGAACGTACGCCAACTCACTCCATCGTACCGACTCACTCCATGCCACGTCCCGAACCAGAGATTCCCTGAACGATCCTCTAGAATCGCAAACACCATGTTGTCCGCAAGCCCGTCAGC
>CAYHHI010000024.1:0-46790 GCA_964356335.1 uncultured bacterium
AGGAGCATGGCTGTTAAGAAATCTAGGATACAGCCCCTCGGAGACAGGGTTGTTGTGAGGCGGCTTGAAGAGGAGCAGAAGACAAAAGGCGGAATCATAGTGCCGGATACTGCGAAGGAAAAGCCTCAGCAGGCCGAAGTGTTTGCAGTAGGCCCTGGCAGAGTGGGCGATGACGGCAAACGAATAGCGCCCGAGGTCAAGAAGGGCGATAAGGTGCTTTTCGGCAAGTACTCCGGGACGGAAATCACAATCGGGGAACAAGAATATCTGATACTACGCGAAGAAGACATTCTCGCAATAATCGAGTAGGCCAGTGGAAACTGATTTTCGATGGAAAGGTGGAGGTGTTGTGTATGGCGGCGAAGCAACTGCAGTTCGATGAAACCGCGCGGCGCTCTCTGGAGAGGGGCGTTGATATACTCGCAAACGCCGTGCGTGTCACCCTCGGCCCCAGGGGTCGCACGGTGGTCCTCGAGAAGAAGTGGGGATCCCCAACGGTGACAACAGACGGTGTCACGATTGCCAAAGAGATCGAGCTTGAGGACCCCTATGAGAATATGGGCGCCCAGATGGTGAAGGAAGTCGCCACCAAGACCAGCGATGTCGCCGGCGACGGGACCACCACGGCAACGATACTTGCACAGCTGATACTGAGAGAGGGCCTCAAGACCGTGGCTGCCGGCGCCAATCCTATGGAAGTAAAGCGCGGGATCGAGAAGGCGGTCGAAGTGGTGATAGGTGAACTGAAGAGGATCTCCAAGCCGGTCAAGGGGAGCAAAGAGATCGCGCAGGTCGGTTCCATATCTGCCCACGGCGACGAAGCTGTCGGCAACTTGATTGCGGATGCGATGGAGAAGGTTGGGCGCGAGGGCGTGATCACGGTCGAGGAAGCAAAGGGCATGGAGACCACTCTGGACGTGGTCGAGGGAATGCAGTTCGACAGGGGCTATCTCTCGCCTTACTTCATCACCGACGCCGAGAACATGACCATCGAGCTCGAGGAACCCTACATCCTGATCCATGAGAAGAAGATAAGCATAATGAAGGACCTGCTTCCTCTGCTTGAGAAGATATCGCGTTCGGGCAAGTCGCTCCTGATCATCGCCGAAGACGTCGAAGGGGAAGCCCTCGCCACACTCGTGGTGAACAAGCTCCGCGGCGTGCTCAAGGTCGCAGCTGTGAAGGCCCCCGGTTATGGCGACAGAAGAAAAGCCATGCTGGAGGACATAGCAGTTCTCACCGCCGGCAGATTGATTGCCGAAGAAGTCGGGATCAAGCTTGAGAACGTTGTACCCGAGGACCTGGGCAAGGCCAAGCGCGTGACGATCGACAAGGAGAACACCACGCTCATCGGCGGCAAGGGCCTGAAGAAGGACATCGATGGCAGGATCGCGCAGATAAAGAAGGCCATCGAGGACACGACGTCCGACTACGACAAGGAGAAACTTCAGGAGAGGCTCGCCAAGCTGGCCGGCGGCGTCGCCGTGATCAAGGTTGGCGCTGCTACCGAAGTAGAGATGAAGGAACGCAAGGCGCGCGTAGAGGATGCGCTCCATGCCACGCGAGCCGCAGTTGAGGAAGGCATCGTGCCGGGTGGTGGGGTCGCGCTCATTAGAGCGGTCCCGGCGCTCGATAAACTGAAGCTCCAGGGTGACGAGGCGATCGGCGTGAGGATCGTGAAGCGGGCGCTCGAAGAGCCCGCGCGGCAGATCGTAGGAAATGCTGGGCTTGAGGGCTCGGTCATCGTTGATGCATTGAAGAAGCGACCAACCTATGAGGGGTTCGATGCGGCCAAGGAGGAGTACACGAATATGATCGAGGCCGGCATCATCGACCCTACCAAGGTGACCAGATCTGCGCTCCTCAACGCAGCATCGGTCGCGGCTCTGATGCTAACGACCGAGGCGCTGATCACTGAGATACCTGAGAAGAAGAAGCCGGCACCTCCTGCTCCTGGAGGAGGTTATGGGGAAGACATGTACTAGCCTCTGAAGCTTGCTTTCAGGGGGGAGTAGAGTGAGGCTTAAGAAACGCAGAAAGCAAGACGACGAGAAACCAGGCCGAAAGAAGAGAATACTCAGGGACATTGAGGACAGGGAGTGGGAAGAAGAACTTCGGTATGTAGCAGCATCGATCGGCCAAGAAAGTGATATTCCGGCCTTGCTCGAAGAGGAAGAACTGACTGATGACACCGAATGGGTCCCCTAAGGCCCGGGTACGTGTCTTTACGGTCTGCTAGCCTGGCGCATGGAGGTGAGGCAAGATGGCGAAGAAAGTAGTCAAGAAGGCTACAAAGAAGACCGCGAAGAAGAAGACTGCCGCGAAGGGATGCTGCAAGTAGTAGTTGACTTCCTCGTGGAGCTTAATGCTCCATGATTCTGTGATTTGCCGGGGGCCCGCGAGCCCCCGGTGGATCGATCTTGCGCTCACCGTGGCTCCTGCCACTTCTGTGGCTCATGCGATTCGAGGCTGACAGTTGAGGGAGCCGATGGTGACGGTCCATTGTGACAGGACGATTGCGCGGCCCAAAATCGTGGCGAGGCTCGCGGACACATGCCGCGACGTTGCCGGCAAGCGACAGGGGCGTCTTCGAAATGGATGCCACCCTCGGCATCAGGTCCAGATGAGTAACTGGGTACAGGTGATCAGAGATGAATGAAATGGAATGTCCGGGGAAGAGAAACTTCTTGGGACTTTCCGACCAATATAGCTCCATTAGGAGCATCTTCAACATCATCCCCGTGCCATACGATGCAACCTCGACCTATCTTCCTGGGTCGCGGATGGGCCCCAGGGCCATAATCGATGCCTCGGCGAATATCGAGTTGTACGACCAAGAGCTTGACACGGAACCGGCGGGGGCCGGCGTGGCCACCCTGGAGGACGTCCCCATCCTGGTCGGCGATCCCGATCCCATGATCCGAGCCGTCGAAGAGGCGGTCGCCGGGGTTCTCGCAAGGGGGAGGTTTCCCATCGTTCTTGGCGGTGAGCACACGGTGGCCCTGGGAGCCGTCAAGGCCCTGGCCCGCAAGGAGAGGATCTTCGTCGTGAGCTTCGACGCCCATGCGGATCTGAGGGATTCTTATCAGGGCTCGAAACTCAGTCATGCCTGTTTCTTGAGAAGAGTTTCGGAGGTTGCGGATTGCTGTGTCTTTGGTGTCCGCAGTGTCTCCAGGGAGGAAGTTGACTATGCCAAGAGCGCGGGGGTAAGCGTGTTCTATGCCGATTCCCTCCTGCGGCTCGGCGTTGATGCGCTTGAACTTGACTTTATTCCTGATACTGTTTACTTGAGTATAGATGTTGACGTCTTGGATCCGTCGATCATGCCGGCTACGGGAACCCCGGAACCCGGGGGCCTGGGCTGGTATTATCTTCTGGATCTCTTAAAGCGAATTGTTGGCGGCAGAAGGGTTCTTGGCTTTGATGTGGTTGAGCTCCGCCCGCTCGCGGGGAATCCGGCTCCGGATTTCACTGCGGCGAAGCTCATACATAAGCTGATGGGCACCGTCATCAGGTATTCGGCAAACCGGGAGGACGATAGGACTCGCTATGGCAAAGAAAAGGTCCAAGAAGAAGCAGAAGGCTAAGGAAACGCCGAAACCGCAGCAGCGCGTCGTCAACATAAATCCCGACCTTGAGATTGAAGAGCAAATCCCGCTTAACGAACTGCCTACGATTTTCCCCAATTTGTATGAGGCTGTAGTGGCGGCCGCGCGCAGAGCCCGCCAGCTCAATCTTGGGCTCAGGCCTCTGGTGAAGACCAAGATGCAGAGACCGGTGGACATAGCGCTTGCAGAGCTGGCAGCCAAGAAGGTTGAGTACGCCATAGACGATGACGAATCGAAGCGAGAAGATTCACCACCCAAAGGGAAAACGCGATCCAAGAAATCCTAGTTCGACGTTACGAACCAGCACCGTGAGGCAATCGATTGGATTCAGGGGCCCTCTATAAGACTATCGAACACACTGCAGATATCGGTGTGGAGGTCGAAGCACCCGATAAGGCCGGCATCTTCACAAGAAGTGCGCTGGCAATGTTCGACTTGATGTTTGGACTCGAATCAATCGACAAGAAGGAGAAGCGTCGGATATCGGCGAAGGGCGAGAATCTAAATGAACTCCTGGTTGCCTGGCTCAACGAGGTTTTGTACGTTCATGCCGTGGAGAGGTTCGTCTTCTCCGGTTTCGCCGATCCGGATCTTTCCGGAGACTCTTTTTCAGCCTGGGGCCTGGGCGAGCGGTTCGACCCCGCGACTCACAAGGGTGATATGGAGATAAAAGCTGCGACCTATCATGAAGTATCCTTCAAGCAGACGGATGGCATGTGGAGGGCAAGGATAATCTTTGACGTCTGATCAGTTTGAATCTTGAGGTGGGGCCGTGGAAGCGATTGCAAGGCTCGAGAGGGTGGATGCTTACCGCTGGCGCATACCCAGAACAGGTGGGATGCGGGTGCCGGGGATGCTCTACGCCGATCAGGAGCTGCTCAAAGACATCAATATGGATGAGAGTCCCAAGCAGGTGATGAACGTAGCGTACCTGCCCGGGATCATCAAGTACTCGCTTGCCATGCCTGACATGCACTGGGGCTATGGGTTTCCCATTGGAGGCGTGGCCGCAACTGACCTGGAGACGGGCGTCATATCGCCGGGTGGGGTTGGCTATGACATAAACTGCGGGTGCCGGCTCCTTAGAAGCGATCTTACCTATGACGATGTGAAGGGCAATCTCGGCAGGCTCGTGAGGGACCTCTTCAACAATATCCCAAGCGGCGTAGGCTCAACGGGTGTAATAACGCTCTCGGCCGCCGAGGAGCGCCATGTGCTCACAAAGGGTGCCGGGTGGGCCGTGAAGAACGGTTATGGCGATGCCGAGGATCTTGAAAGAACCGAAGAGCACGGTGCGATGCAAGGTGCTGACCCTGATGCTGTGAGCGACCGCGCGATCACAAGAGGCAAGGAACAGATTGGCACGCTTGGCTCGGGGAACCACTTCCTGGAAGTGGACTTGGTCGAAGAGATCTATGACGAACCTGTGGCCAATGTCTTCGGGCTCGCCAAGGGAATGATCGGCGTGCTGATCCATTCAGGCTCAAGAGGCTTTGGCTACCAGGTTTGCGATGATTATCTGCGGGAGATGGGCAAGGCCGTCCAGAAATACAAGATCGATCTTCCCGACAGGCAGCTGGCGAGTGCGCCCTTGACGTCCCCCGAAGGCCGGGCCTATTTCGCAGCGATGGCGTGCGCCGCAAATTACGCCTGGGCCAATCGTCAGTGTCTGATGCACTGGACCAGGGAAACCTTCCAGAAGACGCTTGGCATCTCGCCGTCAAAGCTCAACATGCGGCTGGTCTATGATGTCTGCCATAATATCGCAAAGAAAGAAACGCACACTGTGGATGGTGAGAAGAAGAGTGTATGCGTACACAGGAAGGGGGCCACCAGAGCCTTTCCTGCAGGGCACCCTGAGGTTCCCGCATGTTATCGCTCAGTCGGACAGCCGGTCCTGATACCGGGCGACATGGGCACCAACTCCTATGTGCTGGTGGGGAGCGACCTGGCGATGCAGGAGACCTTCGGCAGTACCTGCCACGGGGCGGGCCGCGTCCGAAGCAGGACTCAATCGAAGCGTTTGACGGACGGCGCCCAGCTCTTGAAGGAACTCGAGGAAAAAGGCATCCTTGTGATGGCTCGCGGCAAGAAAACGATTGCCGAAGAGGCGCCGGAGGCATATAAAGATATTGATCGTGTGGTGGAAGTCGTGCATATGGCCGGCATCTCGAAGAAAGTTGCGAAGCTCAGGCCGCTCTGTGTGATCAAAGGATAGGACAGGACAGGAGAGACGCGTTGCCGAAGATTGCTAAGATTAAGGGCAAGGGCAAGAAGGACAAGGTCAATCGGGGGAAGTCTCGCGAAGAACCAGAAGCAACAAAGATCCCTGCCGTGCTCGGCATAATCCCTTTAAGAGACACAGTGATCTTTCCTTATATGATCGCTCCCCTGGTGATCGGAAGGACGAGATCGCTTCGCCTGGTGGATGAGGCGTCGAATTCCGACCGCGTGGTCGGCCTCGCCACTCAGACCAAGCCCGATACCGAGAACCCCGCGCCGCAAGATCTCCGCACCATCGGCACGGCAGCAACCATCCTCAAGATGCTCAAGTTCCCTGACGGGAGCACACGGATTCTTGTCCAGGGAGTGTCCCGCATCAAGATAAGGGCATACACGAAGGAAGAACCCTATCTCAAGGCCAGGATCGAGCCTGTGCCTGAGGTCGCGGATAGCACCGTGGAGACGCAGGCGCTCTTGAGAAGCGTATCCGACATCTTTGGCAAGATCGTGTCGCTTTCGCCCCACCTGCCCGATGAGCTCCAGGTTGCAGTGATGAACATAGATAACCCTAGCAGGGCGGCTGACCTTATCGCTTCAAACATAAATCTCTCCACCCAGGAGAAGCAGGAGATCCTGGAGACCTTTGATACCAAGGAGCGCCTGGGTAAGTTGATAACGTATCTCAACCGTGAACTCCAGGTCCTGGAGCTCGGCAGCAAGATCCAGTCGCAGGTCAGGACCGAGTTAGATAAGACGCAGCGCGAGTATTACCTGAGAGAGCAGCTCAAGGCCATAAAACGCGAGCTCGGCGAGGCTGACGAAAGAACAGTCGAGATTGAAGATCTTAAGCAGAAGATTGACGCCGCCAACATGCCGCAGGAGCCGAAGCAGGTAGCTGAGAAGGAACTCGACAGGCTCTCTAAGATGCCGCCGCAGGCGGCGGAGTACACGGTCTCCAGGACCTACCTTGACTGGCTGACCACGCTGCCGTGGGCGGTGAGCACCGAGGATGTGGTTGATGTCAGGCAGGCCAAGCAGATTCTCGATGAGGACCATTATGATCTGGACAAGGTCAAGGAACGCATCCTCGAGTTCCTTGCCGTGAGAAAGCTCAAGAAAGAAAGCAAGGGTCCGATCCTCTGCTTTGTCGGGCCTCCCGGCGTCGGCAAGACCTCGCTCGGGCGCTCGATCGCAAGGGCCCTTGGGAGAAAGTTTACACGAATCTCTTTGGGGGGCATCAGGGATGAAGCCGAGATTCGCGGCCACAGGCGAACCTATGTCGGGGCGCTGCCGGGGAGGATCATTCAGGGGATCAGAAAGGCAGGCTCCAACAATCCGCTCTTCATGCTTGATGAGATCGATAAGATAGGTGCTGATTTCAGAGGGGACCCTGCTGCCGCGCTGCTCGAGGTGCTCGATCCCGAACAGAATCTCTACTTCTCGGATCACTACCTTGAGGTTGCCTTCGATCTCTCGAGGGTGATGTTCATAACGACGGCGAACGTTCTCCATACCATACCGCCGGCCCTCCTGGACAGGATGGAAGTGATAGAGCTGCCGGGCTACACGGATGAGGAGAAAGTCTATATCGCGACCTCGTATCTTATACCGCGTCAGATGCAGGCGCATGGTCTCACCGCGGACAACGTGGCCTTCGAGGACGACGCCCTGAGACTCCTCATTTCCGCTTACACGCGCGAGGCGGGCCTGAGGAATTTCGAGCGCGAGATCGCCAACATCGCGCGCAAGATCGCAAGGAAGGTTGCCGAAGGCGAGACTGCGAAGATCGTTGTCACGGCGGACAGCGTCTCTGAATTCCTTGGGCCCTCCAAGTTTTACAGGGACTCAGCCGAACGCACCATGCTTCCGGGCGTTGCAACGGGCCTCGCCTGGACGGAGGCCGGCGGCGACATTATCTTCGTGGAATCAAGCCTCATGAAGGGTGGCAAGTCCTTGACCCTGACCGGGCGGCTTGGCGAAGTCATGCGGGAATCGGCCCAAGCCGGGCTCACCTACATAAGGTCAATGGCCAAGGAACTCAACATAGATGAAGGCTTCTATGAGAACAACGACCTCCATGTTCATGTCCCGCATGGTGGCGTGCCCAAGGACGGTCCGTCCGCAGGGGTGACGATCGCCACAAGCATGGTCTCACTCCTTACGGGCCGGCCCGTGAAGGCGGATGTCGCAATGACAGGTGAGATAACGCTGAAAGGCAAGGTCCTGCCCGTTGGCGGCATCAAGGAGAAGATACTTGCGGCTCGAAGGGCGGGCATCAAGAAGGTTGTTCTTCCCAAGGACAATGAAAAGGATCTGACCGAAGTCCCTGAAATCGTCAAGCAGGGAATGGAATTCATTTTTGTCAATAACCTTGAAGGTGTTTTCCAGTACGCCCTCTCATAGGGCCGCTTCGATCGGAGGGGATGGCTTTGCCGGACGGTTCTAGAGTTCATCCCATTCGGTGTTGGGAGTGGCTCCGGTGCAGCCGCACCGAGTGCGAGGCCTATCGTTCGGATGATCTTCGCTGCTGGCTGATTCCCCACACCTCATGCTCTGACCGTCCGGTGGAGGTCGCGGCAAGGCTCACCTCGGAGTGTAATTCCTGCCCTGTTTACACAACCAACCGGGAGCGGGCAACGGGTAAGCGATACGCCGACCGGGCAATCGTGGATACGCTGGATGCGCTTCTTACAGAGTTGGTTGAGAAGGTCTCGAAGCTCGAAGGGGTTGAGGCCGAATCCAGAAGCAAATCGGCTCAGGTAACCCTCCTGAGCGAAGTCGGCAGAGCGCTTCAGCGCACAATGGAGATTGACGAGATCCTCTTGGTGATTCTCACGGCAGTGACTGCCGGGGACGGGTTGGGCTTCAACAGGGCCTTTCTTCTCCTTGTAGACGAAACGGGCTCATCAATCAGGGGACGCATGGCAGTCGGGCCTTCGCGTCCGGATGAGGCGGAGCTGATATGGAAAGCGATGGACCGGGAGGACAGGAGCCTCGGTGAGATACTCTCGCAACTCTCGGCCAAAGAGAGAACGCGGAATGATGGGATAATGAGACTCGCCGAGAAGCTGGTTTTCCCGGTCGCCGGCCACGCAAACATGATAGCAAGGAGCCTCGAGGAAGGGGCATCCTACGTCATCAATAAAGGGTATGATGCTCCTGATGCCCGCGAAATAGCCTCGATCCTCAGGAATGAACACTTCCTGGTTGTCCCCCTGGTCGCCGAAGGCAGGAAACTGGGTGCCATAATCGCGGACAACTTCGTGACCGGTCGCAGAATACGCCACGAAGACGCGAGGCTGCTTGAGACTTTCGCAAGCCAGGCGGCCCTGGCCATACTGAACGCCTCACTGCATGAGAAACTTCAGGAACGCGTGAAGGAACTGGAGCGGGCTCAAGAAGAACTCACCCATAATCAGCTTCTGGTCCTGAGGGCCGAGCGATTGCTCGCAGCAGGGGGGCTTGCAGCCACGCTGATTCATGACCTTAAGGCTCCTGTGATATCCATCGGCCTGATGGCAAGAGCAGCGGCCTCGGGCCTGGCCGGGGCCGGTGCGGTCAGGGAGACGCTTGAGAAAATCAGCCAGGAAATCGTGAGGATTGAAGAGTACTTGAAGAGCTTCGCGAAGTCGGCTGGGAAGGGCACGAAGAAGGCAGAGCAAATTAACATGGCGGACTTGATCCGTGACTCTATCGAGGTCATGCGGGGAGTAATGGCCCGGAGCGGCGTGGCGAGTGTAGTGAGGTTTGACCATGGTGACGTCAAGGTAAGGGGAAACAGAGTCGAATTACGTCAGGTGATCGTCAACTTGCTTTATAACTCGGTTGAGGCCATGCCGGACGGGGGGAAGATCACAATAGCCACCGGAATCGAGGAGAGCATGCTTAAGGTCTCGATCGCTGACACAGGGGAAGGCATCCCTGAGGACCTCAAGGCCAGAGTGTTCTCCCCATTCTTCACGACTAAGGCGGAAGGGTCCGGGCTCGGCCTCGTCATTGCAAAACGAACTGTCACCACCTACGGCGGGAGAATATCCCTGGAGTCCACGGGGGGTGGCGGAACCTGCTTTTCGATATACCTTCCGATTGTGAAGTAATTGATGACATTAGTTGCATTTGAAATCCTGCTGGTTTGCGTGCTGCTTGCGCTTTCATTCTTCTTCTCAGGCTCCGAGACTGCTCTCTTCTCATTGAGAACCCATGAAGTGAGAAGACTTGAGAAGCACCCGTCGCCCAGGTCCATACGTGTGGTGGCCCTGCTAAAGGATCCGCACAGGTTGCTTGTTGCTGTACTGGTAGGAAACACCCTTGTCAATGTCGCGGCCTCGAGCTTGGGCACAAACATCGTCAGCCATTACTTCAGGGAGGACGAAGTCGCCATAAGTGTCGTCCTGATGAGCGTGCTCATCTTGATCTTCGGCGAGGTGACTCCCAAGACCTATGCACTCAACAAGCCCCTCAGACTCTCCCTGGCGCTTTCTCCCCTGATATCTTTCGTGGTCAGGATCTTCGGCCCCTTGAAGGAAGCCCTCGAGTTTTTCCTGAAGCTCACCATGAGGCCGAATCTCCTGGGGCTCGGAGGGAGAATGGCGACATCAGGTGAGCACGTCAGCGACGCGATCGCGCTTGGCAGCTCTCAGGGTGTGGTTGACAAGTTCGAAGCCGAGGTTCTGCGGGGGCTCTTCAAGGTGATGCATCTTTCGGTCCAGAATGTGATGACTCCGCGGACCGAAGTCTTCATGCTGAGCTCCGATCTTCCCCTGGGGGATGCCACCAGCATTCTCAAGTCATCGGGCTTTTCCAGGGTTCCCGTCTTCAGCCCCGAGAACCGCGACAACATCGTGGGAGTCCTGTACATCAAGGACATTCTGTACAGGGGCCACAGCCGCGAGACGAAGATTGGCGAGATTGCCCGCAAGCCCCTCTTTGTGCCTGAGTCCAAGTCGGTGGTTGACCTGATGAGGGAATTCGCGGAGGGCGTGGCCCATTTCGCAGTCGTTATCGATGAGTATGGCACCTTCACCGGAATCGTGACTATCGATGATATTCTCGCAGAGATCACGGGCAGAGGAGCCGGCAGGCAGCCTGAGAAGTACACCTACAGGAAGAGGTCACGATCCGGTTGGGAGATATCCGGCCGGATGGAGATAGACTATTTCAACGCGCTTGTGGGAGCTGCTGTGCCGGATGACGAAGCCGAGACAGTTGCAGGTTTCATAATTGCCAGAATGGGTAAGATACCTTCGCCGGGAGAGGAACTGACGGCCGGCAACGTGAGATTCAGGATACTCGACGCGGATAAGACACGAGTTAAAAAGGTGTTGGTGGAGAAGCAGCGAAGATCATGACCCAATACTTTGTTCATATTTTGGCGATAGGTCTCGCCGTTGCCGGGGTCGCATTTTTCGCGGGTAGCGAAACCGCCTTCGTATCTTCCGACCGCTTCAGGATAAGGGGAATGGCCAAGCGAGGGGTGCGCGGCGCAGCCTTGGCCCAGAGGCTTCTCGAGAAGCCAAACATGTTTGTGAGCATGGCCCTGGTGGGCACCAACATCTGCATGATCCTGGCTTCTTCACTTGCGACTGACCTTCTCAGCGGGCCTTTGGGCAAGTACGCAGTGGTGACCTCCACGGTGATAATGACATCTATCATCCTTTTCTTTGGGGAGATAGCTCCTAAAGCAGTTGCGCGAGCCAACCCCGAGATCTTCATGACAACGGCGGCCGGGGCCCTGGCCGCTGCATATTACATGCTTTATCCGCTCGCCAAAGTGGCATCCTCGATTGTCTCTGTGATCACGCGGGTTTCGGCTTCGACGGAAAGAGCCTCTGCCGTCACGCGGTATGAAATACGAACCCTCGTCAGGGAGGCGGCCCAGACAGGTTTCGGTCTCACGCCGGACGCTTATGCCCACAGGGCGCTGGATCTTTCGAGAATGAAAGTGGCGAGCGTGATGCTGCCTATGGACGATGTTGTCTGCATAGATGTCGAGGCCACGGTGCGCGAGGCGCTGGAGATCGCGTCAAGAAGCGGCTATTCGCGATATCCGGTGTCGAGAAGGGTGCCAGGCGACATCATTGGTATTCTCCACGTTAAGGATCTCCTGGGAGCTCCCGTAGATTCCAGGGTGCAAGTCTTCGCAAGGAGTGGAAACTTCGTTCCTGAGACCAAAACCATCAAGCAGGCGATCCTGGAGATGAGAGAGGACTTGCTTCATCTCGCCGTGGTGACTGACGAATACGGCAGGGCCATAGGCATACTGACCTTTGAGGACCTGATCGAGGAGATAGTGGGCGAGATCAGCGATGAGTATGACCGAGCCAAGGAGACACAGATCTCTCTCGACAAGGCGATAAGCGGAAGCACTCCTATCACCGCCATAAATGAAGAACTCGATGCCAACATACCCGAGGGAGCCTACAACACGGTCGCGGGCTTCATCCTCTCGCGCACGGGTTCCATCCCACGGCCGGGGGACCAGGTCGAGCATAATGATCTCGTCTTCCACGTAGTTGAGGTCAGAGGCCGACGAATAAGGAGCGTGCGAATCGCGAAACAAGGGAAGGTGACATGAAAAGCCAGCATATCGTATGCATGGATCTTGGGGGAACCAACGTCAGACTGGGGCTGGTGGATTCCCGGGGCATTGTGGTTCGTCGCAGACGAGTGAAGATGGTGGACTTCGACGGAAAGGCTGATCTATATGTGTGGCTTGGCGAAATCGTGGAAGCCTTCGCGGCTTCGGGCAAAGATCTCGCTCGGCCGAAGGGCGTCTCAATCGGATTCGCCGGGCCTACAAAGTCGCGCGCGGGCCTGGTTTACTACGCGCCCAACATAGGACGTTTCACGAATCTAGAGGTGAGGTCGCATCTCGAGCGGATGCTCGATATGCCGGTGGTAGTCGAGAACGATGCCAACTGTGCGGCCCTCGGGGAGTTCTGGCGCGGGGCCGGCCGGGGTACAAAGAGCCTGTTTCTCTTTACAGTCGGCACCGGTATAGGAGGGAGTTTCATCATCGATGGTGAAGTCTGGCAGGGCGAGGACGGTATCGCGGGTGAAATAGGGCATACGGTCGTGATGGCTGGCGGGCCGAGGTGTAGCTGTGGTAAGGGCGGCTGCCTCGAGGCGCTTGTCTCGGCTACAGCCATAGTGAGGGATTACTGCCGGACTCGAAAGGGCTTGGCATGCAAGGCTTCCGGGAGTATGACGGCCAAGATGGTCTTTGACCGTGCAAGAGGAGGCGACAAAGCAGCACGGAGCGTGATAACTCGATCTGCCAGGGCGCTCGGCATCGGCATCGCCAATGTCTTTCATCTTCTCAATCCTGAGTTGATTCTGGTCGGGGGCGGGGTAAGCCGCGCGGGTTCCCTCTTGCTTCGCCCCGCAGTGGATGAGGCCCGCTCGATGGTCTTCCCACCGCTCAAGGCGCTGCTCAAGGTGCGACGAACAACTTTGGGTGACGATGCCGGACTTATCGGGGCCGCATACCTTGGCTTTAAGAAGCTTCGCACCTGAGGATAGATGCCTGCAAACGATGCGACATGATGTTTGACACTCGAACCATCTTGTGTTAGGTAAGAGCATGTGTCGGGCAAGTCGTACGACCGGCACTTAGCATGAGGTCAACCCCGAAGTGGAGCTCTTCAAAAGCCTAAAGGAAAGCAGTCACGAGCAAGTGGTATTCTTCCGTGATCAGCATGCTGGGCTTCGCGCGATTGTAGCCATTCATAATACGACCCTGGGGCCTGCCATCGGTGGGGTGAGGATGTGGGAGTATACGAATGAAGATGCTGCCATAGAAGATGCGCTGAATCTTTCTCGGGCCATGACTTACAAGGCAGCGTGCGCGGGAGTCAATTTCGGCGGTGGGCATACGGTGGTTGTGGGAGATCCCAGACGGCAGAAAACCGAAGCCCTCTTCAGAGCTCTTGGCGGGTTCATTGACAGCCTGGGTGGAAGATATGTCGCCGCCGAAGGTGTGGGAACCACCGTGGAGGACATGGACTACATACGCATGGAAACCAAGCACGTGGTCGGCATCCCGAGCTCCAGGGGCGGAAGCGGCGATCCGTCGCCGGTCTGTGCGTTCGGCGTCTTCAGAGGACTCGAAGCATGTCAGATTTTCTTAACAGGCAGTGAAGATATAAAGGGGCTCAAGGTTGCAGTCCAGGGTGTCGGCCGCGTCGGAGGACGCCTTGTTGATATGCTGCTCGCGAGGGGTGCCATGGCCGCCATAGCCGATCCTGACCCGGACGCCATAGCGCGTGTGACTTCAAGGCATGATGTGACGGTAGTCTCCCCGGATGAAATCTACGGGGTAGACTGCGATGTCTTTAGCCCGTGCGCCCTGGGCGGCGTCATAAACGATGACACCATCAAGAGGCTCAAATGCAAGGTCGTTGCCGGCTCAGCCAACAATCAATTGGCCGATGAGCGCCATGGCGCTGACCTCCACAGGGGCGGCATCCTCTATGCTCCCGATTATATAATAAATAGCGGCGGCCTCATCAATGTTGCCGAAGAGCTCTCCGGCTATGACAGCGAGCGTGCCATGCGGAAAACCGCAGGAATAAGGGACGTGCTCCTGAAGATACTCGCCTCAGCTCGCCAGAACGGAATACCTACCTACGTGGCTGCCGACAGGTTCGCCGAGGAGCGAATCGAGAAGGTTGGGAAAGTAAGGCGCTCCTACCTTACGCCTTGATCCCATCCCTGGCCCTTAGCCTACAGACGGGTCTGCCCCCGCGGTCCCTTTGCAGCCAATGCCCATGCCGGCAAGCGGTTTTCTTGCAAGGGTGTCCCCGAGAGGTCGTACCGGAATCCGTCGCCGGACATAACGGGCCAATGACAAAGTTTCATGGCGCACCCCTTGGGAGGGGGTTAGGGGGAGGAAGGAGTGGGAGGTGTCACGCCTCCTTAACGACAGGATTGGAAAGAGTCCCGACACCATCGATAGTGATTTCCACGACGTCGCCGTGCTTGAGGAAGACCGGGGGCTTTCTGAAGACCCCGACACCGCTCGGGGTCCCCGTAGAGATCACGTCTCCGGGCTCAAGCGTGATGTATTTGGTGATGAAAACGATGATGTCAACGGGCGTGAATATGAGGTTCTTCGTTGAACTTGCCTGCATGACCCGCGAATTGAGCTTGGTGGTTATCTTGAGATTGAGGGGATCCGCGATCTCGTCGCCTGTCACTATCCATGGCCCGAGAGGCGCAAAGGTGTCAATGCCCTTGCTCCTCAGCCAAACCCGTTCCTTCTGAATCTCTCTCTCAGTCACGTCGTTCATACAGCAATACCCGAATATGCCCTGCGCCGCCTCGGCTGCATCTGCCCGCTTGAGCCTTCGCGAAATCACAAATGCAAGCTCCCCCTCATAGTCAGTTTTCTGGGACTCTTCTGGGATGACTATAGGTTGGCCGGGGCCTATGACTGCGGTAGGGGCCTTGGCAAATATCAGGGGTACCTCGGGCAGTTTGGCCCCTTGTTCTTCAGCATGATCCCTGTAGTTGAGCCCCAAACAGATGATCTTGGGCGGTCTGGGTATCGGTGCCAGGGTACGTATCTCCCCCACTCGTGCCCAACACTTCAAGGGTAGTTCGTTCCTGGTCTGCCTCGCGTCGGCGAGCTTCGCCTGGAGATCCCTGAGCTCGGACGTCATGTTTGCCTCAATTATGGTAAGAAGCTGTGAAGGAAGAGGTTCCATCCCGAAAAAAGACGAACAGGTTTCGACATCATACACGATGTCATCAATCAGGAGTCCTGCACGTTCTTCTGCTCCGCGGGCGTAAGTCAATACTTTCAATCGGACACCTCCACATTTTGACAATTGAATCCAGGCTTGTCATTGGGTACAATATCCCCTGCCCTTGACAGTTTCAAGGGAAACTTGACGTGGCCTTCTCAAGGAAGCAGATATGGAACTGATCGATGAAGGCATGTGCTTCATCTGCGGCAAGAGGAATCCAATAGGCCTCAAGGTCGAGTTTCAAGTCGACAGGGCGGCCCTGAAGATCAGCGGGGTTTTTACACCCAAGCGCGAGCACGAAGGTTACAAGGGAATCCTCCACGGCGGCCTTGTGTCTGCTCTCCTGGATGAAGCCATGGTCAAGCTGCTGTGGGAGGCCGGCATCCCCTCGGTGAGCGCATCTCTTGAAGTGAGGCTGGCCAAGCCCGCGAAGGTAGGGGAACCTTTACACATATCAGGATGGGTGGATTCTCAGAAGGGGAAACTGGTTTTCACGGCCGCGAAGATCGAGGACGCATCCGGCATTGTTCTGGCCGAAGCCAAAGCCAGGTGCGTGCGAGTATAAGTACATTTTAACAGGTATCCCAAGGAGGAAGAAAGTGCCGGACCGAACCAGGAAGCAAGATGCCCATGTGCGTTTCATTGACATAATGAACCTTGCAAGGAAGGCAGCGAAAGTGAAAAGACCCCGTGTGGCAGTGGCAGGAGCGCACGATGCGATGGTGCTCGAGGTGATTTGCGATGCCGCCGCCCAGGGTCTCGCGACCCCGCTTCTCTTTGGGGACGAAGTGCGCATCCGCGAGATTGCGAGGCGCAGTCGCATCGGGCTTAAAGGATGCGAGATCGCCGACGTTAAGGACGGAGCCTCCTCAGCGCGCCGGGCGGTTCAGGCGGCGAGTTCGGGCGAGGCCGATGTGCTTATGAAGGGTAATGTTACCACGGCCACGATCATGAAGGCCGCCCTTGATGATGAGATCGGGATAAAGACCCACGGGCTGATGAGCCATGTGGCTCTCTTTGAGGTGGAAGGATACAACCGTGTGATGTTCATGTCGGATGGCGGCATAGTGATCGAGCCGAACCTCGAAGAGAAGGTGGAGATCGTGAAGAACGCCATCGCAGTCGCAAGAGCCCTCGGCGTCAAGATGCCTAAGGTGGCCCTCCTCTCCTCGATTGAGATTGTGAATCTCAAGATGAAATCGGCGGTCGATGCAGCCGTGATCTCCAAGATGGCCGACCGGGGCCAGATAGAGAATGCCATTGTGGACGGGCCCCTGGCTCTTGACAACGCAGTCTCCCCTGAGGCGGCAAGCCGGAAGGGCATCAAGGGCCCTGTTGCAGGAGCGGCCGATATCCTCATAGTAGGTCATGCAGACGTAGGAAATGTCATGTACAAGACGATGACCTACTTCTGCGGCAAGCGCTGCAAGGCGGCAGGCGTGATCGTCGGCGGAAGAGTCCCGATGGTGGTGGTGTCCAGGGCTGATACCTATGAGGCGCGCCTTAACTCGATAGCGGTTGCCTGTGTGCTTTCCTTTCGTGCTTGACCTCATGCCACATTGCGTTTAGGATGAGTCAAGAACCCACTACCTCAATGTTAGCACAGGGTACGAGGAAACAAACGTGAGAAGCCTGGCAGTAAGCACATTGATATCCATTGTTATTTGCGCTGTCCTCATCCCGGGACGGGGGGATTGCCAGCAGGCTGCGCCTGGCTCTCGGGCGCCATCCAACCCGGCGGCGCAGCTTGAAACCGGCGCCCTCGAAGGAACCGTGGATGCAGACCAGTATATCCTTGGTCCAGGCGACGTGCTTGAGATAGGCTTCTGGGGCGATGTGAACCGGAGTGATAGGGTCGTCGTCAACCCCGATGGCGACGCCCTGGTGCGCCCCCTTGGTCCCTTGCACTTAGCAGGCCTGACACTTGCCGAGGCTCGCAGGCTGATCAGGGAGAATCTGGCAGCCTATTATCGCCCTGGCATTCTCTCTGTTTCGCTTGTCTCCATCAGGAGTTTCCAGGTCCACGTGGTTGGCATGGTCAAGAAACCCGGGGCCTTCGAGGTCAATGCCGTTACACGGGTCTCCCAGGCGATCACCATGGCGGCGGGCCTCGCTGAGAACTCATCGGAGCGCAACATCAAGCTGATAAGGCAACGAGACACTCTTCGCGTCGATTTGACGAGGTATCTCCTTCTTGGCGACAACAAGATCAATCCCTTCCTCAGCGATGGTGACGTGGTCTATGTCCCGCCGCGTGCCGAGCAGGTTCAAGTCCTGGGCAGCGTCTATCGCGAGGGTGCTTATGAGTTTATAGAGGGTGAGACCCTTGGAGAATTGCTGAATCTTGCGGGCGGCCTTAAGCCCGAGGCCTACACCGATTCAATTGAGATTGAGAGATTCCGTTCCGATGAGCCCGACCGATCGGAGGCGATGTTCCTCGTGCCCGAGGCTTCCATTCTTGAGAGATTCAAGCTGGCTGGCGGTGACAGAGTCTTTGTGCGATCGATCGAGGACTGGCACAGGGATGCCAAAGCCGTGATAAGGGGAGAGGTAAAATATCCCGGGATCTACGTGATCGAGGAAGGAAAGGCAACGCTCCGGCAGCTGATAACCCGAGCCGGTGGATTTACTGATAAGGCCTCACTCGCCGAGGCGCGCCTCATAAGGGGATCGTACGCTTCGAGGAAGTTTCCTATCGAGGCCGAGACCGAGACACTGAAGGTGGTGGAGAATAACCTGAGTGAAAAGGAGAAGAGCCTCGTCCAAACCCTGAAGCGTGAGCCGAAAGGTGCCCTGTCCGTGCGCTTCGACGAGGTCTTCGCGAGTAGAGGCCATCGGCCTGATCCTCCGCTTTATGACGGCGACATAATCGATATTCCTCGAGCAACCTGGTCGGTACGCGTCTCCGGTCAGGTCAAGAACCCGGGTCTGGTCGCCTTCAAGCCGGGTAAGAGTGATCACTACTACATCAAACAGGCCGGAGGATTTGCGCCCGGAGCCGATTCGCGCGGCACGCGCCTTGTGACGGCGATGAACGGACAGATGGCGAGCCCGGGAGGCGTTGAGATCCGTCCAGGGGACATAATCTGGGTTCCCACAAAGATGGAACGCAACTGGTGGGATGTGATGAAGGACATCCTCGAGGTGCTCGTGCAGGTTGCCACCATCTATATTGTGGTGGACCAGATCACGAAGAAGTGAGCAGCGAATGGATGAAAGAGTAAGCTTCGGCGAGTTGGGCAAGATGCTTTTCAGAAATGGAAAGGTGATTGTCCTTGTTACCGCGGGCGCGTTCGTTTTGTCAGCCGCGTTATCGCTTGTGCTCCCGCAGTGGTACAAGGCGCGGGCGACCATCCTGCCTCCCGAGAGTGCGGTAAGCCAGCCGGACATTGTCGGCATCATGAGATATGCGGGCGTCAAGCCCGCCCAGCTTCCCACAGTTACCACACCAGCTGACATCTATTCGGTGATCCTGCGGAGCAACACGATTGCGGAGGCAGTCATAGATTCGCTTGACCTCGTCAAGGTCTACAAGGCCAAGAGACTGAGGGATGCGAAGGAACGGGTCTTCGATAACACGCAGGTAACGCTGATGCCCGAGGGCGTCGTCGAGGTTGCCTATGAGGACAAAGATAGGATTCGGGCGGCGGACGTAGCCAATGCCTTCGTCCGCGAACTCGACAAGTTCAATCGCGAAAGCAAGGTGTCCACAGCGAGGCGGGTCAGGGAGATGGTTGAGGATCGCCTTCGTGAGACCCGAGCCGAGCTTGAGAGGGCCGAAGACGCGCTCAAGGTCTTCAAAGAGACCAGCGGTGCCATATTCATCTCCGAGCAGGCGAGCGCATCTATCAGGACAGCGGCGGAGATTTTCGGTGAGATAGCTCAGCTGGAGGTGAGCCTCGACAGGCTGAAGCAGTACGCTACCGACAAGAGCCCTGAGGTCATGGAGATCAACCTCGAGATACGGACTCTCCGGCGCAAACTCGCCGAGATGGGTTATATTAAGTCGGAATCAGACCAGCCCCCGAGCAGCAATCTCTTCCCCAGGTTCGATGCCGCACCCCGGTTGGAGAAACAGATTGCCGACCTCACGATGGAAGTCGAGATCAAGCGGTCAGTCTATAAAGTGCTCAGCGAACAGTACGAGGAAGCCAGAATCCAGGAGGCCAGGGACACTCCGACCCTCCAGATCCTCGACTGGGCCCAGCCACCGGACATCCGATCGAAGCCGAAGCGAAAAGCGATGGTCGCAGTGAGTACCGCTGCGGCCTTCCTGTTGTCTTCCGCTGTAGTGCTTCACCGTGAGAGGCGCAAAGGGAGCGGTCGAGGGTAGTAACGGGACCGCTGTGTGCTGAAATAAACGCATGAATGTCAAGTCGAGCATTTCCATTCTCTCCATGGGCGTTCGTCTGCCGAAGAACGAGATCGTTCCGATCGCTGCTGTTCTGATTTTTTCGATCCTTCTGGGATGTGCCTGTGGCATGGCATGGAGGATGCTGCTGGCCACACTGGGCGGCATATCTCTTTTTGTGACTCTGGTGTGGGATATCAGGATCGTCGTACCCATCCTGATTCTCCTTCTTCCCCTGGGACCGCGGTTTGCCATGAGCTTCGGGAATCTCTATCTGTCGACCGCCATACTGATCATCACCTATGCCGCGTGGATGTGGAGAAACCCATTGCTCGCAAAGCCATATGCCATCTACCTTAACCGGGTTGTGATTGCCATAGCGGTTTTCCTGGGAGTGCTCCTGGTTTCCTCGATGCAGAATCTCCCCTATCTTCTTGCCAACAAGCCGAACCTTATGCGGTTCGCCCAGCTCTTCCTCTATGCCGGCTTCTTTGCCTTGGTGCTCCAGATGTCTTTCACGCGACGTGACATCAAGATGTTGCTCTCGCTGGTCCTCGTCGCCGGGTTTGTGGAGGCAATAGTAGCCTTGGTGCGCTGGCGCATGAGTTTCGGGTTCTTTGTGCATGGTACTTTCGAAGGTGGGCATAGTGACTTCGCTGTGTATGCCATTATGATCGCGATGTTGCTTGTTGGGGTGCTTCTGGAAACGAAGAATCTCGCCGTCGCGATCGCCAGTTTCGGAGCCTTCGGCATAATGCTCTTTGCCATAATCTTCTCCTTCAGCCGGGGAGGCTACGTGGCTCTCGCCGTGAGCTTCGTGTTCCTGCTTGCGATGCCTTTCAAGCGAAGCAGAAGGATAGCTCTGGCGGGCGTGTTCGCGGTGGCCATCCTGCTGTTCCTCCTCCTGGGGCCGGTGCACATTCTCGACAGGTTCAAGGACATCATCGGGACTCTTACAATAACGGCGTTTCCCATCTCGTTGGTACGCAGGATGGGAATGTGGAGAGAGGCGCTGGCGGATTTTGCAGGGAATCCAATCCTGGGAAAAGGGACTTGGAGCTACAGCCTACAGGACAACTTCTTCATCAAGGTCCTTGGGGAGTCGGGCATAGTGGGTCTGGGAGCGTTCGTGGGGTTGCTTGTCACGATCCTCAGGGAGGAATGGCGTGCCATTCGGGCGGGGACGGAGGATGACTTCGTGAGGGGCCTAGCCATGGGGCTCCTACCTGCTACAGTTGGGTGTCTTCTGGTTTTCGAGCTTTCCGGTGACTTCTTCCTGGCTCATCGGTTCATGGGAAGCTTCTGGGTGGTGCTTGCACTCACCTTGAAATACTGTCTGGGCATTGGAGTCAGGGAAAGCGAACTTGACAGACGCACCGCTTAAGACTCTGTACATTGACACCGGCGTGGGGCTAGCAGGTGGGCAGACGAGCCTGATCGAAACCCTCAAGCATCTCGACACTAATCGGTTCCAACCGGTTGTTGCCTCACCGGAGGAGAGCCGGCTCCGCCTGAAGTGCCGCGAGCTCGGAGTGTCGTGGCTCCCACTTCCCACGAAGTCCGTTCATCTCTCGGCCAGGCGCGGCAGCCCTACCGTTGCCGCAGTCAGAGATCTTATCTCCTCGCTCTATGCAGTCGGCTATCTGGCGGCAAAGATTCGCACCAACGGTATAGCCATAGTCCATGCCAATACCTTCAAGGGTGCATTGGTCGCCGGTGGGGCTTGCCTTATTACACGAAGGCTGATGATCTTCCATGACAGGACCAACATTACTCACGGCGCATTGGGCCGGGTAGTGGCTTTCATGGCATCGCGGATCATTGTGGTCTCTAAAGCAGCGGGATCAAAATATGGGCCGAGGGCCGCCCGCAAGTTGAGACTGGTCTACGACGGTATTGACATCGACCATTTTGTGCCGGTGGGGGAGGCCGCCTCCGGCATGACCGTCGGCTTTCTCGGGCGAATCAGTGACGAAAAGGGACTAATGAGTCTGGTCGAATGCGCCGGCTTCATCCTGGCGAGTGTCCCCTCGGCGCGCTTCCTCGTCGGGGGCGAACCCTTCACTCCGGCGGATGCCTCCTACCTTGAGAGTGTGAAAGTGCGTATCCTTGACCTTGGCCTGAAGGACAAATTCGAATTTCTGGGTCATGTTGACGATGTTCGCACCCTCTTCGGGAGGATCAGGGTCTTGACTCTACCTTCGAAGAATGAGGCGCTTGGCCTGGTGGTGCTTGAGGCCATGGCGATGCAGAAGCCTGTGGTCGCCTTTGACATCGAAGGGCCGCGGGAGATAATAAGCAGTAACGTGGACGGTGTCTTGGTCGCGCCTGGCGATCTCACCGGGTTTTCGGATGCCGTGATAACCCTCTTGAGAGACGAGAAACTCGCGCGGTGTATGGGGGAGAGGGGCAGAGTCACGGTCGCTTCCAAATTTTCCAGCGTTGACTCTGCAAGGCGCATCGGGGAAGTCTATCGTGAGATCTGTCGCAGGCTTGGTGAAAGCTGACCCATGACCTTTCCCTCAGTGGTAATAAGCGTGCTCAACAGGAACAGGCGCGATGACCTTATCGCGTGTCTCCGCAGCATCCTCGGGAACTCATACCGGGACTTCCGAGTGATTCTGGTCGACAATTCGTCCCGAGATGGGTCAGTTGAGGCAGTTAAGCGATGGGCCTCCGGTCAACCTGAAGTCGGCTCGACGGCCCGGGGCGGGGACCGGAGATTCCAACCCGTATCGTGGGAGGAGTTCAGATTCGACTCTCAGGGTACAGCCCGACTGGTTGACACTTCGGCACCCGGCAAGTGCCCAGGCGTGGCTTTCTTGACCATAATCTCGAGCACGGAAAACCTTGGTTTTGCGGGGGGACACAACCTCGCAATAGGGATGGCGCTCCAGAGCGACACTCCCTACGTCTTGATGCTCAATTCCGACATAGTGGTGGACAGCGATTTCCTGGCGCCTCTGGTTGCCGAGGTCGAACCTTCGGACACCTGCGCCGCAGGTCCCGTGGTTCTTTGCGGTGAAGGCCGAGACACCATCTGGCAGGCAGGTGGCTCCATCAACCTTGCAACAGGTGGGACGAGGCGGAACCGGGCAGGGGAGCCCCTGGAGGTACTGGGTGGCGAGACCCGCACGGTCTCGTATCTGCCCGGGTGCGCGGTTCTCCTCAAAGCTCGTGCCCTCAGGGACGTAGGAAACCTCGACAGCGCTTATTTCCTCTACTATGAGGATACGGATTGGTTCGCGCGGGCCGGACGGCTTGGTTGGAAAGCGGTGCTTGTGCCGCAGTCAAAGGTATGGCACAAAGAGACGCCCCTGAGCACGCAGGCAAAGTCGCTCTACTCCTCGTACTACTTCGCGCGAAATCGCCTCCAGTTTGTGCGAAGGAACCGCCCTGCCTGTCTGGCGGTCGCACTGATCTGGAGTCTGAGATACGGCGTGCTCAATAACGCGGCAAGACGACGATGGCTTGAGCTTGGCATGTCCCTCCGGGGCATCAGGGACTTCTTGCGCGGCAAGCGCGGACGATGCGAGGCAGCGACTCCCCAGGACGTCTCGCTCCCCAATTTCCTGGTGTTCAGCGTGGACTACAAACCGCAGCCAGGAGGAATCGCCGAGCACTCGCATAGGGTCGCTCTCGGTCTGCGACGAGCGGGTACCGGGGTCGTGGTTCTCGCATCGAGTTTCAAAGGCTGGAGGGAGTTCGACCGGAACCAGCCGTTCCACACTTACAGGGTGCCGAGAGTCAAGTTCCTTGATCTCATCCTCCATCTCTTCGTGGGTCTCTACGTCATCATCAAACATCGGGTTGGCGTGATTTACGTCGCGACCTCGAATCCATGCGCCGCCCTTTGTTTCTTGATGCGGCAGGTCGTCTCATTCAAATGTGGAGTTACGATCCATGCTCATGAGGTCCTTTACGGACGCACGACGTCCCGGCAGAAGCTCAAGCTCCTCCTCAGGCCCTTGCAGATTGCGATGATCAGTCGTGCCGACAGGGTCTTTGCCGTGAGCGAGTTCACCAGACAGTTGCTCATCAAGGCCGGCGTGGCGAGTGCGAAGATCTTCAAGATCTACAACGGGGTTGACCTTGAGGAGCTTGACGGCACTATGGACACCGGGCCGGTTCTCGACAGGTTTGGTCTCAGGGGGAAGCGCATCATCCTGACGGTTGCGAGGCTGGACATTCACAAGGGGCAGGACGTCGTGATCAAGGCCCTCCCATCCATAATCGCTGAGGTGCCTGGCGCAGTCTATGTGGTAGTGGGAGAGGGAGTGATGCGCCCCCGCCTTGTCGCGCTCAGTGAAACCCTTGGCGTCAGCGACCGCGTCGTTCTTGCGGGCGGGCTTCCCCGTCCAGAAGTGATCGCCCTTTTCAAGGCCTGTGACGTTTTTGCCATGACGAGCAGGATCGAACGCGGCAGCGTGGAAGGTTTTGGCATAGTCTTCCTCGAGGCTGGTGCGCTTGGAAAGCCGGTTGTTGGCGGCAGATTGGGCGGGATTCCGGATGCCGTAGAAGATGGTCTGACGGGGCTCCTGGTCGATCCCACGAGCCCTGAGGAAGTGGCCGGGGCGATATCGCGCATATTGCTGGATCACGATCTGGCAGCCAGATTCGGCGCCGCGGGTTCGAGGCGCGCGCGATCACTTTTCACCTGGGAGAAGACCATCGAAAGGATCCTTGACGGCCTGAATGCTCCCGTGACATAGAGATCCTTTCCCCTTGACCCCTTTCTCTGAGCCCGCTAATATCTAGGTAAACGCTGTCTCTATCAGTCCACGCGAGAGTGGCGGAACTGGCAGACGCGCTGGACTTAGGATCCAGTGGGGCAACTCGTGGGGGTTCAAATCCCCCCTCTCGCACCAAGCAAGGAGCCCTGAAATCTATGGCTGGCAACGCTGAAGAGTATCTGAAAGAGGTAAGGAGCCCTACCGAGCTCAAGCGCATTCTGGAATTCGAAGTGCCGCGCGAGCGCGTGGAGGGCGACATCACAGAGATCATCGAGGGCATCAGGAAAGAGGCGACCCTGCCCGGTTTCAGGAAAGGCAAAGCCCCGGCAGACATGATCAGAGCCCGGTTCGGCGAGACCGCTCGCAAAGAGGCCATTGAGCGAATCATCCCCGAAGCCTATGAAGGAGCTCTCAAGAAGGAGTCCCTCAGGCCTGCGGTTCCGGCGGAGATCAGCAACCTCAAGTATGAAGAAGATGGACCGCTTTCGTTCCACATAGCGATCGAACTGCACCCGAGGGTCGAGCTCGCCTCATACCGCGGCGTGAGAGTCAGGAAAGAGACGAAACCCGCGGAAGAGAGCGACGTCGAACGGGAAATCCAGGCGCTGCGGGAAAGGTTCGCCACCTACACCAAGGTCGACGACGGAGCCCAGCCCAAGCACATAGCGGTGCTGGACTACTGGCGGATCGGCAGCGACGAGAAGCCGGTGAAGGCGAGCCGTGTGACCAACTACCCGGTCGAGATCGGTTCAGGGAGACTCGTGAAGGAATTTGATGACGGGCTCGTAGGTGCGAAGGGTGGAGACCGGAAGATCATCGAAGTAACCTACCCCGAGGACTTCCCCGATGTCGAAATGAGGGGCAAGACCGTAAAATTCGGAGTTGAAGTGAAAGATGTGATGCAGAAGGTGCTTCCCGAAGTTGATGAGAAGCTTGCGAAGCTGCTTGGTGCTGACTCGGTTGAGGCCTTTAGAGCCAAGATCAAGGAAGGCCTCGGGGCAGCCTATGAGCGCGACGCGTGTTCCAAAGCCAAGCACGAGCTTCTGAGAAAGATATCTGAGGAGAATGCCTTCGAAGTACCCGAGGGCTTTGTCGACATGGCGCTTGAATCGATGCTCAAGCCTTATCGGGAGGAATTCGAACGATCGGGGGAGGCTGGCGCCCAGGAGAAGCTTGCCGAGATCAGGGATAAACTCAAGCCCCTTTCTGTCAAACTTGTCAAGGAGGAATTCGTTATTGACGAAATAGCAAAGAGAGAAGGCATCTCAGCTGAGGACAAGGAGATTGAGGAAATCCTTGAGTCACTCTCCGCGCAGAAGGGGATCTCAATTGAAGAGGTCCGCGCCGAGGCCGCTAAATCAGATGAGCCTAGCCGCTGGCGCAGGAACATCCTCAGGAACAAGGTGCTTGATTTTCTTTTCCGAAATGCCGAAATTGAAGGGTGACCCCGCCATTTAGGAGGACGGTTATGGGACTTGTTCCTATAGTGGTTGAACAGACTGGACGAGGCGAAAGAGCATACGATATATTCTCGCGGCTTCTCAAAGACAGGATTGTGTTCATCGGCAACCCGATAGATGAAAACGTCGTTAATCTCACAATAGCTCAGATGCTTTTTCTTGAGGCTGAGGATCCGGACAAGGATATCTATCTCTACATCAACTCTCCGGGTGGCGTGTTGCCGGCGGGTCTTGCGATCTATGATACGATCCAGTACATAAAGCCGGATGTTGCCACGATCTGCATGGGGCAGGCGGCAAGCCTTGCTGCGCTGCTCTTGTCGGCAGGCACCAAGGGAAAGCGTTCCGCCCTTCCGCACGCGAGGGTGATGATTCATCAGCCGCTCGGCGGAAGCCAGGGCCAGGCAACCGACATCGAAATCTATACCAAGGAAATCGTGACCCTGCGCGACAGACTCAATGAGATACTCGCCAAGCACACCGAGCAGCCTCTTGAGAGAATCATCAGAGACACCGACAGGAATTTCTTCATGTCGGCCGAGGAGGCCAAAGATTACGGCATAATTGACGAAGTGATCTATAAGAAGACGTAGTGAGGAGAGGATGAAGCGCAAAGTCGGCGTACGCGGGGAGATTGCTTGCTCGTTCTGCGGGCGGGGCAAGGAAGAAGTCTCAAGGCTGGTGTCCGGCCAGAATGTCTACATCTGCGGCGATTGCATAAGACTCTGCGGCACCATCATCGAAGATGACGTCAAAACGCAAGAGGTCACTACTCCGCGCAGCGTTCCCAAACCCACTGATATAAAGGGATTCCTTGACGAATACGTGATTGGGCAGGAGCGGGCGAAGAAGATTCTTTCGGTTGCCGTCTATAACCACTACAAGCGGATAATGTCAGCGCCTGCCAAGGACGGTGTGGAGATCCAGAAGAGCAACATCCTGCTGATAGGCCCCACGGGCACCGGCAAGACACTCCTTGCCGAGACCCTCGCAAGATTCCTGAAAGTCCCGTTTGCAATAGTTGATGCGACCTCCTTCACGGAGGCGGGTTACGTCGGCGAGGATGTTGAGAACATACTTGTAAGGCTCCTTCAGAATGCCGATTACAACCTTGCTGCTGCCGAGAAGGGAATCGTCTATATCGATGAGATAGACAAGACATCCCGGAAACAGGACAGCCCCTCGATAACCCGAGACGTGTCCGGCGAGGGCGTACAGCAGGCCATGCTCAAGATCCTCGAAGGGACACTTGCGAACGTGCCGCCCCAGGGCGGCAGGAAACATCCTCAACAGCGATTCATAGAAGTCAACACAAAGGATATCCTTTTCATCTGCGGTGGGTCTTTCGACGGCCTCGATAAGATCATAGAGAGGCGCTTGAGATCGAGCTCGATTGGCTTCGGAGCGGAAGTCAAGAAGAAGAAAGAGAAGAAGCTCGGGGAGATCTTGAGGCTTGTCGAACCCGACGATCTCTTGAAATACGGGCTGATTCCCGAAATGGTCGGGAGACTTCCCGTGGTCTGCTCGCTCGATGAGTTGGATGAGGCCGCACTGGTCTCGATTCTGACCGCGCCCAAGAACGCCCTCAGCAAACAGTACAAGCGGATGTTTGAGCTCGAAGGCGTGACCTTGAGTTTCGAGCATGCCGCACTAGAGGCCATAGCGGCAGCGGCCCTCAAGCTCAACACGGGCGCGAGGGGCCTCAGGTCGGTGATCGAGGAGAAAATGCTTGACCTCATGTTTGACCTGCCGTCGACCAGAGATGTCAGGGAGTGCTTAATAACCAGGGACTTTGTGCTGGCCTCGGGGTCACGGCCGGTGCTCAGTCGTTCGGCAGCCAAGAGAAGGCGCTGAACCGCCTTTGTTCGAGACATCCTCATACCGCTTACCCTAAGCCTGACCAAGATACTCATCCTCGTCCGGCAAGGCATCCGCATTCTGTCTTCATGCCAACCCTCATCCCAGGCGCGATGCCCATCTTCATCCCCAGCGCCGTCCCCATCTTCATCCTTTTGCTTCGAATTGGGGAGGCAAGTTGTGTATAATGCCAGTGCCATTGTGTGCTATTCTCGGGCGGGAAGACTAAGGGATCGAGACCTGACCGAGAGTCCGAATCGAATTCTGGAGGATGCTCGTCTATGGGAGTGACTGCCGTAGTTGGTCTCCAGTGGGGTGACGAAGGTAAGGGCAAGGTTGTTGACTTGCTGTGCGAGCACGCCGACATGGTTGTGCGGTGTCAGGGAGGCGCCAACGCCGGGCACACCGTTGTAATTGACGGCCGCACGTTCATCCTTCATCTCGTACCTTCTGGCATACTGAGGGATGGAGTGGTCTGCCTCATCGGAAACGGGGTTGCCGTGGATTTCGAGCTGCTGGAGAAAGAGATAAAGCAACTCGAGGGGGCGGGTATCAGGACGTCGGGCAGGCTTATTGTCTCGCGAAGAGCTCACCTTGTTCTCCCTTTCCACAAGCGGATTGACAAGGCGGAGGAAGCCTCAAGGGGTGGAGGAAAGATCGGAACAACGATGCGAGGCATAGGCCCTTGCTACAGCGACAAGTATGCGCGTTTTGGAATCCGGGTGGGGGACCTCCTCGACCCTGCGATTCTAAGAGTGCGGATCGCGGCTACGGCCGAGGCGCATGCGCTGAGGCAAGGTGACAGGTCATTCGCTGATGCCGCTGAGATTCAAGCCTATTGCCGGACCTATCTCCCCATGACCAGAGAGATCTCCGGCGATGTCGCTGCGATCTTGATGGATGCCAGGCAAAAGGACAAAGAGATCGTGCTCGAAGGCGCTCAAGGCTTTCTCCTTGACATTGACCATGGCACATATCCCTATGTCACATCGTGCAACACCGGTGTCCACGGACTGGTCTCCGGCTCGGGGCTTCCCCCTCAAAGCATCGATAGAGTTGTCGGCGTTCTCAAGGCTTACGTGACCAGAGTGGGCGAGGGGCCGCTGCCTACCGAAATGGAGGAACCTTACCAGACCCTTGTGAGGGAAAAGGGACGGGAGTTCGGTGCGACCACGGGCAGACCCAGAAGGTGCGGGTGGATTGATCTGGTTGCCCTCAGGTATGCTTGTTCCTTGAACGGCGTGACATCCATCGCGCTCACAAAACTTGATACGCTCTCGGATCTGGACACCATAAAGATTTGCCGAGCATATGAGCGTTCCGGCAGTCGAGTCGCTTCATTTCCAACGGAGACCGATTTCCTCGAGCAGTGTGTCCCTCGTTATGTGACCGGTGAGACCTGGTCGGGGCTTGCCGCCGCACAGAAGATCGGCGACCTTCCCCAGGGTGCGAGAGAGTACCTCAAGCGGATCACGGAGGCTGCCTCGGCGACGCTGGAGATGGTGTCAGTGGGGCCTGCGAGGGACGACGTCATCCAGGTTCAAGATTGACTTCGTTCCCCTTTTCCTATACATTGACGGTGGTTGGGCGTGTAGCTCAGGCGGTAGAGCACCTGCCTTTTAAGCAGGAAGCCCTGGGTTCAAGTCCCAGCACGCTCACCAATATTCAACGATGAACTATAAGATCGCCAGCAAGGTCGGCAGCGGCAGTTTCGGGACCGTTTACGAAGCCTACGACGAGGCCGGGAAGAGATATGCCGCGAAAGTTGTGGAAGCGGACGATCCCGTCGCGCGTGAGCTCCTCAAGGGTCAGTTCGAATTCCTCTCTACGCTGAATCACAAGCGCATAGTCGAAGCTGTCGATTTCGATGTTGACTCACCCCATGGCCCCATGTTGGTCACGGAGTTCGTTGACGGGGTCGGCCTTAAGACTTTTGTTGAGACCAACGGCGACAGGTCCCTCTTCGCTGTGACGCTCAAGGTCCTCGATGCCCTTCGTTATCTCCACAACCTTGGCAGACTACACGGGGATCTTAAACCCGATGGCATCCTGGTCTTTGATGACGAGGGCCGGCCGGAGGTGAAACTCGTTGATGCGGGTTTTGATTTCGGAAGGGGTTCGAATCTCCCAACCCTTGCCGGCACGTTGCCCTATCTTGCACCCGAGATCATCCGGAATCTGCCTGCAGATGGAAGGAGCGACCTCTATTCGCTTGGCGTGGTTCTCTATGAGGCGCTCACAGGTGTCTGCCCCTTCGAAGGTGCGACGCCTGAGGAGATCTTGACGAAGCATCTTGAGCATGTCCCACTCGATCCCAGCAAGATTCGACCTGGGCTTCCTCCTGCATGGGATGCGTTTGTCGCCGGCCTCTTGAAGAAAGAGCCGTTCTCAAGATATAAGGATGCCACTCAGGCCGCTCTTGAGCTCGGAAAACTCTTCGGTTCGCCGGCAGCTTTTCAAGATCACCTTGTCCCGCCTGGGGGCACTCCACCTGCAGGTGCAGACGGCGAGGTCGGGAGAATAAGGGATTTTGTCACGGGACTCAAATCCGTGATGATCTGTGGTGAGCGCGGGTGTGGCGTGACTTACCTCCTTGAGTTTGCTCGGGCAATCGGCAAGGCTTGGAGCCACGAGGTATCGAGGGCATCGCTTAAACCCGATATGCCGGCGCTCGCACAGATTGTGGAAGTTCTGCGCATGAGGGGGCATTCCACAAGTGACATATCGCCGGGCTCAGGGAGAGGTGATGGTGGTGATCCTGCGGCATCCTTCGCAGAGATTCTCGAGGCTTTCGGTGTCACCGGTCCTGGGAACAGGCCGCACCTTCTAATCATTGACGGCGGGGAGGCCATGGGTGCCGGCGAGCTCGAGATGCTGGGAAGAGTCGCCCGCAGACTTGCCGGCCGTGCAAGTGTGATCATCGGATACCAGGTTGATGACATGAGGCCCGGTCAATGGCCAGAAAGCGAGAGTTTCCAGAGGATCCTCGTCCACCCGTTGGACCGAGAGGGCTTGGAGACTGCGCTCAAGCGGTACTTCGGCGTGAATGCCTTTCCCGAGGGCTTGGTCGAGGAGATATACCGCACGACCGGAGGGTACCGGCGGTTTCTTGAGATCATGCTCCGTCACATGTGGGAGACCGGAGGCTTGAGATACTCTGTGACGGGGGATTCGGTAGAGCTCGCATGGGATAAAACCAATCGGATTCCGACAAACCTCAAGGAAGTGATGGAGGAGAAGCTCGGTAACCTGAGTCCTCCTGCCCTTGACGTGCTTCGGCTGGTATGTGCGAGCGGCGGGAGGCTCGCAATTGACTGTATTCGAGAGTTCTTCTTACCCGTTGATTGCACGTCGGCTATGGGGGAAGTGACTAAAGGGGGATTGGTCGAGGAATTGGACGGCACGGCTTTGCTGAGACTCCGATGGGATGGTCTTTCGGATGTGATCCTCGGCCATGTGCCCCAGGGCTGGGTGAGCCGGACCAGTCTCCGCCTGGCCTCCATCATGGAACGCGCGATCAAGAGCCGCGGTGAGCATTACGGCTTGGGGCTCCTGTATCTTCAGGCAGGCAACTCGGAGAAGGCCTTCAAATCCCTGGTTGAAGCCGGAGACTATTTCGCGCGGTTCTCGCCCGGTGACGCTATCCTGGCATATAGAAAGGCTCTGGAGTGCGATGTTCCGGCCGGCCTCAGGGCTGAGGTTAACGAGAAAACCGGCGATGTAAGGCTCGCTGCAGGCGACCTGAACCTTGCCTTGGCCTGCTTCGAGCAAGCCTCGGACGTGAGACTCTCTTCCTTGAGAAAACTTGGTTGGGTGCACGGGCTTCGCGGAAACACCGACGAATCAGTGAGGATACTCTGTGACTGTGAGAGAAGGGCGCGAGCCGGCGGTGACCTGGTCGAGAGATCAAGAGTGCTTTCCGACCTGGGCTATATCTACCACATGGAGTCCAAGGGAGATCTGGCCTTGAGGTCGCTGGCCGAAGCCAAGCAGTTCTTCGAGAAAAGCGAAATGGTATTTGAGGCGGGGATCGCTTCAAACAGGATGGGCATTCTTGAAATGAGGTCAGGCAGGATCCAAGATGCTGCTCGGGCCTGGGAAGACGCAAAGGTCTGCTTTGAGCGGGCGGGAGCAAAGCGACATGTCGGCATGTGCCTCATGACCCTCGGATTGTGTTACTGCAAGCAAATGGACCTCGATCGCGCAACCGAGCTGATGGAAAATGCCCTCGCCATCTTTGAGGAAACAAAATGCCTCTCCGAGAAAGCAGGCTGCTGCCAGAACTATGGCTTGATCCTAGTTGACGTGGGGGACCTTGCCCGTGCCCGCAGCCTTGCCCAAGAGGCCGTCGACCTGCATGTATTGTTGGGCTACACGCCCGGTGTGGTCTTGACCCGGCTGCTGCTCGTTGCGATCGAGCTTGAGGCGGGAAATCTGGAAGAAGTAAGGCGGAATCTGGCCGGTCTGGCTTCTTACAATCTCAACACCTTCGAGCAATGCCTCATGAAGCGCTACCTTGCTGGGGCAAGCGCCATCGAGGGGAAGCGCGAAGAAGCGTTTGCCCTTGTCGATGAGAGCTACAGGCTTGCCCGTGAAGCAGGTGATGCTGACGGCGAGCAGCAGGCGATGCTTAAGAGGAGCGAGATACTGATCAGGTTTGGAGAGCCGGAGGAAGCCTTAGAGGTCGCCGCGAAGGCTCTTACGGTCCTCAGGCTATCGTCGTCAATACTGCTTGCAAATATAGCGGAAAGGATAGCCGGTGAAGCTCTCTGCCTGTCAGGAAGGATCGAGGAGGGTCTCGCCAGGCTCGTCGCCGCAAGATCGAGCCTGGAATCCACAGGGGAATCCCTGCATCTGGCGAGGGTCTTGCGTGGGCTCGCGATGGCGTGCGACCTGGGCGGTGACAACATCTCCTTCGATAATTACTTCAGGCGCGCGGCGGATATCTTTCGCAAGCGGGGAGCTCGCTACGATTATGCCCTCGCTCTTCTCCTGGCGGGCAGAGCCGCGGGCAGCCGCGCGAGTTTCATACGTGCCCGGCACTATCTTGCAGAGGCCGGGCGCATTTTCAAAACCCTTGGGGTAGGCGACCTACACAGGCAGGTGGTGGATGAGATGGATAGGATCGGACCGGATGACACAGAGACGAAAGCAGTCACATCGCTCAGCAGGATTTCCCAGACTCTGAATTCCAGCCATGACCTCACTACGGTGCTCAATCTGTCGATGGATCTTGCCATGGAATACTTGGGTGCTGAGCGGGGTGTCCTCATGCTAGAAGATGAAGCCTCGGGAGAGCCAACCACCATTGTTGAAAGGAAGATGGATAAGGAGTCGGTCAAGGAGGTCATAAGTATAAGCAGATCCATTGTTGAATCGGTGCGCACCACACGGGAGCCTGTGATAGCGAAAGATGCAACGATCGATCCGCGTTTCAAGAACAGCAAGAGCGTAATGATTCACAACGTGATGTCTGTGATGTGTGTTCCGCTCACGAGGGGAGAGAATCTCGTCGGGATCATCTACCTGGACAATCGCGATGTGCCATCGGACTTCTCGAAGCTCGAGAAGGCTTTCGTGAACGCATTTGCCAACCAGGTTGCGCTTGCCATCGAGAATGCAAGGAATGTCGGACGGCTGTACGAGGATGTTGCTGACCTGAAGGCGAGGGCCGGCGAGAAGTACAGCTTCGCCAGCATAATAGGTCCCGGAAAAGAGATGCAGGAAGTCTTCAGGCAAGCGGGGAAAGCTGCCAAGAGTTCGATCACAGTTTTGCTTACAGGTGAGAGTGGCACGGGCAAGGAGCTGATTGCCGGGCTGCTTCACGAATTAAGCCCGAGGCGGGACAGGCCCCTTGTGAAAGTCAACTGTGCTGCGATCCACAGAGATCTTCTTGAGGCGGAGCTTTTTGGAATTGAAAAGCACGTCGCGACAGGGGTCGCGCCGAGATCAGGCTTCTTCGAGCGAGCCGATGGTGGAACCGTTTTTCTTGACGAAGTCGGCGATATGCCTCTCACCACCCAGACAAAGGTCTTGAGAGTGCTTGCCGAAAAAGAGTTTGAGAGGGTCGGGGGATCGAAAGTTCTCAAGGTTGACGTGCGGTTGATCAGTGCGACCAACCAGGACCTGAAGGACTTGATCAAGAAAGGGCAATTCAGAAAAGACCTGTACTATAGGCTGAACGCCATGCGCATCCATCTTCCACCCTTGAGAGAGCGCATGAACGATCTCGCCATTCTCATTAACCACTTCATAGCCAAGTATGTTTCCGAAAACTCGAAACCTTCTATGAGGATGTCCGGGGCGGCACTCGAGGTTTTGAGAAAGTACCGCTGGCCGGGCAACGTGAGGGAGCTCGAAAAATGTATCGAGCACGCCGTCGTGGTCGCTGAGGGCTCCGAGATAAGGGCTGAACACTTTCCCAGGGAGATACTCGATGGCGTGGCATCTGGGCGCGAGATCGCAACAATCTCAGGAAATGGACCGCTTCCGAACGTCATAAAGCACATGGAGAGGGACTTAATTCTCAAGGCCCTGCGTGAGACCGGCGGGGTGAAGACCGCTGCCGCAAGCCTCCTCGGCATCCATGAGAGCACCCTCAGGAAGAAGATCAAGGCTCTGGGCATCGATTCGGGTGTGGAATAAGCCTCACAGGTTGGGTGAATCCCCTCGTATGTTTATACGATTCGTACTTTTGTACGACTTAACGCTCGGAATCAGTTAGTACTCGTCATGGTATGGATCCATTCCCCTATTTGCTTGAGATACAAGATGTTAGATTGGCGAATCGATTCCCGTTCTAACCTGACACCAAGCCTCCGTTCATTAGCCTGACGTCCATTGCGATCCAATCGTATGTTCATACGAAAGATGACTCTTGGCCGATTCCTGCCTGGTGGTGCCATCAATTAACTTATTCGGAATCAATCGGTTACCACGCAAGAAAATGGCATCGCACGCTGCATCCTGGTATGCGCCTTGCAACTGAAGGCACAAGAGTGTGATCGGGGAGGGGTGGAAGGGGGGAAGCGTCATGAAGAAGGTTGATGTAGGAAGGGTTTTGGTAGGGCTTTTTTGTGTTGTCATGCTTATCAGTGTGGCTACGAGTCTTGCAGGGGACATGACCGCAGATGCGGGAGATCCCAGCAATCTCCCGCCGGGAAGTAAGACCCTTGAGCCGATGCCAGGCATCCTCAGTGATTTTTTGACAGTGCTGGTAACGGTGGTTTTTCAGACCTTGCTTTGAGGCCATTATTGCCAGTGTACCCAGGGGCGAGGATGCCGGTGTTGGCAAGAGGGGGTGGCTGTGATGCGGATAAGCGATGATCCGACCATGTGGACTGTCGAGCGGTTGGCTCTGAAGGCCGCGACATGCCGCGCGAATGTCCTGCTGGAGGGAGAAAGCGGAGTTGGCAAGGCCTTCATTGCAAGAAGGATTCATCAGGCCTCGGCCATGGCGCAACGGGGATTTTTCGTCCTGTTTTGCCTTCCCGACAGTGACGTGAGGCCAGAGCCTCACTCGCTCGCTGGCCAGCTCCGTGATCTCCAGAATGGATACGGGACCGTCTATTTGCGCGGGATCGACCTGTTGGGCAAGCTTGGCCAGCGCGAACTCCTTGCCTGCCTGGACGAACGTGAACGAGAGATTGAGACCTGTCCGCGTAGCCACACGGACTTCGCACGTCTCATATTCTCAAGTCAGAAGGACCTCAAGTGTGAATCCGAGCGGGGGCATTTTCTAGGACAGCTTTACCTGAGGGTATCAGTCATAACAATAGACGTTCCGCCCCTCAGGCAACGGGAGGTGGATATAGTCAGCCTTGCCAACCATTTCTTGAGTGTTTACGCGCACATGGAATGCAAGAACATCAAGGGGCTGAGTGCCGATGCTCAGTCTCTTCTACGGCGCCTGTCATGGGAAGGCAACATCCATGAGCTGAAGAACGCCATGAACCAGGCCGTGGTCATGGCCGATGAATGCGAGATCCTCGGCGCGGGGGTTCTGAAGGATGTTCTTGCGCAGGCCTATGGCTAGCAGACCCGGTCTGCCAAGCCTCGTCTAGCGAGCGTTGTCACATGGAAGAGGAACGCACGACCCAAAGAGATCACATCGAAGAGTCACTGCACTATCTGATGATCAATGTGCTGGTTGACTCCCTTGAGAACGAAGGTTTTGTAGTTTCTGCCGATCATGTGGGCGGACTCAGGAAGCGGCCGGCCCCGGTGGGCGAGTTCGTCCCTGACATTGAAGCCTGGCGGGGAGAGGAGCTCCATCTCATAGAGGTGGAGACCCAGTCGACGCTCGCCTCTCCCCGTACAGGACAACAGCTAACGAGGTTTGCATCCCGGCCTGGCGCCCGAGCCTATCTCGCTGTTCCCTTCGACTGCATCGAGAGGGCCAGGAAGATGAGGGAATGCCTCGAAATCAACGTTCGCATTCTTCCCTGCTATCCGTTTGTCAGATATATCGGAGTGCCCAAGTAAAGGGAGTGCTCAGGCATGATCTACTCATGCCCCGATGGCATGATATGCGCTCCCGCCAAGCCTACAGCATGCCAATAGTGCCAATCTGGCAGATGGCTGAATTGTGTCCAACCGCAAACGCCGCAGGCTCTTTCTGCATAACTCCTTCACAATCCACGGGTTATCTCCTTAACGCCCGGTCCCGAACCGCCGGGCACGTCTATTGCAATAAATTGGGGCGCACGGCCGTAGACTTGTTTTGAGCGGCTACGACGCGATTTTCGAAGTCATGATAAGACATGATAAGGAGGCGAATTTGAGATGGGAAAAATAATCGGCATAGATCTGGGAACAACCAACTCGTGTGTGGCCGTTATGGAAGGTGGAGAGCCTGTGGTAATCGCCAACCAGGAAGGTGGTAGAACCACGCCATCAGTGGTTGCTTTTACCAAGGCTGGTGAGCGTCTCGTCGGCCTTACGGCCAAGCGGCAGGCAATCACCAACCCCGAGAACACTGTCTACTCGATCAAGCGTTTCATGGGAAGGAAGCATGATGAAGTTCAGCGTGAAATCAGTGAGGTACCCTATCAGGTCGTGAAAGGGCCCAACGGTGACGCTAGAGTGAACGCGGGCGGAAAGGAATACTCACCGCCTGAGATCTCGGCCTTCATCCTGCAGAAGATGAAACAGACGGCCGAGGACTTTCTTGGCGAGAAAATCACTGACGCGGTCATAACCGTTCCTGCGTACTTCAACGATAGCCAGCGACAGGCAACGAAGGATGCGGGAAGGATTGCAGGGCTCAATGTCCGTAGGATAATAAATGAGCCCACGGCGGCATCGCTTGCATATGGTCTCGACAAGAAGAAGGATGAGAAGATTGCTGTTTTCGACCTCGGCGGCGGCACCTTCGATATCTCCATTCTTGAGATCGGCGATGGCGTCTTCGAAGTGAAGTCCACAAACGGTGACACGCATCTCGGTGGTGACGACTTTGATCAGCGCGTGATCGACTGGCTTGCTGACGAGTTCAGAAAGGAATACGGCATTGATCTGAGAAACGATCCCATGGCGCTTCAGCGCCTCAAGGAAGCCGCCGAGCGGGCCAAGTGCGAGCTTTCCACTGCGCTCGAGACAGCGCTCAACCTGCCTTTCATAACTGCGGATGCGAATGGGCCCAAGCATCTGACGGTGACCTTGACCAGGGCGAAGCTTGAGCAGCTTGTTGATGACCTGGTTGACAGGACTGTCGGCCCTTGCCAGCAGGCCCTGAGCGATGCCAAGCTCACCCCTGCAGAGATCGATGAAGTCATACTTGTGGGGGGGCAGACGCGAATGCCCAAGGTCCAGGAAATCGTAAAGAAGCTCTTCGCCAAGGAGCCGCACAAGGGTGTTAATCCAGATGAAGTGGTGGCGGTCGGTGCAGCAATCCAGGGGGGAGTGCTGGCTGGCGAGGTTAGGGACATTCTTCTGTTGGATGTGACGCCGCTTTCCCTTGGCATCGAGACCAAGGGTGGGATTTTCACCAAGTTGATTGAAAGGAACACCACGATTCCCACACGGAAGTCTGAGATCTTCACGACTGCCGATGACAATCAATCTGGAGTGGAGATCCATGTGCTTCAGGGCGAGCGCGAGATGGCGATGTACAACAAGTCGATAGGCAAGTTCCATCTCGACGGCTTACCGCCTGCGCCACGGGGTATTCCTCAGATCGAGGTGACATTCGACATCGATGCCAACGGCATACTGAACGTCTCGGCAAAGGATCTGGCGACGAGCAAGACCCAGTCGATCCGGATCGAGGCATCGAGCGGACTCAACGAATCGGAAATTAAGAACATGGTGAAAGAGGGCGAAGCTCATCAGGCCGAAGACAAACGCCGGAAGGAAGAGGCCGAGGCCAGGAACAAAGCAGACCAGCTGGTCTACGAGACAGAGAAGAACCTTAAGGAGATGGGTGATAAGATTCCGTCGGACGACAAGGCCAAGATAGAGGCTGCTATCGGACGCGTGAAGGAAGCGCTCAAAGGTACTGACTTGGGCGAGGTCAAGTCCTCCACCGAAGCTCTTGTTGGCCTGTGGGGCAACGTAGCCAGAACCCTTTACGAGAAGGCATCTGCAGAGAGGGGAGCTAGTGGCGGCGGCGGTGGTGGTGGTGGAGCCGGTGGAGCCGGTGGAGCCGGTGGCGGTGCCGGTGAGGCCGGTGGCGGTGCTGGGCGGGCTGGCCGTGCCGAGGGCAAGCAGGAAGGAACCGGGGGAGACAAGGACGGGGCCGTGGATGCAGACTATGAAGTCGTAGAATGAGGTGCGGCATGAACGAATGTCCGACTTGTGGACGGCGAATAAGGGGCAGCATGTGCCCGTACTGTGATGAAGAGGTGCTTGGGGAAGAAAGAGGCGAAGCCATAGGAGTTGTGGGCGAGGAACTGGTCGCAGTATATCACTGCAAGAATCAGGGACAGGCGGACTTCATCACGAGTCTTCTTGAATCCGAGGGCATACCGACCTTCCAGGCTCCGGGGGAAGCCCTTGCGAGCGACCGTCGATCAAGCGGAAGAGCACGAGGGATTTCCATACAGGTTGAGGAAGAGGATGCTGAGAAGGCTCGGGATCTCATCGACGCAGCCAAGGATGAACTGGAGGCTGAGGAGGATTAGGCTCCGAAGATCCGAAAAGATAGCACGAGACGTGCTAGTTCTCGCACGGTCGAGAGTAAGGAGCCTCCAGCACCAGAGGCTGCACCGATCGGGGCCGTCGCGACGTCGATCCGCACCAGCGGAAGGGTGTGACAATGAATGGGGCGAGCGGGAGGACAAAGAAGGTTCTGCTCCTCGTTGCATTTGCGATAGCCATGGGCTACCTCGAAGCGGCCGTCGTGGTCTACCTGAGGAGGCTCTTCTATCCCGAAGGCTTTGGCTTCCCCCTGAGAGGCTTGAGCATGCCTGTCGGCCCGATCGAGGTGGGCAGGGAGGCAGCGACCGTGGTCATGCTTGTGAGCCTCGCCTGGCTCGCAGAGAATACGAGGAGGGGGAGGTTTGCCTCGTTCGTGCTCCTCTTCGGGGTCTGGGATATCACGTACTACTTCTGGCTTTGGGTGGTCGTTGGCTGGCCGTCTTCCCTCTTGACCTGGGACATCCTCTTTCTGATCCCGCTTGACTGGACCGGGCCCGTCCTTGCGCCCATCCTGGTATCTTGCCTGATGGTGGTGGCATCGCTCCTCTATTACGTGAAGCAAGACGCTGCAGAGAAGGTGAGCATCAAGCGAAGCGATTGGCTTGCCGCCGTTGCCGGAGCCTTATGCATATTCGCATCCTTCACCGCGAGCTACGGCAGTGTCTCCCATGGTGGAGCCCCATCTGGATTCGGTTGGGAAATATTCTCTGCCGGTATAGCGTTGGAAGTACTTGGGCTCGCCAGGATCTGGCGAAGGCTCCCTATCTAAGCACACATCCGCTTTCTCGGCCACAAGTTTATTTTGTGATATGAACCGGAGGCTCCCGCCGAGGGCGAGGTTCATGTGCCTCTGCCCCGGGAGAAGAAACTGACTCTTGCGGCTCGGCAGTGACCGATGTGCGCTTGAAGGTGCGATCGAGCGTGAAAATGAAAGGCATCACGACCGTTGCCTTGACGGGTGTGCCTTTCCACCTTGCTGGCGAGAAGACGCATCTGCGGACGGCATCTACAGCGTTGCCTGTGAGGGCGGGATGAGGCGACTCGAGAATCTGAACCGCGCCCACCTTTCCATCCTCCAGCACCAGCACCTTGAGAACCACTCGGCCTTCGGCGCCCAGCTCGCGAGCGATGTCGGGATATTCAGGTCTCCCCGATGAGATCACAGTCGGAGGCTGGTCGTAGGTGAGCATATCCTCAACCACGCCCACAAGACTCGCCCTGTCTTCCTTCTTGACGGTCTGGCTACAGCCGAGGCAAATGCTCAGCAGAACCCAAAGGGCGGCCCTGAAAGCCAAGTCGTATCCCTCCCTCGTTGTCCCGCCAGAAACTCATAAACAGGGAACTCACAAACCCTTGCTGTAAGACCACAAGGTGTCAGCTGGAATGCGGCCGTTCCGCACCCAGCTCTCCCTTCGGCTGCTTTGTACGAAACTTAAGGAGGAAAATGCCGAAGAGGGGAGTCGAACCCCTACGAGGATTCCCTCACTGCGCCCTGAACGCAGCGCGTCTGCCAGTTCCGCCACTTCGGCTCGCTATTCATTTCTGTTGATAATCCTATTTCAAGCTGGCATCATTGTCAACCACCAAAGATACCGGGAGAGTGAAGATCATGCTCGGCTCGGTGGTGGACGCCACGCATGAGGGCAGAGGCCACCGAAGCAGCCGGAGGTAGCACTTGAGATGGTGGACTTCCACGCCCACTGTGAATACTCAATCGACGCCCAGGGTTCGATCGACCAGTACGCGCTGGCAGCTCTCGAGGCGGGCCTCTCCCAGATCTGCTTCACGACTCACTGCGACCTTGATCCCGCCAGGCTTGAGCATGACGGAAAAGTGAGATTAAGAGGCAGTATTGCTGACGTCACCTCCGACTGGCTGGAGTCGTATATAGAGGAAGTGAGACAAGCAGCCAGGCTTCATGCGGGCCGAGGCTTGAAGGTGCTCTGCGGGCTTGAAATAGGTTACGTACCAGGGCTTGAGCGCCTGATCGAGAGGACCATGAAGTCCTACGAATTCGATTTCATTCTCTGCGGGATCCATATCCTGGCCGGGATAGACATAGTGTCGCCGCGCGAGAGCGGTACCTATTTCGGATCGCGGACTCCGCGCGAGGTTTGTGAAGAATACTTCGAGTATCTTGGGGAAGCGGTGGCCTCCGGCCTCTTTGATTGCATCGCCCATATAGATATTTACAAACGGTGCGGCCTTGATTTCCTTGGAGAAGCGCTCAATGGCGCTCACCGAGGTTTCATAGAGCCGGTGCTCGATGGGATGGCAAGGCGCGATCTCTGTCTCGAGGTGAATAGCGGTGGCCTGAGGAAGGGTCTCAAGTCACCCTATCCCAGCCTCGATATTCTGAAGCAGGCACGGGACGCAGGGATTCGGAATCTCACCGTGGGTTCCGATTGCCACCGCCCCGAAGATGTGGGCCAGGGCATTGACAGGTGCCTCGAGCTCGCCGTCGAGGCGGGCTTTGACAGAATCGCTGTATTTGAATCAAGGAAGCGGACGACGTTTCCGATTACGGACCTCAATTGCTGAGGTGCGTGTTGTTCATACTGTTGAGGGTCTCTGTCGCTCCAGATCTATCTGGTTGAGGATTCGTATGCCGAATGCCAAAGAGGCTGCAGACGCCGAGAAGAACGTGTGCATAAACAGAAAGGCTAGGTACGACTATTTCATCCTCTCGAGCTTCGAGGCAGGAATCGCCCTGGCAGGATGTGAAGTGAAATCCATAAGACAGGGCAATGTGAGCCTTCAGGATGCATATGCCATGATCGAGGATGAGGAAGCATATGTTCTGAATGTGCATATCACTACCTATGAGAAGAGCACACACTTTGTTCCTGATCCCAGGCGCAGGCGCAAGCTCTTGCTTCGCAAGGCCGAGATCAGGCGGCTGATGGGAAGAGTCACCGAGAAAGGCCTCACGCTTGTTCCTCTGAGGGTGTACATTGTAAGAGGTAAGGTCAAGCTTGAGATTGCGCTTGCCAGGGGAAAGGCCAAGCGGGACAGGCGCGATGAGATCGCCAAGCGCGACGCCGAGATGGAGATGAGGCGCGAGGCAACGGGTAAGCAGTGACGGTGGATCGCGTGAGGGGGCACCTGATCGGGAAGGATATTGCAGACGGGTTTTCTGACGATGGATGGCTAGAGGAGTGGCAACAGAGATGAAGGTCTGGTTCTGGGCCCTGCTGGTCTCGTTGGCAGGCTTGCTCCTCGCAAGCCCGTGCCACGCCGGCTCCGTTGTGGTCATCTATTCAGACGGCAGGCCCTCTGAGAAGATGTCCGTCCTCGAACGTGACGGTAAGGCGTGCATAACCGTTTCCCAGATCTCCAGGCTCCTTGGTCTGGAGAAGACCGTTGACCTCAAGAACGGGAAGGTGACTCTGAGGTCTGGGAATCACTACGTTGAAGTGATAATCGGCGGGACCGTCTGGGTGAGTGATGGTCAGGCGGTGAAGTCTGATGATGCTGCCTTTAAGGAAGGCGAAGATATCTATGTCAGCCTCGCTTCGGCCGGCGGGATTCTGGCCCAGACCTTCGGGAAGAGCCTGACGTGGGACGCCATCCGTAAGAGGCTCATGGTGGGGCTTCCCGCGCCCAACATAATCGACATAGAAGTGCGGAGCGCCCCTGAGCGCGTGATTGCAACGATCAAGACGATAGGCATTCTCAAGTATGAACTCCTGCCGCCGGCGGACAATAAGATCCAGCTCTTGATACGCGGCGGTGTCTTCTCGAAGCGGCTCGGATTCGAGGCCGAGGGTGGGCTGGTCGAGCGCATCGAGGCCAATCAGGAATCTGAGGGAGCCAGGATCGTCGTCACGCTGGGCAGTGGGCCGCCCGCCTCCAGGGTATTTCCCGAGTGGAATCCCGACGGCATTGTCGTCAAAGTCTGGACGAGAGTTCACACGGAGATTCCCGAACCTGAGTTCAAGCCTCCCAAGAAGCTCGCGTGGCAGGAACGTTTCTCCGCAGAGAAGGCCAAACTCGATGTGGTGGTCGTAGACCCCGGGCATGGAGGCGAGAACAGGGGAAGCATGGGGGCGACCGGTTTCCTCGAGAAGGAGTTCAATCTCCAGCTCGGGCGGAAGCTCAAGCAGGCTCTAGAGGTGCAAGGTATGGAAGTGATCATGACAAGGAACGATGACCTGTATGTTCCGCTTGAGACTCGGACCGAGGTTGCGAACTCGGTCGGAGCGGACCTCCTCATAAGCCTTCATGCCAATGGCTTCAAGAGCAGGGAGGCAAAGGGATTTGAGGTCTACTTCCTCTCTCCGGCTGCCGATGACGAGGCGCGATTCGTCGCCGCAACCGAAAATGCGGCCATTGAGCCTGCTGCTATCATCTCCGATGCGAGCGACGAAGTCGCCTTCATTCTCTGGGACACCGCTCAGAACGAGTTTGTCGCCGAAAGCTCTTACCTGGCGCAGCTGGTGAACGAAGAGTTGTCGAAAGTCCTCGCGATTCCCAACAGAGGTGTCAAGCAGGCGGATTTCGTTGTCTTGAAGGGAGCGTATCTTCCCGGGATACTTGTTGAGGCTGCATTCATAACAAATCCCGAAGAGGAGGCCTTGCTTAAGGATGAGGCCGTCCAGGACAGGATTGTGAAGGCGATTCTCGCCGCTGTCTCAAGATTCAAAGAGGACTACAACAGGTAAGGAATGATGAGACGCATCGTTTTTGTGTGCATCTTGATTGCGCTTGCGGCCGTGGCGATCTGGCTGGGGCTCGAAAGGATGAGGGGGTCGGCTCCCCCCGAGCAAGTCGCCGAGCCCGAAACCATGAAAACCGTGACGCTCTACTTCGGGTCGAAGGACGGGTCTCGGCTTGCCCCGGAATACAGAGACATCAAGGCTTCAGACAAGATCCTTGAGAACTTGCGCCAGGTAATCGAAGCTCTCATAAGCGGGCCTGCAGGAGAAGCTGTTGCGCTCTTTCCCACGGCCGTCAAGGTGCGGGGTGTTTACATTAGTGAGAAAACTGCTTATATAGACTTCTCGCGGGATATAGTTGGCGACTTCGCGGGGGGCACCGCCGGGGAGTACCTGCTCGTGGCGTCGATCGTTCAGACGGTGTGCGCAGATTTCCCCGAGGTTGACTCCGTGGGTATATTGGTTGAAGGGGAGGAAGTGGACACGATCGGAGGGCATCTTAACGTTTCCAGGCCGCTTCGTCCCAAGGATTGGAGGTAAGGATGTCGACCGAGAGACGGCCGATAGCAATGTTTGATTCCGGCATAGGCGGGCTGACGGTCCTCAAGGCCATAATGGAGAGGATGCCGAATGAGAACGTCGTCTATTTCGGCGACACCGCGCGGCTTCCGTACGGCAGCAAATCCAGTGAGACTGTCACCAGATTTTCCGAGGAAATCGCAGGTTTCCTCTTGACCAAGAACCCCAAGATGATCGTTGTTGCTTGCAACACCGCGAGCGCGTACAGCCTGCCGAGGATCGAGAGCATGACGCACATTCCTGTGGTTGGAGTGATTGAGCCGGGAGCGAACGCAGCGATCCACGTGACGCACAATAAGAAGATCGGTGTGATCGGGACAAGGGCAACCGTCCAGAGCGGAGCTTACCTCGATGCCATTCAATCGAAGGACTCGAGCGTCAAGGTTTTCCAGAAGGCTTGCCCGCTCCTCGTGCCGCTTGTCGAAGAAGGGTGGACGGATCACAAGGTGACCCACCTGGTTGCGAAGGCTTACCTCGAGCATATTGTCGAGTGCGGTGTGGATACGCTCATACTTGGGTGCACGCATTATCCCTTGATCAAAGGGGTCTTGACGGACGTGGTAGGGAATCGGGTGATCCTGGTGGATTCCGCCGAAGAGACTGCCAGATCTGTCGAGGATATCCTCTCGGCCAAGGGGCTCGTGTCGTCTTCGTCCATGGGGCCAAGGTGCGAGCTCTATGTCAGTGACATGCACCTCAACCTGCGTTTGCAGATCGAAAGATTTCTTGGCTTTGAGATCCCAAGGATAAGGGTTGTGAACTCCGAGTTCCAGGAAGTCGAGCTCCAAGGAATATAATGAGAGCAGCATATGTCTGTTAGAAGCGACGGCAGAAGGCCAGACGAGATAAGGAAGGCCAGGATCAGGACGGGCTACCTCAAACACGCGGAGGGTTCTGCGCTCATCGAGGCCGGCGAGACGAGAATCATCTGTGCCGTGTCGCTTGAAGAGAGAGTGCCGCCTTTCCTTCGCGGAACGGGCAAGGGTTGGGTCACTGCCGAGTATTCGCTTCTCCCCAGAAGCACTCACACGCGGACACCGAGGGAATCGGTCAGGGGGAAGGTCTCGGGGAGAAGCCACGAGATCCAGCGGCTGATCGGGAGATCGCTCCGTGCTGTTGTGGACCTGAAGGGCCTGGGAGAGAGAAACTTCATTGTTGACTGCGACGTGATTCAGGCGGACGCAGGGACGCGCACACTTGCGATCACGGGGGCCTTCGTTGCCCTGTACGATGCGTTGGACAGGCTCGTCAAGACAGGCGTGATGCAGAAGATGCCGATCAAGGATTTCGTGGCGGCCACCAGCGTGGGGATCGTGAAAGGCGAGATGCTGGTTGATCTCTGCTATGCGGAAGACTCGACCGCCGAGGTGGACTTTAATGTTGTGATGACGGGAAAAGGCCGCTTCGTCGAGATCCAGGGAACCGGCGAAGGCGGCTCTTTCACAAAGAGCCAGATGGATGCCATGATCGGACTTGCGCGGAAAGGCATCCTTGAGCTGGTCTCAATCCAGAAAAAGACTCTTGGACTCGAGTGACCTCTCTTGAGTGACCGCCTGAACGACCGCTTGCGAGTGATCCTTGCGACACGAAACCCTGGCAAGATAAGAGAGATCAGGTATATCCTGGGCTCACTGCCAATCGAGTTCGTGACGCTCAACGATTTTCCTCACGTTGGCGCTGTGAGTGAGGATGGCCTGACATTCGAGGAGAATGCCGCCAAGAAAGCCTTGCACGTGTGGGAACACACTCGCCTCACGTCGCTCGCCGATGATTCCGGCCTTCAAGTGGACGCGCTTGACGGGGAACCGGGCATCTTTTCCGCACGCTTTGCCGGTGAGCACGCTTCGTATGAGGACAATAACAGAAAACTGCTCGCGCTCCTCTGCGATGTCCCGTTTGAGAAGCGCCGGGCAAGATTTGTCTGTGTGGCAGCGCTCGTCGTGCCCGGTGGGGAGCTGGTTCTCCGAAGGGGCGAAGTGGAGGGCTTGATCACAGACGTGCCTGCCGGCGCCGGCGGCTTCGGATACGATCCGATCTTCTATCTGCCATCTTATGGCAAGACAGTCGCGGAGCTCAGCGACCAGGTGAAGAACACTGTAAGCCACAGAGCGAAGGCCTTCGCAGGCATGAGGCAACCCCTAGGGTCGATGCTATCGAAGTAGATCCGGGGATGCGCTCGCCTGTAGCTACAGGACTTCATTGTCTCTCGCGCGTTCTCTTCCTCCTCGACTCTCTCTGTTCGGTCAATACCCCTGTCGCTCGTCGAGCGTCGTGCCCACTCGCCTTGACTTTTGCCGCCGCTTTGGCATAAATTGTGTTGATACAGCGGGCGTGGGAGTTTACTCTAAAGGTCGGAACGGGGCGTAGCGCAGCCCGGTTAGCGCACCTGCCTTGGGCGCAGGGGGTCGGAGGTTCAAATCCTCTCGCCCCGAC
>CAYHHI010000025.1:0-44600 GCA_964356335.1 uncultured bacterium
AAACATTAGCTTATTCTGCCCCAGAAACTGTCCAAACAATGGGGGGAAGCTCCCTTCTCATGTCTTTGCCTCCTGTGTCGACGTGGGAATGGTGCGACGGCACCTATGGCGCACTCAGCCTCGTGCCCGCAAGGCACCTCGTAATCAATATCATTCTATCATGTGAACCAGTGAATGTCGATCAGTAACGCCCTGTTCGTAGTTGCTGGTGCCAAGTGCGGTCCCCGGTGGTAGGTGGTGACATCTTGGCTCTTGCGGGTTCTGTTGATTACGTTTTGGTTTGCCTCTCTTCACCGGTCTAATTCGTCCCCTTCATGGCACTGTTGTCTCCTTCATGTGGCAGGGAGGCAGCTCGGCGGCATTTGAATTGCCTCACGATCTAAGTCCGGCGGGGATAGCGGAGGGGCCACACCCGTATCCATTCCGAACACGGAAGTTAAGCCCTCCAGCGTCGATGGTACTGCGGGTAACTGCATGAGTATCTGCCCGATTGACCACGCCACTGCGTGGGGAACTGCGTGGGAGAGTAGGACGCCGCCGGGTTTCTATTTTCTCCGTCGTTGGGCCTCGAGAAGCTTCTTGCGGATCTTCTCAAACTCGGGGAGCTTGCCCTCGCCAGCAGACCACCTACGGATGTTCCTGAGGTTGACCGCGGTATTCTCGGTAACAAGAAGAGCCTGCTCCAGGCACTGCCTGTCGCCCCAATGATAGTAAGCGGCCAGCCTGTCCTTGACACAGTCAGTCGGCGAGAGAAGCACCAGAGTGCCTGTAGGAAGTGCCATGTCTGACGTTTCAAGGACGGGTTCATTGCCCACGGCAAGCGGCCCGGCCAGAAAATCAAGGAAGAACGCGGTATCCGGATGCGTGAAGTACCGGCCGCTCTCAGTGAAGCCTATGGCTGAAAGCACTTCTTTGAGACGCTTCTTGCTGGTCGGCACATTCTCGACGAAGTCAAGATCGTAGGATTGATAGCGATTCTGGGTATAGATCGACACGCAGGCGCCACCAGAAAGCACAGCCATGATTCCGTGCCTCCTCAGTTTCGAGGATACGTAAGCTGCAAGCTCCTTCAGTGACATTCTTCCTACAGATTTCACAGGGGCTTGCCCTTTCTTCTCGGTCTTCGCCGAGCCATCACGAGGTCCTTCCTATCCGCCGGAGGATAGAACTGAATCGCCCTCTCAAGAAGACCCTTGAGCTCCGCAAGGAATGGATACCGCGGGTTCAAGCCGAACAGCCTGGTTTTTCCCACCTGCCGGCTGTATAGCACACCTCCACGTTCTAGGCGATCAAGCTGTTTCTGGACCGGGTCAAGATCGGTCTTGAAGAAGCGTGCGATCTCTCTCGCATAACCGTCAGGCCGACCGTAGAGGTAGAGAAGGATTCTCTCCTTGTTCTTGGATCCCAGCAAGGGTTCTAGCATGATCGTGACCTCCAATATAGGTCATATGACCTATTGATTAGGTCAATATAGAAGATCGCCACGAGCTCTTCAAGCGGATTCTTGCAGATTCAAAGGAGGTGGCCGCGCACGGGCACGAGATCGCTCGGTCGGGCGAGCTGTGGGTCGTCTGGAAGGGTGGCGGTACGTGAGTTGGGTTTGGAACGTCGTGAGACAGTTCGGTCCTTATCTGCCGTGGGCGTAGGATATGATGAGTGAAGCCCTCCAGCGCCGAGGGTACTGCGTGGGAGAGTAGAACGCCGCCGGATTTTTGTTTTCCGGGCAAAGGTGAGCTGGGTCTAGAATTTTCGCGAGGCTCTTGCGATAGTGCGGATCTCCTCGGCGATCCTCTGCATGTGCGTGACAATCTGGACCTTCTCTTCCATGGTCAGCCTTGCCAGAGCACGCCGCCTCTGTTCCTTGGCGCGGAAGACTTGCTTGGCGAGCTTCCGGGCTTCTTTATTCCTTGCCATGTAGGCTCCTCCTCAGGGCCACCCAGCGGTCCGTTAGATCATGTCTGCTCAGGATCTCATCAAGGTACTCGTGGTCTATCTTTGCATGGTCAAGCACTTCCGCGATTCGGGCGAACAGCACTCTGGCCGTTTCCCACGAGACTCTCGGAATTATCTGAGCAACAAGCCCCTTGATGATTCTACTGAATATCACATAATGAGAACAGCGTCAACTTGCCGTTTCATCGCGCAGCACCGGGCCATGGGTTGCCACAAGTGGCGAAGTACCCGTGACGGCGCCGTTGACGCGCGGGATCGTCTCTGGTATCTTCTGATCTCAGATCCCATGTCCTGGCTCCTGGGAGGCCGGATTGACGGTAGCATATCCATGAATCGAGATTGGTTCAACCAGATCGCGAGAAGTTTCGGAGGCAAGGACTTCGATGGGCTTGAGCCTGCCGACGTGTTTGACCTCATGTTCCACCTGCACGATCCCAGGAAATCCCCGATAGTGCTCAATCCGTCCGCTGATGAGGAACTTATCAAAGGGGTCCCGCTTTATCGCAACTCGGTCTTGTTTCTTGAGGCCATAGCGGAACACGAACCGGTGAGGCTTACTGCGACCAGTAACCTGCCGCTGGCAATGTGTAGAATGCTTGTCGCAGGGGGTGTGGCCCGGGAGGGCGAATGGCCTCCCGATGATTACCCTATACACAGCGAACTCGACCGGCCCTATCTTCACGTCATAAACACGATAACCAACCTTGCCGGTCTCACGCGGAAGCAACACGGCAAGATGACGGTCACGAAGAAGTGCAGGAACGATCTCCGGAAGGGGGCCGCCACTGCAATCTATACGCGGCTTCTTAGGACCTACATGAGAAGATTCAGTTGGGCCTACGAGGACTGCTGGCCCGCCGAGCCTCTCATACAGAGCCTGGCAGGGTACTCGATTTACCTGGTACACAAGTACGGAGCGGAATCTCGGCCCACGAGATTCTACGCAGACGGGTTCCTTCATGCCTTTCCCCATGCCAAGCGAGCTTTCGCCGCGAGGCAAGGTTCATTGCCCGAGGAGGAATTTTGGCAATGCTACTCGTTGAGGACTTTCGAGAGATTCCTGTGCAGGTTCGGACTTGCGGAGATCCAGAGGGACGATGAGTGGAGACCTACGACGGAGACGGTGAAACGGACTGGTCTCTTCGATGATCTTGTCAAGTGGCGGCGTGGCGCTGCCGCAGGCGGCAGCCGGGGCCCTGCGGCCAGGCGGAAGGGGAAGGGCCTTGACCACGTCCTTCAGTTCAAGATCACGCTGTGTCGTGCAAGACCTCCCATATGGCGGCGAATACAGGTACCGGCCAACTACACGTTCTGGGACCTCCACGTGGCTATCCAGGACGCCATGGGATGGTCCGATTCCCATCTGCATGAGTTCGTGATTCACAATCCCGAGACCGGGATAGATGCCCGGATAGGAATACCTGATGACGAGTTCAGTTTTGGGGAGCGGATTCTTGCGGGGTGGAAGCATCGGGTTGCGGATTGGTTCACGCAGGAGAACCATGCCGCGGACTACGACTACGACTTCGGAGACGGCTGGGAGCACAAAGTAAGATTCGAGGGAGTACTGCCGCGAGACAAAGCGACCGAATATCCGGTCTGCCTGGATGGGGAGCGAGCGTGCCCCCCCGAGGACGTCGGTGGAATCGATGGATATGCCGAGCTTCTACGGGCCATCAGTGATCCGGCCCACGATGAGCACGATGAGATGCTTCAGTGGGTGGGAGGCGAGTTTGATCCGGAGCACTTCAACCCAACAGAAGTGTCTTTCGATGATCCCGAAGACCGCAGACAGGCCATGCTGTTCGACTTCTGAGATGCTGCGGACAATCGTGTTCTGAGTGCCCAGAACCCCGACCAGGCACCCTGGAGATACTGCTGGCTGGCCTTGTGGGCTGGTACCTGTTTCGCGAATAGGCTCACAAGGCAGGCCAGCCGCAGTTGAATAGGCCTTACCGCGCGTGAGGCGAGATTAAATCCGTTGGCCCCCAATGCCTTCCCCCGAGCCACTTGGGGAACGGGTGGCGGGTTGCCGGAAGAATGGTAACAACTAAGTATTGAAGTGCGAGTAAAGTCCGGTGGTAATCGCGGAGGGGCCACACTCGCTCGCGCATCCGTGCGCTCCATAGGGCGTTTCCTCTCTGGGGGTTCGCTGGCGCGAACCTGTCACCTCCGTCAGCATTCCTGCTGACACGGGGGAAGTACCTCCCCCCGTATCCATTCCGAACACGGGAGTTAAGCCCTCCAGCGTCGATGGTACTGCGTGGGGAACTGCATGGGAGAGCAGAACGTCGCCGGATTTTTGTTTCTAGTAGAGACCAGATTGCAGGTGGTCTCCGCTATGGGGATTGCGCTATCCAGAACGCATGGCTCGTACCGAGTAGTGGCAGACAATGCCGACGCTGCTTTGAGCGGTCATTATAAGCTCCCGGCATTATAATAATATGATATAAGCTCGGGAGCTTGTTTGGCGGCGTTATAACCCCCTGGGCTTAAAACGCAAGCTTTTTGTCCTGGGGGTGCAGGGGTGGTGGACTTGACGGAGGCAGTGACGCTCGCTGTGTGGGGCACACCGCCACGTCGGGGGCGATGGTAATTGTCATCTCATCGCGGCCGGCACTTCCCCTGGAGTAACATCTCCATTTCGCCGGAAGCACGGGAGTCTCATCCTGCCCCGGCAGCCCGGGCCAGCTCCAAGAAACACGAGATCCTTCGCCCCTTCCATGAGCGGTGCGCGGCATGGCCAGGCTGGCTTGACTTTCCTGACCTGGAGGTATATGTTGACTGTTGGCTTGACGTATCAGACCACGTATCAGATAAGACTCAAGAAAGGACGGGCTTAATGGCAGATAAGTCCTACAACGCCTTCCAGATGGCGCAATCTCAGTTCGACCGGGTCGCCGATCTACTGGGTCTCGACGCGGCCACGAGAGATCTCCTCAGGACCAACCTTCGCGAATATCACATGAGCATCCCCGTAAAGATGGATGACGGGACCACCAAGATATTCCGCGGCTTCAGGGTTCAGCACAACGACGCCCGGGGACCGGCCAAAGGCGGTGTCCGCTTCCACCCGATGGAGACAATCGATACGGTCAGGGCCCTCGCGATGTGGATGACCTGGAAGACCGCAGTGGTCGATATTCCCCTGGGTGGTGGTAAGGGGGGCGTGGTTTGCGATCCGCACAATCTCAGCATGCGGGAGCAGGAGCTGATCTGCCGGGGTTGGATCAGGCAGATCGCGCGGGACGTGGGGCCGCTGCGTGATGTGCCTGCGCCCGACGTTATGACGAGCGCCCAGCATATGCTTTGGATGCTCGATGAATTCGAGGTAATTCATGGCGAGCGCCAGCCCGGGTTTATCACGGGAAAGCCGGTTGGTATGGGTGGCTCGCTAGGCCGTACCGAGGCCACGGGCTTCGGATTGGTCTTCACCCTGCGCGAGGCCCTGAAGGGGCTCAACATCCCTCCGGGAGACACTACGACCAGCGTGCAAGGATTCGGAAACGTCGCTCAGTACGCCATCGAGCTCTACCAGCAGATATGGGGCAAGGTGGTCTGCGTCTCCTGCTGGGACCAAGCGGATCAGACCTCCTACAGCTTCCGGAAGAAGGATGGCATCGATCCCAATGCGCTTCGGGGCATCACGGACCGATTCGGGGGCATCGACAAGGCAAAGGCGAAGAGCCTTGGATATGAAGTGCTCCCTGGGGATTCGTGGATCGAGCAGGAAGTCGACATTCTCATCCCAGCGGCGCTGGAAAACCAGATCACGAAGGAGAACGTCGCCAAGATGAGTTCACGCGTGAAGATCATCGCGGAGGGCGCCAACGGGCCGACCAGTCCCGAGGCTGACAAGGTCATTCATGAACGCGGAATTTTCATGATTCCCGACCTTCTGGCGAACGCCGGGGGTGTGACCTGCAGCTACTTCGAGCAGGTGCAGAGCAACATGAACTACTTCTGGGATAAAGACGAGGTCCTCGGCAAGCTGGACACCAAGATGACGTCTGCCTTTGACGCCGTGAGCGATCTCGCGAAGAAGCGGAATCTCTACATGCGAGACGCGGCATATGTGATCGCCGTCGGGCGCGTTGCCCAGGCGTGCAAGGATCGGGGCTGGGTCTAGGAGCATAAACCGTTCGCCGACATTCGCCCGGATGCCCGAGTCAACGGGGCTGGCGCCACCGCTTCCATGTGAGATGGGGCGGCTGAACGAGTGTGGCGGATCGGTCGGGCCCGTAGCCACGGGGGAACGAGGAGGCGTCGCATTCCGAGATCTTTCTACAGCCCGCACCACAAGTCGCTCGCAAAGTTCGACCGCAGGTTCTTCACTTCCAACGAGCGCTTCACCTATATCGGATCGGGAGAGATGGGGGGCAAGGCTCACGGTCTTGCCCTTATGCATGGCATCCTCGAATCGAAGCTAAAGGATTCCTTCGCGCCCGCGATAACAGTCGGTATTCCTAATCTCACGGTCATCACGACCGAGTTTTTCGACCTGTTCATGAAGGAGAACGACCTGTACGAGATCGCTTACTCGGGCACAAGGGATGACCTGATCGCGCACGCTTTCATCAAGGCGGATCTTTCCGTGCGGCTGGTCGGGGATCTGCGAGCGCTCGTGGAGCAGGTTCATACGCCCCTGGCCGTGCGTTCGTCGAGCATGCTCGAGGATGCTATGTTCGAGCCCTTTGCGAGCGTGTACGGGACGAAGATGGTGCCGAACAATCAGCCCGAGGCCGATGCGCGCTTTCGCAGGCTCGTGGAGGCCATAAAGTTGGTCTACGCGTCCACCTTCTTCAAAGTTGCAAGCAACTATATGAAGGCGACCCACCATACGACGCTCGATGAGAAGATGGCGGTCATCATCCAGGAGGTCGTGGGCTCGCGGTTCGGCGACCACTTTTACCCCAATATCTCGGGCGTCCTCCGTTCGTACAATTTCTATCCGATGGGCCATGGCCAGCCGGAGCAGGGTGTGGCCGAGTTGGCACTCGGGCTCGGCAGGACGATCGTTGACGACGGCGTCTCATGGGCTTTCTCGCCAGCCTATGCTGCGACCGACCCTCCGTTTAAATCAATCGGGGATCGCCTGAAACACACGCAGAATTGCTTTTGGGCGATCAGTATGCGGAAACCTGCCAGGTACGACCCAATCGATGAGATCGAGTTTCTCGAAAGGCGCGACCTCGCCGATGCCGAATACGACAGCTCGCTACGCTTCATAGCCTCCACCTACTCGGGGCAGGATGATCGTATCACAAGCGGGACCTGGGCTAAGGGCCCTCGGATAATCGATTTTGCACCGATCCTGAAAGACGGGATGCTGCCGCTCGCCGATCTCCTGGCAGCCCTCAAGAAGGTGTGTGAGGACATGCTGGGGACGATGGTGGAGATCGAGTTCGCCATGCGTCTGGATCGCCAGAATTGCCAGCCGGCGGAGTTCGGCTTTCTCCAGGTCCGCCCGATGGTGGTGTCCGACGCAGAGGTGGATCTCGCGGTAAGCGAACTGGCCGACCAAGGCGTTCTCCTGGCGTCTGAGCAAGCGCTGGGCAATGGCGTCCTCGATACCATTAGGGATGTCGTGTACATCGATCCCCAGCGGTTCGATATCATGAAGACGCGGCAGATCGCCGCGGAGCTCGAACCTTTTAACCGCGCTCTGGTGGAGGCCCGTAAGCCATACGTCTTGATCGGTTTCGGACGATGGGGAACCACCGATTCATCCGGCGGCATACCCGTCGATTTCGGCCGGATATCGGGTGCGAAGGTGATCGTGGAATCCGCGCTGGGGGATCTCAGGACCGCGATGAGCCAGGGGTCACACTTCTTTCACAACGTGACGAGTTTCAAGATATTCTACTTTTCAATTCCACCCGAGAGCGCTTATGGTATCCGTTGGGATCGGATCGTGCGGGAACGGGTCGTTTCTCGGTCCGAGTTTGTCGTTCACGCCGAGTTCGAACGGCCGCTGTGCGTCAAGGTGGATGGCAGGAGCGGCAGAGGAGTGATCATAAGTGAGTAGCCAGAAAGAAAAAGGGGAAGACCTTGCCCGGTTCTTCCGGGAGCGGGCAAAGGAACTCGAGTGCCTTTATCAGATCGAGGAGGTTCTGCTCGACGATGATGCGAGGCTCGAGGATGTATGCCGCAGGATCGTCTCGGTGATGCCCTCCGGCTGGCAGCACTCCGAGATCTGTCGCGTGAGCATTGTGATTGGACAGGAGAGCTTCCACTCTCCCGATTTCGTCGAAACCCCGTGGGTGCAGAAGGCCGATATCATCGTCCAGAACGCCAGAGTCGGAGGAATAAGCGTCGTTTACTTAAAGGAAATGCCCGACATCGACGAGGGGCCGTTTCTGAAGCAGGAAAAGAGGCTGCTTAAGACGATCGCCGACAGGCTCGGCGATTTTATGCTGCACCGGCAGCTTCGCCGGGAAGCAGAAGATCGCAGGGAAGAAATTGAACGCGAGAGCACAGGGGAATGGAGGGTTGCCCTCAATCTCCTTCATCACACCGACCCTGCCCTCTTCGAGACGATCTCCGAGAAGATGCTCAACCACCTTTGTTGGAGCGGCATCGAGGAAGCGGAGCGGCTTCGCCAGAGGCTTACCCCCGCGGCGATGCGGTTCGAAGCCGGCGCGGATCGGGAATCTAACGTGCCGTACCGGCTTCAGCCATTCGAAATCACCGAGGAGACCAGCGATGAGATATTCCGGATAGCGGCCAAGGCGTACTCGAACGAGGAGATCCTTGACGAGATCCGCAAGTGGATTCAGGACGATAAACTCAGCTTCCTTTCTGCTCTCAACTACCGCAACCTGTCGCTGGGGGAGGTGATTGGGGCGCTTCGCCAGTACCGTGACATGGTCCCCGAGGGATTCGAGCTTTCCGACGCCGCCAGGAAGGGTGTGATCGTCTCGCTCATCAGGCGGTTTCTCTCCACCCAGCTCGCGTACATCAACATTGCGAAGAAATATATCGACATCCGCGATTTCTTCGAGATCCTCGACCGCATCATCTATACGCCCGAGAGTCACGGGCTGCTGGGCGGCAAGTGTGCCGGGCTGCTGCTCGCGCAACAGATCGTCAAGAAATCCTACGGCGGCGACCCACTCTTCTCGGGGATGAAGGTGCCGAAGAGCTGGTACCTTCCATCGGATGTCTTGCTCGGGTTTGTCAGGTTCAACAAGCTGGACGAGGTGGTCGAGCAGAAGTATAAGGACATCAATCAGGTGCGCCTGGAGTACCCCCACGTGATCCATACCTTCAAGGATAGCCGGTTCCCTCCCGAGATTGTGCAGGGGCTCTCGATGGTGCTCGACGAGCTCGAGGGGGCGCCGCTTATCATCCGCAGCTCCAGCCTGCTCGAGGACAGCCTCGGGGCTGCTTTTTCAGGAAAGTACAAGAGCCTTTTCCTGGCGAATCAGGGCAGCAAGCACGAGCGGCTCCGAGCCCTGCTGGATGCCATCGCTGAGGTCTATGCTTCGACTTTCGGGCCCGATCCCATCGAATACCGCTCCGAGCGAGGACTCCTGGATTTTAGCGAAGAGATGGGCATCATGATCCAGGGTGTGGTAGGGACACGTGTCGGTGACTACTTCTTTCCAGCCTTCGCAGGTGTCGCCTTCAGCAGGAATGAATTCCGATGGTCGCCGCGGATCAGCCGCGAGGATGGGTTGCTTCGGATGGTTCCCGGCCTCGGCACGCGAGCCGTAGACCGGGTGAGTGATGACTATCCGGTGCTGATCGCGCCACGCCAGCCAGGCTTGCGCGTCAACGTGGCGCCCGAGGAGATCGTCTACTATTCCCCAAAGAAGATCGATGTCATCAATTTGAAGACCAACACCTTCGAAACGCTGGACATCGCCGATCTGGTGCGGAAGCACGGAACACAGATACCCCTCATAGAGAAGATGGTGTCGGTCTATGACGGGGAGCGGCTGCGGCGGCCTCTGGCGATGCAGATCGATTTTGAAAAGGACAGCCTCGCGTTCACCTTCGACGGGCTCTTCGCCGAATCTCCGCTGGTGAAACAGGTTGACGCGATTCTCCGGCTCCTCGAGGAAAAGATGGGAACGCCCGTGGACATAGAGTTCGCCCACGATGGGAAGAATTTCTACCTGCTTCAGTGTCGACCGCAGAGTTACTCGCAGGCAAGCGCTCCCGCTCCGATTCCGAAGGACGTTCCGGCGGAGCGGGTTGTCTTCACGGCTAATCGCTATGTCTCCAACGGCCGAGTGCGGGACATCACGCATATCGTCTATGTGGACCCGCTAAAGTATGCCGAGCTACCCAGCCGGGACGATCTCGTTGCGGTGGGGCGCGCTGTGGGCAAGCTCAACAAACTACTTCCCAAGCGTCAGTTCGTGCTCATGGGACCGGGGCGGTGGGGGAGCCGAGGGGACATCAAGCTGGGCGTGAGCGTCACCTATTCTGATATTAGCAACACGGCGCTCCTCGTGGAGATAGCGCGTAAGAAAGGGAATTATATGCCGGATCTGTCATTCGGCACGCACTTCTTCCAGGATCTGGTCGAAGGGCAAATCCGGTACCTACCTCTGTTCCCTGACGACGAGGGTATTTTGTTCAACGAGCGCTTCCTGAACGGCGCTCCCAATATTCTTTCCGAAGTTGTCCCGGAGTATGCAGGCCTTGCCGACGTGGTGCGGCTGATCGACGTTCCGCAGACGGCCAATGGGTATGTTCTCCGAGTTCTGATGAATGCCGAGCTTAGCGAGGCGATCGGGCTTCTCGCCAAGCCGGAGACGGGCGATGAGCAGACTGAAACCCGGGCGGTGGAGACCGGGCGGCCCGCTGAGCAGACCTGGCTATGGCGCTACCGGATGGCGGAGTACATCGCTTCCCAGCTCGATCCGGACCTGTTCGGCGTCGTTGGCTTCTACGTCTTCGGCAGTACTAAGAACGCGACCGCGGGCCTGGGCAGTGACATTGACATACTGATACACTTCAGAGGCACGGAGAAGCAGCGCAGTGAGCTCATGCTATGGCTCAACGGATGGAGTCTGTGCCTCGACGAGATCAATTACCTTCGCACGGGCTACCGTACGGGAGGGCTCCTGGATGTCCAGATCGTGACCGACGAGGACATCGCACAGAAAACCAGCTATGCCGTTAAGATCGGTGCAGTCACGGATGCCGCAAAGCCTCTGGCCATGAAGAAACGCTCATAGCGCTTCAGACCAGCTCCCGGGTTGCCCCGTCGGGGTTTTCGAGGTCCAGCCGTACCAGCGCAAGCTCCCTTCCATCGTGAGCGGCCGAGAGGGCGAGCGTGCGCCCAATGTGCTCGCGCCATTGCCCCGTGATGCGCGCCGATTCATGGGCGTGGCCGTGGAGGGTAAGGAGGGGCTGCCTCTCCTCGATGAAACGGCGAATCGCGACACTGCCGATGTGAAGGTCGAGCGGCACATGATCGACGCTCTTTCCCTCGAGCGGCGCACGATCGAGTACGCTTCCGTATGGCGGCGCGTGAAAGAGAAGGACCGCGTTTCCAAGATCGTCCATGCCGGTGAGCTGCTCGAGGTCCGCCGCAATCGTTGCGTGTCGCACCTCGCTGGGTTCGACCGGAACCGACCGAACGCCCTCCTCAGGCGAGACCGATCCTGGGTCGACGTACCGCGACACGTCATACTGCTCCCAGTCCTTCAGACGGAAGGGGCTTGGTGGTGTCATCGCATACCCATACACCGTCCATTTGTCGAGCTGCTCTTTTTTCATGTGGACGTATGACAGAAGCCCGGCGGCTGCTCCCTCGATGAGGGACTCTTCATTGACTCGGGGATCATCATTGCCGAGGATTGCGAAGACACGTGGGTATTCCGCGCCAAGCCTACTGCGGAGACGCTCGAGCTCAGCGAGCAGGTGCTTGCGCACGAAATCCGTCGGCGTTTCGAGCCATCCGAAATGGGGGAGAATATCGCCACCTATGAAAATCGCCCGAGGCCGAAGAGACAGAGCTGCACCGAAGAGCTTCCGGTACTTCTCCACATGGCCGTGGAGGTCAGAGACAAACAAGCATTCCGTCATTGATAGCGCACACCCTTACGCGACGTCGGATCCTTTGTGCGACCCAGGGTATCTCCGGGTCCGTCTTCTTTGCTCCACTCTTATACCATTATCGCTATCTCGTGGCAAGTCGCTTGCCGATCTGGCGCCTTTTCCGACCCAGCGGCACACGTTGCGCATGGCTTCTGGGTGTGGGAGAGCAGGACGTCGCCGGATTTCCATTTCTGAGCGCCGTGGCGAGTCCCAAACCCTATTAAAGGATCTTGCGATGGTACGGATCTCCTTCGTCATCTTCTGGATCCAAGTGACGATCTCCAGTTTTTTCTCTTCGGGGGAGTTCCGCAAATGCGCGCCGTGGCCGGTCCTTGGCACGGAATAGTTGGCCGGCGAGATTGTGTCTTCTGAGATCTCCAGGTGTCCGTCTTCGTACTATGAAAGCTCGAAGGAACTCCACTTTGATAATCCGCTTGAAGTGGCTTGATAAAACAGTAATAATGCCGGCGAAAGCGCGAATGGAACTTTCACGGGGCCCGTGCGAGGGTCAAACCAGACTGATGCGAGGTGTGCCGATGAAGAAGACTGAGATACATAACGGCAGTGTCGCTGCGCCGGTGAGAACGACCAATCCTCTTAAGGTTCACATTGGTGCAGTGCTGATCGCAGCAATGCTGGTCGTGGTGTTCGCCGGCTGCGCACGCCTCACCGCCCTGAGGCGGAGCCTCGAGGGGCAAACGGAGGATCAGACGGCTGCGAGCGCGCGTGAAACCGCCGAAGCTACCAAGGGGCAACCGAGCCACCCGAAGGTGACTCCGGTTCTGGAAGAAATCGCGCACTCGGATGTGCTCTGGACGGGGGTTGCCGCATCGCGGGATGGCCGCATTTTCGTAAACTTCCCCCGGTGGTCGGAGAGTGTGTCGATTTCGGTAGGCGAGATTCGGGCCGGCGGCACAGTCTGGCCGTTCCCCGATGCCGAATGGAACACCTGGGATCCCCAGCAGGATCCGGCGCACAACTTCGTCTGCGTTCAGAGTGTCTTTGTAGATCACAATGACTTCCTGTGGGTTCTGGATACGGGCAATGCCTATCTAGAAGGGGTTGTTGCCGGGGGCGCCAAGCTCGTGAAGATTGACCTTCAGCGGAGTTCCGTGGTCCAGAAGATACCCCTTGATGAGACAGTGGCTCCCGCGTCGAGCTATCTCAATGACGTCAGGATTGATACGGCTAAGAACGTCGCCTACATCACCGACTCCGGCCTGGGGGCACTGGTCGTGGTCGACCTCGCTACCGGCAAAGGTAGGAGAGTGCTTACTGACCACGGTTCCACCAAATCCGAGAACATCGTGCTTACGATCGCTGGCAAGGAGTGGCGCGTCAACGGCCAGGTTCCGCAGGTTCACGCAGACGGCCTGGCCCTGGATGCCAAGGGCGAGTATCTCTATTATCATGCCCTGACTGCGATAAGCCTCTATCGGATCGATACGCGTTACCTCCTCGATCCCAATCTCACCGAGCAACAGTTGGGTGTGAAGGTCGAATCCCTTGGCACCACCGGGGCTGGCGACGGGATGGAGTTCGGACCGGATGGCTATCTCTATCTCACAGGCATAGAGGAGAACGCCATCAAGACCTTTGCTTCTCTTGGCAGGACTGAGATCCTCATCAAGGACCCGGCCCTGCTCTGGCCTGACAGTTTCGCCAAGGGGGAAGATGCCTACATGTACGTAACCACTTCCCAGATACACCTGGGTGCGAAAAGGACAGAGCCATACAGGCTGTTCAGGTTCAAGATCCAGTAGCATCAGCTCTGGCCATCACTTTAGCCTGACACTTCAGTCTGACCGCTTCTCGTCCGAAATCATTTAAGCAAGACGACAGGCCTCGTGCTCTGACCTATCGGGCTTCTGCAAGCTACGAAGTAGAGGCCCGGGGCTGCCCTGCCGCCCAAAGAGGTCCGACCATCCCACAAAACATCGTAAGTGCCGGCAGCACGATTGCCGCTCACGAGGGTCTGCACCAGCTGGCCTTGCACATCAAACACTTGCACAGATACCTCCGAAGCCTTCCCAAGTGACAAGCCAATCCTGGTCTCGGATGTAAACGGCATTGGATATGGATTGGACAGACGCACCAAGCCATCGCCGGCAGAACCCGCAAACCTCCACGGCACTGCCGACTCGTCTTCGGCGCCCCTGAAGTAAACGTCGGCGTCGCCGTTTCTCAAATCAGTCCACACAAGGCAAACGCCGCCCAGGTCATCCGCAGCCACCGTCGGGAGTATGGAAGCGCCAGGCGACCGCGTGAGCCTCGTTTCACTGTCCCATCCGGATCCACCCTTGCTCATAAGGTAGATCTCTGATTCGCCGTTCCGGTTATCCACCCAGGCCACGTAAACCGTGCCTGTTCCTGCCAATGCGCCCGCTCCCGCTACTGCGACCGACGGTGTTGACACCTCGCTTGAGCCAATGACGATCTGTTCGGCGGGCTGCCAGACGCCGGCACGATAACAGTCGTAGAAAATATCTCCGCCTATGCTCTCACCGTCCTGCCACACGACGTGAACCGTCGAGTCGCTTCCCACGGCTATCGAAGGATTCCTCGCGAAGGAGATGCCGCTTGAAAGGCCTGTTGCTGCCGACCAGCCCAACCCGTTCCAGCTCTTATGCAGGATTTTCTCCTTCTCGTTGGCTGTGTTGGACGTCTGGCGTTCATAAACGACATGGACAAGCCCATCCGGCCCGACCGCTATAGATGGGCGATAGGAATCCCTGGTCGGAGAACCATCCACATCCACGGGCGCAGACCAACCCGCGCCGCCTCTCGCCGCAAACTCGACTGCGGCCACCCTGTAACTACCGCCCAGGCGACGCTCCCACACCAAGTACACCAGGCTATCTCCGACTGCGATACTCGGATTACGATCGACCTCACTATAACTGGTTACGCACTCATCTGCCGACCAGCCGCCAATCGGGTTCCATCGTTTGTAATAGATCTCCTGGTTGCCATCTCGCTCGTCCACCCATGCCACATGGAGCGATCCATCCGGGCCTTGCGCGATGCAAGGGGCATCCGAGAAGGAGGGATCAGTCGTGAGTCTGGCCGCAGACTCCCAGGCGCCACCAACTTTCCGCTGGTAATAGATTTCACTGTTGGTATCGCGCGTATCAGCCCAAACGACATGGATCTTGCCGTCCTCGCCGATGACCATCGCCCGCGCTCCAGGGAAACACGTCTGCGAGCTGCCCGTGTCATTTGTCAGGCGCTCCTCGGCCTCCCATCCTGATAGCATCCCGCCGACCATGACGGTCTCGTAAGCATGACCCCCGATGGTATCAGTGTAAGACGGATAGGAATACGATGACGACTGAAGGAGGCCCTGGGCCTGGAAAGCCATACCCCAATCGCCCGCCGGCCCGACGGCAATAACATTCCAGACCACGTTCACTGTGTCATCCGAATCCATGTTGGGCAGCACGACCATCGGAGTGCCGCCAGCGAGAGCCAGGCCCGCTGAGAGGCTTATGGACGCCTGGCAATTCGAGCAGGGGAACATGGCCTTGAAGCGAGTAGGCCCGGGGTAGTAGACCTGCAATGCAACCTGGAAGGTGTCGCCCTGGGCAACAGACGTGGGCAGGCTCGGAGTCAGGACCCACGGACTTGCCACCATGCACCACCAGCCCGAATATGCCCATAGATTGTCCACGAAATAGGTCTGGCTGACAAGCAGGTCCGGCCCGCAAAGGGCTCCCGCGTACCATGGATCATGGATGATGAAAACGCCAAGACTGTCGTCGTAGCCCTTGATTACACGAAAATGACCTGCGGAGTGGCTTCCATCATACCATGTCAGCGTGTACACAGCGTACTGGGCATAGACCGTATTCTTGACTCTGGTGGCCTGGTTGGTTTGGATGGTGTTGTCTATGCAGGCGTAGCCGAGTTTTCGCTCTGTGTAGCCAATCAGCGTGGGATCCTGGATGCAGACGCTCATGCCGCTAAAATGTGCCGCGCGCCGCATATCCGTGCCCATGCATCCTGAGTTAACGACATCATTGGCGACGTCTGCAATGTTGTTCTGGCCTATCTCCTGGCCGTAGTAATCCATGATCATCTGAAGGGAAGCGGGACCGCAGTACCAGTCGGTGATCTGGAAATGATAAGGGATTCCCGGGATGCTGTAGCAAGCAGGCGGGGTTCCTGCCATCAGATCAGATTGGTCGGTCATCTCCCCGGGCAGAGTTTGCTTCTGCTCTATTCGTTGCAGGCGCATCCACTCAGAGTCGAGCGCCTGGAGGGGCTTCTCAGGCGTCAACGCTTTAGTGTCTGACTGATCGATGGAGCCGAGAATCGGTGCGCCAGGCACGACAGCGTTGATGAGCCAGGACTCTGAAGGTGATGCCTGGAAGCGCCAATAGAGATGCTTGTCACAACCTGCCACAATGATCGGCTCTCCGAGAGGGGCTTGGAGCCCAAGCCCGCTTCTTTTCTCACCAAGCCTCCGGCGAGACTCTTCCATGGACACAGGAGGGAACTTCTCATAAGGGCAATTGAAGTTGTACCAGAGCCACTCTGCTCCGTCCGGCGTGACACCGATAGTGCCAAGCAGGCGACCCTCAGGAGATTGGATCGGCACCAGGCCGTAAACGGGCGCAAGCGTCTCGGGATCATGAACCATGAAGACCTCATCGACGAGAGCAGTGCGGAGGGCCGGTTTGGGAATCAGGTCTTCGCTCCCTACGCGAATAGCATGGTCCAGCGCATTGCGGGCGACGCCGACCGCCACTTCCTCGGCGGCGGTTCTGGGCGCACCGGCCAGTGCATTTTGAGCCATCGAGAAGACGACTACTGCAACAACCAATGTCACTAAACTTATGGTTACACCAATCGCAACGCGCTTCATCTCTGGTTCTCCTTTCTGAGAACTGTGTGTGCGGCTTCCAGGGTTCTATGGGCTAAGCAAGCGATATCTATAAGAGGCGGAGCACATCGAAGGCCTGGGAGATCTGCGAGACGTCTGGAGGGTGTCGCCTCACGGAATCCGGCGGTCATCAATCTGGCCTTTGCATTGGAGGCATGGCCCTCTCGGTCCCTGTTTATACTTCGCTCTGATACCTAAGAGCCTACCACGGATCCGACAGAAAATCAAGTTGATTGGCTGCCTCGGGGCACTATACCCACGGCTGCCGCGCCCGCCAAGAGCAGAAGTTCAAGGTCCCGGTCACTTTCCTTCAGGCAGGAGTATGACCTCGACATAGTTCTTTCTGGTGAGATACCTCTGCGCGATCGTCTCAATCGCTTTGGCTGTCAAGCCCTCGACTCTGTCCGCGTACTTCATAATCTCGCTCTCAGGGAGGCCGAAGAAATTGTAGTACGCCAAGGTCCCGAGCCAGAAGCCATTCTGCTTAAGGTTGACTTCCCACTCACGGCGCTGTGCCTCCTTGACCTTGGTGACGTAGGTCTCCTCCAGCGGGAACGTCCCGAGGCTATCGATCTCGGCAAAGATGATCCCAGTCAGCTCGTTAACCCTGCCGGGATCACAGCCGAAGTCGATGGTGACATTGTACTGCTCGTCTGGAAACTTCCAACTTGACGCGCCGACCGATACGTCATAGGTGCCGCCCTCAGCCTCCCTTATCACCTCGCGCAGCTTGATGCGCAAGGCATCTGCCATCGAGCCCAGGTCATAACTGTTCTGGAAGGACCAGTCGAAGGCACCGGCGAAAGTCAAGTTGACACGGCTCTTCGGTTCGATTCCCTTCTTCACCTCTTTCTTGATCACGCCGCTTGGCGGCTCGACTCCGACGTCTCGCCAGGTCTCGCTGCGGCGGATCGACGGAAGCCCCCCAAGGTAGGTCTCGACGAGCGGCCTGGTCTTCTCGAGGTCAAAGGCACCGACGAAGACAAAGGTGAAATCGGAGGCATCGGCAAAACGGTCCTTGAAGAAGTCGTAAGACACCTGCAGGTTCATCTTGTCGAGGGTGGCCAGTGTCAGGACTGGGCGCCTCGGATGATATTGAGAGAGCGTGACAGAGAGCGTATCTGAGAAAGCAGCCTCCGGATCAGCATCCTTATTCTTGAGCCACGGCTCCATTCGTGATTTGTATGACAGATAGGCGACGCTGTCCAGGCGCGAGGAAGTGAAGTAGAGGTAGATCAGCTGGAACATGGTTTCGATATCCTTGGGAGATGCAGACCCTCTCACGGTCTCTGAAAGCTCATCAACGTAAGGAGTCACATTTACGACTTTCCCACTCAGACGTTTTCGCAATTCTATGTAATCGAATTTGCCGACCCCGCTCAGACCTACCAGGGTGGATGCAAACCAAGCAGGGACGTATTTCTCGTCCGGTGCCAGCGACGTCCCGCCGGCGCTGAATCCACGGAACTGGATCTCATCGTTCTTGAAGTCGGTCGGTTTCAAGATTACCCTGACCCCGTTCGCAAGAGTCCACTCCCTCACACCCAGGTCATCAACCACCTTTTCGCTCATGACGGCCGAAGGCACGGGCGGGCTCTCGACCAGGGGTTCCTGAGAGACCTTGTCCTCATATGCCGTGATCTCCTTCGCCATGACGCTGGTCATCAAGGCCAGGAGGTCCCCTTCCGCGGGTAGGATCAACCCCTCCTTTTCCGGGGCCTCTGCAACAACCACATTGCTTTTGTCGGATGTCCACTCGGCTGCAAGGCTGTTGACTTCCTCAAGTTTGATGTCGGGGATGATCTGTTTCGTCAGATCGTACGTGTATTCGATGCCCGGTATGGGATCATCGTAAAGGTAGCTCGTCACGTATTTCCCGGCCCAGACGGAGGATTCCGTCTTATCCCTTTCGTTGTAAGCCTTCTCGTAATTCCGGAGCATCTGGTCCTTCTGCCGGTCCATCTCGGTCTGCGTGAAGCCGAAGCGGCTTACTCTCTCGGCCTCGGTGAGAATAGTCTCCAGGCCGAGCCCGATGCCATCTTCTCTCGTGGCTGCCCCAAGCACGTAGAATTCCTTGGTCCTGATGAACCTGGCTTTATCGGAGAAAGCATAGACAAAGGGCGGATCGGGCTTCTGCGTGAGTTCAAGGAATCTTGCGTTGAGCACGCTGTTATAGAGGTCCTCGATCAAGGACCTCCTGTAATCGGCAACTGTCTTGCGCAGTTCCACAGGGAGTTTGTGGTAGATGCTGACCGTCGTCTGGGTCGCCTCCGGGTCGGGCACAACTACGGCCAGGATCTCATCATGATCGGGGACGGGAAAGAGCGCGCGCGGTTTCCTGTCGCGAGGCAGAGGAATTGCGGAGAAGCGATCCTTGATCAGGGCTTCGATCCGGCCTGCGTCGAAATCTCCGACCGCAATAACGGCCATCAGATCGGGACGGTACCAATCCCCGTAGAAGGCCCGGAGCGTTTCGTGAGGAAAGCTCTCGAGAACCTCTTTCTTGCCGATGGGGATTCGGTCGGCATACTTGGAATTCTTGAGCAGAAACGGCAGCTCCTTTTGCATCATCCGCATGCCGGCGCCCTGCCCCAGCCTCCATTCTTCGATTACAACCCCTCTCTCCTTATCAATCTCTGCATCGTCAAAGCTTATGTTATGCGCCCAGTCGGCCAGAATCTGCATGCCCTTCTCAACTACCCCAGCGCTGTCGGTGGGAACCTCAAGCATGTAAACCGTCTCATCGAAACTCGTGTAGCCATTGATCTCGGGGCCGAACCGCATTCCGATTGACTCGAGATAGTTCACCAACTCCTGCTTTGCGAAGTTAGTGGTTCCATTGAAAGCCATGTGTTCGGTGAAATGGGCAAGGCCCTGCTGGTCGTCATTCTCCAGGACAGAGCCGGCGTTGACGACAAGTCGTAACAAGGCCCGCTTTTCAGGCTTGTGATTGACACGGATATAGTACTTGAGTCCGTTGTCGAGGGTGCCGATCGTGACGTTCTTGTCAACGGGGAGCGCCTCGTCGGGGGAATGTGTTTGAGCCGCGAGGTCTTGAGAGAGAGCGAAACACAGCAGGATAGATGCGAGGCCCAGAAGCGCCCACGTCACGAGCTTGTTGGTATGTATGACACTCCTCATCTCTCTTACTCCTTTCGGCACCGGCACGGTGCGCCTTATTTGCGCCCTGTTAGAGCTGGCATGTTCACATATGTCCCTTCGTGGGCAATCTATCCCCATGTCCAATCAAGTCCCTTGATTAGAGCATAAGTCCTACCTAAAGGGAAGCCTACCGGCCGTCTTGGAGAAACATCTTCAGGGTGTCTTTCAGGGCATCTAGTGGATTGACTTCCGGGAGCGATGAGTGCTATTCTATCGGTGGATACAAAAACAGTTTGAACCTCATCGGGAGCCGTAGAATGGTTCTCAAATTGCCGCGAGTTCTATTCGGTCCGTCCATCAGCGTGGTGTTATTGCTGCTTGTGGGGTGCAGCGACCAGACGTGCCTGGATACATGCCCGCCGGCGGCAGTAGCAGATCTTGGGGTGGCGAACCCGACCTCGTGTTCAGCTGAGCTCAAGTGGACAGCTAGCGGAGACGACGGCATGGCCGGCAGGGCCGCCGGTTACAACATAAGGTATTCCACGGTGGAGATCACAGAGGACAGCTGGGCGAGTGCCGTTCAGTGCGAGGGGGAACCCCCGCCCGCGGTGGCTGGCGCACAGGACAGTATGTGGGTGAGGGGGCTGTCAGCCGGTACTGCTTACTATTTCGCCATGCAAGTGGCAGACGAGGCCGCTAACTTCTCAGATCTATCCAATGTGGTCAGCGCAAGGACTCTCCCTGACACGGTGTCCCCAGGGTTGCTGCGGGTGAACGATGGACTGGGCCCGGAAGATGAGGACTGGACCAATTCGACGACTGAGCTGTCGGCGAACTGGGACCCGGTAGCGGGTGCGGCGGGTTACGAGTTTGCGATCGGTACCAGTCGTGGCGGCACAGACGTCGCTGGCTGGCTGGGTCCCCTTGAGCCAGGTCAGAGCCATATTACTTACAGTGGCGCAAGTCTCACGCCGGGAATGACACATTACTTCGTCGTGCGCGTGCTGATCGGCGCCGGCTGTGGCGGCTGGGGATATTCAGACGGAATAACGGTTGATACTGGAAAACCCAGTTCCCGCGTGAAGGCATTGCCCAAAGAGCGAGCACATCTAGCCCTTCCTGTGTCCTGGACGGGGAGTGATGATCTCTCCGGGATAAAGGAATACGATATCCAGTGGATGGATGGGGAGGGTGGGGGGTGGCAGGATTGGCAGACGGGCACGCGTGACAGTGTTGCTGCCTTCACGGGGCAAAACGGGCATTTCTACTATTTCCGGTCTCGAGCAAGGGATCTTGCAGGTAATCAGGAAGAGTATCCCGACGCATTTGACGCCTGGACCCGACTGAACTGTCCCGTTGGGCAGGTGCCTTGGGTGAAAGATGGATTGGGCGACGATGAGAATTGGACTAATGCGGCATCGCAGCTTTCGGCTAACTGGGGGCCGGTTGATGGAGTAGGTGGATATGAGTATGCGATCGGGACCACGCGGGGCGGGCGCGAATTGGTTGACTGGAGTTCTGCGGGCAGCCAGACTCATGTTACCCATCCAGGCCTCGCGCTCAGCCACGGCAGCACCTATTATTTCTCGGTGCGAGCGTTCTTGGGCTTGGTGCGGGGCGCACCACGATCTTCTGACGGTATCTTGGTCGACACCGTTCCGCCCACTTCGCACGTGGACGCGCTCGAGTCTGAGGTGCACGATGCGACAATCAGGGTATCCTGGGGCGGCAGCGATGATCTCTCGTGGATCGCATCCTACGATGTCCAAGCGAGAGATGGAGAGAGTGGAGTGTGGTGGGATTGGCAGGTCCGAACCTCCCTCACATCTGCAGACTTTGTGGGACGGAGAACCCACGCGTATTATTTCCGATGTCGCGGTTGGGACATGGCGGGCAATCTGGAGGAGTATCCCGAATCGCCGGATGCGTGGACCACATTCATGTTCCTGCCTCCGCCGGTGCCCTGGGTGCATGATGGACTGGGGGGTGATAAGCAATGGACCATGTCAACAACGGAGCTTTCGGCCAACTGGGGAAGGGCCGCGGGCGCAGACGGGTATGAATACGCGATAGGAACCGCACCGGGCGGGCTCGATGTTGCTGGGTGGATGTCTACCGGTAGCGAGACGCAAGTCACGCAGTTAGGCCTCGCACTCAGCCATGGGAGCAAGTACTACTTCTCGGTGCGGGCGCTGGCTGACACCGCCCATGGCTCACCGAAATCTTCTAACGGCATTACGGTTGACACGGGGATCCCAACTTCGCATGTAAATGCGCTTCCTTCTGAGGTACATGATGAGACATTCACCGTGTCCTGGACCGGCACAGACGATCTTTCAGGCATGAGGACTTTTGATATCCAGTCGAGAGACGGCGCGAGTGGGGTGTGGCGCGATTGGAAGCCGCGGACTACCATCACGTCTTCAGACTTCACGGGGCAAAACTTGCACACTTACTATTTCCGATGTCGTGCCCTGGACAACTCGGGCAATCAGGAGGCGTACCCCGAGACTCCTGACGCCCAGATATCCGTGCGATTTCTGCCTCCCGCTCTTCGGAACTTCAAATTCGCGCTTCACCTGGCACAACACGGTCTTCATAGCTGTCGGAATCTGCCGAATATCACTGACAGGGGTGGTCTTGTGAGGGTATGGCCAACCCCTGGCGTGGACCTGGACGTGTTCCTTGTGGTCTTCGATTATGACGAGCTGGCTCTTATTGAGTACGGACTCGACTGGCCTGGTGAATGGGGCACAGCCTCGACCAGAGTCTGTGGGTCTGACGCCATCGGCGTGGGTGGTATCAACTGGCCTGGGGATGGGATTGCGATCGGCTGGCACCTTAATTGTCAGATCGCGGGTGTGAAGCCCTATTTCTATGCAGTCTCGTATTCATGGCTGTCTCCCACGACCAATGGTGAGATTCAAATCCGAGACAATCCGGCGACTCAGATGGTCGGTGCCGTTGACTGCTCGGACCATGGCTTCACGTATCACTACCCCGTTTTGATCCTTAACGCCAGCGTAGGTGTTCTACCACACGAGGGGCCGCCTCATTGCTCCGGCGGCCCGCCGGCATGGGATAGCATAAAGTCCATGTTCAAGTGATGGCGACATCCGCTCTCTGCCTACCGTGTCAGGACACCTCTCAAAGGCGTAATGATGTCTGTTCCCAATCCCACCGGCATTTGGATTGGGGTTGCGGGGATGGAGTAGGAGTGAGTAGATTCTATATCTGGCGCACATGCGGACGTGACGGCACCTGACGAAACAGCAACCTGACCAAGGGGGAATATCATGGCAGACGAGGCAAGGACAACATTCCGTGAATCAACAAGGATTTCTCCACGCCTGAGGCGCGCCGCAAAGGTGGCGATAAGCGAAGTGCTCAAGGCAAAGAAGGGGGAACGTGTCCTTATCATCACCAATCCCGTGAAGGATGTCCAGACGATCTCAATGGCGCTCTATGATGCCGTCGCCGACTCGGGCGCTTCACCATCCCTGGTGTTCCAACCTGTCAAGACCCAGATGGATCTCGCCGATGATGCCGTCATCCACGCGATGAGGTCTGAGCCGGAGATCATCATCTCGATCAGTTACCTCAAGTTGGGCAAAGACCGATTCGCAATGCAGCACAATTACAAGCTCGGGAAGAAATCGTTAGATCACATTTTCAACTTTCTGCAAGCGAGCAAGAAGATGCGCGGGTTCTGGTCGCCCTCGGTAACCACCGAGATGTTCGAAGAGACCGTGCCCATCGATTACGCAAGGCTTGGCGAGAACTGCAGGAAACTGAAGAAGATCTTTGACCAGGCTCGTGAAGCCCACATTACGACGCGGCTGGGAACGGATCTCATGCTTGGGCTCGGCCGGCGGAAGGCATTCACCGATGACGGCGATTTCTCGCAGCCTGGGCGCGGGGGCAACCTGCCGGCAGGCGAGATGTTCATCTCTCCGGAGCTCGGTCGGGGGGATGGCACGCTGGTGTTTGACGGGTGCATATCGTCAGATAAGGGTGTGATAATCATCAAGGAGCCGATCAGGGCCACCGTGAAGAAGAATCTGATCACGAAGGTCGCGGGTGGCGCCGAGGCAAGAGGTCTTCAGGAAACTCTGGATCGAGCGAGAAAGAATACGCGCAAGTTCGCAGCCGAGGGACGCATATCGAAAAAGGATCTTCCCGCGTATCTCCAGAACATCTGCAACCTGGGCGAGCTCGGCATAGGCCTCAATGAGAAAGCCAAGATAGTGGGTAACATGCTCGAGGACGAGAAGGTCTTCAGGACATGCCACATCGCCATTGGCTCCAACTATGATGACGACGCGAAGGCTTTGATCCATCTGGATGGGCTCGTTAAGAATCCCACAATCGAGGTCAGAGACGCCAGAGGCCGCCGGACCATCGTCCTGAAAGACGGCAAGATGATGATTTGATCCCATCCCGCCCTGTGTCAGGTCTACCACGCTCTGATGCTGCCTGACACAAGGTGCAGGTGTACGACTCGCAGTCATGCCGATATGAACCCGCTCATAGACCGTGCTATCTCCTTGAGTATCCCAGCCCTCAAGCCTCCTGTGCGGCCATCCCCTGCCCAAGTGCTCCTGGTACGAATCTTGCTGAGATCACAGCCGGGAGGATCAGGCCGTGTCGGAGCCGAGAAGATCGCAGACTCAATTTGTGATTATCGGTACGATCGCACTTGCAGTTGCCTGCATTCTCCAGGCTGCGGCGACGCCTGATCGCGAGGAGGAAGTCCAGCGATTCGTGCGGTTGAGCGAAGAGGCGCAGCCAGCGGTTGCAGCCTTGACCGGCCTCCCCCCAGGTGAACCGGTCAAGGTCAATATGATGACGAGGAAGGAAATGGGGGAGTTTCTGCGCACAACCGTGAGAATCGAGTATCCCGATGATGATCTCTACAAGCTCAGCCTCTGCCTTGCTGAGATTGGATTGGTGCCGCCAGGCTACGATCTCACCAAGGGCATGATCGACCTCATTGCCGAGCAAGCAGGAGCCGTCTATGATCCGCACGCCAAGACTCTGAACGGGCTGGTTGATCTTCCCCGGAGTATGAAGAGCCTTCCGGTGCAGAAGTACATCATTGCGCATGAGCTGTGTCATGCCCTGCAAGACCGCGAAATCGATATTGTGGCCCAGTCGGAAGTGGCTCTGAAGAATAATGACTACTCATATGCCCTCAGATCGGTGATCGAAGGGATGGCCAGTCTCGTCATGCTGGCCTATAGCCAGAATCTATCGCTTGAGCAGGTTCCAGATGTGAGAACGATAATGCGGGCCAATTTCAGCAGGAACGAGAGGAATCCCGGCATGAAGGCTCTTGCCAGCTCGCCTCGGTACCTGCGGGAGTCCCTGATCGGCCCGTACGCCGAAGGCGGTGCCTTTGCCCAGGCGTGGCTCGAAGCCAACTCAGGTCTCAGCCTGGGCGCCATGCTCGTAAAGATGCCGGTCTCAAGCGAGCAGGTCCTGCATTTCGAGAAGTACGTTGAAGGTGACCTGCCTACGCCCATTGATCTGTCAGCCGCCGCTGCCCTCATGCCGAGCGAATGGAAGCTCTTCTACGCCAACACTCTGGGCGAGTTTGATTTGCGCGTGCTTTTTGAGATCTATCAAGTTACTGAGGCCCATGCTACTGATATCGCCTCTGGGTGGGATGGGCTCAAGTTCGAGGCCTACACGGATCCCGACAGCGAGATGGTACTCCTCGGGTCTTCGGTCTGGGACACGGAAGAGGATGCAGTTGAATTCGATAACGGCTTCGCCATGGTCCTTGCGGCAATCCGTGATTCTAGTGAATTCAGGCTCGTCCAGCACGGCACGCGCGTCAATTTCGTGGTTTGCCGGATTGATGAGAATACCAGAGAGGGGATATTGGGGGTCCTCGGAGAAGCAGAAGGCAATCGAGAGTGATCTCGCCTTGATTCTTCCATTGGGCGCACCGACGTTTCAAACCTTTCGCCTCCGGGGAACACTCAGATTTCTGGATCTCTTCCTGCTGGAGGCGCACCTCGATCCGAGGGTGGTGGTTACGGCGCAGCTTCATGCAGGAGACTTTTGCCCAAAGTGTGAATCGTATCCGCACCCTGAATACTCGATCACCGATCTCCTGCCGAGGAGGCCCTGGGGGATCAAAGCGAAACTGTGGGTGCGTGAGAGGAACCGGCAGAAGATAAGTTCAACAACCTGCATCCTGCTTGGGCGCTTGCAGAGTGCGGACCTCTGCACACTGGCGCAGATCTACAGGGGGGTTGTGGGGGAGCGGCGACCCAATGCCGAGCCTTGACATGTCGGTCGACAAATCATAATCGAGATGTGGTATGCTTGGTGCCGCGTCTGGCAAAGCTGGGCACCTGTTTGAGGAGTCCGTTTGAACATACTCAGGATTTCGCAGCTTTCAAAGATCTACCGCAAGGGCCACCTCGAGATACCTGCGGTGAAAGACGTTTCATTCGAGGTAGGCCGGGGTGAGTTCGTATCGATTGTGGGCAGATCGGGATCGGGCAAATCCACGCTGCTTAACCTGATCGGGGGTCTCGATACGGCCACGTCCGGGCATGTTTTCTTCAAGGAGAAGGATCTGGCTCGGATGAAACGCTCCGAGCTTGCCCAACACCGACGAGTCTCGGTGGGCATGGTCTTCCAGTCCTTCAATCTGATTCCACACCGCAGCGCCCTCGAGAATGTGACTCTTGCGCTCGTCTTCGGTGGTGTCCCTCGGCACCAAAGGAAAGAATGCGGGAGGACTCTGCTGGCAAGCGTGGGACTGGAGCACAGGCTCGATCACAAGCCCGGTGAGCTCTCCGGTGGAGAAGCCCAGCGAGTGGCTATTGCCCGGGCGCTGGCCAACAATCCGGAGGCTCTGCTGCTGGATGAGCCCACAGGCAATCTTGACAGCACGACATCTCAAGAAATCATGGGCCTGGTTCAGCAGCTTAATCGGGAGCGAGGGTATACCGTGCTCATGGTCACTCATGAGCAGGATATCGCCGAGGCCGTCTCAAGCAAGATCATCCACATGCTCGACGGGCGGGTCGCAGACCAGTCGGTACCGAGGAGGGCGCGATGACCTTTCTTGACATGGTCGCGCTCGCTTTCGACAATCTCCGCCGCTCCAGGCTGAGGACCGCTCTCACAACGCTGGGTGTCGTTATCGGAATCGGTGCTCTGACCTCCATGGTGGGATTCGGCACGGGCATCCAGAAGAACGTCACCGAGGCCTTCAAACAAAACGATCTCTTCACGAGCATGTTCATCACGTCGAAGGCTATTGACGTAAGGAATATAGGTGAGGCGGACCCCGACGATATCATGAGCGCACTCAGGGAGCAGGGTTCGTCGTTGACCGATTCCACGCTGCAAGCGATCCAGAAGGTGCCGGGTGTCGAGATCGCCTTTCCCGAAATAACTTTTCCGGTGAGAGTCAGGATGGGGGCCGCCGAGACAAGGACCACCCTGCGGGCTCTGCCTGCAGCCATGCGAGCATACAAACCTTACAGCAAGCTGGCGAGCGGCGAGTTTTTCACGGATGACAGTTCGGCCGCGTTGGTCATCGGGTGGGATACGCTCAAGCGGCTGAAGCTCCTGGCGAAAGACCCTGAAACCTCGCCGGTGCTTAGCAAAGAGGACTCCGTCGCCGGCACGCGCATCATCGAGGCCGATTCTATCATCGGGAAACCTGTGGAGATCATATCGGTTGCGCTCGACGGTTCCGAGCTGGGTGCAGGTTCCATGTTCGGTTTCATGCGCACCGGGAGGATGCCGATCGCCGAATCCGTCACTGCCTTCAGGATCTGCGGCATTCTCAAGCGGGCTAGCAACTTCTCGGACAACCAGCTCGCGGGTGGCATAATCGCACCGATCAAGGCTGCCGAGGCGATCCCGAGGCTGGGATTCTCAAGTGTGTGGGATCTTCTCGGTGGCGGTGGGAAGCAGGGAACATACGGTTCAATCTATGTGCGTGTCAGGCGCATGGCAGACATGCAGCCTGCCAGGGAAAAAATCGAGAAGATGGGGCTCCATGTTTTTTCGTTTGCCGATCAGATCAAAGAGGTCAGAAAAGGTTTCTTGATATTGGATTCGGTTCTGGGTGCTATCGGCACCATAGCCCTCATCGTCGCTGCTCTGGGCATTGCCAATACGATGGTCATGTCCATTCTTGAGAGGACCCGCGAGATCGGCATCATGAAAGCGATAGGAGGGAGCGAGGGCGAGATAAAGATGATCTTCTTTGTCGAGGCCGCGACCATCGGCGCTATCGGGGCTGTACTGGGCCTGATTCTCGGGTGGGGTGTCACACGCGTCGCCAATCTTGTTGCCAACGCCCGGATTCTGCCTCAGGGTGAATCGGCGGTCAATCTGTTCTCGTTCCCGACCTGGCTCATCCTGGGTGCCATCGGCTTTTCGATCCTGATAAGTCTGCTGGCAGGTATGTATCCTGCCATTAGAGCCGCCAACATCGATCCAGTCGAAGCCCTGAGGCACGATTGAACGATTGGGAAGAATCTCGTTGCCAGCGGTGAGGCTCGCACCTTATCATATCTTTGGTCAGATCGGTAATGATCAGGCCCAATCAAGGCGAAGGCCGTGCCCTTAACCGCCGTGTCGAAGTCGCTATCTTCGCGAACGACAAGCTGAAGGATGCTGCAAAGTCTAAGACCCAGGGCTAGGCCCGGAGAAATGGCCACGTCCAGTGGCATCGTAGCTGCATTGAGATGGTGGCAGGCGCTGGCGATAGGTGATCGGTAGATGTCAACGCGACGCATCTTGAGCCTTACCGTGGCGGCTGCGGTGGTCGCAGGCATTCTGGGCGTGCTGGCTGTCGTGAGGCAGGCGGGGCACCCTGCGCCAAGCATCATTCTCGTAAGCGTTGACACGCTCAGGCCGGATCATCTTGGCTGCTACGGCTACCCGAAGAAGACCTCTCCCGCCGTTGACGCGTTTGCCAGGGATGCCATCCTGTTTGAGAACTGCTTCTCACAGGCGCCAACCACGCGCCCGTCCTGTGCCTCCTTCTTGAGCGGATTCCTCCCGCACGAATGCAAGGTCTTCACCAACAGTGACAACATCCCTCCTGAAGTGCCCATGGTGGCCGAACAGTTGAAGGCCAAGGGTTACAGGACGCTGGGCGTCTCCAGCAACTTCGTGCTCGGGCAGGGCACGGGCTATGACCGGGGCTTCGACGTATTCGACAACAGACTTGATGAGGCGGAGCTCGTGAGGAAGGTACCTGAGAGGCTTGCAGCGAAGACGACCGATGCCGCCATAAGCCTTCTTCGGGCGGACGGCAGGAAAGGCAAGTTCTTCATGTGGATCCATTATCAGGATCCTCACGGACCCTACACGCCGCCGCCTCCTTTCGACACCGCATTTCTGAGATCCGGGCGGGAGATACGCAGGCTCGAATTCAATTCCACTTTTAGCGGTATAGGCGGTATCCCGTCGTACCAGAGGATCGGCGACGAGGACGATTTCGACTTCTATGCCGGCAGGTATGATGGTGAGATAGGGTACTTCGATGCACATTTCGGGCGCCTGCTCAAAGCCCTGCGGGATATGGATCTCTATGACAACTCTCTGATCATCTTTACTGCGGATCATGGTGAAGGGATGGGTGAGCGAGATTATTTCTTTGCCCACGGGGAGTATCTTTACAACAACCTGATCCATGTCCCTCTGCTCGTGCGGTCGGCGAAATCCACTCCCGTGACAAGGAACGAGTACGTTGAGCTGCTGGATTTGGCCCCGACGATACTGCGCTTCGCAGGGATCGAGCCTGATCCGAAGCTTCGGGGAAGGGACCTTCTTGGGGGGAATCTCAAGCCGGCGGCGATCTATTCCGAGATGGAAGGTAAGTACAGCATCATAGAAGACGGGATGAAGCTGATAATTCATGCTGATCCGGGGGAGTTCCTGCTATTCGACCTTGGAGACGATCCCCGCGAGCAGCATGACCTCAGCGCTGAGGCCAATTACGCGAGATATGTGGAGCCCCTCAAGACAACGCTCAGCGACTTCTTCAGACAAGATCGGATTGGCGCAGCCGTGAGGACTCCGGCGAATCTTTCGGAAGAAGACAAGGAGAAGTTGAAGTCCCTGGGTTACATCCACTGAACCTACTCTATGTAACCGATAGCTTTGAGTTGCTTCCTGAGTTCCTTATCTTTCGCTGCCTTTGCAGCAGGCTCCGAGCCGGGCTCAAGCCAATAGATGACGCAGTTCCAGTCCTCCCCGGGTGGGCCTTCCAGGGTGGTGCTTCCCGGGACTGAGTCTTGCCTGAGAAAGAGGTCGCGAAGGTCGCCTCTTTCGATACGGGCACGGTCTGGGCTCAGGGGGATAGGAAACTGTGACCTCTTGCCACTCTTGCCTATCACCGCTCGTAGGGAATTGGCGCGCAAAGGGGCGCTGTCGCCTCTTGTCAAGTTGATGGTAGCGTCGGCAGGCTCCGCCATTCTGACTTCGATACCTTTCCACTGGTCTCCGGAAGTAGTCGCGAAGCGCGCAGTCTTCCAGTCTTCAGTCGTCGCGAGCGTATCGGTCCTGACGTCGATCTCGGGAAAGAAATTGTGGGCGACCGCTTCGACGAGACTCCCGTCCACTGCCACCTCTCCTTTGACTCTGCGTCCGTTGTCGCCTCGCCATGCCATGCACCAACCACCCGGATAGTACTTCTGCATAACAAGGAGTGTCTCGGTGAGGCGGGAAGCCACCTCGGGATTTGCATCTATGACGTTCATGGTTTCATGAGGGTCTTTTGATAGGTCATAGAGCTCGACCGCGCCAAAGAAAGGATCGAAGATGAGTTTCCAGGGCGGCCGTCGCAAGGCTTTTTTCTCCGACCGGCGTGCGATCGACTCCGCCACGAGGCACTCCACGGGAAGGCCGCATGGCCGCGTCGTCCCCGGTGATGCCGTGAAACGCGACGACATGAAGGGTGCGAGACTCACGCCCTCGAAGGTTGCGGGCTTCTGGATTCCCAGGATATCGAAGATGGTCGGGGCAATATCTATGAGGCCGACCTGGTCCCGAACTCGCTCAGGTTTCGGCGCGACCGACGGGCAGTAGATGATCAGGGGTACCTTGATGCTCTCCTCATATACGGTCTGGCCGTGATCGATGCTCCCGTGCTCGAGGAATTCCTCGCCGTGGTCGGCGAAGACGACGATCATTGATCGCTTGAGGCGATTCCATGCAAGAAGCGAATCCACCAATGCCCCGATCGCCGCATCGGCGCGCCTTATCTGGCAATCGTAGAGTGCCTTTATGTGCTTGGTGTCAGCAGCGGTCAGGTTCACGGCATCGCCGAGCCTTCCCACCCGAGCCTTCTTGAGAAGATCAAGGTTTCCGAAGCTGAGTTTGTATGGGCCTTCGTAACCCGGGTCGAGGGCTGCTATGCAATCGGGTGTCGCGATGTAAGGGCTGTGGGTTTCATAGTCGTGAATCACAATGAAGCACTGCTTGTCGAGGTTGTTCCTGAGCCACTTGAGGGCGCCATCGGTGAGGTCGGCGCCGGGAACCTTCTCTTTGATGGCAATTCCGCCCGTGAAGAGGGCGGTCTCGTAGCCGAGCGAGCCAAGCGTTTCGATGAAGTTTGAGGCAAGGCCGCCGTATGGGATTCCTGCACCTCCGCCTCTGCGCGCCCCGTGCTGGCAGGGGAAACTCGATGAGAGGATTGTGGCAATCGACGGCGTAGTCCATGGCGCCTGCGAGATCGCGTCCTCAAAGACGGTACCCTGGGCGGCGAGTTCATCTATTCGCGGAGTTGTCTTTACTGCATAGCCGTAGCAGCTCATGTGATCTGGCCGGACGGCATCGAGGCAGATGAGGAAGGTGTACTGGGGTCCGGCAGGCCTTCTCTCAAGCAACGCGAGAGAAACGATAGTTGCTGCCGCCGCAACGACCACGGAAACAGCGATCATTCTTCGCATGGTAGTATCGTAATCCCAGGCCCAGCATGAATCAAGCAGGAACCATGTTTTTCGGCACTTGAGGGCGGAGCGTTTTTGGGGTAAAATAGATGTGAAGGGCGTTCGTGGAGCCCGAGCTGCGGCAGGTTTCCTCCCCCTGGACCATAGAGTCAGGAGCGGCATATGAGTAAGACTCGAATCGCGTCGGCGCCTCTTGCATACGTGCTCTTTGCCCTGGTATGCGGTACCCTTCTTTATTCCGGCACTTGCCGGGCAGACTCAAACGAGTCGGTTTCTGTAAAACAGATTGCCCCTGACGAAATGCGTGTGACCATCGCTTTTGACTTGCCCCAATTCAACTTCTCCCGTATTGGCGGCTATGACTATATCCGTGGAAGCGGGATGGTGTATCTCCCCGAAGCAGGACTTCCCGGGCTGCCGAGGCGGCAGATGCAAATAGCCATACCGTTCGGTAGCCGCGCCGAGCGTGTGGAAGCAACTAGTACAGATGAGATGACGCTTGATGGGGCGTATGAAATCGTACCGACCCAACCGCCCCGTATTCTTGGGCGTGCTGCGGGCCCGTGGACCAGCGGCAGCGAGGCGATTTATCTCTCCGATGAGCCCTACCCTCGCGACCTTGTGAACGGCGTCAGTCAAGGCTTCATGGGAGATAACAGAATCCTAAGCTTCTACGTTTCCCCGTTCCGTTGGAATCCCGTGACCAGGGCCCTCACGCTCTTAAAGGAAATTGAGTTACGAGTGGCGCTCAGCCAATCAGCGGTCACGCGGCCGACGAAGCCGGTGAGGGCAAAGGCAAGCAATGTTGATCCGCTTGCCGAGCTGGTTGGGGCGATAGTGGCCAATTCTGAGGACGTCGCTGCCTTCGCCGGGCAGAGCGCTGCACGGCCGCCTGCCGGGCCGCTTCTTGAAGCTGCGACGCTCGAAGAGGGCGCCTACGAGTACGTCATTATCACCACCCAGGCCCTGGCTCCATACTTCGGACCGCTTATCGACTGGAAGACCCAGAAGGGCGTGCCGGCCACTTGCGTGACCCGTGAGTGGATTGAGGCCAATTACACCGGTGCCAATTCCCAGGAACAGATCAGGAATTTCATCATCGACGCCTACCAGATCTGGGGAACTACCTGGGTTCTGATCGGCGGTGATACCTGGGTAATCCCGAGCCGCCAGGTGTACGCCATGGATTGCGAGATGGGTCTCGACGGGAACAGGATAAGAGCAGACCTTTATTACTCCGACCTCGATGGCAACTGGGATGCTAACGGTGTGAGTCCTTACGGTGAGGTGGCGGACAGCGTTGACATGTATCCTGACGTCATTGTCGGAAGAGCTCCCGCCAAGAATGCCACGGAGGCGACGGTGTTTGTGAACAAAGTGATTACCTACGAGAAAAACCCGCCGCCTGACTACGCCCTGAAGATGCTCTTGGCCGGGGAGATTCTCTGGGATGACCCTTACACAGATGCCGGCATAGGCCTTGATATGATAGATGCCCAGTGCATTCCGCCCAGGTTCGATCCCATCTTGAAGCTCTACCAGTCGCAAGGGACCGAGTCTCGAGAGAGTGTCCTGGCGGCGATGTCTGTGGGCAAGAATATCATTCTCCACGATGGCCACTGCAACGAAACCGTTATGGGTGTGGGCGGCAGTTACCTCGGTCTGATTGATGCCGACACGCTGTCCAATGGTCCGCGCAACTTCATCCTCAATTCGATAGGTTGCTTGCCCGCTGCCATTGACAAGGATTGCATTGCCGAACACTTCGTCAACAATCCCGAAGGCGGTTGTGTGGCCTTCATAGGCAACTGCCGCTACGGCTGGGGTTCGCCGGGAAACCCAGGCTTCGGCTATTCAGATGTCTTTCAGCGTGAGTTTGCCAGGTGCCTCTTTGTCGATGAGATCACCAACCTGGGCCTCGCTCATGCCGAAAGCAAGGCGCACTTCGTGCCTTTCGCACGCGACGCGAACGTTTACAGGTGGAATGAGTACCAGCTTAATCTCCTGGGCGATCCCGAGATGCCTGTGTGGACGGACGAGCCGCAGCCACTCGTGGTCACTGCGCCTGACAGCGTGATCTCTTCCGGGGGAGAGGTGAGAGTGGTGGTCGAGGATGCCTCCGGTGTCGTTGGCGATGCCATGGTGTGCCTCATGAACGGAGATGACCTATACCTCAGGGGCCGCACCGACCTGGCCGGCACGATCGTATTCCCTGTCGCGACTGCAAGTCCGGATTCACTTGTCCTCACGGTCGTCGCATGCAACCACGTTCCGTACCAGAGCAAAATTGATGTCATCTCCGAGGGCCGCTTGCTCGGGCTGGCAGGTTACGCAGTGCTGGACGGCCAAGATGGCTGGGGGAACCCCGGGGAGGAGACTGATCTTCAGGTTTCGATCAAGAACTCCGGCAGTGAGGTGGCCTCCGGCGTCTGGGGGGTTCTCCGTGCGCGCGACGGTCGTGCCACGGTCAGTGACAGCACGGTTTACTACGGCGCCCTGGATGCCGGCACAATCTCGCAGGGCAGCGGCTCGTTCAGGATCGGGCTGGCGAGCTCGCTCATCAATGCCGAGGCCGTGACCTTCGACCTCGTTCTTGCAGATACTTCCGAGACCCATTGGACTTCGGCACTCGCGATTCCGGTGGCAACCCCCGTTCTTGGTGTCTCGGACTTTGGCATGCATGACCTGCTCGGGGATGGTGACTGGATTGCCGAACCGGGCGAGACCGTCATCGTCACGCTCGAGATCTCAAACAGCGGGCTCACCTCGGGGAGCCCCGACGTCCATGTCACAACTAGCGATCCGTATTTCACTGTCCAGGACTCGATTGCATATGCCGGGAATATCCTGCCTGGTTCCGTCGGCCATAGCATACATCGGGTGATCATATCCCAAGCGTGCCCGGCCGTTTACGTCGGAATGTTTGCGATTGCCATGACTTGCCCAGGAGGCTATGGGTTCGAAGACACTGTCTATTTCGATGTGGGCGATCTCCAGTTCACTGACGACTGTGAGGAGGGCGAGGGCGCCTGGATCCATTCCGGATCTCCAGACCTCTGGCACCTGACTACGTACAGGTCGCATTCGGGTTCATCCAGCTGGTACTTCGGCGCAGACCCGACGCACACCTATGTCTCATCCGCCCATTCCAGCCTGGTCTCTCAGAATTTCACTGCCGGCGACGAGAGCAATCTCTCATTCTGGTTCTGGTACGACTTCACCACTTATGGCGTTGATGGGATCTATATCATCCTCCTCAAGAATGGAGTCCCGGATACCCTGGACTACATGGGAAGCGGGGGAGCGCTCAACATCGTTTCCCGATGGGTGTTGTGGGAGCGGCCTCTGGATGGAGTCAGCCCCGGAGAGACGATTGCCGTGAAATTCGACTTTAAGAGTGACGCCAGTGACGTGGCAGAGGGCGTCTACATTGATGACATATCATTTACTTCGAAGGTACCCGCGAGAACAAACGTGAATGCCGAGGCCGGTGCTGGTGAGGACCTTGTCTTCACAGTTCTTCCAAATCCTGCCGAAGGGAGCATCGCGTTTGCTTTTTCTCGGCATTTGGGGAAAGCGGTCATAAGCGTCTATGATATCAGAGGAAGACATGTGATCAGCCTTGTGAAGCCCACTGGAGCAAAATCGGTCTCCTGGAATCTTGAGGACAGCAATGGTGACAGGGTCAGTCCCGGGATTTATCTCGCCGGAACGGGGGAGACGGGGTATACTTCCGCGAGGAAGATTGTTGTCCTCAGATAAGGTGCAGGAATGACGCAATGCCTGGCGGGCTTTCGCAAGGCTTTCTGCCTTGTGACTGTGACCTGCCTCTTGTCATCACTGGTGCCCCCGTCTGCAACGGCGGGGCAGACATCCCGCGTTGAACGCGTGCTTCCTGGCTTCGGGCCCGGGATGAAGACCGTTTCGATCGAGACCGGAGGTCTCCGGGCCGATGGCGTGCTCGCCGGTTGGCTGCAGGCCGCTGGGACACGGAGCCCCTGGGTCAAGAACGCCGCTCCCCAACCCGATAGTCTCAGGATTTCAAAGGATGACCAACACGGCTCCGGAAGCTCGAAGATCCTTGGGACCTCACTTTTCATAAGCGGGGTCTTCCTTTGCTCGTGGGGGATAGCATCCTGGCAAGTGGAGGAGTACCAGTGCTGTCCGGCAAAAAACACCGAGAATGTGATCAAGATCGTAGTGGGAGTCGTGCTTGTCAATGCCGGGCTTCTCTATCTGCTGGGTGGCGGGGGACGAGCAGAGTAGCAATAAGTAATCAGTGTATCGCCTCAGGAAAGCGTTTCGCATGAACGACAAGCCAAAGTCCGAATCCTGGATCAGGGCCCTTGATGCGATTGTCCTGCTTGGCCTCTCGGCATTCGCCTTTTATCTCACCTTCAAATCGGGCTTCAGGGGATTCTATCCCTTTGATCAATCAATCGTGTTTGACGGCAGCTACCGTGTGCTTTCGGGACAGGTCGCTTACAAAGATTTTATCATGCCCTTTGGCCCGATGGTTTTCTGGCTGCACGCAGTGTTTTTCCGGCTGCTGGGTGTATCCTACTATGCCTACGTCTTCGGCGCGGCCTCCGTGAATGTTCTGGCCACGCTCTGCAGCGTCATGATGGTGAGGCTGCTCTTTCCTTCTCGCCGGCTCGTATCCTACGTCGCAGGCATACTGACGGCTGTATGGTTCTATCCTCCCTTCGGGACGCCCTGGGTTGACCAGACAGCCTTTTTCTTTTCATTTCTCGGGATAACTGCCGTGCTGGCTGCCATTTTTGCTGACCCTCGCCGCCGGGCGGCGCGGGAAATGCTTCTTGCGGCGAGCGGCCTACTTGCATTCCTCGCGTTCATCAGCAAGCAGAATGCCGGCGCCTTCATGCTTCCGATATACCCCTTGCTGATAGCAGCAGCGTATCTGCCGGACCAAAAGTTGACGCTGAGAAGGCTCGGCACCTTCGCCGTCGGTTTGGGTGGCAGCGTGGCCGGCTTCGTCCTGTGGCTCGCCGTTGCCTCTAATCTCGGCAACTTCATCCAGTATGTGATCAAACTGGCAAGCGAGCTCGGCGAGCGAAGACTCAGCCACTTTTTCAGAACGTGGTTCGCCATTCGGAAACCTTCCTTTGGAGGAAGAGGGCCTATCTCGGTGAGAGTCCTCGTCATCGTCTCGCTGGCTGTCGCTCTGCTTATGCTGATCATGGCTTGCCGCCGCCTGAAGAGCAAGGGCACTGCCGCGAAAAGGCTACTCCTGGCAAGCATGGTTTGTGTGTATTGCATTTGTTTTCAGCATGTGTTCATAAGCACCACTCTCAATCAACCTGAGAATGGGTTTGGCTTTGTGGGCATCATCTTTGCGATTGCTGTCGGGCTTGCACTTCTATTTGCTGAGCCAGCCGCGTTGAACCTTCCGGTCGTCGCCCAGGGGCCAGCACTACGGATGGGCTTCAAGTTGCTTGTCTTGGTCGCAGCAGCAGTCGCAGTTCTGGTTGCATCCTCGGATGGGATCAAGGTGAGCATGAGCCGGAAAGTGCATGACATATTCAGAGGCCCTGCCTTCGTCGAGCCGTTCAGGGAAGCAGGGCTCAGAGGCCTCAGGTGGGGTGAGCCTACGCGTATGGGAGGATCCGTTATCGAAGCAAAGGATGTTGCGGGCCTGCTCGCGTATCTTAAGGAGCGCAGGGAGAAGTTCTTCATCTTTCCGGACTTCACCATTCTCTATGGGCTTGCGAAAGTGCCTTCGCCCCAACCCCTTCTCTGGTTTCATGAAGGTGTGACTTATCCCAAGAATGCCTACGATCCTCGACTTGACAGGTGGATCGTTGAGGATCTCAAGAGGAACGGAGTGCGGATCGTCATAATTGAGCAGGTTTCGTGGTTCAACACCGGCAAGAGGCTGGATGCTTTTCCCGAAATGAAATCCTATATTTATGGCAGCTTCATCCGCATCGGACAGATTGGAACCTTCAGTATCTATGAGAAGGCACAGGGTGCGAACTGAGTGCGGGGGAGTCAAGCAAGCAAGGTGTCAGCTTATTGTGGAGCGGGGCAGTCAAGTGTATTGGTGTTATGAGCTCACGGGTGTGACGACCCTACAGCGTCTCTGCAAACCACATTCTCGTGGTCTCGATCACCTGGTCTTCCCACACAGTTGAACTGAAGGTGTGATCGGCGCCATCGATCACCACGAGGAGGCGACGCCCGCGCACATGGTCGTACATGAATTCGGAGTTGATGGGTAGGGTGACCTCATCTTCGCTGCCTTGAACGATCAGCACGGGTCCATCGTACTTGGCTATCTCTCTCAAAGGATCGATCCGCTTGAGGCTCTCGAAGTAGGCTTTGCCTCTCACGTAGCCACCGATGTCGACGCGCCCGTTTTTCTTTATGGCGTTTTTGAAATTCTCCGGGAGCCACGCATACGGGTCCTTTATGACTCTTCCGCCCCGCTCAACCATGTAATCCACGAGGGCGGACGGAGCCCAGAGGGCAAGGGACTTCAAGTTGCTTCTTGCCGCAACGCAGGCTGCGATGCATCCTCCAAGGTCAAGGCCCACCACGCCCAGACGCTCCATGTCTATCGAGCTCAGGGTGCGAAGGAATTCGATTGATGCAAGAGCGTCGGCGATCTCTCCCTCGACCGTTACGTCAACAAAACTGCCCTGACTTTCACCCGAGCCTCTGAAATCGAAGCGCAGACAGGCTGTGCCGTGTTGACAAAGGTCTCTTGCTGCCTTGACGAAGAGGCAGTGATCTTCCATCCTGTTGCCCGTATAGCTGTGCAAAAAAACCAGGCAAGGGTGCATCGGGGCAGAGTCCGGCAAGTGAAGCATGCCATAGAGTCTCAGCCCTTCATTTTCGAATTCGACCGCGATCTCCCTCATCGTCTCCTCGTCCCGGCTTCCTCCGGCACCATGCCTGCTCACGTCCTTGGCCCCCAGACCTATTGTTAAACTGCGGAATCGGCTATGTCCAGCAATTAGTTGACAGGGCTTACCGGATTTGAAACACTCAAGACCGGCTTGGCACAAACAAGTCTCACATGGTCACACAAAGGTAAATCGCGGATATGGGACCGCAGAGCATACTCGGTATATCAGCTTCGAGCAGGGTTTGGGGGAACTGCGAAACGTCAGTCAAACTCGCCCTGCTTTCGGCAATGGACGAAGGTGCAAGAACCGACTTCATACGCCTCACAGATGTGAAGATCGATCCGTGCAGGGGCTGTTTCACCTGTCTGTCCGAGGCCGGGGCCTGCGCGATTGAGGATGATCTCGGGGGTCTGCTCGAGAGAATCGGCGAGGCGCGCGCGCTTGTGTTGGCCGCTCCGGTCTACTTCGGGCTGCCGCCCGCAGTGCTTGTGAGTCTTCTGGATCGCCTGCTGGTCGTAACTGCATCTCGGGAGCTCCCTCGTGATCCGAGACCTGCGGTAACGATCACTCTTATGGGAAATGAGAAGTGGCGGGGAGTCGCCCAGCCTGTCGTCAATACGGCTGTGAGCCTTCTGGGATTTGAGATTGCCGAGAGCGTGAGCATTGTCGCCGAAGGCCCCGGAGAGGTGCTCAGCCACCCTGGAGTTGTGGAGAAGCTTAAGCGTGCGGGCAAATCGCTTGTGGCGGCCGTACCATCTGCGGCAGGCCGGCCGTCTGCGCCCGCCCCACCTTCGACGACGGTCTCCCTGCCTCGAACTGGCTCCGAGCAGGAAACGGGCGAGGCGTCTCGGAGCGTCCAACCTTCCGCAACCGCCCCACAATCCCAGATAAGCCCGCAGTATGAAGCCGGCGCTCCATCGGCCGCAAGTCGATCCCGGCCCAACCAGTGTCCCATATGCCGGAGTGACTTCTTCAGGATTGAAGAGGGCTTCATCGTATGCCCGGTATGCGGCGAAAAGGGAGACCTTGCGGCATATACAGAAGATGGCAGGTTCTTGAGTGTTGGGGGTGAAAGAAGATGGGGCACGCCGTGGCTTCGGAGCCACGTTGCCTCATGGATCAAACCCTCAGTCATGAGATACAAGGCGAGACGTAGAGAAGCACTGAAGAATCTGGCAGAACTCAAGCGGCTTTATTCGCTCAAAGAGGGCGACAAGGAGAAAGATCGCGGTAGGGCGAAGGAGAGCGAGAAAGCGGAAAACAGGGAGATAGACGGGGAGAGGGAAGGGTGAGGTCCATGGGACTCGTTCTTGTGATCAATCCCGGAGGCGGATCAACCAAGATCGCTTTATTCGACGGGGAGACGTGTGTCCTGAAACACAGCATCCCTCATGAGAAGGCGCTCGCGACGTTCGAAGACATACTCTCTCACAGGGATGATCTGGAAAAAGCCATAATGGATGTCTTGCGCAGAAACGGAGTTGAGGCTTCCTCGCTTGATGCCATAGTCGGCCGAGGCGGTGCCCTGAAGCCGCTCGAGAGCGGCACATACAAGGTGAATGAACTGCTTGCGAGCGACATCAGGAACGGGAAGGTGCAGGCGAAGCACGCTTCGAACCTTGGGGCCCTCCTTGCCTACGAGCTCGCGGGACGTCTCCATAAACCTGCCTTCACGGTTGACCCCGTTTCGGTTGACGAGTTTGCACCCGAGGCCAGGCTTTCAGGTCTGCCCGAGCTTGAGCGAAAGAGCCTTGATCATCCCCTGAACAGCAAGATGGTTGCGAGAAAAGCCGCGCGCGAACTTGGCAAGACCTACGATCGGATCAACGTCATCGTGGCTCATCTTGGAACCGGCATCTCGGTCAGCGCTCACGAGAAGGGGAAGATGATTGACGTCAACAATGCTCACGACGGCGGGCCTTTCTCGACGCAACGGACGGGAACGCTGCCGGCCACTCAGCTTGCCGATCTCTGCTTTTCAGGTAAGTACACGAGGGAGGAGGTCTTCTCCAAGCTCACGACGAGGGGAGGCCTGAGGGCCTATCTGGGAACGGACGACGTGACCGAGGCCGAGAGGATGGCAAGAGACGGCGACGGTAAGGCCTCGCTTGTCTTGAGCGCGATGGCCTATCAGATAGCGAAGGAAATCGGGGCCTCCGCCGCAGTTCTCAAGGGTGACGTGGATGCCATAGTCTTCACAGGCGGGATTGCCTTCTCAGATCACATCATAAACCTGGTGAAGGAGCGGGTGACTTTCGTAACGCCCAACATTTTTGTGTACCCTGGCGAGCACGAGATGGAATCTCTCGCCTTGGGAGCCTTGCGGGTGTTGAGGGGCGAAGAGGCTGCCAAGGAATATAGATGAATGAAAGAAGTCACGTTCCTATTCTGATGACCACAGCCTCGGCGTTGCTGTGGGCTTCTTCATTTACAGTGGTCAAGGTGGGGCTGCGGTATCTCGATCCATATTCATTTGTGTTTCTGCGTTTCTTGGCCGCTACCGTGATTCTCCTTGGGGTCGTGCTTCTGCGGGGCCAGTGGCACCTCTTTTCACAGTATCTCCGAGACCGTTACGTCCTCCTGCTTGGCATCACACTCGCCGCAAGCTATGCCTTCCAGTTCAGGGGTCAGACCGAGACGACGGCGGCGAAGGCTGTCATAATCATCAATTCAAGCGCTGTTCTGGTTGCGCCATTGAGTTATTTCCTGCTTAAGGAAGCGATCGGCGTGAGGAAGATCGCCGCCCTTGCCATGGGGCTGGTTGGCGTATACCTGATCTCGAGGGCGCGAGGGGGCAATCCCGCCGAAGTCGGCAGTCTGAGAGGTGATCTCCTTGTCGCGGCTTCCGCTGGCGCTTATGGTCTATATATCGTCCTCACCAAGAGGGCAGTGACGAGGCGTACTCTGAGCGAAGTCCCTCTGATGGCCGGCGTCTTTCTGTGGTCCCTGCCCATTTTCTTCGTGCTCAGCATCCCGGCCTTTTCCCGCGGCGTTGACGTGAGTGAGAAGGTGTGGATCACGATTGGTTACCTCGCCATCTTCTGCAGTATCCTGCCCTTCATCATCTGGACTGCGGCCATAAAGCGCATAGGAGCTCTGACTTCGGCCATAGTGCTTCTTGCCGAGCTGGTTCTTGGGGTGGTGGTCGCGCGTATCTTTCTTGGTGAGGCGCTTGCGCCAGAGGTGATCGCAGGCTGCGCTATAATCTGCGGGGGCATCTTCATGGTCGGTTTGAAGGCCTAAGAGATTGAAGGCCTACAAGATTGAAGGCACAGGAAGGAACGGGGTCTGACACGGACGGTCATAGGTGCGCATAGGTTTAAACGGTTCCGCCTGGTGGACTTGCAAGCAAGGTCCCCAGTTTCAGGGCCAGTTCGGTCAGTTCCTTCTCGCCGAGGGCCCGGCCGTGATAGGCGAGTCTGAAAAGCACCAGGGTGAAGTCGGGACCATCTACCACGCTTGAGCTCTCGAGTCCCAGACTGGAGACTACCTTCATGATGTCTGCAAGATAGGGCCGCTCGGGGTCGTGGGCGATGGCGAATACACTGTAAGATGCGCGCCTGCCTGGGCCGCTCAGATCCGTTGTGCGCCAGGCCATGCCCGGGGTTCTGCGCCCGGTCTCCTGCCACGTCTTCGTCGCCTCCGCACCGGTCAACACCTGGTCGAAGATCTCCTGGTCCGAAACGGTTGGGGCGATGATCTGTCGGTCCCCAAGCCGGGACACGATCTGTCTTGCGATCTCAGCCTGTATACCCTCTTTCGCGGCCATGTCGACGATTCGTTCCGACCGCGCCCTCCTCAGTTGCCTGCCGGTTCTATCGAAGATTCTCAGGCGCGGGCCTATTGATTCGGTTTTCCTCAAGGCTTCTTCTATCTTCACCAAAATCAGCTCGTCGTCATACGGCCCCTTTGGCGCTCCGAAGAAGACCTCGAAATTCACCCAGACATCGATGATCGCCACTTCCTGGAGGGTCGAGATCTCGCCTGTACCGTAAGTCACGTGGGAGGGGGTATCGGGCATGGCCGCTTCAAGGCCCCTGACCTTGCTTATCTCCCCTATGCACTTAAAGGCGTAGCCCCTGTCGGCGGTGGATGTCACGAGCACCACCTTGATATTCGACCTGCTGTGCGGATGCATGTAGACCTGGGGCAGCTTGAGCTGCCTCTCCTCTTCGAGCATGATCGGGCAGATCTTCCTTCCAATCAGCTCCACTCCCGGGGAAAGCCTGTTGCAGACGGGGGAGTCCTTGATCGCAGCAATCTTCTGGTTGAGTTCGATCTCCTGGTCATGTGCCAGCGGCTTGCCGCTCGCATCAAGTATTTCAATCCTGAAGACGTTGATGCCGTCTCCTGTTATGTAAGCCTTGTCGTATTTCCGCTGGTAACCAGGCACCACTTCATCAATCACCCGGAAGCAATCGCCCATCGAGAGATCATGTTCGTAGCCGGCCACCGAGATGCCGGTGAGTTCCCCGGCTGCCGTGTCTATACTGCCGACCTTGGCGTAGATTTTCCCCGTTGCCCTGACCATCTTAGTAAAGACGTAGTTGGTATGGATCTGGTTGGCGATGTCCTCAGGTGAACGTTCGGCCAGGTATGCCAGGCTTCGCGCTGCGAAGTATCTCAGAGCCTCGCCCTTCTTCTCAAAGAGGTCGCCGTGCTCAGATATCGGTGCGACCTTCTTCAGGCACTCGACCACGCGCGAATAGTGTTCAGCCTTCCTGGACTCGGTCATCATCAGCTCGTCTTTTCCCGTCTCCCGCGCCGCAGCCATGAGAAGAGTTTCCTCGATCTCATGTTTGAGCCTCAGGAGGTGGTCGAAGTCTTCGCGCCGGTCCACATCTATCTCAATGAACACGAGCCCAAGCTGTCTGTCCGGTTCCTTGATGATCATGGCTTCGCAGAAGGGGACATTGAAGCCCTTCTCGTGAAGTGTGCCTGCGCAGCTGTTGAGGAGTCCTGGCCAGTCGAGGGCAAGCACTGCAAACGTCACCGATGGGCGGCCGAGCGCATACTTGGTCGGCTCGGGGCTGATGTATATATCCACTCCGCCCGGCCGTTGCCTCTGCCTTTCGACCAGTTCGATTGCGATCGCGAGATAGTGGGAAGGCATCCTCGCCGGATACCTTCCTGAGCTCTTTATGAACGTGTAGGCTTGTTCGATCCGCTCGTCACTGATGCCCTTGCCTTGAAGCAGGTCCTTAACTCTCGCGAGCATCTCACTCACCACGGTCTTTGCGGCGGGTGCCGAGGGAATCCAGCATGGCCTTGGCGCGATCGGTCTCGGGAGCCTTGGGATACCGAGCAGCAAGGATCTTGAAGTACTCCCGGGCGGTCTCCGCATCGTCAATCTTCAAGTAGGCAAGTCCGAGACTGTACATGGCCTGAGGCACGCGGTCTCCCGAAGGATACCTGTCGAGCACCTTCCGGAATTCCGATATGGCATTGGCATAGTCGGCGAGCGCATAGAAGGACTGGCCTATCATGAACTGAGCATCGTCCGAGAAGTCGTTTGTGGGGAAACGGCGAGCGAAGTCTCTGAACCCGGCGATGGCGGGTTCATAATCGCCCTTGACGAAATCAACATAGGCAGTCTCATATATGTTCTGGGCAATTGCGGGCTCGGTCCCTGAAGTATCGGCAGCCGTTCCCATTGTATCAGGGACCATTGACCTCGGACCCCCCATCGAGAATTGTGAAACCTTGTAGCGCGTTTCCTTCACCAAGGTTTCAAGCATCTCCAGCCGGGTCTCGATATCGTCCATCCGGCTTTCCATGCGCGCTCCGGTT
>CAYHHI010000026.1:0-41744 GCA_964356335.1 uncultured bacterium
GTGGATTGACCAATGCACCCAAGAAAACCCTCCCGACATCCCCCCTTTCAACGGGTCTTTTCGCCAGGATCAGTCAAATGGCACATTATACTCCTATCCCGCGAGTTGTCAACTGAGTTTCTTCGAAATGAAACTCAAAGAATCAGGCCTTGATTTCCCATCATTGCGTCAAGAGGTACTATGAATCGCCTGACCACTGATATACTGGATTAATCTTCCGGTGTCCATTGCCAGAACGACTTAGGTGCTATGCCTCCACGTCAGCGACCCGGCACACCGGGAAACTGATTGGATTCTAGTCAATACCTCACGAATTCGCAACTGGGAAATCCTAAGTGCCCCGGGCGCCCGGCCAGACTGGATATGGGTCACGGGTGATTGCACAATGCATCTCTGAGTGCAGATTTGCAACGGGTTACGAGATCGCCGTCCACCAATCCGGGAGGCCCCCGTAAGCTATCTCGTTTTCTTTCAGACCCTAACGGAGGCTCACACCATATGGTAGGAATGGCACAGGCATTGCTCTTCAGTTGGGCAAGGCCCGGAGACAGGGTCCTCCTTTCGAGGGATTCCCTGATGGTGGGGCAAACTTAAGAAACTGGCAAATTCGGTTTAGGTTGCCGGGAAATCGGCGAGGGCAAAGCGAAAACCGCAAACCAGAACCCACCTCAGGGAATCTTTTTTCTCCCCCAATTCTCTCCCCCGACCTCTGTGGCAGTGCGTGCCTCTCCGTGCTGCCGCGATTCTGATGCCCCCAACCGCTCGGGCGGTCTGTGCTTGCCCCTGTCACTATGGTTGCAATGCCCCGGTCACAGCACTTACGCACATCGGGCTGCATATTGACCGGGAGGCTAGCGCGCCAGGAGATTGAGGTATTCCCGGAGAAGCGCATTACCCCAGAGCATGGAGGCGACGGCTGCCGGGGACAAGAAGACGCCAAAGGGAACGGCAGTCTTCATTCCCAGCGAAGACCGGCGCGCGATCGCCACTCCGATGATTCCCCCCGTGAGTGCGCCAAGAAAAATCGTGACCAGCGAGAGCTTCCATCCAAGGAAGGCACCCACCATGGCCATCAGCTTGATGTCCCCACCACCCATCCCCTCGATCCGTCTGAAGAACTTGTAGGCGACAGCGAGCAGAACGAGGGACCCGCCCCCGACCGCTATTCCCAGAAGGGACCGCAGGAGGCCAGCCTCCACAGAACCGCGCTTAAGAAGCGTGACTGAGAACACCAGACCCAGTACCACGCCCGGCAGGGTCAGATGATCGGGGATTATCCGGAGATCATAATCAATTCCGGCACATACTATGAGAAGCGAGGCAAGCACCAGATATGCGGGCACCTCAATCAACGGGAAGTTGAGCCAGACGAGAAGAAAAGCCACGCCCGTGCTCACTTCGATTATCAAATACACCCACGGGATTCGCCAGCCGCACCACCTGCATTTGCGCCTGAGCACGAGGAGACTGGCCACAGGTATGTTATCATACCAGGCGATGGTTCGATGGCAATTGGGACATTTCGACCTTTCCGAGACGATATTCATGTTGCGGGGAAGCCTGTAACGAAGGACATTCAAGAAGCTGCCGATCGCGCATCCGAAGATGAAGACGAAGAAAGGTACGAGGCCCGTGGCCATGGGTCAGAAAAGCTCCATCTGGGAGGTCTCAGCACCCTTCGCCTCTTGGGCGAGCTCGGGCGATTCAAGCAACTCCTTCAGTGCGGTGAAATCAAGCCGCACTTCCTCGTAGAGATTCCCCCTGTGGAGGGCGGCCGCAGGATGGAACATCGGGAAAACTTGTCTGCCGCCGGCTCTAATCACCTTTCGCCTGAGCTTCGTGATGCCGTCTCGCCTATCAGTGAGAGTCTTAGTTGCGAAGTTGCCCAGCGTGCAGATTATCCTTGGCGATATGATATCGACCTGTCTCAGGAGGAAGGGTCTGCAGGTATCGACTTCGCTTGATGTCGGATCTCTATTCTCGGGAGGCCTGCACTTCAAAACATTGGCTATGTAAACGTCCTCCCTACGAATTCCGAGGGTGTCCCTGAGCAATTCGTCGAGAAGCTTTCCTGCAGCTCCAACGAAAGGCTCTCCCTGAAGGTCCTCGTGATAGCCCGGGGCTTCACCCACGAACATGATTTGGGCATCGGGAGAGCCTGCTCCAAGCACTATGTTGGTCCTGGTCTCACAGAGACTGCACCTTTGGCAGCTTCTAAGGGTCTCAAGGAGATCGGCCAGCTCGCGAGCCTTTGTATTCATGACCGCTCCCCAATCACCTTGACCACGAGGGTCCTTGATCTCGGCCCGTCACGCTCCGCCAGGAAGATGCTTTGCCATGTACCGAGGTCAAGCCTGCGATCAGTGACGGGAAGGACAAGGGAAGTCCCCAGCAGGACCGACTGGATGTGACTCGCGGCATTATCATCGACATTGTCATGCCGATAACCCGATGCCGGAGGCACCAACTTCGATATCACGCTCTCGACATCCTTCTGGAGCCCGCCTTCGCACTCATTTATGAAGAGCCCAGTGGTTGTGTGCGTCGTGTAGACAAGAACCAGGCCGCTTGCTACGCCCGAGTCTGAAACAGCCTTCGCAATTCGGGACGTTATGTCAACAGCCTGTCTGGTGGCTGTTGTCGCAACCTCTACTTTACGTGAGTAAACCAAATCACTTCACCCAAATAAAAAGCAGAATACGGCGCGAAGCCATATTCTGCTATCAAACTTGAAGCTCAAGATCAAAGCATGCTTTTGAATTCTTTGCCAGGACGGAACTTCACCGTCTTGCTCGGTTTGATCTTTATCGGCTCGCCAGTCTTGGGATTACGTCCCATTCTTCCCTTCCTGCTGGCCACCGTGAAGCTACCGAAACCAACTAGCTGAACGCCACCCTTCTTCACACCCTTCTTGATTCCGTCGAGAAGAGCATCGACAGCTTCCTCTGCGCCCTTCTTGGTGAGCTCCGCTGCCTTCGCAACGTGCTCAACGAGTTCTGCCTTGTTCATGTACTCACCTCGCTTTCAATGCCGGTTTCCTCGAGACCCTATCATCGGGGCCCAAACTTGTCAACAGTTTTCTATCAAATCTGCAAATTCTGCCAAAGCTTAAGCACCCAGGCTCCAGGCGGCCCAGATTGACTCGCTTACACCATTGCCTGCGTTTCTGATTCCGTGCGGCTTGGTCCCATTGAAATGAATGCTCTCCCCTTGCTTCAATGACACGATCTCATCCCCGACCTTGACCTCGATGCGGCCGCTCAGGACAAAACCACACTCATCTCCTTCGTGATAATGAGTCACTATTGTGTCTTTATCCTTGCTCGAAGGATAAGCTGCAAGCATGTAGAATTTGAGCCTACTGCCGGGAATTCCTGAGGATAAGAGCTTCAGTGCGACCTTGGGGTGCTCACTGAGGATCATGGTATTCCCGGTGCCAGCAAGCCTGCAGATCTCAGGAAGATCAACGTCTTCAATGAAGAAGCTGGTGTTCCTCTTCAGCGCGGTCGCGACCTTGTGAAGAGCATTTACCGTGGGCCAGGTTATACCTCTTTCGATCTGGGATATGTGGGTAGCCGAAACTCCTGACAGATTCTCGACAGCCTTCAGAGTGAGCGACTGCTTGGTGCGTTCGTCTCTCACTCGCTTCCCTAACTCTACCTTCGTTGGCATGGCGTCCTCCTTGCTTGCCAGCCGTGCCTCTCAAGGCGTACAAGAAGTCGTGCAGACCCTCTTCTGGGGCAAGAGAGCACATGCCTACGCCTAAAGGCCTGCCACTCTTTCCTTCAGCTCTCTTGATACCTTAAAGACAGGTACTTTGCGCTCAGGAAGCGGGACGACCTCGCCGGTGCGAGGATTTCTGGCAGCACGCTCTTTGCGTACCGCTACCTTGAACGTGCCGAACCCTCTCATTTCAATATGCTTACCATCCTTGAGGGCGCCCTTGACCGCGGCAATGAAATGCTCTACAATCTCCGCCGTTTCCTTCCTGGTCAAACCTGTCTTGGACGCAATTTCCTCAACAATGTCCGCCTTTGTCACAAATCCTCCCTGCTCCGCTTCACTCTAGCAATAATGCACTTTATCCCAGATGCTTCAAGCCTGTCAAGAAGAAACGTAGAATTCTCAGTCCCTGAACGGGAATTCTCAAGATAGTGAGCGTCCGACTATGCCAGCATCTTCCGGCGGCGGACGAGCCATTCCGCGCCGAGGAGGCCTGCCAGCACGATGAAGGATGCTACGCTGAGGCGAAACCTCAAGTCCTTGCTGGTCTTGACGATCACGCTGCCCGGGTTGAGGTCGGCCGGAAGACGCGCCGCGCCCTCCGCTGTATAGACCCGTCCGCCCGTTGCCCGCGCGATCTCTTCCAGAAGAGCGCCGTCGCCGTCGAAGTCGGAGTCCTCGAGGCCTCGTTCACTTACGGTGAAGTAGATCATGTCTTCTGCATAGACCTGTCCATCCAGCCTTGCCGTCGCCTTCACCATGTATTGGGAAGGCGGAAGAAGGTCAACGATCTGGGAATGACTGCCGGCGCTTTTCTCGACCATGCTGGCTTCCAGGATCATCTTGCCTCTAGCACGATCGTATATTCGACTCTCAACGACGGCATGAGGCTGGGGCTTCAAGTTTTCATCCACAACACGCCCGAGAATCGCGATAGGCTCGCCCCAGAAATAGGCGTTCTTGGTTGTTGAAAGTCCGAGGCGCTTTGCCTCTTCACCCTGGACCAGCCATCTTATGGAACTGATCAGGAGTTCAGAGAAGGCAGATGTTTCAACACCGAAGCTTTTCGGCACAAGGTCCCAGCGCCAGAGATCATACCCTGCGAACCCGACCACCCGCCCCATGCCGTACCTCATCGCCGACATGAGCGGCACCTCCGTCTCTCCCCCGGCACCAGGCCCGCGCACACCCGAGAGGAGGACGCTCGCCTCTCTTTTCGCTCCCGTGATCGAATTGTCAACGGGGACCGGAGGCAGACTTGACCAAACGCGGCCCCCCCGAGCGATCTCGATATCCATGATCTCATGGTCAGTCCCGGCCTCAGCCAGAATCGGACTATACAGGGGCGAGGATCGCGCTTGCCCCGAAGCACGTGCGACCACAAACGGATTCATATCTTCTGCAATGTCCACCGATCTGTCCGGTGAAATGAGCAGAGTAGCCCCACCCTTCCACACGAATTGTTCCAACTCCTGGGCAGCCGATCCGAGCGTTACATCTCTCATGATGACTGCGACATCGCAGTCGGAGATTGCCCGCCTGAGATCGTTCGTGACGCGGTCTGATTTTACGGCCATCGCACTGCCCGGCCTGAATACAATGGAGAGTTCAATATTGGGGTCGGCCCCGAGACTCCTTCTGGCGAATGCGAAATCCCATGATGGGTGCGGCGCTACAAGCGTTACGCGGATCTTGCCCTTCATGACCTTGATCGAGAAGGCCATGGAGTTGTTGGAGACCACTCTCTCGTCCTTAAACGCTGCCAGCGCGGCCGTGAATCCATGAATCCCGATTTCACCGGCCTCGAGGTCGGTCACAATCTTCTGCCTGGCACCGCTTCCGGGTATGGTGACCGGAGTCCGGAAGACCTCCCCTGTTGAATCGCGGACCACGAGAGTCGTCTCTATTGGGTTGGGAAGCCTCCCACTTAAGTAGATTGCGGCGGGGACATCACTTCCTGCGTAGGCTACTTCCGAGGTCTCGATCCTGTCTATGGATACATCCGGTGTAGGCTCACGCCTTGCGACTGAGACCGGATACATCGGGACCTTAAGCGAGGAGCAAAAGTGCAGCGCGTCCTCACCGAAATTGACGCCGCCATCGCTGAGCAAAACGAAGGCCGAGGGTTTGGCCTCGATGGATTTGAGAGCGGATGTGATCCCGCTTACAAGGTCGGTCCTCGAGCCACGGGGCGCGAGACCCCTGATTTTCTCGATGTTCGCGTGCCCGAGGGTATCTGAGAAGGTAAAGAACCTCAATTGAGCCTTGCGGTCGAGCGCGGCCACGAAGGCGCCCGAAAGAACGGACTTCACTTCGTCAATCTTCATCTGCGGATCAGGGTAGGCCATGCTTCTTGAGTCATCGACCAGCACACCTATGACCGGAGTGCTTGAGCGCGTCATCACGAAACGCATCGCGGGATCGATTACCATCGCCAGAAGCAGAAAGGCTGCAAGCCACCGGAGGCTCCCCAGAAGCAGCCGCAGACGAAACGGCAGAGTAGGGCTGGTTCTTCGATAAAGGACAAACGATATCAGCGTTGCGCCCAGAACAGCCAGACCAAGCGCGAAGATGCTTCTGGCGTCTATATCAATCATATCTCAAGATACTCACGCCCGTGCGCCGAGGGAAGCTTCATCTTCGGAAAGCTTCATGTTGCGGAAACTCCATCGAAGATTCATCGGTGCCTACGGAAACCTTATCCCTATGGCGGGTATCTCGCTCAACTCTCCTGTGGCCTTGTATGAACCCAGTATATCCTCCTGGGATTGCCCGTCATCTGCGACAAGATCGATTATGTTGGGGCAGAGATTCTCCCGGTCGCACCCTCCGAAGACCCACTGCTCCCGATTTGCTTTAACTGCCCTTATGCCGCCTTCGGAATAGCCGTCATGCCCGAGCATAGCCACGATCACATTCCACCCTTCCGCAGCACCCACCGCCGCACGAGGGAACTTTATGAATATGGACGAAGTTGCAGGGTCAGCATAGGACGTGACCGCGACCGTATCGAGCCGCCTGCCGCCTCTGTCATACATGCCCACCGAGTCCATCGAGGCTCTGACGAAGTACTCCCAAGCGTTTTCGGGTACGGTCCGGGCCTTCCGTGCCAGAAAGAGATCCCTCTGGCCCGAATCCGGGATGCCGTCGAGGTCTATGTACAGATCCACGGCCTGCAGCGAATAGCCTGTGATTCCGCCCCATGGAGACGCCACCTCGCCGGCAATCGCGACCTTGAAGATCACATTGCTCTCGGCATCAAGCATTACCTCAAGCGACGTGATGTCAAAGCTCCCATCCACGAATACGGGGTCGGAAGGATAGACATAAGTGCCCGGGCCGTAGTCATCATCGCGTGGATCCTCGAGCGTCTTCAAATAACTGATGCCGCCGAGGGGTGGAATCTTGAAAGCGAGGAAGCCTTGGTCAGGGAGAAGATCTTGCTCTTCACCACCGCAGTAACCAATCACACCGAATTCGAGGTCGTCACCGGTGCCAAGTTCGAGCAGGGCAAAGGGTACGGCAACCTCGATCATCTGCGAACCGCTGACACGCAGACTTTTCTCTCTGGTCCACCCACCCCGACCGTCAGCGGCTGAAAATGCCGCAAAAAGCCCATCACGGCCAAACACAACATCCAACTTCGATGTTATGCCGAACCCGAAGGCATGGCCGGGTACCCCGGGTTGGATCTTCGCATAGGCCTCGGAGGCAAGGTCATTCTTGCCCGAGAAGTAGACCGATGCGCGGCACTCTCTCGCCGCAAGATCATCGAGGGGGATCCCAATATCAAGGCGCAGCCAGAGATTCTCCGCATCATAGCCATAGTAAAGACCTCTGACCATATCTTCGCCGGCTTCCTCTGTCCCAGCAGCCGGCGTATCAGCCAAGTAAGCTGCCCGATCCCATTCGAATGGCTCGCCGAGGGTTCCATCGAGGACCGGCGAGACCATCCCGCTGATGGCTCTCGATGGTTCAATACTTGCGGTACTGACGATTGGCACCCACAGGTATTGAGGCCGCGTCTCGCCGAGCATCGTGTAGATATTCGTGAGCGTGCCCCTGAAGGCATTGTCGAAGCTTTCGTCGTTTCCTGAGTTCTGATCAAGTCCATACCACCAGAACCAGTCGCTGCCTTCGGCGACGTACGCCTCGTTCATCACTTCCTGCCGGGCCTGGTCCGTGAGCCCTGCCCTCTTCGCGTCGATCCCCTCTCTCACCGTCTCAAGATAGTTCCACGCCTTATTTTCCTCGTTTTCGCCGATCCAGGTGTTGAAGTTGGGCGCGATCCAGGAACCCGGAGCCAGGTGGGCAAGGGTCGTGGTGGTAGGGACTTTGTCGAAATACTCCGAGATCGTGACGGGAACCAGCCAAGACGCTTCGCTCACCTGTGAATAGAGGGAGTTTAAGAATTCCTTGCCGTCCCGCTCGAAATTCTCCCACGCATTCTCGCCGTCCAGGATTATAGGCACTACGTGGTCACCTTCGGAATTCTGCAAGGCCTCATGAATCTCATGGAGCTTCCTGATGAGATCATTGGCAGCCTCGACCCCATTGATCTTTGAGTATCTGAAGCCGATGTCATCGGAGAGATTGTGATCTCTGAAGATGATTCCGATTGGTTTGCCGCCTTTCCCCGCGTAGTAGCACCTGTATTTGTCATGTGGCGCGAGCGTCGCCGTACCGAGGGACTTGGCGAGAATCTCTTCATCAGTTGCGATCCAGGTGATGCCGGCATCCGCGACAACAGGTACAACGGCTTCCGATACGGCACCCTCCGAAGGCCACATGCCGCGCGGCCTCTTGCCGAAATAGGCTTGGTAGGCATCGCACGCCATCTCGACCTGGGCCGCTGCATCCTGGGGGTAGGAGAAGCGCTTCTCGGGAAGGGTGAGCCTGGGGTCGGCCTCGCGCGCGACATCGGTGTCGCAGAGGAGTGGCAGGATCGGATGATAGAATGGTGAGGTTATTATCTCGATTTGACCACGATCCTGGAAGCGCTTGTGCGCAGGGATGATATTCCTGAGGATCTTGAATTGCGTGTCTATGATCTCCGCCCTGTCAGCCTCGGTGAACCCGCGTCCCTTGGCGACGAGGCGGGCGACGCTCACAGTCTGGCCGTCGGGGAGAAGCACGTCGCCTTCCTTAAAGTCAGGATCGAATTCTGCCAGATTGAACCATGCTTGGAGATCTCGCCAGTCATCGTTCGTAAAGGCCGCAATGGTCGTGCGGATGGCCTCGTCGTTGTCGCCCTTTTTCTTATCGGCAAGTTCCTTGAAACGCGGGTACTGGTCCAGCATGGTCTCCCGAGGCATCCTGAAGAAGTTCCTGAGGATCAAGGCCTTCTCGTCGTAGGTGAGCGACTCCGGCGGAGTGAGCGTGAGCCGGACCCACATGTCGCATCCCGCAATGAAGCCAGGTTTGCCGCCGGAACCGGAGAGGTGTCCCTCTCTTCCGGCGACATATTTATCATATCCTGCAATCATCTCGTCGAGCTGGGAAAGCAGCACGGGCGTGAGATTCACCGTGAATTTGATTCCGGGGTAGGCTTCCAGGATCGCGACCATGTCATAGTAGTCTTTGATTCCGTGGATTCTCACCCAGGGTTCAAGGTACTCACCGGTCTTGGCATCCTTGAAATACCTCGGCTGGTGCTGATGCCATAGGATCGCGAGATGCAGAGGTTTGGGATATGCACGCAGGCTTCCCACCACGGGTTCGACACTGCCTGCGCGGCCCTTCCCCAAGTAGTCAAGCGACCCATCTTCACTGACAATGACGACGGAATTCTTTCCAGCATATGGGTCCGGCGCAGAGAGAGGATTATCGGGGTCCTGGTGCCAGTCCTTTCCGTCCACAACGAACTTGTACTCGTAGCGCCCGGGCTTGAGGGACAACCTTATCTCCCACCTGGTTCCTTCAACCTTCGTCAAGGCATCTTTGGCCGGTGCCCACGCGTTGAAATCTCCCGCAACAAAGACCTGGCTTGCGCCCGGAGCATCAAACGCGAAGAGAATTCCGTCCCGAGTTGCCACCGGCCGCGCACCCGCTTCGAAACAAAGCAGGGTCAGCAATGCAAGGCCGGAAATCGTGACTCTCCTTGTCATCTCCACTCACTCCCCTAAGTCTAGAGTCTCTTTGCCATCCGATCCCACTCGCTCTCTCGATCACCACCCACCCTTACTTCAGGCTCGCCTTGAGCGCCTCTTCCTCAGCAAGGATGCCGTCAACCAGTTTGCATGCGGACGCCATAGCTTCTCTAACCGTCTTCCTGTCGTCAAGTGCCGCCTGCATCTCAGGATTCACGGCATTCTCGATCTCGGGATAGCTTCCCGTCTGCGGCCTCGGTTTGGCATACTTCATCTGCTCCAGGAAGATCTTAAGATAGGGATGCTTGGTGAAATCAATGAGATCGTCCGCACGCATGTTGACGGGAATCTGCCCCAGACTGTTCGCCCACTTCGCCTGCACATCTTTGGACACTATGAACATGAGGAACTTGCACGCTTCCTGGGGATGCTTGCATGTGCTGAAAACCACAAGGTTGTTCCCACCGACGTTGGTGGCGTAGCCTGCGGGACCACTGGGGATCAGCGTGACGCCGAAGTCGATGCCGGCACCCTCAAGCCCCGTCACGGCCCACGGCCCATTGAAGATCATCGCATATTTGCGGCTCTGAAATCCCATGTCATCACGGACGCCGCCGGCACGCCATGCGCCCCCCTCGATGCCATACTTGGTGTAGAGATCGACCTTGAACTGGAAACCCGCCACGGCGGCATCACCGGCAAGGGCGCACTTCTTTTCGGCTCCGAGGATGTCACCGCCAAAAGAGTATATGAATGGAAGCGACCACCAGAGCGAATTTCTCATGCCGAAGCCGAAAATGCCCGCCTTTCTGTCAGTGAGTCTCTTCCCGTACTCGACAAACTCCAGCCATGTCTGTGGAGGTTTGGTGGGATCAAGTCCCGCCTTTGTGAACATTTCCTTGTTGTAGAAAAGGCAAAGCCCGTTGACCTGATCTGGAAGGCCGTAGGTTTTACCGTCAATCATACAGGAGCTCAGGGCGACTGGCCGCAGATCTGCTTGAGCCGCCCGAACTCCATACGCATCGAGAGCCCACAGGGCTCCTCTTATTGCCACCTTCGGAAGAAATCCGACATCCACTCGGGCAATGTCAGGTGCCGTGTCAGTTGCAAGAGCCGTGAGAATCTTGGGCTCAAGGCCGTCAAATGGAATGCTCACCGGCCGGATCTTGATGCCGGGATTGGCCTGCTCGAATTCCTGGGCCAGTGAGAGGAAAACCGCTCTTTCCTCAGTGTTGTAGGTCTCCCAGACTGTGAGAATAACGCCTTCCTGGGCCTTTTCCCTGGCGCAGCCGGCAACGAGAACTGCAAACAAGACGAGTACAGGTACCAGGTGCTTCATCGATCTTCCTCCTTCTCGCTTCCTGTCACTTTCCATTTCGGACGCTACCCATTTCTAATACACACCTTATAACTGATCACTCCTTCGTGTGTTTCTCTTGCGTCCCCGGGTCTTCGTCCCACGCCGTGCCTTCCTCATTCCTTTATCGCACCCTTGGTCATGCCTTCTATGAAGTAGCGCTGGGCAAACACAAAGATCAACGCTATGGGCACAATCGAGACAGCCGACGCAGCCATCTTGAGGGTGTACAGCTCCTCATGGGCCTGTTTGAACATGGCAAGTCCCACCGGCACCGTGTAGAGACTTTCCTTGTTGGTCACGATCAGCTGCCAGAGGAAATTGCTCCAGTGGAACTGGAAAGTGAGAAGAAAGAGGGTTGCAATGACGGGAAGCGATAGCGGCACCACGACCCGGCCGTAGATTTGAAAATCATTTGCTCCATCCATCTTGGCCGCATCAACGAGGCTCCTCGGAATGGTCTCCATATACTGCTTCAGGAGGAAGAGCCCAAAGACGTTGGCAAGGTGGGGAACGATCATTGCCCGGTATGTATTCATCCAGCCGAGCTTCTTGACGATGGCAAACTGGGGCACCACGTATATGAGCCCGGGAACCATCATAGAGGCAATGAGAACAGCAAAGATCTTGTTCTTCAGGACGAAGTCCTTGAAAGAGAACGCATATGCCGCGAGCGTTGCGAAGAGGGTGGCTAAGAGCCCAGCCGCGAGCGCAACGATCGTGCTGTTCACAAAGTACTTCAGGAAGCCGAATTCAGCAAACACCCGCCTGAAGTTCTCAAGCGTGGGGTTCCTCGGAAAGATCTGGGGATCGAATTCGTGCCCGGGCTGCTTGAAGGCGGTGACAAGCATCCATACGAAGGGAAAGAGCACGACAAGGGCGGCAGACGCCAGGGCAGCGTAGAGGGCAACAATCTTGAGCAGCTTCATTTGGGCCACCTAGTACTCGGTTTTCGGCCTCAGGATACGCATGTTTATGAGTGACACGGCCACTGCTATAACCAGCAAGACATAGGACATCGCCGCAGCGTAGCCGAGCTTGAGTTTCACGTAGAAAGTATCGAAAAGATAATAGCCTGTGACCCAGGTGGCGCCGTAGGCCTTGCCTCCAACATCGACGCTGGGACCGCCCGCCGTCATCGCATAGACTTCTACGAATGCGTTTAGAGCGGCGACCACACCTACGATCACCATGAAAAGCGTGATGGGCCGTAGGAGCGGAAGCGTAATCATCCGGAGCTTCTGCCACCAGGTCGCACCGTCCACTTCGGCGGCTTCGTAAACTGACTCGGGAATGTTCTGAAGCGCTGCGAGATAGAGGATCATCCCGAAGCCCGCGCCCTTCAAGACATTGACCAAGACCACCGCCGGCATCGCCGTCCATGGCCTTCCCAGGAAGCCCTGCTCGGAGAAGTAGTGGATTGATAGCCTCTCAAGGATCCCGTTGAGCACGCCGTAGTGCGGGCTATAGATGAACGTCCAGACAATCCCGACAACGAAGAGATCAAGCACGTACGGGAGGAAAAATGCCGTTCTGAAGAGGCCGTGAAGTCTGAGCCTGCCATGGAGAAGAACAGCCAGAAGAAGCGAGGAAGAGATCCCGAGCGGCACAATCAGCGCAGCATAGTAAAACGTCATCAAAAGGGACCATCTGAAGAGGCCGTCCTTGAAGAGGTCAACGAAGTTGGCAAGGCCGACGAAGCGGAGGTTCTCGAAAACGTTGACAAGCGTCGTCACCTTGTTCAGGCTGAGATAGAAGGAATAGAGCAAGGGATACGCGAGAAAGATCGCGAAGATCGCGATGAAGGGCGAGAGGAATACGAAAGCGGAGACGTTATCTCGTAAGGCAGACCTCTTCATCAGCCTACCTACTTGACGGTAAGCACTGAATTGTTACCACCGAAGGGGTCAGGTACCTTGTCGGGATTCTTGGGATCTTCGTAGTACTGGCCGTCTGCATAGAACTTGTATTCATACCTCCCCGGCTTGACCTTGGTGGTCACGCGCCATATGCCATCCTGACCCTTCTCGAGCCTTGTCTTTGTGAGCGACCACTCGTTGAACTGGCCTGCCACGAAGACTTCCTTTGCATCGGGCAGGTCGATCTCGAACGTGATGTCTTGCTCCTTGCCGCCTGATGGAGCCTCTGGGGCCGACTTGGACTCACCCGAGAGAACGGTGCCGGTGATCACTTCATACTCATACTTGACATTCTCAGGGACTATCACTAACGAGTTTGTGACGCCTCCCTCCACTCCCGTGTTGGGATTACTCGGGTCGGTCTCCCAGCGAACGCTATTATCGATCACGAATTTGTATTGGTATCTTCCGGGCGGCAGAGGTTTCACTATTGTCCATATGCCATCGCCGCCCTCATCGCTCATGGGATCAATCGAGGAATCGTAACGGCCTCCGCCCGTTGTGCCCGCCCAGTTGTTGAAGCTCCCCGCAAGCGTCACCATCCTTGCAGCAGGCGCTTCATATTGAAAGAGGATACCGCCTTCGACCTCATGAGGTGAAGGGAGTCTGTTCCGGATGCTCTTTGAGACCGTTGAACAGGCGACGACCAGGCAGATGGTGACCAGGCATGCGGTCACGACCACAAGAAGTAGCGGATTCCTCATCCCCAAGACCTCCCGAAGCGCAGAACTTGCCTCCAATGCTGAACCGTCATCTCCGTTTCAGAAAGAAATCACTCCCATCAGGGAGATTATCTTCAAGTCCTCAAGCGCCTTCTCGCCTTCGATCAGATTCGCCCTCGGATCGAGCCAGAGATAGCTTGAAAGCCATCGCTCGCGCCCCATCTCTCTGCCATCGACCGGCGTGTCTCGGTAATAGAGCGGGTTGAGGCCATAACCGAGTCTGATCTCAACTTTGGATACCGGGCTCCAGACAAGCGCAACATGCGGATTGACGAAGCTCTTATCACTCTCCGAAGGAGGTCGCACCGTAGGAGATGACGCCGCTGACGGCACATCGCCCTGGGCATAGGCCATCGTCTCCCAATCATAGCTCACACGCCGGAAGTTATAGTAGAGGCTCCAGTTGCCCTTGATCTTGAAGTTGCCTTTCACGATCCACTGGTTTCTATCGAACTCCGTGGGCATCCTGCCGCTGATATTGTCACGCGTGTTTTCATATAGAAGATTGTACGTCAACCTCTCCTTCAGGAGACTGCCCCCGATTGTGGGACGGATTTCCACCCAGGTAACATCGTAATCCGGCAAATCGCCGGCGGGGTAATTCCACGTGCGTCTGGAGACGCCGAGATGGAATCCAAAATCCAACCCCAGGACTTTGGTCGACGCATCGAGTTCGGTGACGTCGAAGGTTCGCTCGGGGAGCGGTCGCTGCTCATAGACGATGAAGCGATCTACACTCTGCACTCTGACATAAGTTTCCTTGTAGGTGGTGTCGCTGAGAATCGGCAGCCCATAGAAGAGGAGCAGGGAATTATCAGGATCCTCAAAGGGCAGAGCATCATTGGTTACGAACACCTCGTCAGGTCTCATGCCGTCGTTATGAATCCTCTCAAATGATAGGGATACCGAGTGGTCGCCCGTTGAAGCTTCCAGACCCGCCTTCCCCCGCGTCCCTTTCTCATCGCCGATGGGCACGTCAATCTTACCGTCACCAAACTGATCCCCGGTGCGGATTCTGTTACCGGCATCCCATTTGGCTTCATAGGAGATCTTGCCAAATTCCCCGGAGATGGTGATCGGCTCAATCGGCTTGAAGCTGGCATCCCCTGACCAGAACCAATCGGTGGTCCCCAGCTCGAAACAGAAACTCGCGTAGTCACCGCTCTCCTGCTGGTACTTCTTGAGAGCACTGGACAGGTCTCGCCCCTCAAACGGGATCCACCAGCCGTTCTTCTTCGACAGGTAGGTCATGCCAAAGGTCACACCGGCCACGGTCTTCTTACCTCTCACTCCAAGAATGTCTGTCCCGACATTGTCATACCTCGGCATGCTGTCAACCTGGACTGTGTCGGGCAGGAACGAGTATCGCCAGCGCACCGGGCTGTTATATACGTCATAGTCATAAGTGTTGGAGTACAAAGCCTGAAAGTCGGCCCCCGCGAGCCTCAGGTTGCCAATCATGCCCTGGGTCCCCCTGCCGAAGTCAAGCCTGTCCTCGAGCAGGGTCCCCGAGAGATCCTCATGCCCGATGGGGTGCATGGGGTCGTCAAAGCTCAATATCTCTTCATTGTGATAGGCCATGATGTCAAAACAGCTGCTATGGAAGGCAAGGTGCCCCGCATAGAGGTCAGTCCTTACCTCGCGGATGTCCCCGACTCCGCTGTCGATGCGCATGATCACGGATCCCTTGATGTCTGAGCCAACCGTCGGATTGACACTCACGTACATCTCGTGCGCGGGCCTCGAGAGTCTCCACCTCACATCCCCGAGCGGAGGACTCCCCTCACCGTAAACCGGACGCGCGTCTTTCCGCGTGGTGTACGTTCCCCTGAACCAGCCATTTATCATCACTCGTACATTGGCAGCGGTGTTGGAAATCGGCGTGGCGCCTCCCGTTACCACCGGTTCGCCGTCCTTATCGATCTCCAGCCCCGAGTTGCCGTAGTCTCCGACAACCTTGGGGTTCTCCGGATCGGCCATCCAGGTGCTGCCGTTCACCACAAACTTGTACTCGTATTTTCCCGGCGAAAGGGGCACAACCACCCGCCAGGTGCCTTCACCGTCCTTGACCATCGGGTTGGCTCTTCCATCCCAGTTGTTGAATGAGCCGGCAAGCGAGACCGAATAGGCCGACGGATCGTAGTAGGTGAACTCCACTCCGCCAGGTGCCTTGGCTGTGCCTCCATAGGATGCCGTGACGGCAGTCAAGAGCCCTATTGCGAGCACTACCCCTGCGCTCTTCATCCCGGTTTCCTCCGTTAGTAATTCAACCTGAGAAAGGCTTTGAAAAGGCGTTTAGTCGTGTCACTGCTTTCATGTTTTGCGAACGCGTCGGTGTTGACAAGGTCCTTGCTCTGTTCCCCGTCACCGAATTCGACGAAGAACTCAGCGCTCTTCCATCCTTTGTACTGGATCTGTGCGAAGACCGTTTCCCGGGCCTCGGTCTTCTCGTCGGCCGTCAACAGCCGTATGTAGAACTTCCAGTTCTCGGTGAGGTTGGCATTCGCTTCGAATCCGTACACGCGCAGCTCGTATTCCGTGCCGATGTCTTTGATCCTGAACTGAGTCCGGATCTTGACCAGTTTATTCTCGCCGCCCACCTCAAACAAGACATTGGGCCAGGTGCCATCCTTGTTTACAGATCGCTTGTATTCGACCTTACCATTGAAACCGCGAACGAACTCAACGTATATCTCACCGCCGGTCTCCTCAGTCGGCCTTCTGGTGCTCGCAAAGGTGTGGGGCTTTCTGCGGGATCTCCAGCCTTTGAGGTTGATTGCTTTCCTGGGAAGCCGGTAATCCATCTGAAGGTAATGGCCGTGGTAGTCATTATCAGCCCGAATATCGTCCTTCGCGAGGCCCTGAGTGTAGAAGTTGTCATCATAGTCAAAAAGCGATCCGATCAAGGTGACGGGGCCGTAGCCTATATCTCTCAGCTCGAGCTTCCAGCCATAAGGCTTCTTATCGCCGAGCCAGCCGGAGAAGTTCCTACCCATCTCACCAAAGAGGGTCGCCCGTCCGAAACGTGAAATCGGTTTGACCAAGTCGCCAAGCGCAACTTCCAGATCACCCGCGCCTACTTCATCATATTCCCGCTCCCCTCTTCCATAGTCTTTCCGTCCATAGGTAGCGCCAAAGACCAGTCGGTCGTTGAGGAACGGCCTCCGCAAACGGCTCCCCCTGTAATCATCGGTGCTCATGATATCCGCAAGATAAGATGTGTTGCCCGATGGAACAAGGGTATCGGGCATGACGATCAAAGGGTAGCTGGTGCTCTTGTCACTGTAAAACGCCGTGAAGGTGAAACCCAAGATGCCCCAGGCATCAAGCCTCACACCCTGTGCCTTGGGTCCGTTGTCATGAGCTTTCATGATATCCGGGCCCACGCTGTAATAATCATTTATGATATCCTGGCTCACCATGTTCAAGAGAGGCTCATTGAGCCAGAACCTGTCCTGACCCGTGAAAAGGTAGGTCTCGACGTGGCTGCCCCTGTACTTGAGGTGACCTTCTTTCAGGAAGAAGAAGTTCTTCCACTCCTCGTTCTCCCACTTGTTTGAGCGAGCCTGGAACTTGAGAAAACCCTCGATGTCCTGCCAGGGGCTCGACTTGATCCTCAGCTCGGCGAACAGCTGCGGATTGTCGAGTCTCCAGACTCGAGACTCGCCGCTGAGTTGTGATAATGCTTCGGTGTAGCCTTCAAGACTGGTCACGCCCTGGGCAGCGCTCTGCCAGACCACCAGAATCGCAAAGAGAAACAAGCCGCAGCCTCTCACGACCGAGCCTCCATGACCTCCACACTCGTATGGTCTCAATGCCTACCCCCACTGCGGAAGAAGCCCTCTATCGACACCGAGAGTCTGTACTTGTTTCCGACACGCCTTTCAGAGACCAGGGCCGCATCCACGGTCAGATCCTCAATCCTCAAGCCCACGCCTGCGGTGGCACGGTCCCTGTTGAGGCCGCTTCTCAAGGCAAATGCGTCAAAGAACCATATCTCGGTCCCGAGGTAATAACTTGTCTTGCTATCGTAGTAGCTAGGGATGTCGCGCGGACGCCGCATCTCGCCGCTTATCAGCACCACCTCTCGGAATGTGTAAGTCCCTCCCACACGCAGCTCAGAGTAAACGGGATCGCTTTCCTCGGTTGTCTTGATCATCTTAAGCTCCGGTTCGCCCAGGTTGCGCATCACGCATCCGACTGACCACCTGCCGCCTTTGTAGAGAAGACCCACGTCCGCTGCGTAATCCGTGTCACCATCGTCGAAATTGGGGTCGTTGTAATACTCATACCCCGGCGCGGTGACTCGATAGATGCGCAGGGCTCCACCGAGTGAGAGGCCTTCGCTCAAGAGGCGCTTGCCCGCGCCGACCACAAAGGTATCCTCATAGTACACGTCCTTAAGGCCCGTCCTGGCCCAGCCGAACCCAAATCCTGCCTTGTGCCAGCCGCTGTATCCCACCGCCACACAGTCTTCCGAGAGCTCCGCGATGGAGAAGAGGCTTGTCCGCATACCCGTCAGATTGAACCCGTTCATGAGACCAAAGCCGGCAGGGTTCCAGAAGATGGCAGTCGCATCATCGGAGACTCCCGTGAAGGCTCCGCCCATGCCGGTTGCCCTTGCTCCCTCTTCCATGCTGAGGAAGCCTGCGAGCGTGACTGAGGGCACCACTGCAAACATCATCAAGGCAAGCGCCGCTCTCTTCAATCCGATCGTCGAGTTCTTCAACCTCAAGCTCCTGCTCTCCATTCTCCTCTGCCTTCTCTTACTTTATTACAACAACGCCGATGTTCTGGCGCTCGTTGTAAGGTGCTACTTTGAATCTCGCCTCAACTCTCAAAACGTATATGCCGTAAGGAACGACCTGGCCACGATCGTCCATCCCGTCCCAGATCATCTCGAAGGCATTCCTGCCCGTGGCCGTTAGGCCCAGTTGCCACCGCAGCGTTCGTACTGCCTGCCCCGTGATGTCATAGATTTCGATGGTGACCCAGTCTGCCTCTCGCGAAAGGAAGAAGGAAATGTGCGTTTCTTCATAGAGCCCATCGCCATTCGGAGAGAACGGATTGGGCTCTGCCCGAACTCCCGACAGGCCCTTACCGGCATCATAGGTCAAGTTGCGGTCGTTGAAGAGCGCATAGGCGGCCGCGTTCCTCACCTCCGCAGTGACTGCGTTTCCCATTTCGTTTGACGATCCGAAAATGCCTATCCATCTTGCAGTGATATCATTGTACTCGAAAAGCCCGATCTTCTTCTCATCGCCCACCTGAGAATCGCGATAGGTCGGATAGTGAAGGGCAAGGGTCACTGGATTCTCAAGTTCGGAAATGTTCTGGGAGTATTCCCCCTTATGTCCGACAATCTCGAGGTTTCTCGCGACTCCGAGATACGTCATGGAGGACCTGAGAGTCGAAAGATCGACACCCTCGTTTCCGGATTCTGCAAGCGGTGTGATCTTGAAATCGTAGGCATCAAATACTGGAGACCCCGGCTGCTCGGGAACCATCACTATGGTGCCGTCATAGAATATGACACCGGTGCCCGGCTGGACTCCGGAGGCCACTGCGTACGGTAGAGTCTGGTCGGGTACGGCGAACGTCAGGAGCGACGTCTGAGCCTCATTGCCATATTGGTCGCTTGCTTCGATCATTGCCTCGAACGGTCTTGCGGGTGTCCCGTCAACGAGTTCAATCACATTTACTGCCTGGCGCAGTACGCCCGGATCAATGTCTGCGATCCAGTAACTCTCGATGATGTTGACCATCTTGGATGTGCGCCAGTCTGATTCCCCGAGAGGCCGCCACTGAAACTCCGCATTGGCCACGTCGCTTTTATCTTCGATCTTCGTCCAGAAAGATGCCGGAGCATTGTCAAGCACGTACCAAACCGCGTGAGCAAAGCCGTCAGTCGGGAACGGGTTTATCACAGGCGGTGATATGTCTTCAGAGAATGTGGCTTCAAGCAAGCAGGCTGTCACACCACTATCGAACCGCCGCAGGGCATCGGCCAGACGGTAGTTGAGCATCTGCTCCTGCGTTTTGCCCGGCACCTTGCCCTTGCCAGGAACCGCGACCACATCGATGATGCTGGCATCGCGCTCCCTTCCGGCTTCGCCGTCCGCTCCGCCGCCAAACTGCCACTCACTGGTCGCCTGATTGACCGACCTCGTGCCTCCGAGGTTCTGATCGTTACTCTCTCCATCATGTCCCGACATGGTGATAATGAAATCCCACTTCTGGATATCCTCCGGGGCGGGATCGCCCAGAACCGAGAGAGCAATCTTCACATCTATGAAGTTCTCGGCGTAATCATCGCAGAAATCTATCTGGTTTGACTGCCTTATTATGGTCCAGAAGGAGATCGAGTTCTGGCCGTTTGACTCGATGAGCCCCTTCCACCAGCCCTCGCTCACCGCAGCGAATTCCCAGGCATCACTCCCTGCGATGTCAGCATAACGGTACGGGAGGCCCGCCGTCGCGCCTGCACCTTCCTTCGAGTCTATGTAGATATCAATCTTTTGCAGGTTGAGATCGGCCTTGTTCGGATTGGTGCAGGTCTCAGCCGGATATGGCGCGTTCCACCCGACCGCTTCTGACGAAGGCACCTCCCCGACGTAAACTCGGATCACCAGGAAGGGACCGTCAATCATGAAATCTACTTTTCTGATGTCAAAGACTCCGGGAGCAAAGACACCATTGGTCGGATAGAGATAGTAGAGCCCTTCCACGGGTCTGCCCGAAGCATCGGTAGTGTTGGGGCCGTGGTCGTCACCGGTTGAATCTACTACCGCGATGAAGACCGCAGGCGGATTCACTATGGTGATCGAGGCCGTCGCCCTTGTCTCCGAGATGTTGAGGCTATCACGCGCCGTAAACCAGACGTTGTGAAGCCCCTGCGTGACCACATCAGGGATTGTGAAGCTCGCCGCATAGATGCCATCCCCTGCCTGCTGGTCTCCGCCGGTTCCGTCATCGTTGAGTCTTGTAGTGGCATCCCCGCCTATAGGGGAGAGATCAGCCAGGACATCTCCGATCCCCCCGCCCTGATCGTTGGCGGCTACGCTGACTTTCACCCTTTCTCCGGGCGAGGCGCTAGTGGGTGTAACCAGTGGGTTGCTGAGAGCGGGCGCTTCGCCAGCTGACGGGAAAACGTATTCAGCCCATTTGGAAAGATCTCGCGGAGTGATTGCCGTGTCATACCAATTGGCAGGCAGCATGTCGTGGGTGTCATCCGGCGGATCGGAATCAAGTGCCGTGTATTTCTTGCCATCTGGCGTTTGCTGGGTCACGTAGGCTTCGAGCCTCACGGTATCGCCAGGGATAATCTCGCCAACCCCGTTCATGGGAAACTTGAACAGAACCTGTGTTTCTGTCTTTAAGACCATGCTCACAGCGTTCTTCCGATCGTCCTCCACGGTCGTCCAGGTCCCCGTCGGAAGCTGCCAGAATTCCCACGCGGTACCAGCCCCCCTGCGCAGATCGGCATAGTCACCTGCACTATACTTATAGGTAAAGACGAAATCGGGACTCAGACTATGCCCATAGAAAACGGGGAAGCCGAATGGGTCACCGGTCGCTCCAGCCGCGTCGTGCTTGGTCTTGAGGGCGATCATGAGATGCACGCCTTCCCACGAGCTGGCAAAGTCGAGCATCACCCTCAGCGTGTCGGACGCGAGCCAGGCGAACATCGTCGTCAAGTCGACACTGGGATTGCTGTGGGGAGGATGGGTCTCCGGAGCTTCCTCATCCACGGCGACCAGCCTTGGATCTATGGTCAGATCGACGCTCTCCACGGGATAAACGGGAGTGGATCTTGCCTCTATCGCAACCACCCCGTACTTCGGGCCCGCAACGACCCGGCTTGCGGCTTGGCCCGACGCATCGGTGGTGGCCGGTGTTTCGATGGAGGCAAGAAGCTCCGCTGGGGATGACTCCAGCTCTATCCTGACGCCGCTCATGCCGACAGGGTTGCCATACGCGTCAACAACCTGGAACGCCAACTTGCTTTCACCGCCTCGCTTGACTGCTCGTGGCGCAAGCTTTGACATAATCTCGCGAGGCTTGTCAGGCTTGAAGACTGCAGTCAGGGTGTCGCTCGGCAGTCCCTCGAATTGCCCCGGCATGACCTCTGCGGCGAACTTGACAGGCCCTGACCTGAAGCCATAGACAAGAACCTTGAAGTAGCCGTTGGCATCGGTGACGCCCGCCTCGGGCTCGAAGATGGGGCCGTCCTCGATTGTTTGCATTCTTATGTTGACGTCCGGGGTCGGGCTTCGATTGCCGCTCATGTCCAAGAGCTGGACGCCGACCTCGATCTTCTCAGAACCACCAACCACTATCTCCCCAGAATCGGGTGCAAGCCGCATGAGGCTGACCCTGGCAGGTCTTAACTCGCCCACGCCTATCTCGATTGACCCGGTCCTGGCACCACGGGTCACCCACACTCGGAGGACTTCGACGCTGTCATCACTGACCAGGAATCGACCTGCTCCGTCCATGAACATCCCCGAGGTAAGCACCTGGCCTGGAATCACATCCTTGAGAGTGTCAGCGAATACAACATCGCCTCTGGCCTGGACCACAGGATCAAGCAGAGTTGCCGCGAGATGCACGCTGTCGAGCGCCGAGACATCGAATATGGCCGCACCACCGTCGTCGTCCCTGGGCTCCATCAGGAGACTGGAGAAGTCAAAGAACCCCCGATCGGGCAAGCTCTTCGAGATCTTCTTGGAGTAAACCTCGTTTCCCAGAGTTGGCACGAGACCATAGGTCGGGGCGTGGGCCACATCAATAACGCTATCAATGAAAACATATTTGGTTGCGTAGGCGATTCCCGGGAATATGTCTACTCGGAGAGTCTCGCCCTGGGAGACCGTAACAAGGGAATCATATCTGGCATAGCCCCTTGCCTGGGCAATCAGATGGTAAGTGGCATCCTCGACCGCGACCAGCTCGAACTTGCCCGTTCCCCCCTCGACCACCTTGATGTCATCACCACCCAACTCACCGGTGATTGCATGGATAGCATAAACGCGCACGTCTTTGCTCGGACCGCCGAGCAAGACATTCCCGAATATCGCTCCGGGGACCTTGGTGAGACTGAAATCTACATTCCTGATCTGGTTGCCGCCCTGTACGACAAGGCCGTGGACCGTGGCTTTCCTATACGAACGCGCCCGTGCTTCCACATCATAGGTGCCGTCAGGCAACGACTTGATCTCATAGGCCCCACCACCCGGCGCAGTCTGTGTTGACGCGAAAACCTTTCCGGCGCGGAGAGCGTTGACCGTCACGGTTGTCGCACTGTCGGATGCCTCGAGAAGAGTCACGCGTCCGGAAGCTGAACCAGGGAACTGTGACGTTGCTTCAAGCGCACATGAGTTCAGCCCCTGGTCAAACCTCGCCTGAGCATCTGGAGCAAGATAGTTGAGCATCGCCTGCTGGCTTCTGCCGGATGGCTTTCCATCCCCAGGGACGGCTATGACGTCTATTATGTTGGCATCGCGCTCCCTTCCGGCTTCGCCGTCAGCTCCTCCGCCAAACTGCCATTCGCTTGTTGCGCTGTTGACCCACCTGATCCCACCCAAATTGATGTCGTAGCTATCGCCATCGTGGCTCGCCATAGTCATTATGAAATCCCACTTCTTGATATCTTCTTTTGAGGGGTTTCCTATCGCACCGAGCCCTATCTTGATATCTATGTAGTCCTGTACACAGTCATTGCAGACATCAATCGCTTCCGGCACTTTGCTGAGCGCCCAGTCCGACATCGAATTACTGCCGTTAGACCGGACTAACCCTTTCCACCATCCCTCGATGGCCACTCCATACTCCCAGGCGTCGGCTGGTGCTATGTCCACAAAACGCGAGGGGAACGCCACAGCCGCACCCACCCCCTCCTGGGAGTCTATGTATATGTCGATCTTGGGTTGATTGATCTGCGCTCTATTGGGATTGGTGCAGCTTGCACTGGGATATAGAGCACCCCAGTTTCCCCCCTCTGCGTTTGTCAAGACGTTGCCAACATGGAGTCTTATCACGAGGTATGGTCCATCGATCGTCAAATCGACTTTGCCGATATCGAAGATCCCGGGCTTGAAGACTGCGTTAGTTGGATAAAAATAGTAGAGTCCGGCAGCCGGGTTACCCTTGGAATCGGCGATGCTGGGACCGTGATCGTCACCAGTCAAATCCGATACTGATTTGAAAATAAGGGACTCAGCAGGTATCACAAGCATGCCCGCTATACTGCGCTGGGTCACTTGCGATGTGTCCGCGGCAGTGAAGAGAATGCTCTTAGCGCCACCCGGCACGTCTGGCGGGACCCTGAAGACGGCTGAAAACACGCCATCGGATGCATGTGCATCACCACGTGTTCCGTCATCATGAAGGGCAGTGCGCCAATCGCCGCCGATGGGCGAAAGGTCCACAGACACTCTGCCTATGCCCCCACCGGCAGGTGCGACGCTCACGCTAAAGGTAACGTCGTCGCCGACCTCGGCGGTGTCAGGTGATACGGCGGCGTCGCTCAGGTTCGGAGGGTTTCCAAAAGAGGGCATAACAAACAAAGCATAGTGCGAGAGCGTGACCTGATTGGCAGCGGCATCCCACCAGTTACCACTGGCAGGCAGCATGTCGTGGGTAGCATCATGGGGATCGGAGTCCAGTGCGGTGTACTTGGCAGTCAGTGCCTCCTGGGTGACATAGGTCTGCAATCTCAATGTATCTCCGGGCGAGACTTGCCCTATTGCGGTCATAGGAAATCTGAACCGCACCTGGGAAGCAGTCCTCACCACTATGCCTATGGCATTCTTTCGATCGTCCTCCACGGTTGTCCAGGTCCCCGTCGGCAGCTGCCAGAACTCCCACCCTGTACCAGCCCACCTGCGCAGATCCGCATAGTCCTCGGAACTGTACTTATAGGTGAAGACATAGTCAGGCTTCAGACTGTGTCCGTATGCAACCGGGAATTCAAAGGGATCCTGCGTGGCACCTGCCACATCGCCCTTTGTCTCGAGGACAACCAGGAGATGAATCCCATTCCAGCTACTTGTGAAATCAAGTGCAACTACAAGCGTGTCGAGATTGGCGCCCTCGAGCCAGGCATACATGTATGTTAGATCAGCATCGCGGTTGCTGTTGTGGGCTTGATCACTCTCCGGTGCCGCCTCGTCCGCCGAAACCAGTGTGGGGTCGCCATCGGTCAGTGCAGCGAATACCGGATTGGGGGGCGTCCCTGCAGAAGCACCTGCGGCCAGCAGGAAGACAATAATCGAGCAAAACCATAGCCTCATAGACTTCTCCAAGCGTGCCTAGGCAAGACCGTAGCAGCCCATTTCTTTGGAGTCAATCCTAATGTGAGATCGAGCACGTCGTGCTCTCGAGCAGTGTGGATTCACGCCCGCATGGTCTCAATCAAGGCTTCACCCACTTGGGATACGACAACGCAGGCTTATGCCGCGGAGGCATGGATCGCAGAAGGGGGGGATCGGCGTGGGATCGGGGATGATCTCTATGGCTCCGGCACCGGACTCGGCCGGCCGGTCATGATTTGTGGCTCGCCGCCGGCGTTCTACCGCCTGCCGCCAGGCGCAAGCGTCACCTTTATCGCACCCTTTGGGCACTTGACGCACTCAAGACACTTTATGCATTCGGGCGAATCCACTTGCCTGTAGGCTTCAAGATCGACCGGGCACACATCGCGGCAGAAATTGCATTTGCCGCACAGGTGGTTGTCCACCTCGAGCCGGACCAGGCTCACCCTGTTGAAGAGCGAGAAAATCGCGCCCATCGGACACGATGTACGGCAGAAGGGCCGCTTCACGAAAACCATTGCGGCAAGGAAAAATGCCAGAATCGCCATCTTGATCCAGAACATGGTTCCCATCATCGTCGCCGCATCCAGGCCTGCCAGCACGGGCGAATTCGAAGCGCCCACGAGCGTCCATGGGATGGCACCTTCGATGCCGCCCGCCGGACAGAGTTTGGAAAACCATGCTTCCGCAAGGAAGAAAGGCAATGCTATCGCAAGGACCACGAGCGAAACATACTTGAGGTAGCCCATCCACCCCGGAAGCCGTACCACCCGCTTTGAGATCTTCTTCATCCCGTCCTGCAGGAAGCCGAAGGGGCAGAGCCACCCACAGGTCATCCTGCCCACACCCATGCCGACCACGCCGAAGAAGCCAACCAGAAAGAAGGGGAATTGCCGCCTCATCGCGAAATTCTGAAGGCTCCCAATGGGGCATGAAAGAAACGCCGATGGGCAGGCATAGCAATTCAGGGTCGGCGCGCAGCCGCCCTTGAGGAAACCCTGATAGAGAAAGGTGCCGAAGTAGGCGGGGAAATAGGCGTTATGGGCTATGGCGGATACAGTTTGCCAGATTTGCCTTTTCGTCGGCTTCACAAAAGGGATCACCCGATCCCTATGCAGGACAGTCAAAGCGTGCGGCCGTTAAAGGCGATGTCACTCAATTCGCCGAGAGCGAGCCCCGCAGCAACCAGTGCCACGAAGACAACGGCAAGTATAAAGGTCGAGACTCGCATGGCTCGTCTCACTTCTCCCCCTCAGCCTTGGAAGCGGCCACCTGCCTGGATACCATCATGTCTCTGCCGTGATCAATCTTCTTAAGGGCTTCCTGGTAGTTCCAGTTCCGGCCCCACATACCAGTATGGCACCTCAGGCAGACGCTCTCGTCGATCGGTCTTGTCATGCCGCGCTGGTGCTTGGTGCCCATACCATGGCAGGCTTCGCACTGAACGTTCCACATCTCCGGTCTCACATCGACCGAATCTTTTCTTGCGGCAACTTCATAGCCTGTGGTGTGGCAGGGAAGACATGTGGCGTCGTTCCACTTGTCATCTTCGGCGAGGGTGGCAAAAGCCTTCGAGTGCGGATCGTTTGACCACTTATCATATATTGCCTCGTGGCAGGCCTTACATGTCTCCCATCCCAGGTAGCCCTCAGCAGCCAGCACCTCAGGTCTCCTCGGGATGTTGGGCAGCTCCATCTTGCGCTTCGCCAGCAGCTGGTCGCGTTGCTTCTCCTGCTCCTCCGTGGTCTTCACCAGGCGCTCCACATCCGCGTTTACTTTGCCGGTCTTGGTGAGCGTCAGCGTATTGCCCTCGAACCCGCTGATCTTGTTATTGGCATCTATCCCCAAGAGAAGCGTGCCGATCGAGCTGCTCTTGCTCTCAGCCTTCACGACGATAGTCTCGCCGACCTTCTCCGCCAGCGGGGTCCGGTCGTTGCCGTGCCCCGCCACGATGACGTCAAACTCGGGCATCTTCTCGGCGAGTGTCCGCGAATTGCCAAGCCCTATATGCGCAAGGGCGATCACAATGTCCGATTTGGCCTTGAGCTCAGGAAGATACCGCTCGGCAGCCTCCATATAACCGGACACGTAGACATTCTCAAGCTGCTCAAACACGCCGACCTTGCGCGGATCGTCGTCGAGAAGCCCGAGAAAGCCTATCCTCGTGCCATCCACCTTCGTGACAACATACGGCAGGAACACGAGGCTGCTGTCCTTCTTGCTCCTAAGGTTCGCACATATCAAATCGAAGTTGCCCCGCTTCAGCGATTCCTCCAGGAAATTGAGGCCATAGTTGAGCTCGCGCTCGCCGACGGCAGCGATGCTGTATCCAGTCATTCTCATCGCGTCAATCACCGCCAGGGTGCGCTTCTTCTCAGGCGTGGGCATACGGTTACCGAAGTAATCACCGACATCTACGATGAGGAGATTGCTGTATGACTCACGAAGCGAATCAACGAAGCCAGCCCGCCGGGCCAGGCCACCCTTATCCCCGGCGTGTCAGCCACAGGGGTTTACTTCGCCGTTTGTATCGGTTGTGAATACAATCATTACCTGCTTGCCTTCCTGAGCATGCGCCATCCCACCGAGCAAGAGCAGGACCAGACCCAGGAAAATCAGGGAACCTATGGTTGTCGTCTTCAATGCCATACCCAGCCTCCAGAGAAAGCCTGAACCCAATTTGCACAAGACACAGACATTCTAACAAAACCTGCAGCCTATGTCAATCCGGGCCATATCAGCAATTCAATTCTGCACACTTATAGTTGCACTGTCCAGATCCTCGATACGGGCCCAGTCAAGTCCGTCCCCTACCCGCCCTTCCCCGAATGCCTCACCCTCGCCTTAAGGCAAAGCGGCGAACTCCCGAAAACCACTACAATACCTGCTGCGATGAACATCAGTATGTCTCTCACCAGCAGATCGACGGCAAGCGTATGCCCGCCCTCGACTCTGAAACAGCCGCAGCTTATATCAAGTCCCCTGACGAGAGCACTGGATATCGCCATTATGAAAATGAGCAGCATGAGACCTATGAGAAGTGCGCTTCCCCTCATGAAGAGACCGATGATGATGAGAACCCCGCTGATCAGTTCGAGCCAGGGCATCACGATCGCCATCAGATTGATCGTCGCGTGAGGAAGCATTCTGTAGTTATAGATGGCCTGGGCGAAGCTCCCAGGTTTGTCAATCTTGTCAATCGATGCGTAGATAAAAACGACGCCAAGCAGAAGCCTGAGACCGAGGATGAAGTACTTGTTAGAAATAATCTTCTTGAGCACGCGGCTCAATCCGTTCTGCCTTCCACCGGAAGGCCCTTGACTTTCCAGGCTTCGATGCCGTCCAAGAGGACGTAGACCTTCTTGAAACCGGCTTCAAGCAATTTATCGGCAAGCACACCGGCCTCGCGCTGGCTTTCCTTAGACGCGTAGGTAATGACGTAAGGGTCGGCTGGAGCAATCCAGGCAAGGCTGTCGACGCCGGCCTGCGTGGGAGAAGCATTCTGAGCCCCCTCGATGTGCTCCATCGCGAAAAGACCCCGGTCTCTGGCGTCGATGAAAAAGGCATTGCCTTGCTCAAAGAGCTTCGACGCATCGTCGGGCGTGATGAACTCAGCGTTGGTCCGGACTCTGAAGGTGTCGGCAGCTGCCACCAGCGAGATGCCGTCTTTTCTAACGTTGTTCACGACCAGACCGACCACGCCTGCGACTGCCAGGATCAGCACTCCCTCTCTTACGGCACTGGTGAGGACATGCTTCACTTGGTGCTCCTTACATAGCCGGTCACTTTCACGTCCAGCGTCGGCTGATCCGGGCGATCAGTCCTTATCCTCATCTCCCCTATCAACCTTCCCGCCGGTGCGCCATCTTTTACTTTGATCTTAAGTTCATAAGCATTTTGTGCAATGGGTCTCACTTCGAAGTCAAGTTGGCTTACCGAAGAGGTGACGCTCTCGATTGTGAACCTGAGATTCCCGTCGGAGGATATCTTCAGGGTCTGCGCGATATACTTTCCCGGCAAGGTCGGCCCAAATGCGATGATGCCGGGCTCAACGGCAATACTCCCCGGAAGGCTCGCCGTCACCGGAACGCGAATCTCTTGCCTCAGGCTGTCCGAGGTCTCGATTGTCACAAAACCTGCAACCTCCCCGCCCCCTGATTTGTTCGTGACTATCACCATCAATTGATTGCCACCATCAGCAGTCTTGCCGAGCTGGGTGACAACCATCTTGTCATTGTCGCTGCGGGCCCCCACAATTGCGAATCCCTCTGGTCTCCCCGATGCACCGGGCTTTCCAGATGGGTCGGTCTTTCCGGATGGACCCATCTTTCCAGGACGAATCACAAGTCGGAGCGTATCGGATGCTCCCTTGGCGACCCTGCCAAAGGCAAGCGAACGAGGCTCAGGCTCCGGCCCTATGCCGACTTCGATTGCGAAAGTCACCAGCACCTCCGGGTCCTGTCGATCGCTGGTCAAGAGCCTCACGCTTTCCTTCACCCTACCCCTGCTCTCATAGCCCATGGGATCAAAGAAGACATGCAGTTCACCTGTGCCGCGAGGCGGTATCGCTTGCGACATAACCTGAGCGGTCGTGCAGTCGCAGGAAGGTTCAATCGAGAGAATGTGGACAGTATCACGAGATGCGTTCTCAAACGGGAAAACCATCTTTTGGGGTTGGTCGCGATAGATGAACCCAAGATCGATGTCGGATTTCTCAAGCAGCATCGCCCCCTCGGCGCCAGCCGCGAAAACCAGAAGCAGCACAATAGACGAAACTGCCAGTCGCGACATACTCCCCCTCTAAGACAGGCCTCCAAAACAGGCCCTTCCTGAGTATAAAACACCCCTCACGGGGTTCGGTTCCACCTAAATGTAGTGAACTCAGGCCCTACCTGTTGACCTTTTCTTTGAGGGTCTTGCCTGGATGAAATCCCGGGTGCTTGCGAGCCTTTATCTGGATTGTCTCTCCGGTCTTGGGATTCCTCCCGGTCCTTGCCTTCCGCTGTCTGGTTTCAAATGTGCCGAATCTGGCAATCGAGACCTTGCCACCTGAGCCCAAGGTGCCAGCGATCAAGCCTTTTACGGGATCGGGACTGAAGATTGCATCCACAGCCTTCTTGGCCTGAGCCGGCGTCAGCTTCGCCTTCTGGGCGACAGCGTTGATCATCTCCTGCTTGTTCATCCTATTCACCTCCTCGCGGCAGACTCCCATCACAAGCTTACGGTATAGGAGCCTACGTTTTCGTGCCTCAGAATGTCAATAAATAATGAATATGGTATCAATACGCCCGATTGAGCGCACGCAAGCCTCTTTCGGTGTAGATCTCAGGATGCGCCTTGATGTTGAGCCTGAAATAATACGCCCAATCGCCGTCTGAGTATCTTCTTACAAAGCGGGCTTCCCAGCAGTGAAGATCTCGATAAATCGAATACTCCTGATAGACGATCTGCTTTCCTGAGAGATCGAACCTGCCGCTATACTCGATTCGCCAGTGCCGCGTGAAGTCAAAGCCGGTCATCACTTCAAGCCAGTAGTTGTCCTTGGCACCCTCGAAACCCTTGGTGTACCTGTAAGCCATATCTACGTGCCACGGATTGGATGTCGGCGATCCCTGATCCGATCCCCCGACACCTTCTTCGGGAACCCTGGGCTCTTCAGGGACTTCAGGCTCGCCGAAACCGGGAGGAAGTGGATCCTTTCCGCTGTAAGCGAATCTGGTCTGGAAATCCAGCGACTTGAGCGAAAGATGCAGAGGTTCATGTGAGAAGTCGAGATCGAAGGTGACGTATTGCGAAGGATAGAATCTGAGGCTGCTTGTTATCATCGAAAACGGCGTTGACTTGTGCTTGTCCCTGTAAAGGAAATCATAGCTGGTCGAAGTGTTGAGGGACAAGAGGTCGTCAATCTTTCTAACGTCCGTGCCGCTTCCGAGTTTGGCCTGGAGTCTGTTCCCCAGTGACATGTTCATGACGCTTGATTTACCGACGTCTCCGGAGACACCTGGCAGGGCGTAGAACCTGCCGCTGTACTTGGAGAAATCCGGCCGGTGCGAGAAGCTGACTGAAGGCGAGACGACGTGCCTGAGGGCCACCAGGGGCCCGATTCTTGGGAAGTAGGTCCGGTAGAGCGTCAACCTGGAATCGACTCCACCCCAATAAAGGAATCTCAAAGGATACTCTTTGCCGGCCTTGTCTTCATTGTAGAGTGTCAGCGCAGTCGTGAGTGAAGGATTGAAGTTTATCCAACCAAAAGGATTAAGTTTGGCGACGAAGTCTGTCTTGAGGTCGGCCGCGGAGTTGATGCGCTTGCCGCCGGTGCACTTGGAGCACCATTCGTTCATGTCCTTGCGCTCGCCCGTCAGGACAAGCCGCGATCTTATGCTCTGGGACGTGCCGACCAGACCCAGGTCAGAGTCAAGGTTCACGCTGGCACTGGCTGATTGTCTGGTTTTCCTGTTATGGGCGCGCTCGTTAAGCGTGCTTGAGAAGCCGGAGCTGCCTGAGATGTAAGTTCCCTTGTGCCACCCAACCTCGCCCTCCTTGGGTGCAAGTAGGGTCATCCTGTTTAGAAGGAAACTCATGGTGGGAAGCCTCTCGGCGATCTCATCGGTGTCGAGATTCTGTCTTCTCTCGGCCGCGATGTTGATGCTCTTGCCGTCCCAGCTCCGTGAATAGGAGACATCGGATCCAAGCACCCGTCTCAATGCTTCCTCGAGATTGTCGCTGGTGTCCCGGCGGTAGCGTTTGTCACTCACAAAGTCCGCGTGCACGACCAGCCTCCCGTTCTCGCCGATTCCCTGAGTATGGGCTCCGCTCACGTCCCATCTGGTATCATGGGTGACAAGGTCGCGGGTGTAGGAGCCGTCAAATGAACCGCTCAGACGGTACCTCGCGTTATACCTGGTCTCCACGCGGCCGATCCACCGGGATCTCTGGTAGTAGTCGCCCCAGAGTGCAACGTCGAAGTAGTCTCCGGGGGCCCAATAGTAACCGGCGTTCCTGATGAATCTGCCTTTCGCCTGATCGAAGCCCAGCTCGATGCTCGGTATCAGGATGCCGGAGTGCCTGCCACGCTTTATTGGAAACATATAGAAGGGAAGAGCAAGCACAGGCATGTTGCGAATCCTCAGGATGACGGGCTTCGCAATCACCTTATCATCCATGTACATCTTCATCCTGGAACTGGTGAATGTATAGTGCGGATCCAAGTAGTCACAGCTGGTGTATGTGCCGCCCTCGATATTGAGGGTGCTCTCGCCCGTCTTTCGTATGAACCTGCCGGTATAGAGACCTTTGTCGAACCTCGTCCTCCCGGCCATGACCGCCCCCCGCTTGGTCTTGAGGTTATAGGACATTGAACTGCCCGTTATCTTGTCGCTACCCTCCCAGAGGACAGGATCCACGGTGGCATACAGGTTATAAGTCTTGGAGTTGTACTCTATGGCTTCGGAGGCAAGCTTCATGCTGTGGTAAGTTATGTTTGCCTTGCCGTTAAGATACATCAGGGACAGGGGGACATCGTAGCGGAGGCTGTCGCATTCGTAGATGACGTCCTCACTCTTCACCGCCTCACCGGCGGCACCCTCTCCACCGGCGACCTCCATCCTGTAAAGCCCACGGACTCCGCCGACAACCGTCGCCGTCATGGCCTTGCCGCTCTCAAAGCCCAATACCATTGTGGCACCGCGCACTTCGTTACTCGAGGTCGCTGCGGTGTCTGCGGCGGAAGGCATGAAGAGCCCTGTCGCGTCTCCGCCGATGTGCATCTCGGAGAGTTCATCGTTACTGAAATGGAGCGTGATCTCGCGTCCCGAAAGATCGCTCCTTTCTCCCTTCTCAGGCTCGTAGTTGCATTTCGCGTTGCCTGCGACCAGCACCCTGGAGATCTTTTCGTCCTTGCTGAAGATGGTGATGCTGTCCCCCGAAAGAGAGCTTGCCTCTTCAACCAATGATGGGGTCTCCGAGAGGATCGACATGTCCTCCAGGTCAAGGAAAACTGCGCGCCCGCTCCGGCCCGTGGCCTTACCTCTCACTATGTTGACATCGCCGATGGCAATTGCCTTTTTCTCATCGGCGTAGAGTTCCATTGAGTCGGCGCTCACGGTTAAAGCCTCGCGGTTTTCCCGTGCCAGAATCTCGAGCACCGGGTTCTCGCGGGCAAAGCCATACCTCTTGTCGCGCTGGTATCTCACCCGGCCGGCCCTCACCGAGGCGCCATAGCCCTCATCCTTCATCACGACGTCTCCCCAGGCCGACACGAGATTCTCTGCACGGAGATAGACGGCCCTGCGGGCCGTCATGGATTTCATGCCTTCAGAGTAGGTTACGTTGCCCTGGACGTCGACACTGTCGCCCGCAATATCGTAGACGCCTTGGTCGGCAGTGAGCGTTCCGCCCGACTCTAGAACTTCGACGCCTCGAGGGAAAATCAGCTTGCGCTCGGCTTTGAGGTACTCGCCCTCGCTCCCTCTTATTTCGATACCCCGGTCATTCACGCTGGTCCTTCCCACAAGTCTTATCTTCTCTTTCTGCTTATCATAGAAACCCGTATCGGCTGTCGCAGTAATGGTCCCGTGGATTATCTTGACATTGCCTTCGAGGATGACGATTTCCTCTTCCCCGGCCCGGCTTCCCTTGAGCTTGTCTGCGGACACATCGAAATTGTCCTGGGAACCCTCTTGAGCGATCACAGGCTCCGGGGACAACGCAAGAAAGGCCAACGCGGGCACGAGGACAAGGGAAACCAGAGAAACCGAAAACCGAAAACCCGAATTGCGAGAGCCGCCGCGGAAGGAATCCGGGAGGAAAGCCGCCGCGCACTTTCTCATGGCAGACGCAACAATCCTTTCCGGGCGGGACGGAGGGCAGGCTGTCCTATCACAGGCCGACTTCAAATGATCGTCTTCTCATCCCCGGGGCTGAAAAAGTGAATCCTTCGCATGTCTATGAAAAGTGTGATCTCGGAGCTCGGCCTTATGTCACGTCTCGTCGTAAGCCGGGCAGCCACGGGACTCTTGCCGGTGGTGACATATACAAAGGTTTCGCTGCCCATGGGCTCCACCACTTCCACCGTGGCCTTGAAACTCGCCTTATGCTCCGGGGACTCATCGGGGGATTTCTCATACAGGGCTTCAGGCCGTATGCCGAAGATGATCGGCTTTCCGACATGGGCCTCGAGCGCCTTCTCAAACTGGGCAGGGATCCTGGCCTTGAAGGTCCCCTCATCGAAGACCAAGCCGCCATCCCTTGCGACCTTTCCTTCCATGAAATTCATGGCGGGGCTCCCGATGAAGCCAGCCACAAACTTGTTGACGGGCGCATCATAAAGCGTCATGGGGTCGGCGACCTGCTGGATAGCCCCATCCTTCAATACCACTATCCTTGTTCCCATGGTCATGGCCTCGATCTGGTCATGTGTAACATAGATTATTGTCGCATTGAGCCGGACATGGAGCTTCGAGATCTCCGCCCTCGTCTGAACCCTCAGCTTGGCATCGAGGTTGGAAAGGGGCTCGTCGAATAGAAAGACCTTGGGTTTCCTGACGATCGCCCTGCCCACGGCGACCCGCTGGCGTTGGCCTCCCGACAGGGCTTTGGGCTTCCTGTCGAGAAGTGTTTCGATCCCCAGGATCTGGGCCGCGTCGTTGACGCGCGTCTTTATCTCGTCCCTGGGATACTTCCTGAGCTTGAGGCCGAAGGCCATGTTCTCGAACACCGTCATGTGGGGATAGAGGGCATAGTTCTGAAAAACCATGGCAATGTCCCGATCCTTGGGGGGGACATCATTGACCAGTTTGCCGTCGATATAGATCTCGCCCGAGGTGACCTCCTCAAGCCCTGCGATCATCCTGAGGAAGGTCGACTTACCGCAGCCCGAGGGACCCACAAGCACAACAAACTCACGGTCCGCCACCTCAAGGTCGGCGTCCTTGACGGCGACAACGCCTCCCGAAAAGATCTTCGACAATTTCTTGACGACCACTTCAGCCATATCCGCCTCCGACCAAACCGAGTATAGATTTCGACTAGCGAGGTGTCAAGCCGTTATTGCCTTTAACCGCTACTAACATAACCTAACACAGTGCGGTTTGAAACCAAAAAACTGCATGGCCTCCCCGACGGCGTAAAGCGAGCCGCACACCAGAAGTGTGTCGCAAGGTTCCGCATGATTGAGAGCATACTCGAGAGCATCGTGAACTCTCGGGAACGCCTTGAAAGCGAGTCCGAGCGTTCTCCCGGCGGCCTTGAGCTGCCTGACGGGAAGCGCTCTCTCGTAAGCCGGCTTCGTGAAAACGAAACTGGTTGTACGCGGGGCAAGAACCGCCAGCATCCTCTCGTAGTTCTTGTCCCGGAGCACGCCAAATACCGTGGCGGTCCCGGCGATGCCCATCTGCCCGAGTGACCGGACCAGCACGCGCGCACCCGAAACATTGTGGGCTCCGTCACAGAGGACAAGCGGTCTTCTCTTGAGTACCTGGAGTCTTCCGGGCCATAAGGCGTGCCGAAGCCCTTCGTCAATCGCTCTGTCTTCGATCCTGAACCCAATCTCATTCAGCACTTCGGCCGTAAGCACTGCTACCGCAGCATTGGCGATCTGATGCAATCCAACCAGTCCGATCCTGAGGGTGCGCTTCCGGGCAAGTCCCCTGTATTCAAAGGTCGATCCATCGCGGTCAATCTTGAGAGGCTTCAGGGCTGTATGCCTGCCCACTTGGAAAATCCTTGACTTGTGCTTCCTGGCCACGTCCCTTACGATCACGCGCGCCCTCTCCGGCATGAGGCCGCACACTACGGGTACACCGTCCTTTATTATACCGGCTTTCTCACCCGCAATCTTCGTGAGGGTTCGGCCCAGGTACTTCTCATGGTCAAAATCTATCGTGGTTATGCACGTGACCAGAGGCCTTATCACATTAGTGGAATCGAGCCTGCCACCCATCCCGACTTCGACAACAGCAACCTCGACGCGCTCTCTCTTGAAGTACTCGAAGGCCAGTGCGGTGGTCGCCTCGAAGTAGCTTGCGCCTATCCGTGTGACGTGTCCTGCAACCTCCGAGACTATCTCGCTCACGTCCCGTGCAGGAATCGCAACACCGTCCTTTCTTATCCTCTCCCTGTAATCGACCAGATGCGGCGATGTGAAGAGGCCGGCCACCACGCCGTTGTGATAAAGGATGGAATTGAGGAAGCAGGCGACCGAGCCTTTCCCGTTGGTGCCGGCTATGTGGATGCTCTGGAAGCTCTCCTCGGGGTTGCCGATCGCACGAAGCAGGTCCACGGTATTGTCAAGCCCGAGTTTGATCGCCGATGTTTCAAGATTGAAGAGGAAATCAATCGAAGCGCGGTAGGAAAGCTTGCTCATTGAGAAGTCTCAGGCGCTTAGCCTTCGCCCTCCATATCAGCCTTTACCTCAATGTGGGGTGGGGTTTTGAGGATTGCGGGCTTCGGCTTCTCCTCGACAGGCCGCTCGACGGCGCTGAAGAAGTCGAAGAGGCCGACCAGCGTCTTCCTCATCTGAGGCCTGGGAACGACCATATCTACCATTCCATGCTCAAGCAGAAATTCTGAGCTCTGAAAGCCGGCAGGCAACTCCTGGTTTATGGTCTGCTCGATCACTCTGGGACCGGCAAAACCGATGAGGGCGCCCGGCTCAGCGATGATCACATCGCCAAGCATCGCAAAACTCGCAGTCACCCCGCCGGTCGTGGGATTGGTGAGGATTGAGACGTAGAGCAGGCCGGCCTCGGAGATCTTCCCCATCCAGGCACTGGTCTTCGCCATCTGCATCAGCGAAAGCACCCCCTCCTGCATCCTCGCACCGCCCGAGCTGGATATGAGCACGAGAAATGCTCTGTCTTCCAGCGCCCGCTTAGCAGCCCTGGTAACCTTCTCTCCCACAACCGAAGCCATGCTGCCACCCATGAATCTGAAGTCGAGAGCGCCCACAACCACCCCGTGATCACCAATCCGGCATGTGCCGGTGACTATGGCCTCGTTGAGGCCGGTTTTCCTGACGGCCATCCGGAGCCTGTCGGTGTAACGCTTCGAATCACGAAAGCCAATGGGATCACAGGAGCGCAAGCCCGCATCTATCTCGACGAAGGTGTTATCGTCAGCTATCATCGCGACATAATCGAGGCTTGAGATCATGAAGTGATAGCCGCATTTTATGCAGGTCCAGTAGTTTCGCGTTATCACACGCTCATAGACGATCTCGCCGCACTTCTCGCACTTTCGCCACAGGCCGTCGGGCATGTCGCGCCTGCCACCCCCGGCGAATCCCTTCTCAATTTTCCTGAACCAGCTCATCGTACCCCCTCAAGCCCGCTCGATATCCTGAAATGGCGAGCCACGCTTTACGAGATGGCTTACGCCCTCACGCAGCCCCTCCGGTCCTTTCAAACAGATTCAAGCACCCCGAGAACAAGCTCCGTCAGGTTCCGGCTCGCCTTTGCCGCAAAGCCGATCACCTTCTCGTGCCCACCCTCGTGGGAAGCCGCCACATTCGTAATTAACGACATACCAAGCACCGAGATCCCGAGCTCGTGGCAGACCGTGACCTCTGGTACGGTGGACATTGTAACAGCATCAGCCCCTATCCTGCGAGCGAATTCTACTTCTACCGGGGTTTCATAAGCGGGGCCCGTAGTCCCCAGGAGTATACCCTTCTTGACGGGAATCCGCTTGGCTATGCCTATGTCGCGGGCGAGTTCGATCATGCGTTGGGAGTAGTACGGCCTCCGCATCGCGTGCGGGCCGGGCTGGATCTCTGCAGCGCCTTTCCAGATGAGATCAACGTGATCCTCGATGAGCATTATGTCGCCGGGCTTGAATCCGGCACTCACCGCTCCCGAAGCATTTGTGATTATCATCGTGGTGACACCCAAAGCATCGAGGACCCTGATCGGGAAGGTCACCTGGCCCCAGGAATAGCCCTCGTAACGATGCACCCTGCCATCCAGGATTACGACCCTACTCTTGCCTCGCTTGGCAAAGACCAGCTCGCCCCTGTGACCCCGGACCGTGGATACAGGAAAGTGTGGAATTTCCTTATAGGGAAAGGCCCTGAGAGTCTCAAATGCTTCCCGCACCGACCCCAGACCCGAACCAAGCGTGACACCCGTCTTCGTAGAAAACGGAAAGGCACTCGATAAGTATCTCTTGGCTTCCTGCACTTCTTCCTCGAGCCTCATTCCTCCAGCCTTCTCCCTTCACCCAGTGCCGCACCCCGCCCCACATCAACCATCATCACCAGAGCGTCCTCACTGTTATCGGCGTAATAGTGCTTCCGGATCGCAATCCCATTGAAGCCATGCCTCCTGTAAAGGCTTATCGCCCTGACATTACTCACCCTGACTTCCAGCGTAGCATAAGCAGCCTTTCTCTCGGCGGCCTCTTTGAGCAAGTGCTCAAGCAGAGCCTTCCCGATGCCGGTCGCCTGCCTGTGCCGAACCACGGCGACATTGCCTATGTGGAGCTCGTCGGCAACAAACCATGCAACCGCATAGCCGGCCACCTCACCATCCTCGGACGCAGTGATGGGAACGCTTGTCTTGCTGTCATTGACCTCGAACAGGAAACTGGTTCTGGACCAGGGTAAGCTGAACAGATCCTGTTCTATCGCAGAGACCCGGTCCAAATCATCTTCCGTCATTCTTCTTATTTTTATCTGTCCCACGGCCCACCAATCCCGCCGGTTTTCGCTCCGCCTCCGACAGCCTCACATACATCGGCTCGACCGTATCAAGGTCTGCAATCTTGCCTTCCCGGAGAAGCCTGACACCGATCCCGGCTACCAGTGCGGGCCGCGCGCCCCAGAACGCCTGGGGAGCCATCATCACTCGTCCGCCGAGCCTGGACCTTAGCACTTCGCCGTACTTCACGAGGGCGTCGCCCACCAGCAGAATCGTGCGGTCCCCCGAAAAAGGGGCGCTGTCCCCTTTTAGTTCTTCGGCGAGCAGGTCGGGCGACAGGGCCCTGTAATCGCCAAACCGCGTTATCACTCCTCTGCGAGCCTCATAGAAGCTCAAGTAGATTTCACCTCTGCGGGCATCCTTGACGGGTACCACAAAAGCATCCGTGTACGCGAAGGCCTCCGCAATACAATCGAGCGTTGGGACACCTGCGAGAGGAATCTCCGACCCAAAACATATGCCTTTGGCCAGAGCGAGACCCACTCTCAGACCCGTGAAAGATCCCGGCCCGACTGAGACAGCAACACCATCCAAGTCGTCAATTGTCATCGCCGCACTCCGAAGCACGTATTCAATCATTGCGGCACCTTTCTCGAGGTGATGTCCCGTCACATCGGAGACCGTCTCGGCAACCAGACGCCCGTCATCCACGACTGCAAAACCACCCACACTCCCTGAAGTCTCAATTCCGAGGACTCTCATCAGCACCCTCGCCCAGACCTGTCTCCGCCAGATTCGGTACTTCCAGATTCGGCATTACCAATCTCGTCTTTGCCGGATTGCCTATCGCCGGATTCATTCTTGCCGACCTCGGCTCCAAGAGGCCGCGTGACAAGCGGCAGGAGCCTCCGCCCGATCGCGTCGTCCGAAGGCACCAGAGTTACCAGGCGTTCCTCAGGTTTGCCCATGAGCTCGATCATAACGTCCAGCCTGGATGGCGGCAGCATCTTGTCAATCTTCTCGGCCCATTCGATGATACTTATCGCATCCGAATAGAGCATGTCTTCGATGCCGACGGCAGAGGCTTCGTCGGGATTCTCGAGACGGTAAAGATCAATATGATTCACAGGATACTTGCCGTCATAGCTCGCCACAATCACAAAACTCGGGCTTGGCATCTTCGAGGCCACACCGAGGCCCGCCATTATTCCCCTTGCCAGAACACTTTTTCCTGAACCTAGAACGCCCGTCATGGCAACCACGTCGCCACCCTCAAGAAGCCGCCCGATTCGTTCGCCCATTTTCGCGGTCTCGAGAGCAGACGTGGAGAGGAGTTTCACCAGCCGGACCACAGGTTCATCTCTTGGGTTTCATCGTGACACAGGGAAGAATCATCTCTTCCATGGATATGCCGCCGTGTTGAAAGCTGTCCTTGTACTGGCGTTCGTACTCGTGAAAATTCGTGGGATAGACAAAGTAATAATCTTCCTTAGCGATTATATAGTTCTTGTTGATCCCGCCCCCCGGCAGTTTATACTCCGGCGGATTCTTTACATGGAGGGCATACCTGGGATCACAGTTGAGGTTGGTTCCGAATTTGTACCGGACGTTTGTTGAAGTCTCCCTGTCACCCAGAGCGACCGCCGATCGCCTCGCAAGCACCGAGCCGTGGTCGGTTGTGACGACCGCGACGGCATTTTGACTCGATATTGCCTTAAGGATGTCATAAAGGGGCGAATGCATGAACCATGTCCTGGTGAAGCTCCTGTAGGCTGCCTCGTTGGGAAGCATCTCCTGGAGAACGCGTGATTCCGAGCGGCTGTGGGCGACAATATCCACGAAGTTGAAGACCAAGGCCACCAGAGGCACGCTCTGAAGGGTGGGAATCTGCTTCCTCACCTGGATCGCCTCGTCGGCACTATAGATCTTGAGATACTTGACCGATGGGCTCACTCTGAGCCCCATCTTCTTGAGTTGCTTCTCCAGGAGCTGCTTCTCATACCTGTTCTTGCCGGTCTCATCCGTTGTCATTTCGTTCCAGAACTCAGGATAGGTTGCCGCCATCTCTCCCGGGAAGAGGCCGCTGAAGATGGAGTTCCTGGAGTACGGTGTGGCAGTAGGAAGAATCGAATAATAGGGATCCCGCTTGATCGAAAAGTAGGGTTCGAGCATGGGTTCGATAGTGAGCCACTGGTCAAGCCGAAGGCAGTCCACCACAATGAAGTAGACGCGCTTGCCTGCTGAAAGATGTGGCGCGACGAAGTTGGCCATCACGTCGACCGACAGGAGCGGCCTCTCACCATTGGAGACCCAGTTCTTATAAGACTTCTCGACGAACATACAGAATTCGACGTTACATTGCCTGCGCTGATCGAGATGGCTCTGCGCGAGACCGGTGTCGGGGAATTGATCAAGGACGATGTCCCATTCGCTAAGCTTCGCATGAATCGCGATCCAGTCACGCCATCCTCGCGCTTGTGATCGCATGTCCTCCACAGCGTTGAAATTCTCCACGTATTCCCTTGAGAGTTCCCTCTGCCTGATGTCCCGGCTTTCAAGAATTCGCCTGGCGGCAGAAAGAATCTGCACCGGGTTCACGGGTTTGAGGAGAAAATCGTCGATCCGCTTTCTGAGGGCCTCGTCTATAAGATCCTCTTCCTCAATCTTGGTTATCATCACCACAGGCATTGAAGGCTTGACGTCTTTGATGCGTGCGAAAGTCGCAAGGCCATCCATACCGGGCATCATCTGGTCAAGCAGCACCAGATCGAAGGCCTCCCGGCTTATCAGTCCGATGGCATCCTCACCATTCGCCACGGCCTTCACGCGATAGCCCCTTTCCTCGAGAAACAGTATGTGGGACTTCAGGAGGTCCACTTCATCATCGACCCACAGGATAGACGCCCGATTTTCGTTCACCTTTACCTACCTCAAATACCCAGCGATTTACTCACGTCACACTGGTCGCTGCTCGAGCGAACCCAT
>CAYHHI010000027.1:0-28850 GCA_964356335.1 uncultured bacterium
CCAGCATCGACCTCAACTCCGGCGAACTCCGCCTGATCGAGGTCAAAGGAATTGGCCGCGAAACCGGCGTCGTCTTGTTGACGCCCAACGAGCGCCGGGTCGCTGAAGACCGTCGGGACTGCTACTGGCTGTACGTGGTCACCAACTGCGGTACGATGCCGACGCTTCAGGAACCTGTTCGCGATCCCGCCCGCTTCCCGTGGAATGAGGTGACCGCGGTGCAACATTACTACCTGGACGTGAACGCCGTGACCAAACCGATGGTTGTGCGGGAAGAGCCTCCGCCATACGGAGGGCGAGCGTGAGGATCACACTCGGTCGAATTGGGTAATGTTCATCTAATGGGGTAATGAATTGGGTAACAAGGATTCTGGAAGGGGCTCGCGGCAGCCCCTCGATTCGAAGCGGTTTGCTGCGCTCCTTCGAAAGGGCGAAGGCCCGACACTGGAGTTTAAGCGCTCCACGGGCGAGTTGAAGGAAGGTATGCGGACGCTCTGTGCTTTCCTGAACGGCAACGGGGGCACGGTGCTATTTGGTGTTCGGCCGGATGGCACGGTTGATGGGCAGCAAGTCTCCGACCAGACCATCCGGGGTATCGCGCAGACCTGCGACCGCTTTGAGCCACCGGTCCACCTCATCATCGAGCGGATCGGGGTCAAGATGGGTCGCGCGGTCATTGCCGTCGCAGCCGAGGCCGGTCCGGATGCCCGGCCATTCGCGTATGAGGGCCGTGCTTATGAGCGCGTGGGTACGACCACGCACCGGATGCCACAAGCCAAATACGAACGTCTGCTCATTGAGCGCGGCCACGCCAAACGCCGCTGGGAAAACCTCCCCGCCGACGGACTGGTGCTGAAGGATCTGGACCGCAAGGAAATTCTACGGACGCGCGAGCTGGCCATTCAGCAAAACCGGATTTCGCCGGATACGAGCCGTGACATCGGCGAAATTGTCGACCGGCTGGGCCTGCGCGCGGCTGGCGTCGTTACGCAGGCCGCCCAGGTGCTTTACGGAAAAAGATTCCTACCTGACTATCCCCAGTGCCTTCTCAAGATGGGACGCTTCCGGGGTACGACGGTTACCGGCGAGATCGTGGATAACCGGCAGGAACACATGAATGCCTTCGCCATGGTGCGCGAGGGCATGGCGTTCCTTGAGCGGACCATGCCGCTGGGCGCGCGGTTTCCCAGGGGCACGGTGTTTCGGGAAGACCGCTTCCCGGTTCCGCTTGAGGCGCTGAGAGAAATCCTCCTCAACGCCGTCATGCACCGCGACTACTCCCACTACTCCGGCTACGTCGCCATTGTGATTCTCGATGACCGGATTGAGGTGCAGAGCTATGGCCGTCTCCCCAGGGGTGTGACCCTGGAACAACTCTCCGGTCCGCATCTGTCGAGGCCGACAAACCCGTTGATCGCCGAGGCGTTCCATCGCACCGGAGCCGTGGAGGTCTGGGGCCGCGGCACCAACCGCGTCATTGAGATGTGCGAGAAGCACGGCGCGGCGACGCCGGTCTTCGAGGAAAAGCATGGATTCCTCGTCGTCACGTTCAGAGCGCAGTTGGTCGCCAGCGGTGTGATGGGGACTTCGGGGGCCAAATCAGCGGCACAAGTCACCGCACAAGTCACCGCACAAGTGGCGGCGTTCTGCCGCGAACCCAAACCGGCGAAGGCCATCATGGCCAAACTGGGACTCAAGCACTGGAAGACCTTCCAGACGAATTACCTTGCGCCCTTGATGGCCATGGGCATTCTAGAACGGACCATCCCCGACAAGCCACGGAGTCGGATGCAAAGGTACAGGACGACTGAGGTCGGGCTGACCGCGATGAAGATAGAAAAGGGCATTAACCATGAATAAAAGAAGGCGGAGGTGGCCATGATTACCCTTAACCCTCATATCTACCGGTGTGGCTCCAACGAAAAGTACGATCTTTCGGATGAGCCCGTTAAACACGTCGAAAAGTTCCGCAAGAACATCGAACCGTGGTTAACGGCCGTTTTCCAGAGTGAACATCTCTCGCTCCTCCTCGGAAGTGGGTTCACAAATGCTGTTGCCCGCGCGGCAGGCGGCAAGGCCGTTAACATGACCAAATGTGAATGGGCATGTGAAGACAACCTAAAGGAACAAGTGGATGAGTATGCCGACCAGAGCGCAAAGACCTGCGGACGAGGGTCGGCGAACATCGAGGATCAACTTCGTGCCGCAATGCAGTTGAAGGACGGCCTCAAAGTTATGGGCGATACGCGCGCATCTCTTTGGAAGACCGAGATCGATAATCAACTCAAGTGCTTTATGGATTGCATACTTGATTCCGAACGCTTGATACGGCACGCCGAGGACACTAGGAGGGACAAAGCAGATGATCTTCTAGTCAGCTTTCTCCTCAGCTTCGCAAGCCGCACAGCCACAAGGGAACGACTGAACCTTTTTACAACGAACTACGATCGCCTTATAGAATATGGGTGCGATCTCGCGGGGTTGCACGTTCTGGACCGCTTTGTTGGTGCACTCTCACCCGTATTCCGCGCCTCGCGGCTGAACATTGACATTCACTATAACCCGCCTGGAATGCGCGGCGAGCCCCGTTACCTGGAGGGCGTAATCAGGTTATGTAAGATTCATGGCTCCATCGACTGGCGATGGGAGGAGAAGGAACTTCGCCGCTACGCCGTCCCTTTTGGGGCTGCCGCCGACCACCCCGATATCCCCCATGAACCATCGGGTTCCGTGATGATCTACCCGAACCCTGCGAAAGATGTTGAAACACTGGATTACCCATACTCCGAGCTGTTCCGTGACTTCGCGGCGGCTGTCTGTCGTCCTAACTCGTCTCTCGTTACCTATGGATACGGTTTTGGCGATGATCATGTGAACCGCGTCATTAAAGATGTGCTGACAATCCCTTCGACGCATCTGGTGATTATTGCCTGGGACCAGACTACTCCGGAAAATGAGGACGACCCCGCAAATACCAGTCGTCAGCGGATCATCAGATTCTGTCAGGAAGTGGGTAAACGCGCACAGATATCCCTGCTACTTGGTAGTCACTTTGGCGACCTGGAGACTCTGGTACAACACTATCTGCCGAAGCCGGCCATTGACCAGATTACGATTCGCAAGACCAAGCTCGAAGAACAACGGGGCGAAGAGTACAAGAACGCAACAAGAGGGGGCGATGATGAGCAAACCGATTGAACAAATCGCCGCTCTGATCATCGGCACGGTTGAATCTGTATCTCCATCAGAGATTAAGGTGATTCTTGAGCCAAATGCTCCTCAGACAACTGCGCTGAACACTGGCGTCCCTACTGGGTTCCCCCGCATCAACGGTTATGTGCTGATCCCGAACGAAACCGGTGCGGTTGTCGGGCTGGTGGTTTGGCTCGGTGTCGAACGTTCGCAATTCCCCAAGCGGACGGGCCTGAAAGACTTTGGGCTTGTAGATTTGCCGTTTCCACTAAGGAAGATTTCACTGACACCTCTGGGCACACTGATTGTCGGCAAGCGTGTTAGAAGTGGCGAGAGCGCCTACCGTCTGGAAAGAGGTGTTTCTGCTTTTCCTTCTGTTGGGGATGCCGCGCAACTGCCCACCGCCGAGCAGCTTCGATCCATTATCGAAGCTTCAAGCGGTGAAGACAGACGAGTCAAGATAGGCACATCACCGCTTGCTGCAAATGCAGCCGTGACCGTCGATCCGGATAAGATATTCGGGCGCCATCTCGCAGTTCTGGGAAATACCGGCAGTGGCAAGTCATGTACTGTTGCCGGGCTTATCCGCTGGTCTTTGGAAAAAGCACGCAATGAGCGTGCCCGACTTCTGAAAGAAGCTGTAAGAACAGCCCAGGAGAGCGGTAACACAGAAAGGGAAAATGAAGCAGCAAAGAAGCATGGCGGACTACCAAACGCGCGATTCATCATCCTCGATCCTAATGGGGAGTACTCATCTGCATTTGCAGATTGTTCGGAAGTTCGTAGATTCACAGTTCCTCCAGCAAGAGGAGGAACAAAGGATTTCTGTTTGCCAGCGTGGATGTGGAATAGCCATGAGTGGTGTGCCTTTACACAAGCAAAATCAGGCGTACAAAGGCCAGTACTCATGCGTGCACTCCGTGAACTGAGAACTGTATCCCCGCGGACTGGGATTAATCGAGTTGGCGTACTGAGCGCACTGCTGAGATCCTATTACCGTACACTTGTCAATGACCGCAACAAAGGCGCAACTGCCTATATCGACAAGCCGGGTAAAACCGACTTCGGACAGAAGCTTCACGCAATTGCACGATCTTTAATGCGGTACGCAGATGAGGAAGATCTGAAACAATTTGCAGAAATTCTATCCACCACAGGCGCGGCGCTCAAGAGGATTGCCGACAGCCGGCACAAATCCTTCACGAATGATACTGGCGAGATGATCGAATACTACCAGGCTTTCGATAGTAGCGAGGTGGAAAATGCTGTTGTATCTCTTGATAAATGTATTGAGTTGATACCGGTTGTTGATCTCCACCTCGGACTCAATGAAGATAGCCCCATCCCATTCGCGCCCAGCGATTTCGCAGAGTTGATTGAGCAGATAGCAGCAGAACAAGGCCAATCGCAATATGTCGATACCCTTGTCCTACGCGTGAAGATGCTCTTGTCGGACATGCGACTTAAGCCTGTACTTACGCCAACTCCAGATATCCCAATAGAGGAGTGGCTTGATCAGTTAATCGGCAGCAGCAACAGCGGAGCATTGGGGATCATTGATCTCTCGTTGATCTCGCCCGAAGTGCTCCATCTCATGATTGCTGTTGTTGCTCGCATCGTGTTCGAGGCGACACAGCGATATCGCATACTCAACGACGCAGAATTGCCAACGGTACTGGTACTTGAGGAAGCCCACACATTCGTCAAGCGCGCAAGCGATGAAGAATCGGATACTCCTACCCCTTCTCAAATGTGCCGCCAGACCTTTGAACGAATCGCCCGAGAGGGTCGCAAGTTCGGATTAGGTCTTGTGCTTTCATCCCAGAGGCCTTCTGAACTATCGCCAACAGTTTTGGCCCAATGCAATACATTCCTTTTGCACCGGATCGTCAATGATCGCGACCAGGAGCTTGTCGGCAAACTTGTGCCAGACAATCTCGGAGGACTTCTCAAGGAATTGCCGAGTCTACCTTCACGGCAGGCGATTCTTCTCGGATGGGCCGCAACTGTTCCAACGCTGGTTGAAATCACGGAACTTCCCAGGGAGCAAAGACCGCGTTCGTCTGATCCGAAGTTTTGGGATGTTTGGACGGGTAAGGAAGATCGTCCAATCAATTGGCGCGAAATAGTGGATGACTGGACGGGAATAGCAGGTGAAACTGATCCGCCCGACTCTTCGGACACTCAGCAAGGACCGTCGGTCGAAGCACAAGGAATAACTGAATGATACCGAAAGAATGTAAGCGGCTGGCGGAGGTGGATTTCCCGATTGCGGTGGTGTCAAAGCACTCCGCGAGGGAAAAGTCTATCAGGCACGGGCACCCGAGTACGCTTCATCTCTGGTGGGCACGCAGGCCGCTGGCCGCGTGCCGGGCGATGCTCCTCGCGCTCCTGCTTCCAGACCCTTGCGACCCGCTTTGCCCGGAAGACTTCAAGAGTAAGGCAAGGGAGCTTCTGTCAGAGGTACCAGGAGGGGTGGGAGTGGGTGACGATGCCCTCCGACGCGGGCTTCTTCAATTCATAGGCACCTTCTCCGATTGGGATCTGTCCTCCAACACCGTATTCCTTAAGGTCGGTCGCGGTATGGTCAAGGCCGCGCACCCGGACGAGACGCCGCTTGTGGTGGACCCGTTCGCGGGTGGCGGGTCGATTCCGCTGGAGGCGCTGCGGCTGGGTTGCGAGGTGTTCGCCAGCGACCTCAACCCCGTGGCCTACCTCATCCTCAAGGTCATGCTGGAGGACATCCCCCGTCACGGGCCGGAGCTGGCCGAGGAACTCCGGCGCGTGGGTGGCGAGATCAAAAAGGCGGCCGAGAAGGAACTGGCCGAGTTCTACCCGGCCGATCCTGACGGCGCGACGCCCATCGCCTACCTTTGGGCGCGAACGGTGAAGTGCGAGTCGCCCAACTGCGGCACAGAGATTCCGCTGATGCGGTCTTCTTGGCTCTGCAAGAAGGCGAACCGCAAGCGAGCGCTCAGATACGAGGTTGTGCGGCCAAGCGGTGGGTCACCACACGTGGAGTTTGAGATATTCGAACCGAAGGCGGACAAGGAAGTATCCGGTGGAACGGTAACGCGCGCCAGAGCGACGTGTCCCTGCTGCAACATGGTTCTGCCGCCGGAACGGGTGCGCGCGCAACTCTCTGAACAGCGCGGCGGTGCGGATACGATCTTCGATAAGAGCGGCAACCGCATCGGCGGCACGCGGATGCTGGCCGTGGTCACGCTCCGGCCCGGCGAGACAGGACGCCACTATCGTCTTCCCACGGAGCGTGACTACGAGGTGGTCTGGAAGGCGCAAAAGCGGCTCAAGACGATTCTGGATGAATGGGAGCGTGGCGGCAAGAAGGGCCTTTGCCCCGTGCCGGATGAGCCGCTTCCACCTCACAACACCAATTGCTTTCGAGTTCCGAATTACGGCGTGCGGCAGTGGAGTGAACTCTGTACGTCTCGCCAACTCCTTACGAATATGGCCCTCGCCCAACACATCAGCCGTGAGCGCTCGGACGGTAAAGGCGGCCTCCGGGAATTGCTTGCAATGTGCTTGAACAAATCGGTTGACTTGGGCAACGCATTTGCGCGCTGGAAACTGGATGCAGAGTGTCCTGTCAACCTTTTCGCTCGACAGGCAATCTCGATGGTCTGGGACTTTGCCGAAACCGTAACGACGGAGTCCTCCAGTGGTAGCTTTGACAGCTCCGTCGAGAGGAGTTCGCACACTATCTCGTCATCCTACTTCCCGTTGACATCATCCTCGCAGGTGCAGTTGGCCGATTCGAGAAAGTCACCTCTGCCCGATATGTCGTGTCAAGTGTGGTTCACCGATCCGCCGTATTACAATGCAATTGGTTATGCGGAACTATCGGATTTCTTTTTCGTGTGGCTAAAACGGTCATTGGGTGCTCTGCCGTTTCTTCGCGATCCCTTCGACTCAAATAACAACCTAACGCCCAAGCAACAGGAATGCGTTCAGGACGAGAAATATCTGTCGGAAGAAGGCGCACCCAAGACGAGCGACTTCTTTGAACGGAGCATGGCTCAAGCCTTCGCTGAAGGTCGTCGAGTTCTCAAGGAGGATGGGATTGGCAGTGTTGTATTCGCTCATAAGACAACAGAAGGTTGGGAAGCCTTGCTTTCGGGCATGATCAATGGCGGACTGACGATTACCGGTTCATGGCCTATTGCCACGGAAATGGGATCTCGTCTTCGCGCCCGCGATTCTGCCGCTCTCGCCACGAGCGTTCATCTTGTCTGCCGACCCCGGCCTGAGGATGCCCCGGTCGGTGATTGGGGCGAGGTCCTGCGCGAACTTCCCAAGCGTGTGGGCGATTGGATGGAGCGGCTTCAGGGCGAGGGCATCCGCGGCGCGGACCTAGTCTTCGCCTGCATCGGCCCGGCGCTGGAGATATTCAGTCGCTATCGCAAGGTCGAGACTGCTGATGGCCGCGAGGTCAAACTCGCTGAATACCTGGTGAAGGTCTGGGAGGTCGTCGGCCGTTCCGCCCTCGAACAAGTGCTCGGCACCGCCGAGGCCAAGGCCCGGAACGGCGCGGCGGGCGTGCTGGAAGAGGACGCGCGCCTCACTGCGCTCTTTCTCTGGACGCTCCAGAGCACGAATGGTGGGGTGGTCTCTGCTGAAGGCCCCGATGAGCCCGAAGAAGCGGACGGCGACGAGGGTGAAGAGGATGGGGCGCCGAAAGCCAGGACCAAGGGGTTCAGTCTGGTCTTTGACGTGGTGCGGCGCTTCGCTCAGCCTTTGGGAATCGATCTGCCCGCGTGGGAGGGCCGCATCATCGAGATCAAGAAGGGTGTCGTGCGGCTCATGGCTGTCGCGGAACGGGTGAAGCAGCTGTTCGGGGATGAAGGCGTCGACACTATCGCAGACTGGCTGGAGGCCGACCCGGTCAAGAACCTCCAGCAGGTACTCTTTCCCGAAATCACTGAGGAACACGCGCCGAAGATTCGCGGCCGGCGCGGACGAATGGCTCCCGCCGCTACCAGTGCTGAGATGACACATGAGCGGGCGGCAACCACTCTCGACCGGGTTCACGCGGCCATGCTTCTCCAGGCTGGCGGCCAGACAAACGCCCTCCGCGCCCTCATCAAGGCCGAGCAAGAGCGTGGCCCGGAGTTCCTGCGGCTTGCAAATGCTCTGTCGGCATTGTACCCTATGGGCAGAGAGGAGAAACGACTTCTGGACGCGATGCTTTTGGCGGTCCCGAGATAAGGAGGGTCACAATGATTTCGGGAAATCCTGAGCCCATATTGATCGTGAGAGCAAAAGGGCCCGGCACCCAGAATGGGCGTATTGCCCTCCGCGATCTCTTGCAGTTGGGCGCGCATATCCAGGCTGCGGTGGAACGTGTTGCCCGCGTGCTTGTGGGGGAATCTGACAGCCGCAAACCTGGGCGCAAGCCCCACGAGATTCAATCTAGTTGCCGGCTGGAGGTTGTGGCCCTGAGGCGCGGAAGCTTTGAAATCGCCCTGGATCTGCCTCGGGCACGGTTCGACAATATGGACTTGGGAGTACAATCTGTCGAGAAGCTCCTTGAGGGTCTGGAGCAGGTCGCCACGGATGGCGACGCCCTTCCCGCGGGGTTCGACGCCGGTGTGCTCCACAGCCTTAAGGATATGGGGCGGTCTCTTGGCAAGGATATTAACGAGATTGAGCTGGAAACGAGGACTCAAGGGCTGGCACGGCGATTCACATTCAACCGGGGAGTTCACGAGAGAATCACGGGGAGGATCCGCGGCCCAGTTACTACGCTTCGTACGATTGAAGGGCTCCTGCTCATGGCTGATTTCCGACATGGTGAGGAACGTTGTCGAATCCACCCTGCGGCCGGCGATCCCGTCTTCTGCGAGTTCGAGGAAGCGTTGGAGGAGACGGTCTACGAGTATCTGAGAACGGTCGTCAGGGTCACCGGGGAAGCCCAGGAGGATCCGGTTACTGGACGAATCTCTAGCATTACTATAAAGGACATTGAGCCACTCTTGGTGGAGGGGACTGACTTCGAGACGATTTCACCCGGCGACTTCTGGCGTGAGAAACCGCTCGAGGAACTTGCTAAAGAACAGGGTGTATTACCTCTCCGGAGACTCGAAAACGTGTGGGGGAAAGGTTCCGGCCTGTGGGCAGACGACGAAGACTTCGACGCTTTCCTGGAGGCGGCCAAGGGCGTATGCAGTGGGGAGGTGTGATCGGTGGATGCCGTGCTTTTGGACACGAACATTGTCTCCTACCTGATGCGCGGGGATTCTCGTGCGGAGATCTATCGGCGCCATTTTGAGGGCAGGACTCTTGCGGTTTCCTTTGTGACCGTTGGCGAGCTATACGAGGGTGCGTACAGGAAGAAGTGGTCTGAGAAGAAGGTTGGCGGCCTCAAGGAACTGCTGAAGAGCTATCTGATTATTCCTTTCTCGCCGGTTATCTGCGAGACATGGGGACGCATCCGCGCAGAGCGCAAGAGGCAGCCGATCGCCGTGAACGATGGCTGGATAGCCGCAACGGCTGTCTCGCATGGATGTCCGTTGGTGACGCATAACCCCGATGACTTTGGCAACATTTCCGGGCTTCAAATTCTCACGGAGCGGCAGGGTGGGGGGTAGGTTCATGGAACCTTGGTACAAAGTAGCCATCCCGCGCAAAGAAGTAAGAGAGGGGCGATCGTTCAACCCGGACGAGTTCGCAATTCACCTGGAGCAGGTAATCGCCAAGACGGCGCCCGAGGACTACCGGGACCCGAAGCACTTCTTTGCCCGCACGTGTTTCACGCGGGCGCTCCGTGACCATGCAGGTACGGTGCTTAGGCGGCTATCCGGCGAGACGGCCAACACCGCGCCCGTCCTCACCCTGATCACGCAGTTCGGCGGCGGCAAGACCCATACGCTGGCGGCGCTCTATCATCTGGTTACAAGCAGCGCGAAGGCCTCCGAGTATTCGGGCGTGGGCGAGCTCCTCAAGGAAGCAGGCCTCAAGGCCGTGCCTAAGGCCAAGGTCGCCGCCTTTGTCGGCAACGCCTGGGATCCCCACGACGGGCGCGAGACCCCATGGATTGACATTGCCCGCCAGTTGGCTGGAGACAAGGGTGTTCAGGAACTTGGCCCGTCGGCCAAGAACACGCCACCGGGGACCGAGGCTATTGCCAGGGTTTTCAGCGCATCCGGCTCCCCCGTCCTTCTTCTGTTTGACGAAGTCCTCAATTTCCTCAATCGCCACCGCGGCATGGCCGAGCAGTTCCACGCCTTCATCCAGAACCTCACCGTTGCCACAACCGGGACAACGCGGGGCGCAGCGGTCATCAGCCTGCCGCGCAGCCAGGTCGAGATGACCGACTACGACCAGGAGTGGCAGGAGCGGATTACCAAGGTCGTTCGCCGCGTGGCGAAGGATTTGATTGCCAACGACGAGACCGAGATCAGTGAGGTCGTCCGCCGGAGGCTCTTTGAGGATCTTGGGAGCGACCGGATTCGCAAGAACGTCGCTAAGACCTTTGCCGACTGGTGTTTCGAGCATAGAGCGCAACTGCCCGCCGAATGGATGGCTGTGGACACGGCTTCCACGGAAGTGAAGGCCCGGGAGTACCTAAGGCACCGCTTCGAGGTGTGTTACCCCTTCCATCCGGCCACGCTTTCCGTGTTTCAGCGGAAGTGGCAGGCACTTCAGCAGTACCAGCAGACGCGGGGTACGCTCGCAATGCTGGCCCAGTGGATTTCTTGGGCGTTCAAGGAAGGCTACCAGAAGGCTCGGCGCGAGCCGCTTATCACGCTAGGCTCGGCGCCCCTCGAGATCCCAGAGTTCCTAAGTGTCGTCTTGGGGCAACTGGGTGAGGCGCGGCTCGTGGCGGCGATTGACGCGGATATTTCAGGGCCCCAGGCTCACGCTCGAGCGCTCGATGCCGATACCAAGGGGGTCCTCAAGGACATACATAGGCGCGTGGGTACGGCCATCCTCTTCGAGTCCTCGGGTGGTCAGGTCGACAAGGTGGCACATCTGCCTGAGCTTCGCTTCGCGCTTGGCGATCCCGATATTGATACGACGTCGGTGGACAACGCCGCCCTCGCCCTCGAGGACAAGTCCTATTTCATCCGGAGGGTCGGCTCCGACGGGTTCATGATCAGCCACAAGCCGACTACGAAGAAGGTGGTGAGCGACCGGCGGGCATCCCTTGACGAGGATACTGAAATCAAACCCGCGATGCGCAGAGTCGTTGAGGACGAGTTTCGGCGCGGCGCCAGTGTGCCTCTCGTGATCTTTCCGGAGGACGGGTCCGCCGTGCAGGACAGCCCGAGGCTCGCCCTTGTCGTCATGGATCCGGCCCATGAATGGAGCGGTGAGGAAACGTTTCGCACGCAGATTGCGGACTGGACGCGGGTGCGCGGGAAGTCGCCGAGGCTATATCCTGGCTCGCTTGTCTGGTGTCTCAAGAAGCCGCGCCGTGACCTGCGTGAGAGGGTCGAGATGTGGCTCGCCTGGAGGCGGGTGGCCCGCGAGGTCGCCGACGGGACACTTGGTGGGGACTTCAACTCGGACGATCGCGCCGAGATCAGATCCAAGGCCGCTGCTGCTGAGGATGCGGCTCAGGAAGAGGTCTGGGGCGGATATCGCTACGTGGTCATCGCAGATGCGAAGGAGCATGACGGGCTGAAGGTCATTGATCTTGGGGCGGGACATTCATCAAGTGGAGACACGCTGTGTGGTCGGGTCATCGCGACCCTCAAGACTCAAGCCCTTTTGAATGAGTCTGTGGGCGCTGGGTACATCGAGCGCAACTGGCCGCCTGCACTGAGGCAGGCGGGCGCGTGGCCGCTCGCGAGTCTCCGGCAGAGCTTCCTCAATGGGTCGCTCACGCGATTGCTCGATCCGGACGCGATTCTGCGGGGAAAGATTGTGGAGTTCGTCGGAAAGGGCGATTTCGGTCTGGCGTCTGGCGAGAGGCCGGATGGCAGCTATGAGCGCGTATGGTTCAACGATCTTCTTGCGCCCGACGAAGTCGCATTCGAACCTGGCGTTTTTCTGCTGTTGAGGAACAAGGCGCTGAGCCTAGCGGCGCCGGGCATCGCTGCTCCGGGGCAGGAGGGGAGACCCGCAAAGGTTGGTCAGGACGGGCCTACGGTGGTCGTTCCTCACGGTACTGCTGTGCCACTTGAGTCTGGCTCTCAGGAGACCGTAGCTAGCAAGACTTTCCACCTGTCGGGGCATGTCCCGCCCGAGATGTGGAACCGGCTGGGTACAAGAATCCTGCCGAAGCTGCGAAGCGGCTCGGACATTAGAGTGGGCATAGACTTCACGGTAACCGTAGAAGGCGCTGCTGCCCGCAGCTTCGAGGCAGAGCTGCGGCAGATTCTCGAAGACTTAGGGCTTTCCGGTCAAGTGCTGATCGAATAGCACCCTACTACGCCGGGAGTTCCAGAGTTTGCGGCGAAGAAACCCGTGCCCGTTGCTGCTCAAGGCCGTATGCACTCCCGATAGGATCAGAACAAGCCAGGACGGAACCGCAGCCTAATCCCGGTGCACCCGACCAGCTCCCGACAGCGCGGGGATGGAGTTGCTCTCCATGTCTGCGACCCGGATGCTCTTCTCAGGTCCTCTCGTCCACGAGTTGGCAGATGTCGCTGACTTCGAGGCCGGTTTCCTCTTTCTCCTTTATCGCGTCCGCGAGCATGGTGAGGCAGTAGGGACAGGCCGTGTAGATTCTGGTCGCGCCTGTGGCCTTGAGCTGCTGGAGGCGGGCGTGATTGATCCGGGTGCCTAGACTCTCTTCCATCCACATCCTCGCGCCACCCGCGCCACAGCAGAAGCCTTCTCGGCGTGAGCGTTTGGCGTCTTTGACGATCACGCCACAGGATGCCAGAACCTGCCGGGGTTCATCGTATATATCGCTGTATCTCCCCAAGTAACATGAGTCGTGATAGGTACCTGTCTCAGCAGTCTCGGCTCGTGGGGAGAGTCTCCCTTCATCAAGTAACCGTTTCACGAAGGTCGTGTAATGCTCCACATTATAGTCACCGCCGAATTGAGGATATTCGTTCACGATCGTGTTGTAGCAGTGGGGACAGGTGGTAACCAGTGCCTTGAAATCAAGGCTGTTGAGCAGCGTAACATTCTCCTCGGCAAGTGTCTGGTACAGGTACTCGTTGCCGCTTCGTCTTGCGGGGTCGCCGCAGCACTTCTCGGCCGTGCCGAGGAAATACGGCTCTATCCCCGCCTTGCGAAGCACGCTCACGAGCGACCTTACGACCTTCTTATTTCTGTCGTCAAATGCACCTGCACATCCGGTCCAGATAAGGATGTCGATCTTCTCGCCCTTCTTGGCAGTCTTGAGGTTCAAGTCCTTCGCCCAATCTGCCCGCTGGGCGAAGCCGATCGGCCAGGGATTGTAGTTTGTCTCGAGATTCTTGAAGAGCTGTGTCACTTCTGGCGGGAAGCGTGAAGCCATCAAGACCAGGTTCCGCCTCATCTCGACGATCTTCTCAACGTGTTCGATGAAAACGGGGCAGTGCTCTTCGCACGCCCTGCAAGTGGTACATGCCCAGATGGCGTCCTCTCCGATTCTCTTTGAGATCTCATAATCCTCGGGCTGAAGAGGCTGAGAGACCTGCGTCTGGGAGCCGGCTCCCCTTGACCCAGAGGACGGCGATTCCCCCGAATTCTGGCAGGCAGGAGGTGCGGGTTGCCATGCTCCCGAGTTAAGGGGGGCAGGAGGGGGATACTCGAGGAAGGCATCCTTCAGATCAAGAATCACCCGCTTCGGCGAGAGAGGCTTCTCCGTTGCGTGAGCGGGGCAATGGTCCTGGCACCTGCCGCATTCGGCGCACGCCAACAAATCCAGCAGCGACTTCCATCTGAAATCGTATGGCCTGGCGGCGCCGAAGGTCTCTGCCCCTTCAATGTTCACCTTGGTCAGGGCTCCGTAAGGCCCCAGGTTTCTCAGGAGCACGTTGAAGGGAGCGAGTACGATGTGGAAATGCTTGGAGTGAGGGAGGTAGATGAGAAAGCCGAGCACAATGCAAATGTGAACCCACCACACGGCTATGTATATCCGATTCACGGAGGCTTCGCTTGCTGACTTGTAGATACCCGCCATGTATTTCCCGACAAATGCAGCACCGCCAGTGGGAAGCTCTCCTAAGCGAATCAGCGCACCCTCAGCCATAAGGTTCGTGATCATGATCGAGAAGATGAGCATCAAGACGAAGCCGGCATCGAAGGTGACATCAAGCCTTTCGGGCCTCCAGATGTATCTTCTCACCATACCGATTACGACTCCGATAATGACCAGCACCGCGAAGAAGTCGGTGAAGACATTGTAGGCGGAGGCGAGTCTGCCGCCGAAAAGCCAACCCACGATGCCGCCGTAATAGTCATGAGCCTGAAGGAAGAGGACGCCGTAGCCCAGGGAGAAAACGAGGAAGCCCCAGAAGATGAAGCCGTGCATCAACCCGGGGAAGAGGTCTTGGAAGAGGCGCTTCTGGAAGCAGACAAACTCGATGAAACCCTTGATCCGCTCCCTGAGCCTTTCTGATCTGGTCTCCGGCTGGCCTCTCCTGATCTTATCAATCTTACCCTTGAGGCCCCATGCGAAGAGGGCGAGGGCGAAAAAGAAGATGGCGTAGAGGATGGCATAGGCAACGTAACCGATAGCCTGTACAGTTGCCTCCAATGGTCACCTCCTTGGAAGCACGATCGTGGTCAGCCGCGTGACTTAATGGCTTTGTATTCTTCTGTGAAGAGCGGCACTATCTCAAAGAGATCACCAACGATGCCGTAGTCGCATATCTGAAAGATTGGAGCTTCGGGATCTTTGTTTATGGCGACGATGCACTTGGACGAAAGCATCCCGGCGAGGTGCTGTATGGCACCCGATATGCCGCAGGCTATATACAGATTTGGGGTCACCGTCTTTCCTGTCTGGCCGACCTGATCCTGGTGATCACGCCAGCCGGCATCGACTGCTGCGCGCGAGGCCCCAACGCCAGCCCCAAGAGTATCCGCAAGCTCTTCGAGAATCTTGAAATTCTCCGGAGCCTTGGTGCCGCGTCCGCCGGAAACGATGATGTCTGCCTCTGCGACGTCGGGCCTCCCCGTGGCAGTCGTCACAGTCTTGGTAACTGTTGTCCCTATGTTGTCTAGGAGGCCATCGAGCGCCACGTCCTTGACTTCAGCCGTAAGGGAGGTATTGGGGTCGTTGACAGGCATGACCTTGGGCCTGAAGGTAAGGACCTGAGGCCGGGAGATCACTCTCAGGCTCATCAAGGCTTTGCCTGCAAAGATCGGCCTTGTGAGCACGATGCCGCCGTTGGAGACTTCTGTTGCGATAACATCGCTGGCGAGGCCCGCCCCGAGTCTGGCGGCGAGTCTTGGGGCAAGATCCTTTCCCAGTGCTGTCGCAGGGAGCATCACGACGTCGGGCTCGAGATCGTCGCAGACCCTCTTTGCAATATTGCAGTAAGCCTCGACCGAGTAATTCGAAAGCCTCGTATCGTCAGCGACGAAGACTGCCCTGGCTCCATATGAAGCAAGACCAGCAGCCTTATCCCTCACGTTATCGCCAATAAGCAGGGCTGAGACCTCGCCGCCGAGCGTGGCGGCGAGGCGTGACGCCTCACTCAGAACCTCATAGCTTGACCGCTTTATTTCGCCCTGTCTTTGTTCGCATATCACAAGCATGCCGAGGGCCATCTAATTTCTCCTTCTATAACACCCTGGCTTCTTCAACCAGGAGCGTCAGGACTTGCTTCACGATTTCCTTGGGCTCGCCCTCAAGCACCCGGCCGGCCTTTCGCGCGGGAGGCTCCGAAAACCTCAGGATCTCTACCTTGGGTGCGCTCTCGGTGCCCAAGCCCAGATCAGCAGGTGTGATCGTCTTTATCGTCATCTTCTTAGCCTTCATGATGCTCGGCAGCGACGGATAACGCGGTTCGTTGAGCCCCTTCTGGGCGGTAACGAGTGCCGGCAAGGCGCATTCAACGATTTCGTTCGCGCCCTCGATCTCGCGCTCCACCGTGATCTTCTTCCCATCCTGGGCGACACCGAGCTTGGTGACGACGGACACATTGGGGATTCCGAGAAACTCGGCGAGGGCCGGCCCCACCTGGGCACAATCGTCATCTACGGCCTGTTTGCCGCAAAGGATAAGATCGAACTGGAGGCCCTTGATGACGGCCGCCAGCACGGCGGCGCTGGTTACGCCATCGAACCGCTGATAATCCGCGTCTAGCACATGGACGGCATCGTCTGCTCCCATGGCGAGGCACGTCCTTATAGACTTTGTTGCATCCTCCGGACCCATGCAAACCACCACGATCTTGCCGGGCCCAAGTTTCTCCTTCAGCCTTATCGCCTCTTCAACCGCGAACTCATCGTAAGGATTCAAGACAAAATTGAGGCCCTCAGTCACGATCCCCGAACCGTCCGGTTTGACCCTTATCTTGGACTCCGTATCAGGTGCGTGCTTTATGCAAACGACCATGTTCATAGTACAACCCCCGGAGCTCAGGCCTTGAGCAGGCTTGCAGCAATCACCATTCGTTGTACCTCAGATGTACCCTCGTATATCTCCGTTATCTTGGCATCGCGGAAGTATCTCTCGACGTCATATTCCTTCATGTAGCCGTAGCCGCCGTGGACTTGCACCGCATCTATGGCCGCATTTACCGCCGTCTCGGAAGCAAAAAGTTTCGCCATCGCGGCTTCTTTGGTATAGCCGACGCCCTTATCCTTCGTGAAGGCGGCTCTCATGGTCAGGAACCTTGCTGCATCTATCCCAACTGCCATGTCAGCCAGCTTCCACTGGATCGCCTGGAACTCGCAGATGGGCCGGCCGAACTGCTTTCTCTCCTTGGAATACTTGACTGCCGCCTCGAGGCACCCCTGCGCGATTCCAACTGCCTGCGCGGCAATGCCGATTCTGCCGCCGTCCAGCGCCTTCATGGCTATCTTGAAGCCCTGCCCCGGCTGGCCGAGCAGGTTCTCCCTGGGCACCTTGCAGTCCTCAAAGATCAGCTCCGATGTGTCCGATGCCCTTATACCCATCTTGTTTTCCTTCTTGCCGGTTTTGAATCCCGGCATACCCCTTTCGATCAAAAAGGCTGTCAGGCCCTTCGTCTTGAGGGTTTTGTCGGTCGATGCGATAAGCAGAACGACATCAGCTTTGCCGCCGCTTGTGACGAATATCTTGGTGCCATTGATGATGTAATGGTCACCTGAGAGCACAGCCGTAGTCTGCACGCTGCCTGCATCGGAACCCGCTTCCGGTTCGGTGAGTGAGAAGGCGCCCAACTTCTTACCCTTCGCGAGATCGGGGAGGAAACTCTTCTTCTGTTCAGGCGTTCCCCAATCCAGAACTGGCTGGCAAACCAAGGAGTTATTGACGGACATTATGACGCCTGTCGAAGCACAGGCACGCGAGATCTCCTCAACGGCGATCACGTAACTGACGCAATCGAGCCCGGCGCCACCGAATTCCTCCGGCACCATCATCCCCATAAAACCTAATTCGCCAAGCTTCTTGATATTATCAACGGGAAAGGAGGCTTCCTCATCGAACTTGCTGGCAACAGGCTTGATTTCCTTTTCGGCAAACTCCCGCGCCGTCTCCTTTATCATCTGTTGGTGCTCTTTAAGCTCGAAATCCATCTTGATCCTCCTCTTGACAGACCTCACCTGGGGCAAGGGGTCGAGAAAACGTAGCAATTTTCACGAAGAATCGACGAGCCATGTTAACACCCGTGGCGCACACGGTCAAGCAAAAATGCCCTGAGGGATGGTGGGGAAAGCGGCTTACATGGTCAAGCCCGAACGCCAGTAGGTGAAGCTTGGGGTGATGGCACTCTATTGGTGTCTCGAGCATGCATGGCTAAGCGAGGCGGCGCCTCAAGCCTAGGATGATTCGGTGTCGAGGCTGCTGTCCAAGGGGCTATATTTTGTGTGGGACTCGCCTATCCGGAACCCGTCATCCGTGGAGTGTTCTCGTGATGAGCCGGCCGGGTTCAGATCCTCATCCTCGACATCCTCGAGGTCGGATGGTGCCGGCTGGAAGTCGTCCTCATCCGGGTCTTCCGACTCACCGGCGCCGCTTACAGGGTCATCGGTCGGGAAATCCCACGTCTCGCGTTTAGGTGCAGGGAGAGACTCTTCCTGCACTTCCGCTTCGTCCAGGGTCTCCGGGTCGGCCAGGTTCTTCAACTGTTCGGCTGCGTCCTTATCTTCCGGCAGTCCCCCAACCACATCCGCAAATATCGCGCACATGGTAGGATCGAGTTCTTTGCCGGCCTTCTCGATGATGATAGCGAGGGCCTCAGCTCGGGCGAAGGGTTTCATGCGATATGACCTGGTGGAGGTGAGCGCATCATAGATATCGGCGATTCTCACGATTCTGCTGAAGGCATCAGGCTTGATTGGTGTCTTTGTCTGCGGGTAGCCGGACCTGTCTATATTGAGGTGATGGCAGAAGGCCACTATCATTGACCTCAAGATGGCGCGGTCCATCTTCTTCAGGTATGTCAGCACCTTCACCCCGGACATAGTGTGCTCCTGAATTGTCTGCCAGTCGCCTTCGGTGAGGTTATCGATCTTGTTCAGGATGTTGCGCGGAACGTCGGTCTTGCCGACATCATGGAAAAGCGATCCGATTCCTATCTCGCAGAGAGCCTGCCTGGGAAGGCCCAGCCGGTTCCCCAAGGCGATCGAGTATATGCAAACGTTGAATGAATGATGGTACGTGTACTCGTCATAATCCTTTATTGCGGTCAAGGCCATCATGGATTCTTCATCGGAAAGGATACTGTCAACCACGGATTCGACAACGCGCTTGACCTTTCTCGGGTTGACCTTGCCTTTGGCTACGCCTTCCTGCACGGCCTCCTTCACTAAATGCAGCGCTGAGAAGAAGGAGCGCTTGGCCTCCTCCTTGGTCGGTAACGAGCGGACTTCGTGAAGCACGTCTTCGACACTTTTCTTTACTGGTTTTACCTCTATTCCCGTAATCCCTTCCAGCTCCATCCGGCGCGTGAGCTCCCCAAAAGGATCGCCAAGCGTTGGGTCTATCTGCACAAACACCATTGCGAAGCTCAGGAGGTCATCGATCTCAGCCATCTCGTCGAAGATCAGTGACCGTATCCCCCTGCGGCTGGTCTCATCCACGAAGTACTTCATCGTGTTAAAGCCTGCAACCTTGGATCTCATCCTCACGCGGTTAAAGAAGACGCAGTCATTGACGACATCGAATCTCACGATATCATGCTCATCGATCAGTTGGCCAACAATGGCATGTAAGGCCTGCGCGCTCTCGAGCACGGCGGAGTTTGACCTATCGTACGAGCGTGCCGTCCTTATCAAGATATATAGCCTGCCCAGGAGCTCTTTTGCTACTTGAAATCGCTCAATCGCCTTCTGTCGAGCCGATTCCTGGTCCACTTTAGTGTCCATCAGGAGCCCCCACCGTGATTCCGGTATCAAGCATGCTGAGTGCCTCTGAAGCCGCGTATCTCACCGAGCCGGAACCTTCATTGACAAGACGCTTCAAGATGTCCACGACTCTTGGATTGTCTATCACTGCCAGCCCGAAGACCGCACTGGCACGGGTCTTTTCGTCCATGTGCTTGATGTCGCCCTTCACGATCGCCTCGAGGAAGCCCAGGGTATCATCGCCAAAACTCCCATAGGTCTTCATGGTCTCGGTCTTCTCGTCGATTGGTTTCCTGTTGAACATCCTGTCGTTTATGACGTCCTCGATGAGGCGCCTTCCCCTGGGACCGCCGATCTCCTTGATCGCCGCGATGGTCGCAATTCTCACCATCTTGTTGCCGTCGCTCAGAAGCACCTTGGCAAGCTCGAGACCATTCGGACTCCGGATCTTGCCCAGGGAACGCGCCACCTCGCGTCTTACTCTTGGCTCGGGATGCGGTACAGCCAGCTTAAGGATGGGTATCGCCTGCGGAGCCGTCATCATTCCTAAGATCATCACGATGTTCCTCACAAAGAACCAGCGCTCGTCCTGGACATAAGAGCGCAGCCGCTCGAGTTCATTTCTGCCCAGTATCGAGATTGCGCGACAGAGGAGGTACCGCACTTTTCGCACTTCCGATTCGGCGAGCATCTCACAGAGCGGCTCCACCGCGGCAGGTGACATCAGGGCGAGATATGCAAAGATCTCCTCGATCTGTGAATCGGAAAGGTTACAGAGATGTTCTTCTATCTGCTGGATCTTGCGCCTTTCACTGCGCTTCGCGATCGTGTCCATGATGCTGGCTTTTCTTGGTGACGCGAGATCAGGCTGGCTTGCGAGCGTGCGGAGATCTGAGAGGATGGAACAGGCTGAGAGAAAATCGCCTGAGGACACGAGCCAGTCGCAGATCCGGCCGAGGAAATCAACCACGCGATTAAAGGTATCATCTCGAGGCGTGCACCTTATGATCTCAAGGCAGACGTCGCTGCATCGCCGCAGGATGCTCTTGTCGTCTTCCTCAAGAATCTCGCGGACGATATTGCGGGATTCGGCTTCACTTGCCTGAAGTTTCTCCTTGGGCGAAGGAATGTTGCTTTGCTCGGGAGAAAGTCCCAGTTCTTTGATGAAGAATTCCGAGCCTGGTACGGTCGAGCCGCGCCCGGGCCCGACATGTTGCCTGCCGGACTTCCTGGCGAGTTCCTCGATGCTCCGCTTTTCGTCGCTTTCGAGGTAGGCATCAACTGCGCGGTAGGTTATGTTGGCGAGGTCCTTTTCCCAGAGAATTGTGACCACGTCGGCCTGGTAGGGATCGACGTCTCTTGCCTCGTGTATGGCGGCCAGGAAATCGCGCAGCTCGCGTCTGGAAAGACCATCCCGGAAGGTGATCAGCCGGATGCCGTCCTTGTAGAGCGCGAAGGCGAAGCTGTCCATCTTGTCTGCTGAGGAGTAGACAACGCTGTGACCAAAGATGAGATCATTCTCCCTGACGAGGAGCGTGAGCGATTCGTTCTGCTGTAGAAATGCTCTCAGACTCTCGTAGAGCATGGAAAATGATTTCTTGAGCACGGGGTTGTTCCTGTGGTAGGTCTTCAGATTCTTAAGCGTCGTCGCCAGGAGCTTGAGCATGGCCGTCACATCGGCCTCTCGCGTACTCTTGGGCGTCGTTTTTAGTCCCGCAGGCATGTTTTGAAACCCCCACTCACACGGATGCTTTTTGTCTTGAATATCGTATCGGCAGGCAGTCCTTTGCATCTTAGCACCGAATTCGTGAGGCACGCCCTCACCCTGGACGCGCCCCTGGCCGAGAGGAGGGAATGGCCCATGTTCTCAGGCCAAAGTGCAACCTGTGCCCCAAGCTGGGCAGGAAGAGGGATGGGGGTGAGGGGTGAGCGCCTAATGTGGAATCAAGAAGAGTACTACGGTGATGATAGCCCCCGCGATATGCACGTATGGCATGGTCGCCATTGAAACGAGATCGCGGCTTGGGTCCTTCCGGAAGAGGGAGCCCCGGTAGAGGAAGCCACATACCGCCCAATAGACCAGGATTCCGAGGGACTTATTGTCGGTAAGGTCCGAGCCAAATGGAAAGCCGGTCCATGGTTTGCCGTATGTCTGATAAGCGACCGCCATGCCAAGCGGAACGCTTGCGATGAAGAAGGCGATGGTGCCCAAGAACGCGACGCGCGGAATGTAAAGCAGGCTTCTCCTGTCCTTGAGAGCTCTGTATGCGAGGTAGCCGGACAGGATGAAGAAAAATAGAGCGATGAAGATGACCACAACGTGACTCACGAGCAAGTAGCGGTTGGGCCTGCCTTTGAAATAGACCTGGAAGGCTTCTGCCTTTTCCCTGGCTGGAACCCTGGCAACAAGGTCACTGCCGGCCTTTGCCTCAATGTAGTACTCGACCTTGACTCCTCGGCCGTGCGCCGGAATCGAGCCGAAGTATTTGCCGGGCTCAAGCAGCCGCATCTCGGCAATCTGGTAGGGTCGGCCCTGAGACCTGTAGAATACATATGCTCTGACGTCAATTCCTGCCGGCCCCGCTGTGATTTCTGCCTGGAGAGGTGTCTCCCGAGCCGCCTTTGCCTCCTCAAGCGGCGTATGCTTGATTCTGATCCACCGCTGCTTGGATTCCGAGATGGCTTCCTTCTTGCCGCAGCCGACGCAAGCCACGAGCCCCAGCAGCAATAAGATTGACAGGGATCGCTTCATTTTCGCTCGCTCAATTCAATGAGAATGTTGCAGATCGATCCTGGACTGAGGAACGCCACCGTGTTTCCAAATGCTCCCTGTCGAGGCGTCTTGTCGATGAGGTCGACTTCCTGCTTCTTGAGCTCCTCCAAGCATGCTCCGATGTCCTTCACTTCAAGACAGATGTGATGGAGACCGTTTCCCCGTTGGGAGAGGAATTTGCTGATAGGGCTTGCGGCATCAGTTGGGGTCACGAGCTCGATCTTCGTGTCTCCAAGGTCGAGGACAGCAACCTCCACCTTGCTCGCCTCCACCTTCTCTCTGGCCACGCACTTGATACCGAGGACCTCTTCAAACCTCTTAATGCACGCGTCAAGATCACCGACCGCGATCCCTATGTGTTCAACCCCTTCAATCTTCATGGTATCCCTGCCTCACTTATCTCCAGCTATCTCCCGCCTGCTTCTTCGAAGGTTCCATAGACTTCCTTCAGTACGTCGCAGATCTCGCCAAGTGTGACCCTGTTCTTAACCGCATCGATAATTGGGTAGAGCAGGTTCTCGCCCGCACGTGCCGCGGATTCAACCGATCTGAGGCAATCTCCAACGATTGCCGAAGACCGGCCTTTTCTCAAACTCTGAAGCCTCGCCTTCTGGTCCGCCTCGACGGCCACATCAATCTTGAGAGTCTGCGGGCGCGTGTCCTCACCCAGAAATTCATTCAAGCCTACTACCACGGCGCCCTTTGTCTCAAGAGATCTTTGATAGGTGTAGGCACTCTTTTCGATCTCCTGCTTGATGAAGCCCGTCTCAATCGCTCTGACGACGCCGCCCATTGCCTCGATTTGCTCGATGTAGGCCTTGGCCCTTTTCTCGATTTCTTCCGTAAGATACTCAACAAAGTAGGCTCCGCCGAGAGGATCAACGGTGTCAACAACGCCACTCTCATGCGCTATTATCTGCTGCGTCCTGAGGGCCAACCTGACAGCTTGCTCAGTCGGAAGCGCAAGAGCTTCGTCAAAGCTGTTGGTATGGAGGGACTGGGTTCCGCCAAGCACCGCTGCAAGTGCCTGGAGAGTCACTCTGACCACGTTGTTCAAAGGCTGCTGCGCCGTAAGGGTCGAACCGCATGTTTGGGTATGGAACCGCAGCATCCAGGATCGTGGGTCGCGTGCAGCGAATCTCTCCTTCATTATCTCGGCCCACATTTTCCTTGCCACTCTGAACTTTGCTACCTCCTCGAGGAAATTGTTGTGTGCCCCGAAGAAAAAGGAGATCCTCGGCGCGAATTGATCCACGCCGAGCCCCGCATCCATGGCGTACTTTACATAGGTGATGGCATCTGCGAAGGTGAAGGCAACTTCCTGAACGGCCGTTGCCCCTGCTTCCCGCATGTGATAGCCGCTCACCGAAATGGTGTTCCAGCTCGGCATCTCGCGGCCACAGAAGGAGAAGATATCGGTGGCCAGCTTGAGCGAAGGCTCGGGTGGGAAGATGTAAGTGCCTCTGGCAATATATTCCTTGAGGATATCGTTCTGCACCGTACCAGCAAGGGCCTCGCGCTTGATGCCCCTGGTCTCCGCCACCACAATGAACATGGCGAGAATCACGGGCGCGGTGGCGTTTATGGTCATCGAGGTGCTTACCTTCTCAAGCGGGATCCCGTCGAAGAGCCTCGCCATGTCTTCGACAGAATCAATTGCGACCCCCGCTCGACCTACCTCACCCTCGGCGATCGGATTGTCCGAGTCGTAACCCATCTGCGTCGGCAGATCGAAGGCGACCGAGAGCCCCGTCTGCCCCCTGGTGAGGAGGTACTTGAAGCGCTGATTGGTCTCCTCGCATGTTCCGTAGCCGGCGTATTGCCGTATGGTCCATGGCCGGCCTCGGTACATATTGGGATAGATGCCGCGCGTGAAGGGAAACTGGCCGGGGAAGCCAAGCGAGTCGAGGTAGGTCTCGTCCGCACTCTCGGCAGGGAAGTGGGTCCCATTCACCGGAATACCTGAAGTTGTGGCGAATTCAGGCTTGCTCTCAGGTTTCGCTTCCGGTCCGGGCGCAGCACGTCTGGCAAGTGTTTCACGTTTCCATGCTTCGATTGCCTGCCTGAGGCGGCTGGATTCTCTATCTTCCATCATATTGGCCCTTGGCACCCTCGGCCGACCGGCGGCTCAGGAGGGACGAGTTCCCGGATGACTGTGTTCTGATGTGCTTCATGCTCTCTCGATCGTGACAAGCCTCTGGTTGGTTTCGACCGTGTCGCCCTCGTGAACCAGGACCTCCTTTACGATTCCTCCTAAGATGCTGGAGACCTCGTTCTGCATCTTCATGGCCTCGACGATGGCCACAGGTGAGCCTGCATCTATCCTCTGCCCGGGCCGTACCTCAATCGCTATGACCACCCCCGGCATCGGCGTCCTTATCACCTCGGCATCAAGATGGCCATGATGGGACACCGGAGCGACGGCCAGGTAACTCAGCTCATCGATGAGATCAATATCAAACTTCTCGCCACTTATGGAAATGAGAGCTGATCTATCGGTATTTGTGATGCTTGCCTCGTAGCATCTGCTGTTTACCAACAGCGAAATAGCATTCGAATTCTCAAGATGCTTGGCGTCAACGCGGTAGACAATGTCATCGATTATGACATTGTAGAAGTCACCCTTGTCCTCTACCCTGATCTTCTTGTCCTGGCCGTCGACCCGTGCGTAGTAAATCATTTGCTTTCCACGGCTTCACTCACCCGGTTGGCAGACGGCCTGGCAGGTAGCCTCGAGATGCCTTCTTGCCTCGCCGTTTCCTTCCAGCGGCTGGTTCCGGCGGTCACCTTATGTTTGGGGACTCTCTTTGAATGCAGGTGATCTATTGCCGCGGCGATCAGAGCCACCTCAATCGGCACCTTGCGGCGCTCCAGCCCAGCTCTGGCCGAATAGTGTTCATCGATGTAAGCGGTGTTGAAAGTGCCTCGCCTGAAGTTATCGTCCCTCATAACCCAGATGTGGAATGGGATGGTTGTCTCAATCCCCTCGATAACATACTCCTCAAGCGCCCTTAGCATCCTGGCCAACGCTTCGTCTCTAGTCTCGCCCCAGGTGATCACCTTGGCTATCAGGGGATCATAATAGACGGGAACATTATAGCCTTCGTAGATATAGTTTTCAATTCTCACCCAGGGGCCTTCGGGGTTGCGAAGGCGCCTTATCTTGCCGAGCGACGGCAAAAAATTGTTCCTTGGGTCTTCCGCATAGATGCGGCACTCTATTGCCGATCCGCGACGCTTCACATCTTCCTGGCGGATTGAGAGCGGGAAACCCGAGGCGATTCTGATTTGCTCTTTAACAATGTCAATCCCCGTCGTAAGCTCAGTGACGGGATGCTCCACCTGGAGGCGCGTGTTCATCTCCAGGAAGTAGAACTTGGATTTCTGGTCGAAAAGGAATTCGACTGTCCCCGCGTTTCGGTAGTTTGCGGCCTTGGCGGCTGCTACTGCGGTCTCGCCAAGGCCTTCACGCTGGGCGTCACCAATGGCAGGGGAGGGAGACTCCTCGATCAGTTTCTGATACCGCCTCTGGATAGAGCACTCGCGCTCTCCTAGATAGACCACGTTGCCGTAATTGTCAGCCAGAATCTGGACCTCTATGTGACGAGGCCTTTCGATGTATTTCTCGATGAAAACCGCGGGACTGCCAAAAGATGATTGCGCCTCGCCCTCGGCCGCCTTGAGTGCCTGCCTCATCTTGCCCGCATTTCTTACGATGCGCATGCCTTTGCCGCCCCCGCCTGCCGAGGCCTTGAGGATCACGGGATAGCCGATCTCGGCCGCGCTCTTCAGGGCATCTTTGGCCTCTGACACGACGCCGTCGCTGCCGGGTATCACCGGAACGCCGGAGGCCCGCATTATGGTCCTTGCCTCGGTCTTGAGTCCCATTGCCCTTATGGACTCGCTCGAAGGCCCGATGAAAACAATGCCCGCCTCCTCGCATGCGCTCGCGAAGGCGTAGCTCTCCGCGAGAAATCCGTACCCGGGATGAATGGCCTGGCAGCCCGTCTGCTTGGCGACTTCCATAATTCTGGGGATATTGAGGTAACTCCGGGCTGCCGGTGACGGCCCGATATGGTAAGCCTCGTCGGCGAACATTATGTGAGAGGACATCCTGTCGGCCTCGGAGAAGACGGAGACCGAAGCGATATCCATCTCTCTTAAGGCCCGAAGCACGCGGATGGCGATCTCGCCGCGGTTGGCGACCAGAACCTTGTCGAAGAGCTTCGCCTCGCGCACGTGAGGCTCACTTCGCTGCCGCTTACCCTTGGGCCTCCGCAACCGAGACTTGATCGGCTGTCGCTCCCGCTGCCGAGGCTTGGCCGACCGCCGGCCTCGCCCTCCCGGCTTCTCGGATCTTGCCTCTCTTCCTTTGCGTTGGCTCCTCACGCTTTGGCTGTCTCCTATAGCGGGATGTTATCGTGCTTCTTGTGGGGCAAGGACTGGCGCTTGCCCATAAGCATCTCAAGAGCCGTTATGATCGAGGGCCGGGTCTCTGACGGCACAATCACGTCATCGATATAGCCGAGGGAAGCTGCTATGTATGGATTCGAGAACTTGGCCTCGTACTCGTCGATGAAGGTCTGCCGAACCTTTTCGGGATCCGCGGCTTTCTCGATTTCCCTGCGGTAGATGATGCCAACGGCGCCATCGGAGCCCATGACCGCAAGCTCTGCCGTTGGCCACGCTATATTGTAATCGCCTCTTATGTGCCGCGATGACATGACATCGTAGGCGCCCCCATAAGCCTTTCTCGTGATAACGGTTATCTTGGGGACCGTGGCCTCGCAGTAAGCAAACAGGAGCTTGGCGCCGTGCTTGATGATGCCGCCATACTCCTGCTCGGTGCCAGGCAGGAAGCCCGGCACATCTTCGAAGGTTACGAGCGGTATGTTGAAAGCATCACAGAAGCGCACGAATCTTGCTCCCTTCAGGGAGGAGGCGATGTCGAGGGTTCCAGCCAGCACTTTGGGCTGCTGAGCGACGATGCCGACGGGGATGCCGTTGAGCCTTGCAAACCCGACGATTAGGTTTCTTGCGTATTGGCCGTGCACCTCGAAGAAATCACCATCATCCACCACAAGACGGAGCACCTCGAGCATGTCATAAGCCTTCGCCGGCGAATCGGGGATAATCTCATCGAGCCTTGCTTCCATTCTATCTGGCCTGTCGGCGGGCGTTATCCTCGGAGGGTCATCGAGATTGTTCTGAGGCAGAAAGCTCAGCAGCTTCTTCATGCGAGCCAGGCAGTCATATTCGTCCTCGCACATGAAATGGGCAACACCGCTCTTGGTCGCGTGGGTAAGGGCGCCGCCCAATTCTTCGAAGCTCACGTCCTCTCCTGTCACAGATTTTATGACATTCGGCCCTGTTATGAACATGTGGCTCGTGCCCTTTACCATGAAGATGAAGTCGGTGATTGCAGGCGAGTAGACGGCTCCGCCGGCGCACGGACCAAGCACCGCCGAAATCTGAGGGACCACACCTGACGCGTACGTGTTTCTCAGAAAGACATCGGCGTAGCCTCCGAGGCTCGCGACCCCTTCCTGGATGCGTGCCCCCCCGGAGTCATTCAGTCCGATTATGGGCGCCCCGTTCTCCATAGCGAGGTCCATGACCTGGCAGATCTTCTTGGCATTCATCTCCCCCATGGTGCCGCCGAAGACCGTGAATTGCTGGGCAAAGATGAACACGCGTCTGCCGTTTATAGTGCCGTGGCCGGAAACCACTCCGTCGCCGACGATCTTCTTCTCCGGCATACCGAAATCCTCGCAGCGGTGGGTAACGAAGATGCCAAGTTCCTGGAAACTGCCTTCATCGAGTAGGAGATTGATTCTCTCTCGCGCTGAGAGCTTGCCTGCCTTGTGGAGCTCTTCTATTTTCGCTGTGCCGGCACCGAGATTGACCTTCTCTTTCTTGTCTTTGAGTCCATCGATTTTGTCGCGGGTCGTCCTATGCACGGGCATCGCGTACCTCCCGATTGAGTTCGTGAGTCAACAAGATTTCCAGCCTGCACGACCGTTGGGCTGGAAAGCTTATCTGGTGGTCGTTATGTGCATTGAGGTTGAAGAACCTCTTGGTATCTAGCGTACATGGCTTGGAGGCGTGAAGTCAATCGGTTTTTGGGATTGCGCTCGAGCCCGACAGCGGCTCAGCACCGACATACGGCGGTCGCGAGGGCTGGCCTTCGGCTCAGAACTACATTCGCCTTCGGTTCCAACCCTCGCTGCCGCCATAGAGGGGGGGAGTAGTGACTCGACGCCCTCAGAACTACATTCGCCTTCGGCCCAGCCCTCGCTACCACCTTAGGGTGGGGGAGCATCGGCTCAGCGTCCCTACTGGTTGGTCGCGATGGCTGGCCTGCGGCTCAGAACTACATTCGCCTTCGGCCCAGCCCTCGCTACTACCTTAGGGTGGGGGAGTATCGGCTCAGCGTCCCTACTGGTTGGTCGCGATGGCTGGCCTGCGGCTCAGAACT
>CAYHHI010000027.1:28950-41356 GCA_964356335.1 uncultured bacterium
ACATTCGCCTTCGGCCCAGCCCTCGCTACCACCACATGGCGAAGGAGTGGGGTCCGATTTGGATGGAATGGAGTCCTAACCGACGAGAAAGTCCCGCGATATGATCTATCGATGTGCTTCGGTATGTCTGCCTAGATATCCCTACTTGGTCAGGGGACAGGTAGACCCACAGGCTGCTTTACTAGGGCAGGCCTGGGTAACTGTGAAGTTGCCACTAGGCGCAACCGCAGAGGTCGTACCGGCAGACTTCCCAGTGCCCCCACACTTACCTCCACACTTGCCTGCGCCACCGCCCTTACCACCGCAAGCGCCCACTGTCATACCCTGGCACGCGCCACCTGCTGCCATCCCTTGGCAGGCTGCGGATTTCATCATGGGGCACCCGCCTGCGCCCATAGCCTGGCGGGTTCCGCTCTGCATTGCCGGGCAGGCAGCACCACCCATACCCTGGGACGCTCCGCCCTTCGTCCCCTGGCAAGTCATGTCAGACATCCCCGGACAGGCCCCGCCCTTCATTCCGGGGCATGCTCCTGCACCCTTCGGGCATATGCAGTTACCGGCGTTCGGGCACTTGCCATCCTTCAGACTCGGACACCCGTCCGGACAGCACGCGGGATTCGGCGGACAGGCTTGGCCCTGCGCAGTAATGCATTTGCCGTCTCTGAAGTTTGGACATCTCTGACAGTCCTGCGGGTTACAGTCCGACCGGCAGCCCGATCCAGCACTCGCGGCCTGGGCCGCTTGGTCATATATGTTCGTGGCGGCGGCCAGATCTATCGGGGCCTCCGAACTATGAGGCTTTGAGAATGGGGCGGCGCCTTGCACATAGGCATAGGCCATCCAGGCAGTAAGTCCAACGACCACGGTCAGGGAACATATCAATATGATGCGACGCTTCACTTGACTCCTCCTTATGTTGGTGGGTTCACAACGTAACGCCATAAGTATATATGAAAGCCGCCTTCTTGACAAACTAAATCGTACAGGCGAGGCGGGAAGTTGAGGCCGTTTTGCGCCAATGGAGTCGGCGCGCCACATCCCGCATCCACAGGTGTGTTCTGCCTGTCAGGCTTCGCTTGCGAGAGGCCCTGTGCGGGCAAGGGCTGAGGGTGGGGGGACTTGATGTGGCTTTGGGCATGGGAGGGTTAAGCACTGGTGCAGCACGCCAGAATGGTTTGACAAGAGCCCACGCGGTGTGTTATCTCTCTCATGAAATCAAGGCGGGCTCGCTTTTACCTTCAGGTTCTCCGGAGGAATGATGGCGGTCTTCGATTTGATGGATGAGCATGGGCACGAAGAGGTCATGTTCTGCTACAACAGCACAACGGGCCTCCGGGCCATCATAGCTGTTCATGACACGACTCTGGGACCAGCCCTTGGCGGCACGCGGATGTGGAACTACAAATCGGAAGCCGAGGCCTTGAAGGATGCCCTGCGGCTCTCGCGCAGCATGACCTATCAGGCTGCAGTCGCGGATTGCGACACCGGAGGGGGCAAGGCGGTTCTATGGGGTGACCCCTTCAAGGACAAAAGCGAGGCCTACTTTCGAGCCTTCGGCAGGTTCGTTGAGGGCTTGAGGGGGCGATTCATCACATATGGGGATCTCGGAACCACTGATCGAGACTTGAGGTACATCAGGCGCGAAACCGACCATGTCGCGCCCTTCGTCACGACAACGACCGGGGCCAGTGACGGAGCAAGGGTCACGGCCTACGGCGTCCTGTGCGGCATGAAAGCCTGCTGCAAGATGGTGTTCGGAGTGTCGTCCGTCGCCGGCAAGCGGGTCGTGATCCAGGGTGTCGGGGAGGTCGGCAGGCAGCTTGCCCGCTACTTGAGCCGTGAGGGCGCGACCCTAGCCATAACCGACATTGTCTATGATGCCATGAAAAGGGTGCAGGACGAAATTCCGGAAGTGGATATCGTTCGGCCAGAAGAGCTCTTCGATTGTAAGTGCGACATATTCTCGCCCTGCGCCGTGGGCGGCGTGATCAACAGAGGCAACATCGACAATCTCAAGTGCAAGATAGTTGCCGGAGCGGCTTACAACGTCCTGGAGTCTGACGAGATAGGGGACCTACTGCACTCGAAAGGAATCCTCTATGCTCCGGATTTTGTTATAGGTGCGGGAGAGATCTTCCAGAGTGCCGATAAGATGAGGCCGGCCACCGAGAAGGAAGCTTTCGAGAGGGCCGAAGAGATCTTCGACATGCTTGTTAGGGTGTTTGAGCGGGCGCGGCGAGAGCGCATCGCGCCTTTCAGGGCCGCTTACAAGATGGCCGGCGAGAGGATAGAAAAGGTTGGGAGGGTGAGGACGATTCTGTGCAAGCCAAGAGAGTTGGGGCTGTAAAGGTGTGACTTGAGGCCTGAGGGTGTCTGGTGGATCGATGACAGCAAGACGTGACAAAGAGAAGCCGGAGAACGGGCATGACTTCAGGGTTCTTGCGATAAACCCTGGCTCGACCTCAACCAAGATAGGCGTGTTTGATGGAGAGGAGTCCATATTTGAGGAGGTCATCCGGCATTCTGATCTGGACCTTGTAAACTTCGAGAAAACCTGGGATCAGTACGAGTTTCGGAAGCGAACCATAATCGAGGCACTTCAGCAACATGGGATAGAGCTGAATTCGCTTTCGGCTGTGGTCGGCAGGGGCGGGCTTCTGCGCCCTGTGGTGAGCGGGACGTACGAAGTCAATGAGCTTATGATTGACGACAGCCGCGTGGGTTATCAGGGCGAACACGTTGCCAACCTGGGGCCTGTGCTTGCCTTTGGGATAGGTTGGGATCTTGGGATTCCAGCCTATATGGTTGACCCGCCGAGCGTTGATGAATTCGAGCCTCTCGCCCGGCTGTCGGGGCACAAGGAGATACCGCGGCGGAGCCTGGGGCATGCGCTCAATATCAAGGCGACGGCTCGGCTGGCAGCGGAGAAGATGGGTAAGCGCCTCGATGAGGTGAATCTCATCGTGGCTCATCTGGGTGGTGGCATTTCGGTGTGTCCCTTGAAGAAGGGCCGTATGATTGACGTGAACGATGCCAACAGCGGCGGGCCTTTCTCGCCTGAGCGTTCGGGTACGGTGCCCACGTTGGGACTCGTTGATTACATCTTTGAGAACAAGCTCTCCAGAGATGATATCAAGCGGGAACTAGTCGGCAAAGGCGGACTGGTCTCCTACCTCGGTGTGAACTCCGCCCAGGCGGTTGAGGACATGATTGCGGGCGGGGATGAGAATGCAAGGCTGGTCTACGAAGCCATGGCCTATCAGATTGCCAAGGAGATCGGGGCGATGGCAACTGTGCTAGAAGGCGAAGTTGATGCCATCATACTCACGGGTGGGCTGTCGGGAAGCAAGATGCTCACTGATTGGATAAAGGAGCGGGTGCGGTTCATTGCTGACGTCCAGGCATATCCCGGTGAAGATGAGTTGAGAGCACTCCTGCTTGGCTCATTGAGAGTGCTGCGAGGCATTGAGAAAGCCAAGACATATCCAGAGTCCGTTGAGACAATGCCGCTGTGAAACGGTTGGGGTAATACACGCACGGAGGTAAGAGATGGCTTACGAGAACATCCTGATTGAGAAGAAGGAAAACATTGCGATCGTTACAGTGAACAGGCCGAAGGTGCTGAATGCCCTCAATACCAAGACGTTTCTCGAGCTCGCCGAAGCGTTTCACGGCCTTCGCGACGACAGGAGTGCCGGCGCCGTCATCCTCACCGGTGCCGGCGAGAAAGCCTTCGTGGCCGGCGCAGACATCTCCGAGTTCTCGAGTTTCACGCCTGATGCGGCCAGGGATTACGGCAGGCTGGGCTGGAGGACCATGCTCTTGATAGAGACGCTCGGCAAGCCTGTGATTGGCGCCATAAACGGCTTCGCTCTTGGTGGGGGCTTGGAGCTCGCCATGTCCTGCACCTTCAGGTACGCCTCTGAGAATGCCAGGCTCGGGCAGCCCGAAGTGAACCTCGGGCTCACACCCGGTTTCGGCGGGACTCAGCGCCTGCCCAGGCTTGTGGGCAAAGGGCGTGCTCTGGAGATGCTGCTTACGGGCAACCCTATCGATGCGGCAACTGCCGAGAAGATCGGGCTGGTGAACAAGGTGGTGCCTCAGGCGGAGCTCCTTGCGGAGTGCGAGAAGACCGCAAAGGCTCTTGCCAGCAAAGCACCGATTGCAATAAGATACCTCATCGAGGCCGTAAACAGCGGGCTTGAGATGGGTCTGGAAGAGAGTTTTGAGTTCGAAGCCGGCGTCTTCGGACTCGCTTTTTCTACCGAGGACTACAAAGAAGGCACCAAGGCCTTCCTCGAGAAGCGAAAGCCCGAGTTCAAGGGCAAATAGATTTTTCTCCTGGGCGTCCCCGTCGTCTAGTCCGGTCAGGACACCGCCCTTTCACGGCGGCGACACGGGTTCAAATCCCGTCGGGGACGCTTCCCTTACGGGGCACCGCGTGAATCCTACAGGTCAACGTCCCCCTTGCTATGCTTTGTGCCATAACTGCTCGTCCCTCGAGAAGCGGACTGGCGACGAAGGTCGTATCATCGTTCTGGGCAACGGGTACTCATGGGATATCCATTTACTCCCTGGCAAGGAGGTCATACAATGGGCGACGTGACCATAGATGAGACGTGATACTCACACGTATGGTTCACAGGGCTCTCTTACTGCTTGAAGGAGGCATACCATGAGGCATCGTGCGTTGCTGATAGATCTGGCATTGATCTTGATCTGGGCCATGCTCTTACCCGGCTGCAGCGGGGACTCCAAAGGGCCCGCAGGACCGGGTGAGCCTGCCTGTGGGCGCGACGTTCAGTTTTTGTCCTTCGGTGAGGTTGCAGTTGGTGAGAGTCTAGATCTGACCTTCAAGATAACGAATACGGGGGGAGGCACGCTTGCCGGGACGGTCTCAGAGTCCTGCTTGGACTTTGCCGTTGTTGGCGACGCAAGCTACAGCCTGGGGGCCGGCGATACGGCAACTATTACGGTGCGATTCTCTCCAGCGTCGGCGGGTGCCAAGGCCTGCACTCTCGACACAGGCGGATCAAAGTGCGCCGACTTGCCGTGTAGCGGCACCGGAGTGGTTGCCACTCCGGTCTGCCAGGTCAGCCCCACTGTGCTTAATTTCAGCAACATATACATAGGGCATTCCTGGGACAAGACCTTCACGATCACGAACACCGGCGGCGGCACTCTTTCCGGCAGCGTCAGCGAGTCGAGCGACGACTACAGCATCATATCCGGCGGCGAAGCCTACAGCCTGACGGCCAACCAATCCGTGATAGTGACTGTCCGCTTCGCTCCGACTTCGACGGGAACCAAAACCTGCGACATAGCGACAGGCGCTTCCTGCCCGGGCGTCACCTGCACGGGCGTGGGAGATTTGGAGCCCATCTGCGACCTGAGCGTGTCTGAGTTGGACTTCGGTACGGTGTTCGTCGGCGACCATAAGGACACCACCTTCACCATAACCAACGTCGGGGGAGGCATCCTTGTGGGCGAGGTTTACACGAGCTCTCAGGATTTCTCGGTTGTAGGTGACTATGAGTTCTTCCTCAGTGCCGACCAAGCGACGACCATCACAGTAAGATTCGCTCCGGCCTCAGCCGGGCCGGCCGGATGTACGATCGGCATGGACTCCGAGTTCTGCGACGATATCGCCTGCACCGGCATGGGAGCGGTCGGTCCGATCTGTGACGTTGATCCCGACACGCTCGACTTTGGCTTGTTGGAGGTCGGCGGGAGCGCCGATCTAACGTTCAAAATGCGGAACACTCTGGGCGGGACCATGTCGGGCACGGTCGCTTCACCGTGCGCAGAGTTCTCGGTAGTAGGCGACGCCGCATACAGCCTTGACCAGGGTGACTCTGCCACTTTCACAGTCAGGTTCTCCCCTGCGAATCTTGGGGTCGAGGTCTGTGCGATCGAGACAGGCTCGGAGACCTGTACTGACGTTACCGCCACCGGCGGAGGCGTGCCGCATGGCGACTACTATGTTCATGCGTCATCGGGCAGCGATACGAATCTCGGGACAGCCCGGGCACCTTTCAAGACTATCACTCATGCGGTCGCCGCGGCGGGCACAGGTAAGACCATCTGTGTCCTGCCGGGGCTCTACGATGATGCGCTCGGGGAGGTCTTTCCCATAGCTCTTCAGCAGGACCAGGTGCTCGTAGGCGATGTGGCAAGCAAGGGGGTGGGGACACCTACCACGACTGTCTATGGATCAGGCGACGCCGACCCAACTCCTGGCAACGACTTTCTCGCCGTTCTCTTGGCCGCCGATCGGTGCGAGGTGGCGGGTCTCACGATCGGTGCTCCCAATGCGACGGGGACGTTCGGGATCTACTTCGATAATGCCGTGGTGGGCGTTCACGACAACACCTTCGTCTCGGCGGAGACGAATCTGTATGGGGGCGTGTATATCGCGGGGACCGGCGCCTCAACAATCAGGTACAACGATTTCCTGACGTTTTCCTATGGTGTTTACAGTGTCGGCTGCGTGGGCGGGGCGGTGGTGCAGGACAACCTCTTCCAGAGCATGGCCATACCGATTGACATTAGAAATGGCTGCGACATGACTATCCGGGATAACATGATCGTGGGTAGTGGGCAGAACGGGATTCAGATCGCCAGCGGGGCTCCCCTTATCCAGGACAACGTCTTCAACAAGCCTGGGGGCTATGTTAACTACGGGGCGATTCGCTGCGGCTCTTCGGGAGCGCACCCTAAGGTGCGCGGGAACACGTTCATCTGTTTGCGGGGCATGCTCATTGATGCGCCTGCGACTCCCGATCTTGGAACCGGTCCCGACCTCGGAGCCAACGATTTCTCGGGCGTAACGGGCGCCGCGATCTACCACACGAGCACCAGTTCAATCAGCGCGATCGGAAACGTGTGGGCCAGTTCGCCCCCGGACTGCGGAACCGACATAGTCACAACAGGGAGTGGCACTGTGACCTGGGGCACTGGGCCGGGCGAGACCTGCCCCTGATCTGGTCATGGGCTGAGTTTGTGGCTACGTATATCAGAGCAGAGCGGTGATTCTCGGCCAGCTGCTTACCTCTTGCGGGGGCAGATGCTATTTCACAGGAGGGATGCTGCCGACTGCCCCATCTCTAGGCACTCGTCCGACCTCAGGAAGTTGCGAAAGTCGTCCCGTATGGTACGCTGCCTCCCTGGCAGAGGAGCCCTCGGGTGGCCTCCAAGCACTCCGCCGGAAGTTTCCAATTGATCTAGACGCGGCCCCATGGGTACAATCCAATTGGGGTGTGAAGAGCGAGAGGAGCAGCAAGATCAGGAGCAGCAAGACAAGGAGGGCTTCAATGGCACGCGCACTTCTGCTTATCTGCTTGTTCAGTCTGGTGCTGCCCGTGAGCGGCTTTGCCCGAACTTGGAACATCAGCCCCAACGGCTCCGGAGATGCCCCGACCATCCAGGCGGGCATCGATTCGGCTGCGGTGGGGGACACCGTGTTTCTTGCTGACGGGACTTACTCCGGCGATGGCAACCGCGACATCAGTTTCAGGGGCAAGGCTATCACCGTATGTGGAAACGAGAACCAAGACTGCATCATCGATTGCGGCGGCAGCGCGTCACACGAGCACACCGGGTTCATAGCCGACCAGGGCGAAAGCCTGACGACGATGCTCTCCCAGGTCACAATTCGCAACGGCTACTCCGAAGATGGTGGTGGCTTGGTGTGCTCCCTATCCAGCGGCCGGGGCGGGTGTCCCATGATCATGAGCTGCATGTTCGAGAACAACACCGCCGTGTACGATGGTGGGGCTGTCATGGCCTTTGACTATGCGAGTCCCGTGCTCGCTTCCTGCTGGTTCAACGGAAACACGGCAGGCACTTTCGGCGGGGCCATAGCCGTGGTCAGCGGCACCCCGACTATCATCGGGTGCGAGTTCCAGGGCAACTCAGCATATATGGGCGGGGCGCTTCGCGCGACCGCTGCAACCTTGGCGGTATCATACTGCAACTTCTATGGGAACTGGTCCACCGGGGCAGATGGAGGAGCCATGGATTTCCAGTCGTGCTCGGTGATGCTAATGCAGTGCACCTCCTCTGGCAACCGGTCCCCCTATAATGGGGGCAGCATCCATGCCGGTGGCACCGGTCTCTACATTGTTAGCAGCACCTTTGCCGCGGATTCGTCAGGTGGGGGTGGCATGATTGCATGCCGTGATGGTGGCTCGCTCACAGTTCAGAAGACGGTGATGGCCTTCGGCCGGAACAGCAGCGCCGTATACTGTTTCCCAACTGCGGCTACCCCGGCATTCTCATGTTGTGATGTGTTCGGTAACAGCCCGGGTGACTGGGTGGGATGCCTTGCGGGCCAGAACGGCACCAACAACAATTCCTCTCAGGATCCCCTGATCTGCGATATCAAGACCAAGGTGTTCAGCGTTGAGGACTGCTCGCCGTGTCTCCCCGCGCACAATTCCTGCGGGCAGCAGATTGGGGCCTGGGGCGAGTCGTGCACATGCGGCCACGCCACGGTGCCCAGCACCTGGGGCGCGATCAAGGCAATGTACAAGTAACGGTAGGGGAGATCTGGCCGGTGGGAGGGCCTCACACCTCAAAACGCTCCCACTCGTATTTGACTCGCTCCATCAGTCTCTTGAACCGCTCCTCGCCGCGGATGTTTTCGAGGAAAGGATCACGCTCGGCAAGCAAGGGGTAATTGATAAAGCCCATATTGACAGAACCCTCCAGCCAATCCAAGGCTTCCTTCTTTGCATCAAGCCGGGCAAGCATACAGGCGACTGTGTGCGAGAACTCCAGGTCCCTCTTGCACGTCTGCTGGAAATCAGGAGTCATTTCTTTGAAAGCTCCTTCTCTGTCCTTGAGCAAGGCATACTTGAGCAGAAGGCCCATTTTGGTTATCGCATTGTCCGGGGTTGCTTTGGATGCGCGATCAATGATGGAGACGGCCTCATCGAGATCATTATTGTAAGCCAGTGTCCATGCGTAGTAAAACGGCGCAACTGGATTCTTGGGATTTGTTTGGTAGAACCTCCGAAACAGCTCGTGTGCCGCGCTGTACTCTCCGCTGTAGAGATTCGACACTCCGCGCCACAAGTCAGCGCTATAGTCGAGCGGGTCGATTTGCATCCACCTTTCGGACAGTCGAATGGCCTCAGATTTCTTGCCGGCCACGGCAAAGGCGACCGAGAGCAACTGCAAGGCCAGCGTTTCGCTGGGGTCGATGGCAAGCGCCCTCTTCAGATGGTGAACAGCCTTTGGAAAATCCCCCTTGAAGCTTAGAGTCAACCATCCAAAGATAGCGTGGGCTCTGGCCAAATCGGGATCAAGGGCAAACGCCTTCTGAACGCACTCTTCAGCCTTCGCGATGTACTCTTCCTGCTTAAGACCCATATTGACATATTGGAAGTAGGCCTCCGCCATACCTGTGTATATAAGTGCGTTGTCGCCGATCATATCCAGGGCACTCTGGAGGTATCGGAGAGCATGATCTAACGCATCTTCAGTTAACTGCCACATCAACTGGCCGGCCCTGAGATAGCATTCATACGCTGCGACCTTCTGGATGGGCCTATCCGCAATCTTGCTTCTCTCCTCAGAGGTGAGCTTAAGCCGCAAGGCATCGACGATGGAGCGAGAGACCCTCTCCTGAATGTCAAAGACATCATCCAGCGTACCGGAGTACTTCTCGGCCCAGATGTGGGCATCGGGCACTGCATCGATCAGCTGTGCTGTGATGCGCAGGCTGTTGCCCGCCTTTCTCACGCTGCCCTCCAGCACGTACTGCACATCGAGCTCTCTGGCAATCTCAGGAGTCTTCTTTCTGGTCCCTTTGAAGGTCATTGCCGAGCTTCGAGAGATGACGCGCAGGGCATGGACCTTTGAGAGGTCGGAGATCACTTCCTCAGTGAGCCCGTCGCTGAAATACTCCTGGTCGGGATCGGGACTCAAGTTCTCGAAAGGCAAGACTACGATTGACTTCTCCTGCCGCGGTAGCTGAATCGCCGGAGCGCTCGTCTTCTCCAGTTCGGCAATCATCTCCTGGGCAGTCTGGTATCGCAGAGCCCGATCCTTACTCAGTGCCCTGGCAATTACTGATGAAAGCAACGCAGGTGCATCCGGCTGTAACCGTGAGACCGGCTCGGGCACGTCGTGAACAATGGAATAGAGCACCGGCTCCAGGCGCTCCCCCTTAAACGGCAGTTGTCCCGTCACCATCTCGTAGAGCACAACGCCCAGGGACCAAATATCGGTGCGGCGGTCGAGCGCTTCTCCCCGCGCCTGCTCGGGTGACATGTAGGCCACAGTGCCAAGCATGGCATCTGTTCTGGTGGGTCCGGCCCCGCCTGCCAACTTCGCCAAGCCGAAGTCCACGATCTTTGCCTCACCCCGGTCGGTGATCATGATGTTTGCTGTCTTGATGTCCCGGTGGACAATCCCAGCCTCGTGTGCCCTTGATAGACCGCGTGCGATCTGAATCGCAATTCGCACAGATTCCTCAGTCCTCAGAGGTCCACGCTCGATCCTTTTCTTGAGTGTTTCGCCCTCATAACACGCCATCGCGATAAACGACTGCCCGTCGTCGGTCTCGTCGACCTCATGGATCGTACAGATATTAGGGTGATCAAGCGCGGATGCAGCTTGTGCCTCGTTGATGAAGCGTCCCTTGGCTTCTGGGTCGCGAGTAAGCTCGGGAGACAGGAACTTCAAAGCAACTGTACGCTTGAGCCTGATGTCCTCAGCCTTGTAGACGACCCCCATGCCGCCTTCGCCAAGCTTCTCAATGATCCTGTAATGGGAGACTGTTTTGCCGATCAATCTCGAGACCTCACGCTGGAAAGCCCGACGGCCAGCTCGCTAAACCGCAAGTCTTGAAGTGAACTCTGCCTGCAGGTTAGCACTCCAGTACTACGGTGTCAATGCGGTTCGACAAGGACGGGCCGGTTTACCAGCGATGGGTGCTGATAATGGGAGAGAGGCCACCATCCGCGCCACTTCGTAGCACTCTTCCGACCTCAGGAAGTTGCGAAAGTCGGCCTGTATGGTACGCCAGTGCTTCCCATGGTCCGCAAGTGCATGCAAGCATGAAGCTCTCCATTTTCGTGCTCGCGCGCCAGGTGGCTGCAGTTCAAGAAAGCGGTTGACGGGCTGGTAATGACAGCCTACCCTGACACCAGGCGTTGGGTAGGTTCACTCCGGAAGGAGGTAGGGCGACGAGGTTGCAGCCGCGGCACTCTCAAGAAAGTCCATCTCGCGGCAACAGGCCGCGTTAATCTTGACAACCTCGGCTCCGGCGCTATAGTATCTGCTGTCAGCACGAGCCCCTATCGTTTCGATGAGACACTCTTGAAAGGAGGATTCCATGCGCAGGTTGATCACGCTTTTGGCCTTCGCCGCACTTTCCATTTGTTTGGTGGCTGTCTGGACACCCGCTAGCGGAGGTCTCACGGATAAGCTCAAGCAGAAAGCCGGCGAGAAGATTGAGAAGAAGGTCGATGAAGCTCTTGAAAAGCCCGCCAATGACACCACTGAGGCTGCGGATCAGTCAGAAGAGCAGCCCAAGGAGGCCGAGGGCCAGCCTGCGGCTGGGGCCAAGGGCGGCACTGGGACATCTGAAGACATGACCCTCTATACCAAGTACGACTTTGTGCCGGGCGACAAAGTGATCTTCTATGATGACCTGTCGGGCGAGGAGATCGGGGAGTTTCCTTCGCGTTGGAAGCTGGATGAAGGCGTATTCGAGATCGTGAGGCAGGGCAACGAAAACTACATCATGTGCACGGATGAGGGTTCCATACGCCCCCGCTTGGCACCGGCGCCGCTACCGGCCAAGTACACGGTGGAAATGGAGTTCTACGCCAAGGGACCTGAGTACAAGGGGCACTGGTACTACATCCAGTGGATGGACGTGGAGGATCGGTATATCGCTGAATTCGAGATTACGGATAATAAAAACACCTCGCTTCACATCAACGGCAAGGAGATCTCCAGCAAGGCGTTGCCTAAAGAGGTCGCTGCTGGGAAGCACACGATGCGCATCATGGCCACCAAGAGCACACTCAAGTGCTATATCGACAATGAGCGCGTCGCCAATGTTCCAGCGGTTGAAGATTTCGCGCCCGTTGGCTTCCGGGTTCATATGGACCCGTGGACAGATGAGGCGGGCAATCCGATGCTCTTGCGCAGTTTCCGTTTCGCCGAGGGTGGCAAGACCCTGCGGCAGCAGCTCGATGAAACGGGGCGCATAGTAACGCATGGGATCTTGTTCGACTCCGGCTCACCGAAGATTAAGGCAGATTCATACAAGACTCTCGCCGACATCGGCCAACTGCTCACGGATGACCCTAAACTGCGACTGTCCATTGAAGGCCACACCGACAGCGATGGAGCGGATGACTACAATCTCACGCTCTCGCAGAACCGG
>CAYHHI010000028.1:0-40456 GCA_964356335.1 uncultured bacterium
AGGCGATTGATGCAAGAATCGCCGAGACCAAGAAGAAGCACAAGATCACCAGTGATATCTTCCTCATGCCCATAGTCGAATCAGCCATGGGGGCGATCAAATCTTACGAGATAGCGTCGGCCTCCCCCAACGTCATCGCTCTTACCATCGGCCTGGAGGACTACACGGCGGACATAGGCACGCGGCGCACCAACGAGGGCCGCGAGAGCTTCTGGGCCCGCTCACAGGTCGTAAACGCCGCGCGCGCAGCCAAGGTCCAGCCTATCGATACCGTGTTTTCGGACGTGGCAGACATGGAAGGCCTCCGCCAGAGCGTGCTCGAGGCCAAGGCGCTTGGTTTCGAAGGCAAGGGCTGTATCCATCCTAGACAGATTGAAGTCATTAACGATGCCTTTGCACCAACCGACGAAGAGATAAAGCGTGCCAGGGCGATCGTGGTCGCTTTCGACGAGGCCCAGGCAAAGGGGCTTGGGGTGGTTGCCCTGGGCAGCAAAATGATCGATCCGCCTGTCGTGAAAAGAGCCCTCCGCACCGTCGATCTCGCGGTGGCATCTGGAAAGCTCGCCAAGAACTGGAGGGAGACCAAATGAAGCAGGACCTCGTGAAGAATGCCGCGGGGCGAATGGTCCCCACCGTCGTGAACGGCAAAGACCAAGTTCCCTACATGGGCATCGCCAAGTATGCGCCGAAGGGCAAGAAGGCCGCCCCGCCCATAGCCTCTAGCAAGGACTACCCGCCTGACGGCAACAAGGTGGTGAATGACCTCCGTGCGGCCCTCGAGAAGGTAGGCCTCAGAGACGGCATGACCATATCGACGCACCACCATTTCCGCAACGGCGATCTAGTCGGCAACCAGATCTTCGACGCAGCGGCCCAGATGGGCGTCAAGGACCTGATGTGGTTCCCGAGCGCATCCTTTCCATGTCACGCTCCTTTAATAAAGCACCTCGACAGCGGTGTGGTGCACCACCTGGAGGGAAGCATGAATGGGCCCCTCGGCGAATACACTTCCCGCGGCAAGATGCGCGGCCTGGGCGTGCTCCGCAGCCATGGTGGCCGGTATCAGGCTGTGCAGGACGGCGAAGTCCACATCGACATCGCCGTGATTGCAGCGCCCACTGCCGATTCCTTTGGCAATTCCAACGGCGTGACCGGACCTTCGGCTTGCGGCTCCCTCTTCTTCAGCCTGGCGGATTCCCAGTACGCCGACAAGGTAATTGTTGTCACCGACAACCTCGTGCCTTTCCCCTGCGTTCCCTGGCAGATCCAGGGCAACTACGTGGACTGTGTGGTGGCGATCGATAAGATCGGTGACCCGGCAAAGATTGTCTCAGGTACCACTGAGATCACCAAGAGCCCCGACAGGCTTCTGATCGCCGAAATGACCGCGAAGTTCGTTAGACAAGCCGGCATCTTGAAGGACGGCTTCTCTTTCCAAGCCGGGGCAGGCGGCACCTCGCTCGCCTTCGCGATCTTCCTCAAGGACATGATGAAAGAGGCCGGCATCAAGGCAAGGTTCATCCGCGGCGGGAGCAACAAGTACCTGGTTGAAATGCTCGAGGAAGGGCTTACCGACTATATCCTTGACGGCCAGACCTTCGATCTTCATGGCGTCGTATCAATGCGCGACAACCCGCGTCACGTTGCCACGAGCCCCTTCACCAGCTACAACTATCACGGCAAGGGCAACTTCGCATCGATGGTTGACGTGGTAGTGCTCGGTGCAACCGAAGTCGACGTGAACTTCAATGCCAACGTCGTCACCCACTCCGATGGCCTATTGCTTCACGGCATCGGCGGCTGGCAGAACTGCCTCTTCTCGAAGTGCACTATCCTGCCGATCCCGTCGTTCAGAGACAGAATACCGGTGCTGTTGGATGAAGTGACGACCCTGTGCGGCCCGGGCGAGTTGATTGACGTGATCGTAACGGAGCGAGGAATCGCCATAAATCCCTTGAGAAAGGATTTGCTGGACGCCGTCAAGGGCTCCGATCTTCCCATAAGGCCGATTGCCGATATCAAGGCTGAGGTCGAGGGCATCTGCGGCGGTAAGCCCGCCAGGCCCAGATTCAAGGACCGCGTGGTGGCGGCAATCAAGTGGGTTGACGGTACGGTAATTGATAGCGTCCGCGAAGTCGCGGAGTGAGGCCAGGCCGAAGCGGGGGCTGGGTCGCAGGCGAATGTAGTTCTGAGCCGAAGACCAGACCCGCAAGGCCGAGGCCAACGCTCTTGATGCCTCGCCGCCGGAGGCCCTTCGGTTAGAACTACATGCCCTACGGGCCATCCGCCGCCTCGCCATCCCGAGCAGGAGGCCGAAGCGGGGGCTGGGTCGCAGGCGAATGTAGTTCTGAGCCGAAGACCAGACCCGCAAGGCCGAGGCCAACGCTCTTGATGCCTCGCCGCCGGAGGCCCTTCGGTTAGAACTACATGCCCTACGGGCCATCCGCCGCCTCGCCATCCCGAGCAGGAGGCCGAAGCGGGGGCTGAGTCGCAGGCGAATGTAGTTCTGAGCCGAAGACCAGCCCCGCAAGGCCGAGCCGACTACTGAATCTTCCTCGCCTGATTCTTGAACATCTCGAGGTAGGGATCTGCCTTGGTGAGGGTGCCAAAATAGGAGAGGGCGTCGGCCTTGCAGCCGCCGGCGCATGTTGTGGCAAGTTTGCAATCAAGACAGAACTCAGGGATTGCTCTTCCGAATTCCTCGACTTGCTTACTCGCGGCAATCTCATCGAAAGGTTTTCCGAGAAGATTACCGAGAATTATCTTGGACCGATTGCACATGCGTAAGTTTCCTGCCGGATCGATCGCGAAGTACGAGGCCTCGCTCGTGGGGTCATTCAGAGGGCAGAGCCCCGAGTACACGGTCTTATACTTGGAAAGATCGACAAGGCAGGGCTGAATCTGGACTCCGGCGCTGAGGCCGACTCGGTATCGTTCCGCCACACCTGCCGCAGCGTCAAGGGCCTCTTCAATCTGGCGCGGCGTGGGCACCAGATCACGCCACGTGGATATGCAGGTTCCGCCGCAGGCAACCCTGTTGAAGAGCACCCACTCTGCGCCGAGAAGCGCATTGACCTCAACCGTATCCTTGAAGGTATGGATGTTCTCCCTGGTTGCGACAAAGACCGTTGTCACATGCCCGCCAAGTTTCTTGACGGTCATCATGGCATCGATGACTTCCTCGAAATTGCCGGGCCGTCCGGCGAGTCGATCGTGAATCTCCTGTCTGTTGCTGTGGAGCGATACCTCATAATACTTAATGCCGTTATCCAGGCACCTCTTCACCGTGTCTTCGCTAAGCAAGCTGCCGTTACTTATGAGGACCGGCTCGACGCCGCGCGAGGCCATGAATGAAAAGATCTCGAATACATCCCGCTTGAGGAGGGGCTCGCCGCCCGTCACGCCGATGTGCTTACAGCCCACTTCCCCGATCACTTTATCAAGGAGGGCAAGGGTGGCTTCAGTGGAAAGCTCTTCCTTTGGATAAGCGGCATCTTCCTTCCAGACGTTGTAGCAGAAGATGCAATCGTTCTGGCAGCTCTTGGTGACCTCGAAGAGGAGATATTTATGTATCCTACCGCTCATGCGAGGCTTCCTTAGGTTCCTTCGCCTTGAGCTTCAGCAGTGAGGGCGAGGTCTTGTCCGCCTGAGCTTTCCATGTCCGCAGGTAAGGGTCCTCATCCTCAAACGAGCCATAGCAAAGATGAGCCGATGAACGGCAGCCGCCCCGGCAAATCGTGGCAACGGGACAGTCGCGACAGAACTCGGGCAGCGTCTCTACGAAGTCTGCCAGAAACTTGTTCTTGATGATTTCACTGAAAGACTTCTCAAAGAGGTTCCCTAGAATGTAGGGTGAATGGCTGCAAACCTTGAGATTGCCGACGGGATCGATCGCAAACAGCGTATGCTGCTTATTCCCGACCGTGCAGAAGCCAGGTGTTATGGTTTCGTATCTCGATAGATCGACCAGACATGGCAGAATCGGAGTGGAGATCGAGATGGCGATAGGATAACGCCTGGCCAGCTCGCCTGCGGCATCAAGAGCGTCCTGAAGCATCTCGGGGCTTGGCATCATATCCTGCCACCGGCTCATGCCTGCACCACCGGGCACGAACCTGCCAAGAGCCGCATTGCGTACTCCGAGGAGGACGTTCAGTTCGAGCGCACCGCGGAAAGTGGAAATGTTCTGGCGCGTCCCGACAAAGAAGGTATAGACCGTGCCATTCTTGTTTCTGACGTTCAGTATGCCCTCTATCGCCTTCTCAAAGGCTTCACTGCATGCCAAATTGTCGTGGAGGTCCCTCTCGTCACTCAGCAATGATACCTGGAAGACATCAACACCTTCCGAAATACACTTATCCGCCACATCTTTGGTGATCAGGGTGCCGTTGGTCACGAGCGCAACTTTCACACCCCTTTTCTTAACGAAACGGATGATCTCGAAGATGTCCTTCCTCAGCAGGGGCTCGCCACCGGAGAGGGTAATCTCGCTGCAGCCAGTCTCATCAATCACCTTCTCGAGAAGACGCAAGGAGTCACGAGTAGAGATCTCCTCGGTCTCTGCCCTGTCATCCATCTTCCAGGCATTGTAGCAGAACCGGCAACGCAGGTTGCAGGCGCGTGAGATTTCGTACGTGAGAGTCAATGTCTCGGGTTTGTGCCGCAAGTCCAGCTACCCCGCCTCGTCACAGTCGGACCTCGCACTATAAACCTGCGGCCGCCTCACAAGCCAGCCGCAAGCTGATATCCAAAAGCCAGTATTCAAAGAAAGAGGGAATGTGGCAAGCAGCACTCCTAAAGTACTGGCCCAAAATCCTAACTGCCAGATTACCGGGCAGGCATGAAGCAAAGCCACGGCTTCGCAGCCACCCTATCCTCAAGCTCTTCCACTTCGAGATCCTCGAGAAGCTTCTTCCTGAGCTCGTCGTTCTCGAGGGCATCCATGATCATCTTCTTGCTCATTCACGTCACCACCTTCCGGGGAAATCTCCAGTCAAGCACCACTCAATACACGTGATAGCTTTGCCACATCCCCCTTGCCTATCGCAATCACCCTGACAATCTTACATTGTATACCCTTATCAAGCCTAGTTTCAAGTCTAAATCGTTCACCGATTGCGAACCCACAGTCGCCAATCGCATTCCTCCAGGGAGAGTGGCACCCAACCTTATTGCAATCGGTAAACGCCGGCTACGAACTAACCTATGGCCGGCCTGAAGCAGTACCAGGGTCTTGCAGCAATTCTTTCCTCAAGCTCCTCGATGTCGAGCTCGTCCAGAAGCCTCTTTCTGAGCTCGTCATTCTTGAGGGCTTCCATGATCAGGTCTTTGCTCATCCAGATCACCTCCTTGACGTCAGCTCCTTACAGACACTTCTAACGCCGTGGGTTGAGTGCCACCCCCTGTCGGAATCGCTCAAGTCTCAAATGCGCGACTTCCTGTCCCAGCACATGCATCCGCCCAATAGGCACACTCGGACCTACACCGCTATGCCGAACTTCTCGCAGAACTTGCCAAGATATCGGGCCTTCTCGGCAATGTTATCGCTCTTTATGTAGTAGAAGCCTTCGAAGACATCAGGATATTGTCTGATCATGGCCTTGAAGTCCTCAGGTATATCAGCCCGCTTGCCGGTCATTCGCGGTGTGATGTTCCCAAGCGAGGCGAACACCGAGCAGAGATTGTCCGAGAACTCAACTCTGTCCCTGTACTCGATGCCGAGCCGCGAAAGCGGCATGGGCGAAAGGAGCTTGAGGCCTGCCATAGCCCCCAGGTGCCACATAGAGACGATGCTGAAGATCGTGCTCTTGAAGTCTTCCATCGTCTCGAATGGAAATCCCCAGATGTAAGACGTGATGATCTTCTCCATGTGTTTTGTCGCCATCTCGACCTTCTCGGTGGCTTCCTGGATCGTGAACTTCTTATTGATCTTGGCGAGCACGGCGTTCGAGCCGGATTCTATCCCAAGGAACAAGGCGTCACAGCCTGCGGCCTCCATCTTCCCCAGGAGTTCCTCATCGAGCGTGTCAACTCTCGAGAGACACGACCACTTGAGGCCCAGCTTCCCGATTTCCCTGAGGAGGGTCTCCGTGCGGCTCCGCTGCAGGGTGAAGGTATCATCTGCAAGACTCACCCTCTCGATGCCATAGGTCTTTCTGAGCAGCGCCAGCTCTTCCATCACGTTCTCCACACTGCGCAGGATGACCCGGTTTCCCCAGAGGGGCCCTACGTCGCAGAAGGCGCAATTGAATGGGCACCCCCTACCAGTCACCACCGACACGCTGCTGTAGTCGGCGAAGTCGATTGCGTGATAAGCAGGCATGGGAATTTCATCGAGATTTTTGACTCGTTGGCGAGATGGAGTTTCCTTGATGATGCCGTCACTCCGATACGTGATTCCCTGGATAGGTGTGAGGTCTCCGCCATCCCCTATCGCGCGCATAAGCTCCGTCAGCGTGGCTTCTCCCTCTCCTCGTGCAACAACGTCTATCCAGGGCATCGAATCCACGATGGCCTTGGCCACTCCAGAAGGGCCTGGGCCACCCAGGATGATCTTGTGCCGAGGATGCTCTTCCTTGAACCGTTTGGTCCCCAGAAGGACAAAGGGCAGCATTGAGACCATCGAGCTCACGCCTACGATCGGCGCCGAATCTGCAAGGAATGATTGGAACGCGTCTAAGCTCAACGGGTACTCGAGCTTTGAGCAGAAGACCTGGTAGTCGCGGAAATCCACGCGATATCCGGCCTTTTCCAAAGCCGCGATGAGATAGAGGCAGCCCAGAGGAACGTACTGGTCCATCTTCTTCTCAGCCTCAGAAGGGACTGGAAGCGAAACGTTGACCAAAGTTATGTCGTATTCTGGCAAGCTCACCCATCCTCCCTGGCTTTGTCACTCGCCACGGACGGCCGAGCGCCCCGCGTATTCGCCTCGTGGGTAAGTACCTCTGCATTTTCCAGCCAGTCTGCCGTCTGCCAGTAGCGGCCAAGCGATCTAACGGTCCTGCTCTTTTCCTCAAAATGATCCGTGGGAAAGCTGTAGAAAGAAGTGAAGACTTGTGGAAACCTCTTTATGAGGTTCGTTACCTTCGCAGGATAACCCGCAGTCTGGAATGGCTCCCGCCCAGAATACGATCCTGGTTCTTCATGCCGGGTCATGCGCGTGCGATACTCCTCATAGAGCGGCATGAGCGGGAAAGGAGCAAGCCGGTTTAGGCGGCTGTCAACCCCTATCTGGCAGAAGTAAACCATCAGGAGAAGCGTCTTCGCCAGGTCTTCTTCGGTCTCAAAAGGGAAACCCCAGATGAAAGAGGCCACGGGCCTCATATACTCCAATGTCGTATGGATGACCTCCACAGCCTCCCGAACGGCGAAGTCCTTGTTCACCCTCTCAAGAATCCTGTCGGAGCCGGATTCGATGCCAAAGAACATGGCCTCACACCCAGCTCGTGCCATCTCGGCGAGCAATTCCCTGGTGATAAGGTTCACTCTGCCGGTACAGGACCACTTTATATCAATCTTGTCCCGCCTTAGTCTTTCGCAGAACTCGAAGATCTTGTCCTGGCCGAGCACAAACGTTTCATCAGTGAATTCGAAGTGTTTCCTACCGTGCTTATCCTTTAGGAACTTGATCTCATCGATCACACTATCGACGCTGCGGCGGAAGTTCTTCCTCGACCACATAGGTGCAACATCGCAGAAGGTGCAGCGATATGGGCAACCTCGTGAGAAAACAATGTTGACCATGGGATATTTCTCCACCTCGATGGCATCATAGAGCGGCATGGGCAGATCATCGAGGTCTCTGATTCTTTCCCTGGCGGAGGTGGTGTGGACTTCCTCTTCGCGCCTGTGGCAGATGCCCTTGACAGCCGAAAGACCATTGGTTCGCCGCCATGAGCCGTTTCGCGAGCGATGCCCGGGCCCATTCGCTTTGTCACCCGCACGACCACCCTTCTTGCCGTCCGTCAGGCACTCCATGACCTCGAGTATTGTCTCCTCACCTTCGCCCGCTACCACAACATCCACAAATGGGAAGCTGGCCACCAGCTCGCGGGCAACACCCGTGGGTCCAGGACCGCCCAATATCACCGTCTTCTCGGGATGCCTTGTCTTGAAGTCCTCGACAGCTGCAATCACGAAGGGAAGCGTATCGCTCATGCAGCTTATGCCCACGATGTCAGCTGAATCTTCGAGAGAAGAACTCCATTCCACGGGATCCAGATGCCAGTATGAACCCGCAGTGTAATCTCTGAAGTCAACCCTGTAGCCGTCCCGCTCAAGAACCGCAGCGATATAGAGCGCTCCCGCGGGCGCCGTCAGAGGGTTACTTACTGAGATGTGCACCAGGGTCAAGTCTTTCGAGTCGCCCTTCACGATCTTGCCCTTCAAGATGTGATCCCTTCGCGAGTCTGCCCTTCGCGGTCCTGCCCCTCCCGAGCCTGCTCAATCTCCAGAGCCTGTTCAATCTCCAGAGCCCTCCTCATGTATTCCTGAGCTTCAACCTCACTGCCCTGCTCGTAGCAGGCCAGGGCCAGCTTGCGGAGCGTGCTTGAATGGGAAGGGTCGATGCTCACAGCTTTGGTGAGTACCCGGACGGCATCGTCAAATCGCCGCACCTTAAGGTAAAGAGTACCGAGGTTCCTGAGAGCAGAGAGAAGGTCGGGGTTTGTCTCCAGTGCCTTGCCAAATTCACTTGCTGCCCGGTCGAAATCTCCCTCTGCCAGATACGAGGCACCCAGATTAACCCGGAGTTGCGGATCTCGGGGACGCATCTCTACCGCCTTTTCGAATTCAGAGATTGCCTCGCTGTACCGTCCCTCGGCATAGTAGGCATTCCCCAATTCCTGACGGAGTATGCAGGCGTCAGGCGTGGTCGAGCTGTTCTCGAGAGCACTCCGAAAGGTGGCGATCGCCTGGCCGCGATCGCCTATCTGCTGATATACTCGACCCAGGGCGCGATGGACGCACAAGACCCCTGGCATACCTTCAAGAGCCCGCTTGAGTTCTGCGGTTGCCTCCGCATAATTGGCACTTCGAGAGAGTAGCACACCCAGGCAATAACGGGCCCACCAGTAGTCTGGTTTTACCCAGAGCGCCTGCCGGAAGGCTTCCTCAGCCTTCCCGACCTTATCCCGAAGGGCGGCACTTACGCCGAGGGCATAATAAGCTTCAGCGCTCTCGGCACGCTCACCCAGCGCCGCCTTGAACTCATCGAAGATTCTGTCGAGCAGAACGCCTCCCCGCGATGACGCAAAGCTCAGTTAAAGGTAGGACACCTCCTCACATCCTTGTGAGGCTTTCTCATCCGAATCTGCTCTGCCCAGGATGCTATCTAACCACAAAAAACGCCGGATGTCAAGGCGTATTGCGCCGTGGAGTGGGGTTGGGAACAGACATCATGACCCCTGCTATGTCTTAGTTATCTGGTCTGTCTGGGGAGGGATCTGTGGACTGAGCTGGTGGCTTTGACTGAGGCGGAGACATGGTCTGCGGGCGATGATGGCGGGGAGGGATCTGTGGACTGAGCTGGTAGCTGACCAACCGATGTTCTCATCTGAGAACTGAGAGGACAAAGTCCCCGAGCTTGAACACCACGAACACCAGGAGACCCAGAGAATAGGCGCCCGCCGATAACCCGTAGGCAAGGTAAATTCCTTTCTCCCTTGGAGTGACTTCTCTGGGCTCGCGCCCCGGGCGGAACCAACTCGTGGCCCTTGATCCAAGATAGTCAAACGCCCGCTTACGGAGGTTGGGGATGCCAAGGTAGTCACTCAAGAGGTAATACCCATCCAGCTTTATCAGGGGATTGAAGTTAAAGAGGGCCGTGAGCCCAGCGGTGGCAATTGTGATCGCACACGCGCCGCTCAACCAGGTCTCGCGGTCGATGAAAAACCAGACGATAGCGGCCACGGCGTAGATGAAGACCTGGAAGAAGGTGCCCGCGGCGGATACCCAGAGTCTCTTGCCCTTGTCCTTAAAGAGCCAGGCATCACTCACATTGCAGAAGAAGGCGGGCACCAGGTAGATGAGAAGGAAGCCGATCTCATGAACTTCACCGCCATAGTACTTGCATGTCAAACCATGGGCAAATTCATGAAGAATCGTCACCACCATTGCCACAAGCACGAATGTGGGTATCGAATCGGGCTTGAAGAGGTCTCTGGCTTGAGCCGTATATTCGCCCCACCTATAGACCGTTATTCCAACTGCCAGGAGCGTAAGAACACTCGTCAAGACCACGAACTGCCGGGTAAAGAGGGACTTGATGTGCGGCATGAGGGCATTGAAGAACCGGTCGGGGTCAAAAGCCTTGAGCCTGAATTGGAGAAGCCTGTGGATGCCCCTGTCCTCTGTGCTCGCCTGGCGCTGAGACCGGCCGATCTCTTTGGCGGTGAGACCGGTTTCTACGAGACACAAGGCCTTGATGCGCTCCACAAACTGCTGCAGGTTTTGCATCGAAAGCGACGTTCCGAATTTCTCCTGGAAGCTCTCCTGGATTTGCTCTAAGGAAGTCTTGCCATCGAGGCGGCCAGCGATGAAGTACTCATGCTCCTTGAACTGAAAGAACCTTCGCGTGATCGGGTCCTTGACCACGTAGTAGACGTCGGCTCCCCGCTTGACCTCGCTAGTAACCAAGTCCTGTCGCAGCTTCGGATATTCGGTCTGCATACTTCTCTGGAGGCCTCTGGAATCGTGAGCCAGAGTGCTAAACCACAATCATTTGTCACTCAGCGAGATTTCAGTCTGGCTCAAGCGTAGCCGTTGACGGATCGGCCCTTGCCGGTAATCCTTATGGTGCCAGTTTAGACTTTCCCACCGCCAAGTGCAAGGCTTTTGCCCGAATCGCTGCCCTTTCTATAATCTCTTGCCATCTGCCCATGTCTCATTTATGATAATGAAGAATTGCGCCATCCCTGCTCGGGAACGTTCTTTGCCTTTGAGCCATGGAGGTGATCCCCAATGAAGAAGTATGCGATTATGGCCCTGGGCGCGTTGGCGGGCCTTGCCCTTTCGCTTCCCGCGATGGCCAGCGCGCCAGATGACGGAGAGATTTCCGCTTTTTCAATCACCGAGACATCGGCAAACCAATTGCCGACGTCCCAGCCTCTTATCATGCTTGCGCAGGGAGAGGGCGACATTGATGAGTCATTTGATTCTCATGGTGCCGATACCGACGAGCAGATGGAAGAGGACAACGCGCTTGCACCTCGCGACACCACAAAGAAGACACCCACAACAGGCACTCCCACACCCAAAACGGCCACACCCACGTCAGGCAGCCCCACACCTGCCACACCGGCCACACCCAAGCCAGCCGAGCCCAAGGCAACCACACCAGCACCAGGCACCACGCCAGGCACTACACCAGGCACTGCCGATGTGGCACCCTCCGCTCCACGTACCGATGTTGAAAGCCTCACGAAGGGCATCCGGTGGCTGGGACATGCTTCATTTCTCATCCAGGACGCAAAGAACATCTACGTAGACCCTTACGATTTACCAGGCGGCCTGCCTCCTGCGGACCTTATCCTTGTCACTCATGACCACGGTGACCATTTCTCTCCTGACGACATCGCGAAGATCATCAAGGAGTCAACTACCATAGTCTCAATAGATGCTGTAAGAGACAAGATCCCTAAGAAAGCGACATTCAGAGCCGTGAAGCCCGGTGACACACTGACTGTCCAGGGTGTGCGGATCGAGGTTGTACCTGCCTACAACATCGGAAAGCAGTTCCACCCGAAAGAGAAAGGCTACGTCGGCTTCATCATTCACTCCGGAGGAAGGAGCATCTACCATGCCGGCGACACGGACTTGATCCCCGAGATGAAGAACATCAAGACTGATGTCGCCCTCCTTCCGGCCGGCGGCAAGTTCACCATGGATGGGAGCGAGGCCGCCAAGGCGGCGAATCTCATCAAGCCGAAGGTTGCAATTCCCATGCACTGGGGAAAGATCATCGGTAGCGATGCCGATGCCCAGACATTCAAGGCTCAGGCCCAAGTTCCTGTAGTTATTCTGAAACCCGAGCCAAAACAGGCCGAGGCCGGCAAGAAGCCGAAATAGGGCAGCGCAGGCCGAAAGGAGATCACAACTTGAAGAAACTCATAATTGTGATTGTCGCGGTGACTTTGGTTGCTGTGGTCTTTGTCGCATATAAGAAAGGGCATAAGCCCAAGATACCCGAGATGCGCATAGCCGCGGCCCAGAAGGGCAATATCACCAAGGCCGTTGTGGCCACGGGCGAGATAAGGCCCCTTGCCATAGCCGAGGTCAAATCGAAACTTGGCGGCGTCGTGCGCAAGTTCTTTGTCGAAGAGGGGCAGGCTGTCGCCAGGGGACAGAAGCTCGCCGAAATAGTGCCGGCCTCCACACCCGAAGAGCTCCTCGCTGCCAGACAGCAGGTGAAGACCGCCAAACTGCAGCTTGACCAGTCCCAGCGAAATCTGGAGCGCCTTGAAGGTCTTGCTTCGAAGAACCTCGTGTCTGACAAGGATGCCGAGGATGCCGAGACCCAACTCTCGATTGATGCAGCCCGGTATGACGCTGCAATGGCGGAGCTCCAGGTTCTCGAGCAGGGAGCATCCACCGGCAAATCGGGAGGCGCGCAGACCGAAAGCGGCAAAGCCGAAAGTAATGTGACCACCGAAGCCCTGGCAGATATGATCATCACTTCACCTGTGGCAGGTATAGTGCTGTCGCGAAACGTAGATGAAGGCTCATCCGTGATAGCCATGTCCTCGGCCTATGGCGGCACGAGTATCATGACCCTCGCGGACGTATCTACCATGCACGTTGAAGGTGACGTTGACGAAAGCGATGTGGGAAAGATAAGGGATGGGATGCTGGCAAAGATCTTCGTCGACGCCTTCCCCGATACCACCTTCCAGGGAGTTCTCACCAGGATCGCCCCGCTTGGAGTCAAGGCCGAGGGCGTGGTGAATTTCAAGGTCGAGGCCCAGGTGATAGGCGATACTCGCCTCTTGAAGACCGGGATGTCGGCCGATGTCCAGCTGGTTCTCGATGAACGCAAGGACGTGCTGACGCTTCCCGAAGGCGCCGTGATTTATGAAGGGGATAGCACCTTCGTGGAGAAGGTGGATGCCGCCGCCAAGGGCGGCAAGACGCGCGTGTCCGTGAAGACGGGCTTGAGCGACGGCATAAAGACTGAGATAGTCAGCGGCCTGAATGAGGGTGAAAAAGTCGTCCTCCAATGACCCGATCCTGAAACACAGACTGTGTCCTACATATGAGGTCGTTCGGCTGTGAGAATTTCTGACCTGCTCCTCCAGTCACTGAAAGCCATCTCGAGACAGAAGCGCAGGAATGCCTTTTCGGCATTCGGTATCGCCTGGGGTGTGGCAAGCGTTCTCATCCTTGCAGGTTGGGGCGTCGGTCTCGAGAAGACTATGAAGGATGGGATGAATGCGCTCGGCGACAACATCATCTTTGTCTTCGAGGGTCATACTTCAAAGGGAGTGGGCGGATACCGCGCGGGCAGAATGATACCCCTCTATCCCGAGGATGTGGATGCCATAAAGGCATACTCATCTAAGCTCAAGTTGGTGATACCCGAGGATAATTACGAGCTGCCGGTCTCCCGTGGAGCCAAGACTGCAGACCACACAATTCGCGCCGTTGTTCCTGACGCCAAGACCCTGAGGAATCTTTGGGCCGAACAGGGCCGCTTCTTCACCCCCGACGATATCACGGAAAGACGACGCGTATGTTTCCTCGGCAAGAAGATCAGGGAGGAGTTCTTTGAGAAAAGCGAAGACCCTCTGGGCAAGGAGATGAGAATCGGAGGAATCAGGTTCACGGTTGTCGGACTTCTGCCGGAAAAGAAGCAGATGGCCAACGTCGGAACCCGTGACGAGAACGTCGTATTCATCCCCTTCTCCACCGGCAGGAGCCTCTTCGCCGGACGCAGGCCCCTCTTCTGCATAGAGGGGAGGGCTTTTGATGTCAATCAAAGCGAAGAGGCTGCGGCAGAGATCAGGAAGGCCCTCGCGGCGAAGTACCATTTTGCGCCTGACGATGAAGAAGCCGCATTCATACTTCCCATGACGAAGTTCACCAAGATGATCGACCGTATGGCGGCCGCCGTACGCATTTTCGTTGCCGCCGTTGGGGCCATAACGCTGGCGATCGGCGGCATCGGTGTCATGAACATGATGCTGGTGTCGGTTAATGAGAGGATCGGAGAGATTGGGATCAGGCGCGCCGTGGGCGGTCAGCGCAAATGGATAATCCTCCAGGTACTGACCGAGACTTTCTTCATAACATTGGTGGCAGGTGCGATCGGGCTGGCGCTGGGCCTTGGCATACTCTTCGGGATTTCCAAACTCCCTGTCCCCGACTACGTTCCTCTGCCGATTCTCTCCTGGAAGGTCACCCTGCTTGCCGTCGTCGTCATGGTTGCGACAGGGCTCCTGTCGGGAATAACCCCTGCGAGAAGGGCTGCAAGCGTCCCTCCTGTCCAGGCAATCAAGGGCGATCTCGGTATGCCCAGGGCTTCAGGGCGCAGAAGCCGAAGCGCACTTGTTTTCCCGGGCCTCTTTGGAGAAATGGTCTCGCAGGCAGCGGATGACATGAGAGCAAACCGCCTTCGGGCCATCCTGACCGCCTTCGGCGTCTTCTGGGGTGTCGCCGCGGTCGCACTGCTCCTGGGTTGGGGCGAAGGCACGAAGCAGAATATGCTGGCCAACATCGCTCAGATCGGCGGGCGAAGGACCGCTGTCTATCCCCGGAGGATCGAAAACCCGGTCAGCGGAATGAGGCGGGCGGAGTACTTCAGGTTCACCGAGCAGGATGTCGCCGATATCAAGACCAACGCATGGTATATCGAGTACTTCACGCCTGAGATCGAAGTGGGGTTCCCCGTCGTGGAGCGCGGTGGCGAATCGCGCGCAATCAATACCCTCGGAGTCGTGCCTGACGTTAAGATCGTAAGAAACTTCGAAGTTGCCCAGGGCAGATTCATCAACCAAAGAGACCTTGATGAGCGAAGGAAGGTCGCTTTCCTGGGTGCCGCCACAAAGGAAAAACTCTTCGGAGCTTTGGAGGCGCTGGGAAAGCCCATAAGAATCAAGGGTAAGATCTTCCGGGTGGTTGGCATCGCTGTGAAGAAAGGCGAGCAGACCTCAATCGAGAACTCGCTGGATGATGACAAGATCCTCATACCCTATACCACGGCGCAGGTCCTCCAGGGAGCTCGCCGACCCGAATATCTCCAGCTTCATCCGACTACGGCCATCCCTTACAAGGAGGTCGAGACACGCCTCCGTAAGATGCTCCTTACCAACCACGGGATTGAAAAGGAGGATGCGCTCGGCATTTATTCAGCCCTCGAAGCGGTTGAGGAGATGGGCAAGATGGTCAGGGGGCTTGGGGTTTTCCTGGGAGGAGTGGGCCTCCTGACTCTCTTGATTGGCGGCATCGGCGTCGCCAATGTGATGTTTGTCTCAGTAGCTCAACGGACGAGGGAGATAGGCATTCGCCGGGCCATTGGGGCGAAGAGATCTCACATATTCCTTCAGTTTGTGTCCGAAGCAATAATGATCTGCTTTGCGGGCGGTATTGCCGGCGTGCTTGCCGCCATTGGTATATCAAAAATCATGGGCGCCCTGCCCTTGCCTCAATTCTTCGCCGCCCCCAGCATTAACGGGTCTCTGCTTCTCTTGATCTTCGGATTCATAGTAGGAGCCGGCATCATATCCGGCATCTTCCCCGCCAAGAAGGCGGCCGATTCGAACGTAATCGAGAGCCTGCACTACGAGTAGCCTCTTCTCAACGAGTAGCTTCTTCTCACACGACCTTCACGGCATATGAAATCTTGGCTTTCGCGCCGAGCATCGCGCCGACGGAACAATATTTCTCGTTGGAGAGCTGGGCCGCTCGCATGGCATTCTCTTCGGTGAGGCCCTTGCCGGACATAACGTAGGTGAGTTTGATCTCCTCGTAATACTCCGGAGGCTCCGTCCTTCGCTTGGTCTCCACGTCTATCTCCAGGGTTTCAAGCTCGACTCTCATCTTTTTCATCAGGAGGATAATGTCAATACCCGTGCAACCTCCGTGGGCCATCGCGACAAGTTCCAAGGGGGTCGGATACTGCCCCGTACCGCCATGCTTGGCACCCGGTTCCATCGCCACTTTGTTGCCCTTGTCATTTTCCGCGACAAGCTTAACGTTGCCTTCCCACTTGACCTTGATAGCCATCTTCCGCCCCCTTTCACTGCGCCAGTCTCGCCGACCGAGGCGACTGCGATGCAGGCCCTGTTCCGCGTCACTGAGTACGCTTGATGATGTGGTAACCGAATTGGGTCTCGACGATACTGGATACCTGGCCTGGCTTTATCCCGAAGGCAGCATCTTCAAATGGTTTTACCATCCTGCCTTTGCCGAAGAAGCCCAGATCCCCACCGGCTTCTGCGGACGGACAGTCGGAGTAGGTCCTCGCCAGCTCCTCGAAGCTCTCACCGTTCTTTACCCGCGCGAGCAGGCTCTGCGCGAGCTTCTGAGCTTCCTCTTTGCTCCGTGTAGCCTCCGTGGCCGGCGCGCCCTTATAAGATATGAGAATGTGGCTTGCTCTTACAGTCCCAGGGGGAGCGGGCTGAACAAACTTGGGCGCTTCGGCGGTTGCCTCCTTCGGTGCTTCCTTTGCCGTCTCCTTCACCTGTTCTTTTGCCTGCGCCTTGGCCGTCTCTCTTGCTTTCTCTTTTGCGCAGCCGGCGACAAAGCAGGCTGAGACGAGAACGGCGACCGAGAGCATAACGACTGCCGCGACTACCAGAGATGACCTCTTCATGTTGGCCTCCTCTTAGAATGCTGCAACCGAGTCCTCTAACCAAACCAACGCCGAGCTTGAAGAAGCTCAAGTAGGAAGTTACCATAGCCTGACAGAGGGGTCAAGACCAAGAGATATGCCAGAATCCCAGCCTAAATTGGCGATCAAGGAATACGCTGCCGAGCTCGCAATCGACGGCATCGGCTTCTGCGATAGCGCCCCCCTCGAGCAGGCTCGGGCAGGCATCGAATCCGCAATCCAGAGTGGATACGTGCCTTCGGAAATAGTGCCGAGTGAGTCTACAGTGCTGAGGCTCACCACACCAACCCGCCACCTGCGGCGCGCCAAATCGATAATATCTGCATACCAAGCCTATTACACCGGCGAGTCTCCCTCAGATGACCCCGCGATCGGCAGGGTCGCCATGTACACCACCTCCAATTACTACGAGGATCTGAGACTCAGGCTCTCTCGCCTTGCCGGTTTCATGCAAAAGGAGTTCGCCTGCCGCACCAAGGTCCTCTGCTGTTATGTGACTCTCGCGGAAAAACCCATCGCTCGGAAGGCGGGGCTCGGATTCTACGGCAAGCACGGCATCATCATCACGCCCGAGCACGGTTCATTTGTGGTGTTGGGGGAGATCCTGACCGATCTCGAACTGGAACCCGATCCGGACCTCGATACTGATTGCGGCAGGTGTACCAGATGCATCGAGGCATGCCCCGTAGGCGCATTCAGGGCACCCTACTTCGTTGACAGAAATCTTTGCATCCAGGCCCATTGCGGAAGAAGAACCACTATTCCCCTGGCCGTGCGAGAAGCCTGGCAGAACAGGCTATATGGGTGCACCACCTGCCAGGACGTGTGCCCCAGCAACCTTAGAGTCATACCCACCGGCCAGAAGGTGGAACATGGTCACGTCGGTTCTTCCATCCCGCTTGCCGAGATGTTGCTCATAGGCGATAGCGAGTTTGAAGAGCGATTTCGGAACAATCAGATCGGCATGCGCGAGCGAAACACCCTGAGAAGGAATGCCATAGTCGCTGCGGGAAATTCCAGATCGGACATCTTCGTGGATGCGCTTACCGGCTGCGCCGAAGATCCCGATCCTATGGTACGCCGGCACGCCTTATGGGCCATTTGGCGAATCGAGGGCCGCGCCGCAACGGCCTTATTCGATAAGGCTTTGCGGACCGAGCCGGAAACCTCAATAAGAGAAGAGATCAAGACTCTGCTTGACGGAATCGCCGGGCTTGCATAGTATATACCTGAAAGGCATTGAGGACCAAATTCACTGATGAAGCTCTCTCACATATTGAAACCTGAACGCGTAAGCCTCGATCTCAGGGCCACTACAAAGCAAGGTATCCTGCGAGAACTCGTGAAACTCCTCGACCTCAGTGCTCCCGCGCAGAAAAATCTTCTCAGTACGCTGGTTGCAAGGGAAGACCTCGGCTCGACCGGTGTGGGCAACGGCATAGCCATACCTCACTGCCGCTCGCTCGTTGTTGGCGATCTCGTCGTTGCCGTTGGCAGATCAAAAGCGGGAGTCAACTTTCAATCGATGGACGGCAAGCGTGCCTATCTCTTTTTCCTGATAGTGGCACCGCCGGTCGGCGACCCGAGTCAGTATCTGATCGCGCTCGGCAAAGTTGCGCAGGCTGCGAGCCGGATCTCCAAGGACAAGCGAGTCAAAGGCTTGAAACAGCGCAAGCAATTCATGGATCTTGTGAAGGAACTGGAAGAATGAACCCTCAACTTCAGATATTGATTGCCCTTCAGGACATCCTCTTTCTCATACGGGAGGCCAAGGATCCATCGCAGAAGAAGGCCATGGACAAGATCGGCCTGAAGATGACCAACCTCGCGTCTCTGGAAGCGACGAGGGTCGATCTCGAGGACCAGCTCGACCACGCGATCCTGAGCGAGTACACCAGGGTGAGACAGAGATACGGACGGATAGTGGCTCCCGTCATAAAGGGAATCTGCTACGGCTGTTTCATGAAAATCCCTTCCGCGATCGACGCAGCCGAGGATAGAAACGATAACCTCAACAGATGTGAAAACTGCGGCATGTTCCTCTACTGGGTGGAGAGGTAAAGCGCCCGCCTGAAGCAGAAAGCCCGCCTGCTCGTCCCTGTGTGGTGAGAACAGAAGCACCAACGATGGAAGTAGATCGGAGCAGCCGTTCTGATTGGCCGTCTTCAGTGAAGTTAGTAGATGCTCCCGCCTATGAACTCACGCAGCAACGAGTCAGCGGGTACCGCGGATTCGTCCTCATAGGTCTCGATCTGCGAGAGCAGTCTGTAAATCCGCTCTGCCCTTATGCAGCCATCTCGCCGCTTGGGGTTGTCCTTCCAAGCCTTGATGAAGCTTGGGAAATGCTGATAGGAATATTTCTTGTGGTACGGAAGCTCGTAGGGCAAAGCCCCATTAACCATATAGTCGGCATCCCGTATGAATGGAATGATGTGCTTCAGCTCACTGCGCCGGACATAATGCCAGTGGCCGATCGTCTGGCTTGGATCGTACCCGCGCTGGGCATGATCCCGCACCATTCTGCGTAAGAGCCTGATGTCCGTCCAGCGTACGAAGTCGCCCTCGTCGTCCCTCAGTTGAGAGATGGTCTCGATGTACACTTTGAACTTCAGCTCCTCGGGTACACTCTTGGTCATGGGCCCGTAGAGACCGTGCAGGGTGTCTATGAGGATAACCTGGCTGGGTCCTATTGAAACATCCGTCATGTCGTCAAGTCTCTTGCCCGTAACGAAATCATAGCGAGGCATCTTGACCGTCTGGCCGTCAATCAGCGCCTTGATGTGCGCATCAATGAGAGGCAGATCGAGGGCCTCCGGCGTCTCGAAATCATAATCCCCGTGTTCATCCCTGGGATGAAGCTCGAGATCAAAAAAGTAATGATCAAGATTGAGCAGAACTGTCTCGACGCCGTGCTCCCGCAGCGCCAGCGCCAACTTGGAAGTGGTTGTGGTCTTGCCTGACGAAGATGGACCTGCAACTATGATCAGCCTCACGGGGCCGCGCTCCGAGGCGATGGCCTCTGCGGCTCGGGCTATGCTCTCGCCATAGGCCTTATCGGCTTCCCGTATGAGATCGGGGAAGGTGCCGTCTTTGATGCGCGCATTGAGATTGGCGATGGTCTCGCAGTGGTGATCGATGTTCCAGATCAGGGTCTCGTACATCATGCGGTAAGGCAGCGGGCTCACTCTGCCGCGTTTGGCTGCTTTCCTCTCCCTCTCCCGCCTCCTGTATTCGCGGTAGACGATGTAGGCTTTCGCCGTTCTGGCATGGCCGTTCTCGATCAGCACCTTCTCGACAACGTCCTGAATCTCCTCAATGGTGGGCCAGTCGGGTGCCTGAAAGCACTGGTTCAGCATCCCGATAGCCTGGTTCGCAAGATTCTCGCTCAGCGCTCGATTGTGGCCGCCAACGGCCGCAGCTGCCTTGTAAATGGCATTGACCACCTTCTCCCGCTCGAATGGGGCAAGGCTGCCATCCCGCTTCATAATTTGGGTGATTCTGTTTGAGATGCCCAAACGCAACCTCTCGTTGTCAGGTGAATGAACTCACACAGTCGGCACAACCCAAATGTATAATATGTGAGCGAAACTATCAAGCGAGTTAGAATCAATTTAGAAAGGGCCGGAACCCCTTGTGCGCGGGGACGCCAACGGGATCAATCGCGATCCTGTGATCTCGCCGGCCTATCCCCGTCCACGAAGGCCTTGCCGGCCTCGATGATCCCACCTATGAATGCGGCATAGTGGCTCGTGAGTTCAGGCGACTCGATTACAATCGCCGTCTCATTGTTCTCTTCGACTGCGGGCTGGGTCCAATTGGTCGAGCCTATCACCGTGAAGTCATCGTCCACGATCGCGACCTTAGCATGGGTCGTGACATCCGGCGAGTCTTCGTATGCCTTTCCGCCTGCTTCCACGACTCCCTTTAGGAATGCAAGCTTGCTGTTCGGCGCGGACCCGCCGCGACCCATGTCACAGATCACTCGCACATCCACACCGCGTCTTGCGGCATCTCTTAGGCTCTCGAGGATCAAGTTGGTGAGGCTCGGCGGGGCTCCCTTGGGTCTAGGCTTGTCGCGCTCTGCAGGGACGGGCCGTGTCTCATAATACCGTGCATCGAGCATGGCAACCCACACTCTCTTCCGTGCACTCCTTATGAGTTTCAACACCTCAGGCACGTACTTCTCATTGGGCACAGGGATCACCCGGCTTACCCTGGTCCATGCGAGCATCGGCTTGGGAAAGCTCATTGCCTTAAGCTTCGAGCGTTCGACGCCAAAGGCCTGAGCCATGGCCTGCGTTGTCTTTCCGGTCTCAACGTCGAGAGCGTGGATCGCGTGCTTATCGTCCTTCTCAACCTGCCCAAAGATTCTCACCGTGTCGCCGGCCACTTCGGAGAAGAAGAGGGAATCAACTGCCAGAATTTCTTCGAGGGCGTCGCTGTCCACACGCACCGTGACATCGCCGAGATACAACAGGCCTTCTTTGCGCTCAGGGAGGTACTTGCCCGAATCAACGACATCGTTCACGAAGACCGTGCGTTCCTTAACCTCAGGGATCTCTGCGGCCGTCATATACCGGCCAGGACGCTCATACAGGGGGCTGCTGGCGGCCACGATGCCGCCGAAGTACTTCTCGAACTGCTTTCCGATCTTTTCGGATTCGACCACGACGGTTGCTTCATTATTCTTATCGAGCGCGTAATAGCTCCAGTTCATCGAGCCAACGACCGAGTATTTGCCGTCAACGATTATGAGCTTCGAGTGGCTTGTCGTCTCAAGGGGATCGAAGTAGGTTGCGACGCCGGCCGTGCTGAGAACGTTCCACGCATCGTGGTTATCCTCACTGTTTTCGGGATTCCAGTCGGCTTGCTCGAGAACAGCCCTGACCTTCACTCCTCTGGCGGCTGCATCAGCCAGGTCGGCCATCAGGGTGTTACTCGTACTCAAGGGGTACTGGAAGTAGAACCTGCCCTGGTAAACGATCACGTCGATTGACCGCTGGGCCCCCGTGAGGAGGCCGTGAACAACACTGAAGTAGTCGCGGTCGTCAGCAGGCACAACCATGGCAGGCGCCCCGCCAGGCGCAATTATCTTAAGGTAGCCTACCGTTACTATGAGTATCAGGATTACGGCGATGACAGCCGGTGTGAGGTTTCGCTTCTTCAAATCAGACTCCTTTCAGCCCGCCTACCCTGGTAGGCCGGCACGTGCGAGCAGGCCCTGGCGGCCCCCGTTCCTTGCGGGCTTCCCATGGGCTTCCCACGGGCTTCCCCGATGATGCTTGCCAGGCCGAGATCAATGCTATATGATTGCAGCCGAGGTCTCAAGCGAATTGGCCGGCAGAACGCCGTTGGATATATGTGCCATGAGGAACCGGCTGTGCCGAATATGCCCGCTATGATGAGATGTCGATCAGGATAGACGTGCCCTGAGGAACCGAATGTGCCGAATATGCCCGCTATGATGAGATGTCGATCAGGATAGACGTGCCCTGAGGAACCGAATGTGCCCGATGTGCCAACCATGAGGAGCTGTCGATGAGGATTAGGATGCTTGCCTTGGTGCCTTACCTCTTGATGATCGGCTGCCTCGCGGTAGCGGCTCCGGCCTTCCCCTCCGTCAGGGTGGCAGCGAGCATCTTCCCCGTAGCCAGCATAGTCAAAGAGATCGGTGGCGACAGAGTCGCCGTGACAACCATCGTGCCGTCAGGATCAGATCCCCACAACTTCGAGGTCACTCCGACCACGGCGAGGGCCATTGAAGAAGCTGACGTGGTCTTTCTTGTCGCGAGGCCCTTTGACGGATGGGCCATCCGAGACGCCAACCCCAAACAACACCCATCCCCTGTTGAGTTTCAAAAGGTTTTCGAGGACTCTCTCGTAAGGATCGGCAAAGCCGTGAATCCGCACTTCTGGCTCGATCCCATGTTTGCAAAAGAGATGGGCGTGGTCGTGGCGAAGGAGCTCTCAAGACTAGATTCGTCCGGCTCGGCCTATTATGCGGCACGCGCACGCGTATTCGTCTCAAGGATGGATTCGCTTGATGCATCGATTGCATCGAGGCTTGCCAGGTCCGGCTTCAAAGCTTTTGTCTCCTTTCATCCTGCGTGGACCTATTTTGCACGTCGCTACGGACTTGAGGAGCGCGACATCCTGGAACTCACGCCCGAACAGGAACCTTCTGCCAAATGGATAGCCAAGGTGCTCAAAGACATGAAGCAGAATCAGGTCAGATTCATCCTCGCCGAAGAGTTCTCTAACAAGGCGCTGGCCAAGGCCGTGGCAAAGGAATCGGGGGCCGAGGTGATTGTGCTTGATCCTCTCGGAGGTGAAGCACGACCCGGACGCAACTCATACTTCGCACTCCTTGATTACAATGTATCGAAACTGGAGGAAGCGGCGCGGCAATCTGGGAGGGAGTGACCGGCACCACCAACAATGCGCTCCTGGAAAGTGTGACAATGGGAAATCAGCCGATCGTCGAGATCAGAAACGTATGGGTCTGGCGCGGCTCTAATCTTGCCCTGCAGGACGTTTCCTTAGAAATAGGCCGGGGGAAATTCGTCGGCCTCATGGGTCCTAATGGAGGCGGCAAGACGACCCTGCTGAAGCTTATTGCGGGGCTCATAAAGCCTGATAAGGGCGAAGTCCTCGTCGCGGGACCCACACCCAAGACCGTGGGCTATGTGCCCCAGGAACGGGCCGTCGATCCCGAATTCCCGGTGACGGCCTATGACGTTGTCGAGATGGGGCTTTATGGTTCACTCGGCCTCTTTCCACGCATAACCAGGAAGGAAAGACATCTGATCGAGACAGCGCTTGCTCACGTCGGTATGCAACAACATTCGAAGCGAAAGTTCGGCGAGCTCTCCGGCGGCCAGAAGCAGCGCATCTTTATTGCGCGGGCGATCGTCGGCGAGCCTCATCTCCTCTTGCTTGACGAGCCCACAACCGGCGTGGATGCCAAAGCCCGTGATGATTTCTACAAACTCCTCTCGCAGTTGAGGCGCGATCTCGGGCTTACCGTCATCCTTGCATCGCACGACCTTGAGGTCATACCCACGCAGGTTGATGAGATAGTCTGCATAAACCAGATGGTCTACGTTCACGCGCGTCCGGATGAGGTTGCCGAGAGCGACGCGTTCAGCAAGGCTTACGGCTGTGAACTTGAGTTCTGGACGCACGGCAAGTACCCTCACAGGGTCATCCGAAAACACGACGACACGAAGCACGAGGACTCGGGGCACAATGCTTGAGGAAATGATCCATTTCCCGTTCTTCCAGAGGGCGCTGGTCGGGGGGCTCCTGGTGGTCGTGATGCTTTCGCTTCTTTCCTTCTTCATCGTCTTGAGGAGGATCTCCTTCGTCGGTGTCGGCATCTCGCATTCGGCCCTCGGAGGTGTGGCTATCGGCCTTGCTCTGGGAATCAGTACCACACTGACGACCACTCTTTTCGCGACCGGTGTCGCTGTCTTGATAGGATTCATATCGCGAAGAGGTCATCTGCGCGAGGATGCTGCAATCGGCATAACTTTCTCAGGCACGATGGCTCTCGGCATAACCCTGATAGCCCTCTCGGGCGGGTACCTCTCGAGTCTCTTTGCCTTCCTTTTCGGGAGCATACTCGCGATCACCCGCAGCGACATCTATGTGATTGCCATCTACTGCGGTGCAATAGTGGTCCTGCTTGCCCTCTTCTTTAAGCCTCTCCTCCACGCAAGCTTTGATGAGGAACTGGCCAGGGCAGCCGGCACCCCGGTGGCTTTCCTGCACTACCTTCTCTTGATTCTCATTTCACTTGCCATTGTTGCCTCGATCAAACTCGTGGGAATCATATTGGTGTCCGCTCTGCTTGTCTTGCCGGCCGCAACCGGCTACCAGCTTGCGCAGACCTATAGAAACGTGTTGACTCTGTCGGTGGCATCCGGGGTGGTCTCGCTCCTCGCGGGGCTTCTGCTTTCCTACCGCTTCGATCTTCCTTCGGGAGCTACCATAGTGCTCTGCGCGTGCGGCATATTCTTCGCGTGCTTTGCTCTCTCACCAAGACGCCGCAAGAAAGCCCGAATTCAAGGAGGTTAGCATGCTACGGATACAATGGCTCAGGAAGGCAAGGCTAAGATGGGTCGGGGTAGGCCTCGCCGCCGTCATTATCTCATGTTCATCAGGAGCGAGGCCGCCGGCAGGCTCGCCTCCTGTCGCCGAGAGACCGGCGCAAGAGCCTTCCGAGACCTCACAGACCTCGCAAAGCTCACAGGCATCCCAGTTGGTGGTTTATGCAAGGGAAGCGCAGCCATCAGGTTTACCCATCGTCTGGGAAATAAGAAAGATGTCGCTCAACAAGGCCGACGGCAGTCAGGTCAGCATACTTGCCAAGGATGTCATACTCAAGACCAGCGACTTCGAGATGCAGGGAAAGGGTAGGATGGTTCAGAAGCTCATGACGATCGCCGAGGTCGCGGCGGGCGACTACAGCGGCCTCACCCTTGTTACGCGCGGGGTCTACTTCGAGGATACCGGCGAGCCGGTCCCCACTGAGGCGAATTTTGCCACTGTGAGCTTCAATTTCTCGATTATTGCAGGCAATGCCAAGACAATCATCGTCGTCACCGAGTTGTCAAAGCCGGATGCTGCCCGCGCATCCTTCAAATTCCAACCACAACTCACACTTGAGGATGAGTCCGCGGCCCCGAAGGGCAAGATCATCTTTGTCTCAAACGAGCTCTCATCAAACATATCCGTGATAGACAAAGCCCTCAAGCGAGTGGTCAAGAACATCTACGTCGGGACCAAGCCCGCGGCCATGGCTGCTGACCTGAGGAGAAACCGGCTCTATATCGCAGACCGCAACGTGGGGGTCATATATGAGATGGACATGATAAGCCAGCACCTCCTAAGAGCCACCCAAATAGAATTCGTCGACGAGCCCGTCTGGATAGAACCGGTGCCGACAAAGGACCTCCTGATTGTCGTGAACTTCGGAGGCGATACCATTTATCTTTTGGATGCCTTCAACATGCAGATAGTTGAGACCCTCGAGGTTGGTGACGGCCCTGTCAAGGCTGTCTATTCTGTCCTGACCGAACGCGCGTTTGTGGTAAACCTGCTTGATGGGACCATGTCGGTCATCAATCTCCAAGCCTCACCTGCCGCCGTGGACACCACCATCCAGGTCGAATTGCGCCCCTCAGGCATCACGATAGATGATAGTATGGGCTGGCTCTACGTGACCAACAGCGGCTCGACCGATCTCTCGGTTCTCAAGATAGACCCAAAGACGCAGACACTGGCGATAGAGAGAACCATCCCGATCGGTATCGGTGCAGGGGACATCATCCTCGACCCCTACGGCAGAAGACTCTTTGTTTCGATGACCCAGACCAACGAGATTCTCTGTGTCGATCCCTACACAGGCGTCACGATCTACAGTGTGAGACTTCCTGCGAAGCCGGGCAGGTTGGTATTTGATCCTGATGAGAAGAAGCTTTATGCCACGATCCCTACCAGGAACGCGGTGGTTGTCATAGACACGATTACGCGAGAGATTCAGAACTGGATAGAAACGGGTGAAAGCCCGTCCTCAATAGCGATAAGGTCTTGACCTGGTCGAGAGATAGCGCGAGTAGGTGCCGATCGCCTCGCTCTTAATAGCGATAAGGTCTTGACCTGGTCGAGAGATGGCGCGAGTAGGTGCCGATCGCCTGGACCTTGCCCTTCAGAGCAGGAATCATCTCGGAGCCGGCGACGCCTGATCCCGGTGCCCGGAGGATCTTCCCAAGATATTTGAAGATACCCGGAATGTCACCATCGCCGGCAAGCAGAGTGAAAGGCATGAAGACAATCTTCCTGGGAAGGCTTGAGTGCTTGAGGAAGACGTAGGTGTTGTCGTGATGAGCCTCCGCCACTGAGACCGGTTGGGCTTTATCATCAATCCCCATGGAACGATGAACCGCGACACGGGGGTCGCATACCACAAAGAAACCCATCGATCTTAGGCCAAGACAGATATCCTCTGCACAATGTCGCTCCGAGCGAAGGTTGTGATCGAAGTCCCTCAGAAGATGTCTTCTGAAGGCCACGTTGGCTGTGCTGAGAGTCTGAACAAAGATGCTGGTCTCGGGAACTTTCTCCCAGTTCGTGACACGTCTCCCCCACCAGGCGATCTCGCCCCATCGGATAGCGTCGGGTGGTGCGGCGGTGTTACCGGTGGGACTCACCGTCACGTTTGTGGTGCTAGCAGGGCAGGTGGGACTCGCGGTCACATTTCTGGTGCCGGCAGGGCAGCTGGGGTTCGGGGTACTCGCCGCTCTAGCCACCGCCGGGTCTATTTTGGCAGGGAGAATCACCGGTCCCCCAACTCCACCGATAAGCGGATCCTCAAAATCCTCCTCGATTGCCGCGAGCCAATCCCGGGCGGCCACACCATCTTCGGAGATGAAGCAGACTATGGTCGAACTTGCACTTTCCCTTCCTTTGTTCAGGGCAGCAATAGGCCCCGCGCTCTCGGGGGTCGTGATCTTGACCCGTGGCCCAGGCTGCGAGGAAGCCTGCCATTCAGCGAGAACTCGCGCGAGATCGCCGGATCCCGGCCCACCATGATCTCGGGCGCTCGCAACAACTATGACTTCATCGGGCGGGCGGGACTGCTTGCTAAGACTCTCGAGGCATGATTTGAGAGCATCTAATCTCGTGGAGGCGCGAATTACGACCGAGATGCTCATTGTTCTCTAAGCATGCGGCTGGCAGCCTTGTTGGCATTGCGGACAATCTCTTCTTCGTTCACTGTGAGAAGTGTGCCGTCCTTCACAACCACTTTGCCATTGACGATCGTGAAGCTCACGACATGACTTGAGCCACACATGATGATCGAGGCCAGGTGGTCATGAAAAGAGCCCGCATGCGATATGTCAGACACGTCAATCCCAACGATATCGGCGACCTTACCTTCTCTGATCTGCCCTATATCGTCTCTTCCAAGAAGGCTTGCGCCGCCGCTGGTCGCGAGATTTATGACCTGGCGCACAGTTATCGCGGAACTCCCACCAGCGAGCCTCTGAACGAGGAAGCAATTCCTGAGCTCGCCAAGCATGTCTGATGTGTCATTGCTTGCGCTGCCGTCCACACCCAGGCCGACTCTTATGCCCATCTTGAGCATCTCGGGCACTCTTGCTCGGCCTGAACCCAGGCGCATGTTTGATGTCGCGCAATGGCAGACGCCTGTGCCTGTCTCGCGGAGCTTCTCGAGCTCAGCGTCGGTTAAGTGAATCCCGTGCGCAAACCACACGTCACTTCCGAGCCAGCCGCACTTCTCCATGAGTTCGAGGGGTCTCACGCCGTATTTCTCCAGGCAGTACGCTGTCTCGTCTTCGGTCTCAGCAAGATGCGTGTGGAGCAGGACATCCTTCCTTGAGGCAAGGTCCCGGGTCTCGATCAGGAGCTTTTCGGAGACCGAGAAGGGGGAGCACGGGGCAAGCGCGATTCGCACCATCGCACCGGCTTCGGGGTTATGATACTGCGAGATCAGGCGCTCGCTGTCTTCGAGAATCTCATCCTCAGTCTGAACCACCTCATCAGGCGGAAGCCCTCCCTGCTTTTCCCCGCGGGACATGCTCCCTCTTGTGGGATGAAATCGCATGCCGATACGTGAGGCTGCCTCTATCTCAACGTCAATGAAGCGCGAGCTCTTGCCCCTCGGGAAGACGTAGAGATTGTCGGCCGAGGTTGTGCAGCCCGTCTTAAGGAGCTCGCCGCATGCAACCAGCGTGCTCCAGTAGACACTGTCTTCATCCAGGTTCATCCATATCTGGTAGAGGCGCTTGAGCCACGCGAAGAGCGGCGCGTCCTGGATCTCCGGTATGCACCGTTGGAGGGTCTGATAGAAATGGTGGTGGGTATTGACGAACCCCGGAAGTACCACCAGGTTGCGGCAATCAATTACGTCGCAGGCCCCGCCTCCCGGCCCTGAGACCTTCTCAGTACCAGAACCGCTTGGGCTCGGCCCGAGCCTCGGGACCCCGATATCGTGGCCAATTCGCTTAACGCAGTTATCCTCGATCAGGACGTCAGCACCCTTAATCTCCTCGCTGCCCGTGTAAAGGAGAAGGATGTCCTTTAGGAGAATCACAGGCCCGCCTCCTTGATCACGACGTCAGCGCCCTTAATCTCCTCGCTGCCCGTGTAAAGGAGAAGTATGTCCTTTAGGAGAATCACAGGCCTGCCTCCTTGAGCGCCCGCCAGACCTTTTCAGGAGTGAAGGGCAGGTGCCTGAGCCGCACACCTGTTGCGTTGTAGATTGCGTTTGCAATCGCGGGGGCCACGATATCGAGACATATCTCGCCCACGCTCTTCGCCCCGAAGGGTCCAGAAGGCTCGTTGGTCTCGACAAGGAAGGACTTGATATCGGGAAGGTCGAGCGATGTCGGGACCTTGTACTCCATGAGGGATGCATTAAGCATCTTGCCGGTCGGCGAGAACTTCATTTCTTCTGTCAGGGCGTAGCCTATGCCCATTGACACCGACCCAATGATCTGGCCTTCGGCCAACGTCGGATTGATCGCACGGCCGAGATCAACCGCGGATGCAATGTCAACGACTCTGACCATGCCTGTGTCAAGATCGACCTCGACCTCGGCGAAGCATGCGCTGAAGGGTGGCGGGCTGTCTAAGGTCAGGAACGACGCAGTCTCCGTGATCTGCTGCTTTTCTTCACCATAGATGGACTTGAGGGCCGCCTCCTTTACGTGGATGCGCTTCCCGCCAGGCGAGATGAAAAAGCCGTCGTCGAACGTCAGGCTCTCGGTGGCCTCAGCCATGAGGCTTGCTGCCACCTCTCTGAGCCGCTCTCTCACCTTCTCGGCGGCCTTGACGACGGCCGTCCCCGAAACATACGTGGTGCTCGACGCGTAGGCGCCAACATCGAATGGCGTGTAATCAGTGTCGGAAGAATAAACGATCATGTCCTCGAGGCCGACTCCAAGGACCTCCGCAGCCATCTGGGCGAGGATGGTGTCGCTGCCTGTACCCAGATCGGTTGCCCCGATCAGAAGATTGAATGAACCATCTTCGTTGACCTTTATGGTGGCACCGGCAACATCGTCACCGGCAATGCCGCTACCGTGCATGCAGATCGCAAACCCAACTCCTCGCTTCTTTCGCTCGAAGGGATTGGCACCCGGAGCTGCCTCCGGATCCCCGACAGCATGGCCCGGCCCGGCCACATGAGCACTACGCTCAGTTCCGCCTGGCCGCGCCGTCCCCCCTGCGCTCCCTCCGGTTTGCCCCCCGGTCCCAGCAGCTCCACTCCCTACCGCGCCACCAGCGAGCCGAATGCACTGCTCGATGCCACACGACCTCACCACCCGCTCGAAGCCGGCCTTCCCTTCGCCGAGTTTGGTCGCGATGGGATCCACATCACCCACCTGCACCAAGTTCTTCCTTCTTAGCTCAAGCCGATCCATGCCCATCGCATTTGCGATCTCGTCCATATGGGATTCCAGCGCGAAATAACCTTGAGGAGCGCCATAGCCTCTCATGGCCCCGGCCACAGGCAGGTTGGTATATGCGACATCGGCGACAAAATGCAGGTTCGGAGACCGGTAGAGCGGCAGCGTCTTGCTGCCGGTGTTGGATTGCACCGTGAGGCCGTGGCTGCCGTAGGCTCCCGTGTTTGCGACGAGGCGCATCTCATTCGCCACGATCTTGCCGTCTCTGGTGAGCCCGGTCTTCATCGTGATATGCTGGGGATGCCGCGTACGTGAGGCATAGAACTCCTCGTCCCGCTTAAGCTCCATGAAAACAGACTTCCCGGTCTTGAGAGCGATATGAGCGCACAGGTCCTCAAGCACTATCTCCTGCTTCCCACCGAAGCCCCCACCGATCCTTGGCTTGATCACCCTGATCCGTGATATTGGAACTTGGTTCACGCGCGCAACTATTCGCCTCACGTGGAAGGGAACCTGCGTGGCCGTTACTATCACGATCCGCCGAGCTTCATCAAGGTAGGCAAGACATACGTGCGGTTCCATCGGGACGTGCTGTACGTAGTGAACCGAATATGTATTCTCAAAGACATGGTCGGCCTGTCTGAAAGCCGCTTCAACATCGCCTACCTCGACCTCGATGCGCGCCACAAGATTGCGCCCGGGGTCCAGTGCGCCCCGCGAGTCAGGTTCATCGTGAATCACAGGCGCGCCTGCCTTGAGAGCCTCGTCGGGATCGAAAACAGCAGGCAGGATCTCGTATTCCACCTCGAGCGCCTCGCAGCCGCGCGCGGCCTCGACCTCATCCTCGGCGACAACTACTGCCACCCTATCGCCAACAAACCGCACCTTGTTGTCCAGCATGAAGGCATCATAGGGCGACGGCTCGGGAAAGTTCTGGCCTGCGGTGGTATACGGGATTCTTGGAACATTCTCATGGGTGAGCACAAGCGAGACGCCCGGAACCGCGAGGGCCTTATCTACATTGATCTTCTTGATCCTTGCGTGGGCATGCGGGCTTCGCAGCATCTTGGCGTAGAGCGTCTCGGGAGGAAGCATGTCGGCCGTGTAGCGCGCCTCCCCCTTGACCAAGGCTTCAGCGTCAACCTTCCTCAGGCGCTTCGATACGACCTTGAGGCCGGCGCTCTGTCCAGCCGAAACCTCCGACTCGGTGCTCCCCCTCATGCCCATATCCTTACCTTATCCTTCATCCCTTGTTCGTGCCAATCTCCCACCTCGTCGTTCCACATCCTCCACCCTCCTTCGATACTCGGCATCCTCGCGCCCGACCGATCCGCAGGCCGTCCCTCAGATTTCATCCCATCACGTCTCACTCCAGCCTCCGTCATTGCTTGGCGCTGGCTTCCTTAAGGCGAAGTTGCTGGGCCGCGCTGGCTATGGCATCCACAACCTTGACGTAGCCTGAGCACCTACAGATGTTGCCAGAAATGGCTTCGCGGATTTCTTCTCTCGTGGGGCTCGGGTTGGAATTGAGGAGGCTCGCCGCCGTCATGAGCATTCCAGGTGTGCAGTAGCCGCACTGCGGAGCACCTGCTTCAATGAACGCCTCCTGCAGAGCAAGGAGTATGCGGTCTTTCGTAAGCCCTTCAGACGTGGCGATCGAGCAGCCGTCTGCCTGGGCAGCCAGCATGATGCAGGATGCAACAGGCCTCCCGTCAAGGAGAACGGTGCACGCACCGCAGTTGCCGGTCTCGCAGGATTTCTTGACGCTCTTGAAACCAAGCCGCCTTAAGGTCTCGAGCAGAGTCTCCCCAGGGTCGATTTCGATTAGCGATTCTTTGTCATTAACCAGGAGCCTAACTTTCAAGATTCAAACCTGCCTTCGTAACCGCCTCAAAGAGTGACCTCGCCGCCATGACCTCAACAAGGTGTTTCCGGTATTCAGCCGATGCCCTGAAATCTGACTTGGGCTTTATCGAATTTGCTGCTGCACGTGAGAGGTTCTCGATAAGAGCGCGCGTGAGACGCTTGTCCTTCGCGTCTTCGGCAACATGCTTAAGAAGGACTGGCAGGGAATATGACTGGCCCACAGCAATTCGTAAATCATCCACCTTACCGCCATCTGAGAGATCAACCAGCACTCCTACATTGACAAGCGCTATGTCGATGGCACTCCTTCCAAACTTGGAGAAGCTCCAACCCTGACTATCTCGCCGCCTGTTCGCCGTGATCCTGCAAATGAGATCGTGCCCCTTGAGCCATCCCCTGGCCAGGAGATCCTCGACGCTTATCTGCGTCTCCTGATCCCTCAGGACCTCAAGCCTCGCATCCATCGCAAGCAGGGCGACAGCAAGATCAGAAGGAAGATGGGCCACAGCCAGGCAGCCACCCAGCGTGGCCATGTTACGGATGATAGGGGTTGCGCATCTCCGTGCGGCATCATATACCAAGGGAGCTTCCGACTTCACCTGGGATGACAAGAGATCGGAGAGCCTGGTCAGAGCGCCGATGGAAACCTGCCCATCCCGGACATCAACTCCAGCCAGATCAAGACGCCCAATACCCACCAGCACCTCGACTGCCTTCGCAGCAAGCGGGACCACCATGGTGCCGCCAGCAATATAGAGCGCTTTGGCGCCTGCCGCCTTCCGCAAGCGCACGGCATCCTGCGGTGTCGCCGCCGCAATCACTTCCCGGAAGTGCTTCAAAGTCCCTCCCATCAGCAATTTGGCATTTTACCACTTGCCTCACCCAATGACAACTCTTGATAAGAGCTAGCCTGGCGCAACGGCCATCCGTCGGCTTCCGGCCTCCCGGGCCTGGTCTCCGGCTCAGAACTACATTCACCTGCGACCCAGCCCCGCTTCGGCCCCTCAGACACTCCGACCTGCCGCTTCGCTGGTGGCGGCTCAAAGGGCATATAGTCCTATCAGAAGCGTCTGACCCCACTGGCGTACACGCGTGTCTCGGACAGGAGTGGCGAGAAGGTGCGGAGTCCCATCGATACCATCTAAACCACGGACCTGGGCATTGCCTGGAAACCGCACAACACCCAGCTTGACTTACAAGACTATGCGAAAACTGCTGCAATTGTGACACTTCGTTGATACCATGGTCAGAGCGCAAGGGCGGCAAGCTGCAGACTCAATTGCAGCCTAATGCTGTTTCAGGGTGAACAGTATAAGCCGTAGTTAGGTGTTTGTTCCATGGAGGTTATCAGATGGGTGGCTTGCAAGACATGCGAGGTGTGTGCCGGCTGCTGTGCCTGATTGTGCTCTTCGGCCTCGGCGTTGCGGCAAGCGGATGGGCCGACTCCGGAGATTTCACGCTGGCTGCATCCATGGGTGGTGCGTACCTGCCGATGGGTGAGTGGAAAGAGTTCGTTGGTGGCACCGGGCACTATCACACGGATGCTCTGGGACAGACCTGGGAAGTCGCGCTCCGCCATCAGTTGTCTCGTCGCCTTCTCATGGCACTTTCGGTGGGGGGCGTAACGACATCGGCCACCCTGACCGACATCATGTACCTGACATATGACAGCACAGCATTTCACATAGCGTGGGATTTCGAGGGGCACCCCATAGGGCTGAGCGTCGAGTTCTACCCACTTGGGACTGAGGCGGCAGCCTTGGCATCGTTCGGCCTGGGCTGTTCGTATTACTTCAGTGAATTGGACGGGAGGCTGGACATAATACCCGATATGGGTCTCCCCGAAACGCCGTCAGGGGCTCACCGGGAGGGATCCGGCTACGGCGTTCACGCGTATGTCTCCGCTGAGGCTCGCATCAGCCGTGCACTAGTTGTGATCTCTCGTTTGCGAGTGCAGTATGCTGACGGGATGGCCTTCACCCAGCGTAAGGGCAGCGTGCCAGTGCGCTTTTCAGGGGTCGATCTTTCAGTGGGCTTGGGGTGGCGGCTGTCCAGTTGGGGCCGGGCAAGGACTGGTGGCGAGGAATGATGACACCTAACGAGTGGCTGGAGCAGACGTGGCTTCGGCGGCATGGCCCTTGCGATGGCACGGAGCAACAGCCCCGCCGCCTCGCCCCGCCGCTCAGCCACACCGTCAGGCACAGAGAGAGGAGATCAGCCATGGCATTTGACCTTCAGAAACTGTTCGTGGATGTATTTGCCCCCGAGTCAGGGGATGTAGTCACGATCATGTACGACCTGCCCCATGAGGGAATCCGGGACTCCGAAGAATGGCGTCTGCGCCGGGAAATGGCATCCGCGTGGCATCGCAACTTGAAGGAGTTCGCGACTCTCCGTGGATTCACCGTCAATCCCATCGTGACCTACTATGCAACCGGAGCCCACAACTGCGACCTACCAGAGAATGCAATGTCCGACCGTCAAACCGTCCGGCTCGAAGAAATCGTCAAGAGATCCACCATAATCCTCTCCATGCCCCAGTACTCCGCCTCGGCACCGCTCTTCTTGTTCACGAGAAGATACGAGAACCTCCGCGTGGCGAGTATGCCAACGATCACAAAGTCGATGGAGGACACGGCGCTTTCCGCAAACTTCAAAGAAATCGCGGCGACCTGCAAACGGCTGGCGAGGCTGTTCGAGAGGGCTAATGGAATAGAGGTCTCGTTTTCGACGGGGCACACCTGCCATTTCGACATTTCGGATCACAAGGTTCCGCTTCAGGATGACGGCATACTGCATCCAGGCGCGGGTAAAGATGCCTTTCGATTGCGGAATCTCCCTTCGGGGGAGGTATGCGTCTGCCCAAATGAGGCCGCCGACAGCAGCACCGCCGGCGAGATCCCAGCGCGTTTTCAAGATGATGAGATCCTCTTCATCGTGAAGGCCAACAGGATCGTTGACATCAAAGGGAAGAGTTCGGCCGCGGAACAGAAGCGCACCGAGTTCCACGAGGAACCGGCGCTATGCAACATCGCCGAGGTTGCCATTGGCTGCAACGATAGAGCGGTCGTAACTGGCAATGTACTCGAAGACGAGAAGGCGGGGTTCCACTGGGCCTACGGACGAAGCGATCATCTTGGGGGAACAGTAGGCGCTGAGCACTTCTCTTCCCCAGAGAGAGTGTGTCATCAGGACATTGTCTACGCGAAGGGCAGCCCCATCGTTTGCAGACGGCTCGATTTCGTCTTTCCAGACGGTTCAAGACAAACGGCATTAGTGGATGGCATACTCAAGGCATAGGATCCAGCGTGGCGGGAACGTTCCGCCACGCTTGCCGCCATAAGGGATTGCCGAACGAGCAAATCACAAGGCCAGGAACCTGACCATGGGAGGGAGAAATGAGTTGGGCAACATTCGGACAGGTCGTGCTGCTGATCGTCGTGTTCGCGTTCGTCACGGTCGCCATGAAGTGCATGCACGACGCCTACTGCACCAGGTGCAAGAAGCAGTAACCGATCCCAGAGGCGCATGACGGAGGCCGGGCCGGAGGGCTGGCCAGCGCAGAGAAAGGCCGGCCGAACATGCCTGTGGACTTTGCCGGCGACAAGCGCCAGAAAGTCACTGCTCCCATTTGCCCACAAGGCAAGAAGAGAACGTTTCTAAATCTCAAGGGGTCTCACACACTGCGGATCTCTTTTCCGAATCCGTAGGCTTCGTTCCCCTCATGTTCTGGATGTCGAAAGGAGGTAGCTGTGGCAGTCGCGATAAGACAGGCCACGGTCCGAGACATTCCCCAGCTGGCTTACTTCCTGATGGAAGCCACGGGTGGATTCATGGAGGCCCTCTATCATGGGGTGATACCGGACAAACCGACCTACCAGATCATCGAGCACTTCTTCTCCCATGCCGGTACCACAGATTCGTTCGACAACTGGTGGGTCGCCGAACAGGAAGGAGAAATCGTCGGCGGAGTTAGTGCCCATCCCGCAGGCGCGCTGGCCCAGGATCCCCCCGATCCCTTGATCCCTGAGGAGCGGCTCTATCTCTTGAAGCCATTCCGGCAACTCCTCGGCCAACTCCGCGCTGAAGGAAGCTACTACATTCGGGCGGTTGCCGCGTATCCTGAATATCGCGGTGCAGGCATTGGCAGTGCACTGATATCCCATGCCCACAGTGAGGGGAAGGCAAGAGGCTTCATTGAGACAAGTCTCCTTGTCTTTTCTGAGAACACCCGTGCGGTCGAACTCTACAAGCGGCTGGGTTACACAGAGGTTGCACGTCGCCCTGTCATCAGGCACGAGCTGATCCGGTATGGCAGCGATGTCCTACTCATGGTCCGGCCGTTACAGTGATGAGAGCTACATCCAGACCCTCGCCTCTTCATACCTGACGCCGTACTTCTTGAAGAACCTTAGCAGATTCGGTCGTCCCGACAGAGGAACGAGTGCGCAGCCGCGCGACAGCTTCGTACCGGCAAGCTCAAAGGTGAATATGGAGAAGGATCTCAGCCCAAGCACTGCCTCTAACAGTTTCGATATTATAACGAAAATGCGTAGATTCAGGGGGACTTTCGTTATTATAACGAAAGACCTCCGGTGGTCAAGAAGTGTTTTTCAAGGAGGTGCGAGTACTGCGAAGCTCTCTCGTGCCCTTAGCATTCGTTTTCGTGGTCTGCCTGGTTATCTGCCGTCCGGGGTAAAGTGCCCGCGCGGCCTTGTCTCCGTCTTCGCGTTGGCTTACATTATAGGCATCCATGCTTCGATCTTTGCGTGGGCTTAGGCCGGGACTACCCATGAGAATCCAAGAAATCAACATCAGATCGATTCTGATCCAAAGGTGATGTCTACGAAAATCCAAGAGATCACCGCCAGATCGATTCTGACCAAAACCGGAATCTATGGCATCGATTACTGCCTCAATCCCTACGTGGGATGTGAGCATGCCTGCGTCTATTGCTACGCGACCTTCATGAAGAAATACTCGGGCCACGACGAGGCATGGGGCGAATTCGTGGATGCCAAGATCAATGCGCCGGAGCTGCTGAAGCGCGAACTGCGAAGGGGACGCGAGGGCGAGGTGATCCTGAGTTCGGTGACCGATCCCTATCAGCCGGTTGAGGCGCGGTTCAAACTCACCCGCTCATGCCTCGAAGTCCTGGCTATGAGCACGCTTAGCGTGAGTATCCTCACCAAGTCAAGTCTGGTGTGCCGCGACATTGATATCCTCAAACGAATCGGCACTGCCGATGTGGGCCTCACCATAACGACCGACCGCGAGGACATCAGGCAAATCTTTGAGCCTTGCTCATCAAGCATCCAAGCAAGGATAGCGTCGTTGAAGCTGCTCAAGGAGAATGGCATCTCCACCCACGTCTTCATCGGGCCGATCCTGCCCATGGATCCGGAGAAGCTCATCCACGCGATTGCCCCCTACACCGGGAGGGTCCTCATCGACAGGATGAACTACCCATGGAAAGCGCGCCCGACCTACACAGAGAACAATCTCATGTGGGCTCTTGATCCGGCTTACTTCGAGGAGGTCGAGGCAAGATTGCTGAGATACCTGTCGTCAATGGGCATTGAGGCAGAGGCCGTCTAACAGCCTACTTCACAACCACCATTTTCTTCAGCACACTGGAACCGGCGGCAGAAAGCTTGCAGAAGTAAACGCCGGGGGCAACGCTTGCGCCCCGGGTGTCCTTGCCATCCCACATAACAGAAGTCTCAGAGGAGCCAACGTTTCCGCTAACGAGCGTCTTCAAGACCTGACCGCTTACAGTGTAGATCGCGACCTGAGCATCGCGACTCCCGCCAGGGACGGAGAACGATATCGTCGTGGCCTGATTGAACGGATTCGGCCAGTTCTGCCTGAGCACCAGCGCGTTTCCGGCAGACACCGGGCCAACGTCAATGCCTGCTATAGGTGGGTCGAACCACTGCATCACCCTGAAAATAAGCGTATTCTGGTTGTCCGGAGCAGGATCGCTCGTGCTCACATCCTCAAACGGGAACGCCAGGAAAACAACCTTATGTCCATTCTCGCCGGCCCTCAGCCCCTTGATACCATTGGTATAGGAGAAGATCGGATCGGCCCCACTGCTAAGCACCATGCTGTCGCTGCTGTCCGCTGGGAACGGGCCTCCGAGAAGTCCGAGTGACATACCATTCGAGATGGGATCCCCTGGGACCCCGGACATCGGCGATCCACCGGTATTGCTCGCCCATGAGGCGATATGCAGATAATCTGTCGTGAACTCACTCGCTCCCGTGCGGCTCGACAGGAAGCCCATGCTACCAAGGAAGAGCCTGCCGTTAGCATCAAGGAATGCCGCCATATCATTCTCATCGGCACTGGTCAGATATGTTGCATCTCCACCGGCGGTCGTCCAGAAAACTCCCCAATAGGATTTGAGTTGGGTTGCTCCGGGTCGTCCAAGCGTGTTGGTATTCCAAACCCGCGCGGGGTAGCCTGCGGCCTGCAACGCATTCACTAAGTAGGTCTGATAATTCTGGCCGGCATCATCGTCCACAATCATGATCGAAGGAAGACTTGTAAAAGCGGCGTAGGTTTCGCTGTGGGTTACGTCCGGATCTGTGCGCATCGTGCCCGTAAGAGTCACCATTCCCATCTGAGCGGAGTGATCCGTGAAGATCTCCACGAGAATCGTATCCGACTGGCCGGGCGCGTAGTAGAGCGTCATCTGTTGAAAAACGCACATGCCTCTTGCGCAGAAGTCGGCGAACCATGTCGACGGCAGGTTCTTGGTCAGAACCAATCTAATGGAGTCACCTACCGTCCCCGTGTTCCGTACCACCGTCGTAAAAGTAGCGACGGAGTCCATGCCCACTTCCTTGGCATAATCCTGAGTGGTGAACTGAAAAGCAAGATCGGCCAGGCTTGGGCTGGCCGTCAGAACCAACGTGACTGCTAATCCCGCAAGAAACAAGGTGAGCTTCGCCCGGCTGAGGTATTTCATTATTACGCTCCTTTTTTGATATTATACCATGCCGTAGGGCCGACCGCCACCCCGAAATTGCCCGCAAGTACCGTCACGCTTACTGCCGTAGAGCCCACCGCCACCCTCGTTCCGGCCCCGCGAGATCGGAGTACCTCCCACCTGGTCATTCATGTCTCAACCTTGCTGCCTGGATGACTTCCCGAGTGGCCGTATCCTGAACAAAGGCGATAACGTCCATCTTGGCAGCCACCCACATTTCACTTATCGAGAAGCTCCTGTCCACACGAGCGGTGTCACCGATTGCAGCAAGCGTCAGGGGGTAGTCATCAAGAATGTCCCTGGCAACAAAATCAAAGACCTTGGCGAAGTAGCCGTTGTAGCTGACGTCATCTTCGATCAGCACGAAATGCAGGACGAGCGGGTGCCCCGAGAGCCCGCCCGCGGCTTCAACCCTGGCCACCACACTCCCACCCATCTGCCCAATCTCGCCCGTGAGGCCGAGCCGGATCGGGGAAACCAAATCGAGTCTGCTCGCTATCTCAAACCGGTACAGGGAGGTTGCCGCCACCACATTCTCAGCGCCCAGCTGCGGACGGAGCCCGTCGAACACGGCAACAGGCCAACTATCTGGAAAGTAATTGGGATCAGCGGTATACCAGCCAATGCGTGCGTCGGTCTCATCGGTCGCAAGACCATCGGAGTTCGGCGCATCGGGCGGTTTATCATGGTACGCGACGACGGTTAGCCTGTCGGTGCCTATCTCAGCCAGCAAATTGCCCAGCGCCCCTTCAGCGTTCTTGCAGTTCCTACAGACATTGGTGGTAAAAATCTCGACCAGCACAACCCTGTCAACACCCTTGGGCAATGTCGTGAAAGAGCACTCGGCCGGTTCTGCGCTGACGTCTCCTTTGTTGTCACGGGCAAGGACCCTGAAGGTGTGTTCTCCTGCCGAGACGTCCTGGATTACGGCGGACTCCGCCTCTGTTGCCACCCAGGCTTCGCTATCGTACTTCCACTCGTAGCCCACCACCTCACCGTCAAAGTCACTCGCCTTCCAGACAAACGTCACACTGTCGCCTTCGACAATTTCGCCCCTCGCCGGGCAGCCGGTACGGAGTTCGATGGTAGGTGGATTATTGACGTCCTCAAACCAGTCACATTCTGTGAAACACAGCAGGCCTGCAACCAGGGCAATCGCGACCGCGGCCTTGACCCCGCTCAGTTTCACGTTACTACCCCTCACTGTGGCAGACGTCCCCGTCCACACTCTCATACATCCCCCCCCCCACACCCTCATGTATCCCCAAGAATCTCTTCTCACAATCTATGCTCAGAACGACTTCGATAATCTCAATCTGATACCGGTGA
>CAYHHI010000029.1:0-37380 GCA_964356335.1 uncultured bacterium
CTATCTGCCTGATCAAACCATCCTGGAGCGGATCCGCAATGATCTGCCTGGAATCATGGCATCGGCGAGGGATCTCCTTACGGGCGTCTCTGAAGTGCTCGGCAGGCCTCCCACCCCAAAGCAGAAATAAAGTTCCCCGAGCGGAAAGAACTTCCCATCCCTACCCATCCTTTGCTGCCCTCTTAGCGGCTGCCCAGTGTCGACGGAAGAGGTGACGCGTCTATCGTATTGCCGAATAATAAGATAACATGCCATGCCGCGCGCGGGATTTTTCCCGTGCTTGGCAAGCAGCTTGCATATGTAACACGCTGGACGAGAGTGGAGGTCCAAATGATTCGAGGTATAGAGCGCCTTGCGAGAGACATGACAGTCAGGATGCTCAGGCAGGAGAAGATCACGGGCAACCTCGCGAATTCATCAACCTCTGGTTTCAAAGCAGAGCGGGTCTTCCTTTCCATGCTCAAGACGGACCTGGGGGACACCAGACCTCTCAAGCAAGCTGAGCAGCAGGCCCGCAGTTACACGGACTTCAGCCAGGGGCCGATCGACTACACTCAGCGCAGGCTCGACGTAGCCATAGACGGTGATGGTTTCTTTGTGGTGGAAACGCCTGAGGGGGAACGCTTCGCGCGAAGCGGCAACTTCACCGTCAACGAGCAGGGATTCCTTGCGATGCAATCCGGCAACCTGGTCTTGGGCAGTGAGGGACCGATTCCCATGCTCGGGGAGAACGTGAGCATAACCGCTGACGGGAGCGTTCTTGTGGACAACGAGGAGGTGGGCAGGTTCAAGATCGTCACCTTCAGCGACTGCAATACACTTGTAAGAGAGGGCAACTTGTTTGCCCAGACCACGGAAGCCTACACTGACGCCGATCTGAACAGGACACGCTTGATCCAGGGGGCGCTGGAGCGATCCAACGTGAACCCTATAGATGAGATGGTCAATATGATTGCGCTCAACCGGACCTTCGAAGCGGAGCAGAAGAGCGTGAGGATGCAGGATGATGCAACCAAGCAGCTCTTGGATAGTGCCGCCGGTTCGAGCAACAAATAGGGGGTGCGAAAAATGATAAGAGCTCTGAAGACCGCGGCTACGGGCATGCGGGCACAGCAACTGAACGTCGACAACATCGCAAACAACCTGGCGAACATCAATACCACAGGTTTCAAGCGGACCAAACTGGAGTTCCAGGATCTCTTCTACCAGACCACTAAGTCCGCAGGTAGCATTGTAAAACAGGGGACGGAGAGCCCTGTTTCTCTCGAGATCGGCTACGGGTCAGCCCCGGTGGCTACCCAAAGAATCTTCTCGCAGGGCGAGCTGCTTCCAACGGGCAATCCAGCAGATATCGCCATCAATGGCGACGGTTTCATGAGGGTGCTGCTCTCGGACGGAACCAGCGCGTACACCAGGGACGGTGCGCTGAAGCTGTCGGCTGACGGCCGCTTCGTCACGACAGACGGTGAGCCCATAGATCCTGAAATCACAATTCCCGAAGGTACCACTGAGATCATGATTGGAAGGGACGGCACCATCAGCGTCCGAGTGGGCAAGGATGCTGAATTGCAGGAGGTTGGCAGGATCGAGATGGTGCGCTTCATAAACCCCGCAGGGCTTCAGGCCACCGGAAGGAATCTCTATGTGGCGACATCAGCGTCGGGTGAAGCCGTTCCCGGAACCGCTGGCGTCGACGGCTACGGCGAGATCTACCAGGGCTACCTGGAGACGTCAAACGTGGATATCGTTGAAGAGATGGTCAACATGATCGTCGCCCAACGGGCCTACGAAATAAACTCCAAGGCCGTCAAGACCGCCGATGAAATGCTTTCAGTCGTCAATAACATGTCGAGGTAAGCCGTGAGACCATCGAATGAAGCCTGGATCCTGGGACTGCTCGCTGTTGCTTCTGTGCTGGCTCTGGCTCTGCGCCCCATGCCATGTACGGCAGAGCTCGGCATGTCCACCACACAGAAGATCACTGGGGCAGTGGTTGAGTTCATCTCGGGCGCTGTTACAAGCCCGCATGATTCCATGAGTGTCGAGGTTGAGACTCCGCGCATCTACGTGCCTGCCGCCAACATTGCCGGCATAAGATGTGATCTCTACGCTCCACGGCCGGTCGTGGGTTCCGTACCGGTCAGGGTAGTCATCACCCTCAGGGACAGGACCACGCAGGTGGCCTCGGTTGCCGCCAAGGTTCGGCTATTTGATACGGCAGTGGTGGCGGCCCGGAAGTTGAACAGGCTTGAGAGCTTGTCTTCCTCGGATCTGAGGCTCGATAGGCGTGAGGTGACCGGTCTGTCAGATGCCTACTTCACGTCGGTGGAGGATCTCGCGGGCAAGCGGACAACGCGCATCATTGTGGCGGGTACCGTACTGGAGAACATGGACGTTGAGACCATACCGCTGATCAAGCGCGGCTCCGGCGTGGTCGTTGTAGTCGTAGTGGGTGGAGTGACCGTCACATCAAAGGCGAAGGCTTTAGAGGACGGCTATCTGGGTGACATCATAAGAGTCCAGGATCTAATAACAGGGAAGCGTCTCGCCGCTACCGTCAGAGGTGAGACACTGGTGTTTCACAACGCGTCAAGTCTATAGGAGCAGATGTATGCGATACCGGAAAAAGTCCGCTGTGCGCACGGTTGCCCTCGGGGTGACCCTTGCCGTTGTCTTTGGCCTTCTTGTCGCAAGCGAGTGCAAAGCTTACGAGTCGCTGTATTCCGACAACAAGGCGAGCAAGGTCGGCGACATCTTGACGGTCGTCATCATGGAGCGAACGCTCGCATCTAACTCCTCGAAGCTCTCGACGGGCAAAGAGACCAGATTCGGCCTCGGCGGCGAAGAGGGAACAGGGGCACTCGACTTCATACCGGGTTTCACTGCCTCCGCCGACATGTCGCGCGAGCACGAGGGTGAGGGTTCAACCCAGCGGAGCGGGAGCATTGTCGGCAAGCTGGCAGCGATCGTTGAGCAGGTCAACGAGAATGGGTGCCTGGTCATCAAGGGTCAGCGCGAGATCATCATTAATGACGAGAAGGAAGTGCTGGTGCTTACCGGCATGGTAAGACCCCAAGATATCTCGACCGGCAATGTGGTCTACTCGACCGACATAGCCAACACCCAGATCACATACAAAGGCAAAGGGCAGGTCACATCAGGAAGCAAGCCCAGCATAATCTCAAGGATCGTCTCGCTCTTCTTCTGAGCAGGAGAACACTATGGCATACAGAAACTGTCTCCGCGCAGTGTTGCACGCCTCTGTGATTCTGGTGCTTGGCGCCACTGCCGTCTCAGCTCTTCCTCGGATCAAGGATATAGGCCGCATCGGGGTGAAAGGCGAGACAAAGCTCATAGGCTATGGCCTTGTCGTAGGGCTTGACGGTACCGGCGACAGCAAGGGCACCGAGTTCACTGTGCAGTCCGTCGTCAACATGTTGTCGCGCATGGGGATCACGGTCCCCGCTCAGAAGGTACGAACCAAAAACGTTGCTGCGGTGATTGCATCCGCCGATGTCTCGGCTTTGTCGCGAAAGGGAACCACGGTTGACGTAACCGTTTCATCGTTAGGCGATGCCAGCAGTCTAGAGGGCGGCACACTGCTTCTCACGTCGCTCACCGCGGGGGACGGCAAGATTTACGCGCATGCCCAGGGCGCAGTTTCAGTGGGCGGATTCAAAGTAGGCGCAAGCGGCGGGGGCGAGGTAAGCCAGAATTATACGCTGGTCGGCAGGATTCCTGGGGGAGCGACGGTGGAAATGCAGCCGACGCTCGCCGACAGTCTTGTCGATTACGTGGACATTCTGCTCTACACGCCTGATTACACCACAGCCTCGCGCGTAGCCGATGCAATAGAGCAGGGAGTCGCCGGAGCCGAAGTGATGCCCGTGGATCCGGGACTGGTCCGGGTAGCGGTGCCGGACGAGGTCAGGACATCGGGCAGGCTCGTCAGCTTCATAGCCCAGGTGGAAACCACTAGGGTGGAGCCGGATGTTCCAGCGGTAGTCGTGATCAATGAGAAGACAGGGACAATCGTTGCCGGCGGCAACGTCACGATCGGTGCCGTGGCTATAGCCCATGGCAATCTCAGCATAGAGATAACGGCGAGGCCGTTGATATCACAGCCCACCCCGTTCTCGCAGGGCGAGACTGTGGTCGTGCCGGACGAAAGCATCGACGTGGGAGTTCCCGAGGGCCGCCTTGTTCCCATGGACGAGTCCACCAACGTTGGGGATGTGGCACGAGCACTCAATACGCTCGGCGTGGGCCCGAGAGACATAATAGCAATCTTCCAAGCACTCAAGCAGGCAGGAGCCTTGAGAGCTGAGATAAGGATCATCTGAAAGGAGTCACGCTTGAAGGTAGCCCAAGTCGGCCAGCTGGCATCGACGATGCCGGCTAAAAAAGCCGGGCCCGCCAAGAAGGACGCCGACGTCGAGAAAGCACGGCGGGCATGCAAGGATTTCGAGGCCATACTTCTTTATCATCTTCTCTCTTCAATGAGAAGTGCCTTCCAGTCAGAAGAGGAACTGGACTCAGGCCTCGGTGGTGACGTCTTCAGATCCATGATAGACGAACAACTAAGCTTGGCGCTTGCCCGCGGCGGCGGCATCGGGCTTGCGTCAATGCTAGAGAAGGGTCTCGGTCTTCACAAGGCCGCGGCGAAGCTCGCGCCGGAGTCGGGCTTGCAGAAACTGGGTCCCGGTCCAGCTACGTCACACGCGAAACCGATCAAGCTGACTGGCGGAGTCGATGGGAACCCTGCTGCGGGCAGCGGATCCGTGGAGGGTTCCAGCCCGGACAGGCCATACGACCAAGATCTACCTGCGGCAGTGCCACAAGCATCTGTCGGGCAAGACGATAGTCAGGCTGCGCAGATAGCGCCCGGGACACTCTCGAGTGCGCCGGTGAGCGCGCAACGGTCGCCTGACAACATCAGGCGATACGAGCCGGCCATCAGGGCTGCTGCAACGGTCTTCGGCCTGAGCAAAGATCTCATAAAGGCTGTGATCATGCAGGAGTCAGGGGGTAACCCGCGGGCGATATCGAGCAAGGGAGCGAAGGGCTTGATGCAACTGACTGATGGGACCGCGATGGATCTGGGCGTTAGCAACCCCTTTGATCCGGTCCAGAACATATTCGGTGGGGCACGCTTCCTGGCGGGCCTCTTGAAGAGGTTCGGCGGGGACATCGAGCTCGCCTTGGCTTCATACAACGCAGGCATAGGGGCGGTCCTCAAATACGGAGGCATTCCGCCTTTCAAGGAGACCCAGAATTACGTAAGGCAGATAGTCGCCAGTCTGGGAGGTCGCATAAGCCCTGTGAACGATAAAGGATAGAAAAAACACCTTGGTACGCCCTGGAGGACCAGAGTTATGCACAGACTTGATCTTAGAGCTCTGACGGCCGTGTTGGCCAGGGAAGTCGATCTCCTGGAACGCCTGCTGGCGATTCTTCAGGAGGGGCAAGCGATCCTGGTCAAGGGCAATGTTGAGAGGATCAAGGAGATCATTGAGAAGCAGATAAACTTGGTCGACCAGTTCGCTGCCGTCGAGCGGGAACGACAAGCGGTCCTTGGGAATCTCAACCGGGATGGCCGCTACGGCAACGACGTGCAGATGGACCTGCTGATCGAGGAGGCTGATGGCGAGAGCGCTTCGACGCTCCGCAGCCTCAGGACATCGCTCCGGGAAGTGCTCGGGAAATTGGGCACTGTCAACAAACGTAACAGTATGCTGATAAGGCAGTCGCTTTCGTACATCGACAGAACGATCAGGCTTATCGCAGGTGAAGATGGATCTGCGAAGCAATACACCGCCAGCGGCGACCTCCGTTCGATTGTGGGCAATGTCGCCGTGGACCGCAAGATATGATGTGAGAGCGTGAGTAAGCGAGGCATGAGATGATAGGACTTAATGTAGGGCTTGAGATAGCGAAGAAGGCACTTTCTGCCTACCAGCTGGCGCTCAGCGTATACGGCAACAACATCGCTAATGTTGAGACCCCGGGTTTCTCAAGGCGCAGGCCTGATCTCATGGAACGGCAGGCTGCAGACCTCACGGTCGGCAGGATAGGGCTGGGTGTGGACGTCGAGTCGGTGTCCAGAATGCGCGACAAGCTCCTGGACGACACTTACAGACGTCAGAACGCGACGTCGGGGAGATATGAATCCATGGAGTGGACCTTCTCTGAGATCGAGACCATCCTCGGAGAGCCCTCCGATCTGGGGCTCGGAAGCGCGATCTCGGACTTCTGGAACGCTTGGCAGGAGCTGGCGAACCAGCCCGAGAGCCGAACCGCGAGACAGGTCGTGGCCGACAGCGCGGTGGCCTTCTCGCGGACGCTCAACAGCTTGGATTCGCGCCTCGGTCAGGTGCGCTCCAACTTGGACAATGAGATAACAGCGATGGTGGCGCAGGTCAATTCCCTCGCCACGAGGATCGCGGAGCTAAACGGTGCGGTGGTGAGGGGCGAGGTGACCGGCGAGGAGATGTGTGACCTGAGGGACGTGCGCGACCGGCTTATCGACGAGCTGTCGTGCCTGGTAGATGTCAGGGTCTTTGAGCGCGAGGACGGTTCAGCCTCGGTGGTAATGGGCAGCGAAGCCCTCGTGGAGAGGACCAACACAGTGCGTTTGGGGGTTGCAAGCGAGTCCGACGGCAGGATGGCTGTGAGCCAGGTAACACTGGGCAACGGAGCCAGAGTGGTCCGGCCGACCGGCGGCAAGCTCTCAGCTCTTCTTGAGATGCGCGACACCACGATACCTCGGTATGTGGCCCGGCTCGACGAGATTGCCAGGGCGATAGTGGAGAATGTCAACGCGACCCACAGATCCGGTTACGGCTTAAACGGCCAGACGGGTGTGGACTTCTTCGATCCCGATAGCGCCACAGCGGCAAGCATAAAGGTTTCGGATACGGTGCTCGGCGATCTCAGCCTGATTGCCGCTTCAACCGACGGGAGTCCCGGCAACTCCGACATGGCTCTCGAAATAGCCGGCCTGAGGCTCAGGCCCCTTGTGGGCGATGCGACCGTTGATGACTACTATGCCTCGTTGATCGGCTCGCTCGGAGTCGAATCGTCGAGGGTGGCGCAGGAGAAGGAAAGCCAGCAACTGATGCTTCAGCAAATCGAAAACCGTCGTGAAAGTGTCAAGGGCGTCTCCCTGGATGAGGAGATGGCCAACATCATAGCGTCCCAGCACGCCTACGCGGCTGCTGTCAAGATGGTGAGCGTGATCGATGAACTTATGAGCACGCTCATCTCGACAATCTGATCTTAGGAGGTAGCCATGCGCGTCACGAGTGGGATGGTGAGACAGGGGATCATCAACAACATGAACTCCGCTCTTGCCAGGCTCCAGCTGTCGCAGACACAGATAGCGACCGGCAAAAGGGTCTTCAAGCCATCGGATGACCCTGCCGGCATCTCCAAATCCACCAACATCAAGTCACTTCTCGCGGACAGCGAGCAGTTCAAGCGAAACATCGAAGATGGGTTGGGCTGGCTTGAGCACAGCGAGGCTGCCGTGGACGATATCGCCGGAATCGTCACCGAGCTCAAAGAGTTGGCGCTTAAGGGCGCCTCCGACACCATCGGTGCCCAGGAACGCGCTGCCCTCGGTGAGCAGGTCGAGATGTTGATCCAGCACCTTGTGGACAGCGCCAACACTAGATACGGCCAGAGATACATCTTCGCCGGCACCTACACCCTGACTAAACCTTACTCGGAGTCAGTGGTGGTCAGTGGTGAGGCGTTCACCCTCGGCGCCACGGCATGGACGGAACTCGCCAACCCCGGACTGGAGTCCGCGTCGGTCGTGGTGCGGGGGCCGTTGGGAGAAACATACACCGAAGGGGTGGACTACGAAGTCGATTATGACTCAGGGCGCATAAGAGGGCTCGCCGGCGGCATGACTCCTGGCATAACCTACAGCATGGATTACACGACAAGAACCACGGCGCGTGTTGTCATGAACGTACCCGACACCAGCGGTGAGGTTAACCGCGAGGTGGCCCAAGGTGTTAGGGAACGGGTGAACCTCGGCGGTAAGGAGATTCTCTCCTCGTCGGTGGACGTGTTCTCACTTTTGGTGCGCGTCAAGAATGCCCTGTTTCGAAACGACGGCCAGAGTGTGAACCAATCTCTCGATGATATCGAGAGCGCCCTTGACCAGGTTTCTTCCGGGCTCGGCAAGCTCGGCGCCACAAGCAAGAGTCTGGACCTTGCCAATGCCAGGCTGGAAAGCGAAACGGTCAATCTCAAAGCCCTCGTCTCGAGCATTGAGGACGCGAACCTGGCCGAGGTCATGGTCAAGCTTCAGGCTGAACAGTTCGCATACGAGGCTGCGCTTGGAGCCGCCTCAAGCATTCTCAATACAAGTCTTGTCAATTTCCTGAAATGAACGCAGATCGGCGTGAATCGAAAGGAGAATCACAAATGTTAATTGAAACCTCCCGCTTCGGTCGGATTGATGTCGGAAAAGAATCCATAATCACGATGGCCGATGGCATGCTCGGCTTCAGCGAGGTCAGGGATTACGTGCTGGTGCAGCACCGCGACGGGTCTCCTTTCCTGTGGTACCAGTCGATTGCGGAGCCGAATCTTGCTTTCTTGGTATTGGATCCATTCACCTTCTTCCCTGACTACGAGGTGATGATCTCCCAGGAGGATCTCACTGCCCTGAGCTTCACCGAGCCTCGGGATCTGGCTGTGTTCGTTGTGGTCGTGATACCCGATAACCCCGAGGAGATGACGGCCAACCTCAGGGGACCCATAGTTGTCAACGCCGAAAAGAAGATCGCCCGGCAGGTCGTGCTGACCGACGATCGCTACTCGCCCCACCACCCAATCATGCGCGAGGTGCGCAAGCTGTCTGTCGCAAGGCAGCGCTCCAAAAGCGAAACCACGGGGGCAGCCAATGTTAGTCCTTAAGCGCAAGCAAGGTCAGGCCATAGATGTCGGAGGAAACGTCAGGATCATTCTCAAGGAAGTCCGTGGAGGCCACGTCAAGGTGGCGATCGTTGCTCCAAAGGAAGTCAGGGTGACGCGTTCGGAGATGAGACAGTCGGTCGAGGAAGAGAACAGGAAAGCGGCAGGATGCCTGGAGTTTGCATGCGCGCCCGGAGAGGAAATGCCCGCGGCGCTCGGCAAGATCGACGATATGCTGGCTCCCGCACTCGAGGGCAAGCGATGATTAGAACAGATTGCAGGCATTTCCCGGGGGGCCGCCCCTGCGACCATCACAAGGCGCACCAGGCGATTTGCACGGAGTGCCAGATCCACTCGCCCCGGGGCAAGACGATCCTCATAATCAAGTTCGATGCGATCGGAGATGTCTTGAGAACCACATCAATCCTCCCGTCGTTACGCAAGGCACATGACGAATGTTTCGTCACGTGGATAACCGCCCCCGAGGCGACGGACCTCTTCATCGACAACTCGCTTGTAAATGAGGTGCTCTGCCATGGCTCCGAGTACCTGCCCGCGGTATTGAGCAGGGAATTCGATATCGCCATAAATCCCGACGCCTCGCCGCGCTCGTGCGAGCTAGCGGCAATAGCGAACGCGCCGGTCAAATACGGCTTTGTGGGGAGCTCCAGGGGCCACGTGGTGCCCTTAAATGGCGCGGCCGCAGAGTGGCTCACGGTGGGTGCCTGCGACCAAGCCAAGAAGGAGAACCGGAAGACCTACCAGCAGATCTTGCATGCTATCTGCGAGCTGGATGATACGGGCCAGCACATCGTCCTCAACCTGACCGAGCCGGAGGCGGCCCAGACGAGCGTTCTCATGCGAACCCTGGATTTGGACCCATGCAAGCCAGTAGTTGGTCTTAATACGGGCGCCGGCAGCAGGTGGAAACACAAGAAGTGGACAGTAACACGATTCGTAGAGCTCGTCGAGATGATGCTTGCTTCTACAGACGCCAGCATATTACTGCTCGGCGGGCCCGCGGAGCGTGAGCGTAATGAGCAGATTTCTTCATTCTTCGGTTCCGGGGTCGCCAGGGCCACCAGCGAGACAGTCCGGGCATTCATCAGACTTGTGAATCTGTGCAACCTGGTCGTGACCGGCGATACGCTGGCGCTTCACGTGGCAGTTGGGCTCAGGAAGAGAGTCATAGCGCTGTTTGGACCGACATCTCACAGCGAGATTGATCTCTATGGATTGGGAAGCAAGATAGTGACGCCGGCCGATTGCGCCTGTTGCTACAGGCGGGATTGTGAGCGTGACACCACCTGCATGGACCTCATAACGGCGGAGGAAGTAATGGCCGCGGTGGTCCGCGAGCTCGGTGTTGCCGTCCTCGCGGGTGCCGCAACTTAGATGGAAATCTCGGTTAGCGAGCAGTCGCTCAAACACGAGCCATGGCCGAGCATTGCCGGCTCCGGGTGTCCCGCTCGCTAACCTAAATATAAGATCACACGGAGTGTGAAATGGACTTCACGGGTGAGAGATATGTGCCGGCAACCGTAGGCATCGAAGATCTATACCTCGAGCACATATCACGATATGCCCTTGCCGCGGCTCTTGCGCGGGGCAAGCGCGTACTGGACGTTGGGTGCGGGTGCGGCTACGGCTCCCATTATCTGGCTCTTCATGGTGCCTCGGTCGTTCTGGGCGTTGACACTGCAGAAGACGCCTTGCGCTTCGCCCGTGAGCGCTACAGCCACCCTACGCTCGGCTTCGCGCTTATGGATGCGGGCAGGTTGGCGGTTGGCAGCGCGTTCGACTTGGTTACTTGTTTTGAGATGATCGAACACGTCGAGGATGCGCCCGCGGTGCTAAGCCAGATCTCAGGAGTGATGTCCAAGGACGGCATCCTGCTGGTATCAACGCCCAACAAGGCGGTCTACGTCGCGGGCGGCAGGGGTGGCACCAATCCCTTTCACCGCAGGGAATACACCCTCCAGGAGTTTGAGCGCCTCCTCACAAATGAGTTTGCTACTGTCTCCATCATCGGTCAGTACTGGACCGAAGGCATTGCCCTGGTCGCTCGTGAAGACCTGAAAGGCTGCGACTTCAGGGCGATGTTCGTCGGTGATGATGGCTCGGGGAGCGGAAGGCTTGCCCTGGGCAATGAACCCCTGTATTTCGTAGCAGCCTGTGCCAGGACCACGACACCTAAGGTCCTGGAAGCTGCGCTTGAGCCTTTTGCGGTCTTCGCCGGGACCGTAAGATATGCGGCCCTTAAGCGCCATCTCCACGACCTGGAGCAGGAGTTCGACAAGCGAGGAGCGTGGGCCCAGAGCCTTGATAAGCAAGTACACGAGAGAGACCAGATCATAACGAGCCTTCAGGCTGAGGTCGGCAAGCTCAGATCCCAAGCCGCAGAGGACCGAGATTTGATTGTATCCATCGAAGCCAGAATCAAGGAGCACGAGGCTGCCGCAGGCCTAAAGCCAGATGGGAATCTCACGTTCGGACTGGCAGGCGCGGCTGAGCCCGGGCAGGAACCCAGATAGGTGAATGAGCATGGATAACCCCGTTGTTATCTCGATATTGACTCTCAACAACTTGCCTCTTCTCAAACAGTGCCTGCAGAGCATTTTCGACAACACGGCAGGACACTTCCGCGTATGTGTGCTCGACCAGGGCACCACCGACGGGACCCGGGACTTGCTTGCGAGCCTGGGCGAGCGCATAGACGTCGTAAGGGTCCCCAAGAACGTCGGCTTCGTCACCGGCAACAACCTGATAATGGAACGCTATCTGAGCCACGACGTCCTGATGCTCAACGATGACACTATCGTGAAGCCGGGATGGTTCGAGGCCTTGCGGCAGCGAGCCTATTCGTCACCGGATGCAGGCGTAGTCGGGGCAAAACTCCTATATCCCGATGGCAGGCTTCAGGAAGCTGGCGGCGAGATCTTCAGTGACGGGTCGGCGAGGAACATAGGCAAGCATGACGATGCCTCCCGCTACATATATAACCAAGCTAGAGACGTTGACTATTGCTCGGGAGCTTGCCTGTTCATCAAGCGCGAAGTGCTTGCCAAGATCGGCTACCTTGACGAGATCTTCAGCCCCGCCTACTGGGAAGACACCGACCTGTGTTTCAGGGTAAGGAAAGCAGGCTGGCGCGTGATCTATGAGCCGCGCGCGGAGGTCATACATTTTGAAGGAGCAACCAGCGGCTCGCCGAATCTCAACTCACTCTCACGCCGCCTTCAGCAACGCAACAAGCCCCGTTTCATGGCCCGCTGGGCCGAGGATCTGAAGAAGCACAGACGCAATGTCTTTGAAATCCGAAGCGGCACCGGCAAGCCCATGATGCTGGTGATAATGCCCTTCCTGCCCATGTATGATCGCGCGGCGGGCGAGAAGCGCTGGTTCCACACCCTCAAGATCTTGAATAAGCACTACGACGTGGCGTTCCTTGCAAGGAACGGGCTTGGACAGATCAAGTACGTCAACGACCTGGAGGCGATGGGAATCACCGTATTTCACACCGACCAGACGCGCCTTTCTTATCTGGGCATTGATGCCAAGGGCCCCCTCTGGCTCGATTTTCCCCTGCTCCTTAAGTCTAACGACTTCAAAGCGATCATCGTGGGTTTCTTCCACGTCGCGCATCAGTACTACAAGGACATCAGAACCTATTCACCCGAGAGCTTCTTCATCGTAGACTCCTTCGACCTCTGCTTCCTAAGGGAGCGGCGCAAGGCTGAGCTTGCGCGGGATCCCCGGATGATATGGAAGGCAGCTGAGGTGAGGCGGCAGGAGCTGGCAATGTACCGCCGGGCCGACATGGTACTGACGGTTACCGAGACCGACAGACAGACCCTGCAGGCGGAAGTGCCCGGCGTGAAGATCGGGATATCCACGGACATACATCCGGTGGTTGATGACACGAGCTCCGCGGAGCGGCACGACTTAGTCTTCATTGGGAACTTCAAGCACGATCCCAATGAGGATGCTGTACTCTACTTCTCGAAGGAAATCTTCCCGGCTATAAGGCAAACTCTGCCAAACGTTAAGTTCAACATAGTGGGTAACTCTCCGGGCGAGAAGGTAGTGGCCCTTGCGTCTCAGGACACCGTGGTCACGGGCTTCGTCCCGGACATCACGCCCTACCTAAGGCAGTCAAAGGTCTACGTCGTACCTCTCAGGTACGGTGCAGGCCTCAAGGGCAAGATCGGCGAGGCGCTGGCGGCAGGCATACCTATCGTCACGACCTCAATCGGCGCGGAAGGCATGGGGTTAACGCACCGCAAGAACGTGATGATTGCCGACGCGCCCTCCGATTTCGCCAAGTGTGTTGCCGAAGTCTATCAGGACGATGCGCTGTGGGAGAGGCTCTCCCGCGAGGCAAGGAAGGTCGCCGAAGCCAACTATAGCTACAGCACAGTGGAAAGGTATTGGCAGGAGGTCTTCGGCCACATCACGAATGGCCGTGAGGCTGTAAGGGAACGAGGAGATGACCCAAACCACTTGCGCAGGGAAGGCTTCGTAAAGCCCGAGCCTGTGCCCGAGATCGTGCCGACGCTATCGATTGTCATCCCCGTGCACAATAATCTGAAGATCACGCGCGAATGCTGGCTCAGTATCAAGAAGAACACGGCGATCCCCCATGAGGTCGTGATTGTGGACAATGGGTCGACGGAAGAGATTGCTTACGAAGCCGATCAGAACAACCTCAGGGTGGTAAGGAACGATGCCAACTTGGGCTTCGCCCATGCCTGCAACCAAGGCATACGGGTGACCCACGGCGACTACGTGGTAATCCTCAACAACGATACCATTGTCACTCCGGGCTGGCTCCAAAGGCTCCTGTGGCATCTGGAAAAAGACGCCTCGGTCGGCATCGTTGGGCCTTCCACCAACTTCGCGTCAGGGATACAGCAGGTACCGGTCACCTATACGTCAGAGAAGGGGCTCTATGATTTCAGCGAGCAGATAAGCCGCAAGCATGGGCACACCGCGGTTGAGGTCGAGAAGGTCGTGGGCGTCTGCATGGTGATGAGGCGCCGCATGCTCGAGGACATCGGCCTTTTTGACACTCGCTTCGGGATCGGCAACTACGAAGATGATGACATCTGCTTAAGGGCCCGACTTGGTGGCTACAAGGTGCTGTGGGCCAAGGACGTCTTCATTCACCACAGGGGCAGCAAGACTTTCGAAGCAATCAATGTCGATTACGCGGCCCTGCTGGAGACCAATCGCAGGAAATACGCGGAAAAGTGGGCACTCGTGGCTGGCAACCGGACATCTGATCCTGGGGGTAGCGTGCCGGAGAAGCCCAAGTCGGTTGCTATTGCGACGTCGACAGCTTCAGGCAGCAACCATGCCTTAATGATCATAGGTTCGCACGAAGAGGACCTGGCTAGGAGGATGCTTGATTTCGCCGCGACATCGCCGGCAGAGGAGATCTTCTTCGCAATGGTGGAAGCGGCGACGCCGGCCGGCTGGATCGAGCCTCTCGAGCTCGCGCTGTCACAGGATGGTGTGGGTTGCGTGTTCGCGGCCTCCAACGCCGGCCTTGGGCCCCAGAAGATCGAGGCACCTGTCCGGGTTATGGGTAAGGCTCTCGCAAGATTCGCCAGGAAGAACGCGCTCGGGCACCGTGGCATGGTTGAGCATATTAATGTAGGTTTCCCTGCCGCCGTGGGGGTCCGAAAAGAAGTCCTCCTCAAGCACGGCTTGCCGTCCGAATTCCTGACTGCCGCAATCCTTATGGAACTTGCGCGCTCTGTCTCCGATGCATGCGTGAGTTTAGTATGCGCAAAAGATAGTTATGCCCACGTTGCAACCAAGCCCTCCACCCTGTTCGATGCAGAGAAAGCTGCCGTATTGGCCCTGCTTACTGCCAGGGAATCGGTCGAGATTGGAGATACCAAGGCGGCACTTGAGAGCCTGGACCTTGCCATCACCTCAAAGCCGGACTATGTTGAGGCTCTCTACGAACGCGGTCTTCTGAGAGCCCTTGCGGGCATGGACGAGGAGGCTGTGCGAGATTTCGAGGCGACGATCAGGGCAAGGCCTGACGATTCACGTGCATACAATAACCTGGGCTGCATCTTATTCAGGAGGGGTGAGGCCGCAGGGGCTGAGGCCAACTTCAAGCAGGCCTTCGAAGTCTCGAGCGCAAACTGGGAAGCCAAGAAGAACCTTGCCGACCTTTACATGGCGACCGACAGGCCCAAGGAAGCTATCGAGCTCTATGCCCGGATAATTGACGAGCACCGAGAGTGTCCCGACGCGTATTTGGCTCTGGGATATGCCTTCGCTTCGTGCGGAGACCTCGAGACAGCCGAACATCTCTTCAGGGTCGCCACCGGGCTCTCGCCGGGAAGCGAAGAGGCGGAGCGTGGGTTAGCTGTAATCGATGCCGCAAAGGCCACGAGAGCGAACGCGGGAGATAAGGCAATTGGGACCAAGGCGTAGCAACTTATCGGTCTGCATAATAGCAAAGGATGAGGCCGCAAGACTTCCGGCGGCGATCGGCAGTGTCAAGCGGATCGCCGACGAGATCATTGTCGTGGACACTGGCTCAACCGACGACACGCCTGCCGTAGCATCGTCGCTCGGTGCCCGAGTCGTGCGCCACGAGTGGCGCAATGATTTCAGTGAAGCCAGGAACGCCTCCATCGAAGCGGCAGCGGGAGACTGGATACTCTGTTTGGACGCCGACGAATACGTGCCGCCCGAATCGGAGACCAATATCCTGCAGGCGACGGCAGGCAGCGCTGACGCCTATTTCGTGAGAATCGAGAGCGCCGTCGATTCATCTGCAGGACGGCTCTTCGTCCACTTCTTCCCCCGACTCTTCCGGAAGCTGCCTGAGGTGAGATTCGAAGGCAGAGTGCATGAGCAGCTAATCCCATCACTCGAGCGTGCAGAGGCGCGGGTCCTTGCCTCAGACATAACGATCAAGCACACCGGGTATGCAGTCTCTAGGGAGGAGCTCAAGACCAAAGCCAGGCGCAACGCAGACCTTCTCCTAAAGGATTTGGAAGCCAACCCCACGGATGCGCTCGCCCTCTTTCATCTGGGGGAAGCCTATTCCATGCTCGACGATTTCGAAGAGGCAGGCAGGCGCTATGCGCAGGCGCTGAAGTCTCCCGGGTTACCGCGTGAGGTCAAGGCGGTTGTCCTTCAGAACCTGGCGAGCAGTCTCATCAAGCTCAGACGTTATGATGAAGCCTTGTCCAGCCTGAGAAAGGCACAGGAGATGCTCCCCGGCCTTCTCACTGTCCATCTGCTGGTGGCATCTGCTCAGTACGCGCAGGGCAAGTTCGACAAAGCCGAGAAGGAGATTTATGCCTACCTCACCAGGTCGCAGCAGGCCAAAGGTAAGATAGGCATGAATCTGACCCACGAACCCGATCTACCCGCAGCAATGGTCTTGCTTGGCAAGTGCAAGCTGGCTAAGGGGGAGACCGCGGCTGCCCGCGATGTCCTCAAGGACGCGGTTCGTCTCGATGGGACCGTTGTGGACGCCCATATTCTCCTTGCCAGAATCGCTTTCGAGCAGATGGGGTTCGGCGAGTCGGCCGAGGCTTACGAGGAGGCGTTGAAGTGTAATCCCCGCGACGAGCGCCTCTACATTGAGCTCGCCAAGGCCTACCTCGCCGGCGGCTCTGTGGAGCGGGCTGTGGAAGCTGTCGAAAGGGCAGTGAAGTTAGGCGTCAGAGCATCTGCCATTTTCTCGTGCCTGGGTTTTCTCAAGATCAAGCAGAAGGACTTCCATGCCGCCGCAGAGGCTTACAGTCAAGCCTTAAACCTGAACCCGGGTGACAAGGACGCCTGCCGCAAACTGGCCGGCATCTATCGCCTTATCGGCGATGACGAATCAGCCCGGGCCTTTGCCAGAGTATCCGAAACAATGCAATGAACTGCAAGTTCAGCCTATCCGCGTCAGTAGATTGAGCCTTCCCCGCTAAAGTATTTCCAGAATGTTGCGATAAGTGTTTTGGGAGTTGGAATGACGGCCATGGTTTGTACCACAAGAATAGGGTGTGTGAGGGCGAAAGGAGGTGTTGGTTTTTACTTGCCTGCACCCACGTGGTGTCTGCGATTCTCGCAATACTTGTAAGGATATTTAGTGCTTGCCACGACGGTAAGCACGGAAGCAGGCAAGGAAGCCCCATATAGGTCATGAAGATCAGAGGGGGTTAAAGTCATGGCAAATGCCGACCTGAGTCGTATTAACACTAATATTGCGGCTCTCAATGCACTCAATGCTCTGCGCGAAGTCAATGGCAAGCTCGCTCTTCACCAGCTGAGACTTGCCACTGGCCGCAGAATAAACTCTGCCGGCGACGACCCGGCAGGTATGACGTTCGCCAAGAAACTGGATTCGAGGGCCAGAGGCCTTGCCGCTGCCCGCGACATCATCGGCGACGTCCAGAACCTCATGTCTGTTGCCGAGGGTGGCATACAGAACATAAGCGAGATCCTGATTGCTATGAAGGAAAAGGTCCTTCAGGCAGCGAGCGACACACTCGGCACCTCGGAAAGAGCTGCCATTGAGAGCCAGCTCGACGATTTCGCATCTGAGATCGACCAGATCGTAGGATCCACGACCTGGGGCGGTGTGATTCTCCTTAACGGTACGTACACAAACAAGCAGTACCAGGTTGGAGAACAGAGCACCGATACTCTCAGCTTCTCAATCAGCCAGGACCACAGATCGGCCGCGTTGAGCGTTGCCGACAGCAACCTCGACGTGTCTACGACGGCGCTCGCTTCGACGTCTTTGAGCTTCGTCAATACCGCGATCGATACGCTCAACACAAGCCTCCAGTCGATCGGCTCCGTGTCCAACAGGATGACGGTGAAAGAGGCCAATATTTCGGTCGCCATCACCAACGTCGTGGCTTCTTACAACCGTATCTTCAACGCCGACATGGCGCTGGAACAGCTCGAGGCCACGAAGTACTTGGTGTTGCAGCAGACCGCAACGGCCATGCTGGCTCAGGCAAACCTCGCTCCTCAGAGCATTTTGTCTCTGATAAAGGGCTAAGTTCGGCCTGGTGTGGTGCCTCCACCCCCAAGGTGGAGGCACCCATCTCTTATTTCAGAAGCGGATCTTGATTCGAGTCCCGATGAGAAGGGAGTGGCCAGATGGATCGCGAGGGAATCAACGCGTACAAGCAGACCCAGGTGATGGGATGCTCTCCGGGTCAACTGGTGCTTATGCTTTACGATCATATACTGGGTTGTCTCAAGAAGTCCGACATGCCCGGCGCAAGCAAGGGCTTGGTCGAGCTGATGGGCGCACTTGATATTGACTACCAGGAAATATCGGGAAGGCTCTTCAGTCTTTATGAATACTGTCTGGATCTGGTGAAAAAGCAGAAGTACGAAGAAGCAAGCAAGATACTCGCTGAGATGCGTGCGATGTGGGCGGCGGCGATAAAGAACATGACCAAAGAGGGATCGGTCACGTCGGGCAAGGAGGGCTAAATGGCTACCTCTCTGGAGACCTATTCCGTAACGCTCAATAACTTCCTGAACACGTATCTGACCAGCCTGCGGCAGCCGATAATCAAACTCCAGGCTCAGAAGTCGAATCTGCAGACCAAGTACAGCATCTTCACGGACCTCAACACCAAGCTGCAATCGCTCGCGACTACTGTCGACGGCCTCGGCCAGTCGGGAACGCTCTCAACTTTCAGAAGCAAGGCTGCCGCCACAAGCGATAGCAGTGTGGTAACTGCCACCGCTGCCTCGTCTGCTGCCCGGGGATCTCATACAGTGGCCGTTAGGCAGCTTGCAGCGGCCCACACGGTTGTCTCCAACAGATATGACAGCGCTGGAACAACGCTCGCACAGGATCTCTTGGGTGCGAACACCTTCTCGGTCGCTGTCGGCGACGAGACGTACCAGATAAGTGTAACCATATCGGACAGAATGACCAACCGTGAGGTCCTCGCCGAGATCGCGACGGCCATAAGTGAAGCGTCGGACGGGGAGGTGGTCTCCTCAGTGGTGGGGGACACGCCATCCAGTTCCAAGCTCTCGATAAGAAGCTCCTCGACGGGAACCGCCGGCACGATGAGCTTCACCGACCCAGGAGGAACCCTCGCGGCGCTCGGCGTCACGAACCAGTCCCTGGCGACCGCCACCGTCGGAGGCTATGTCTACGCTGACCTGGGCAATAACGAGCTAGACGCTCTGGCAACTATCGATGGGATTGACATCATAGCCAGCAGCAACGAGATCAGTGATGCGATAACCGGCGTCACCGTGACCCTTATGGCGACCCAGGAAGAGGGCGCGAGACCGGTGACTGTGACGGTCACGGTTGATCTTGCCGCCATGAGGAGCAAGATCGAAGACTTCATAGCCAAGTACAACGAAGCCTACACCTATCTGGTGGCAAAAACCAAAGTGGACGGAACGACCTACCAACGGGCGGCGCTCTCAGGAGACTACCCGTACACGTCTCTGAGGCTCGGAATGCGCCAGGCGATGGTGAGCCCGGTGGGGACGGGGTCTCCGGATCACCAGGCACTGAGTCAGATAGGCATAACCTGTGACCGCAACGGCACCTTCAGTATCACTGATGCCGATCTCCTCGAGGAGACGCTTGCAAACGACCCCAAGTCGGTCGAAAGCATTTTCTCCTCGGATGGCGGCATAGCTACCACCCTGAAGTCTCTGCTGAAAGCTTATTGCGGCGACAGCGGCACCATCGGTGTCAGCCAGAAGGGCCTAACTTCACGGATGAACAATATTGCTGCAGCAATAAAGCGGCAAGAAGGCTACGTGACCATCCGCGAGCGCAGCCTGAGGCTGCAGTATGCTGATCTTCAGGACGCATTGTATGTCCTCCAGAACACCGAGTCGATGACCGCCAAGTTCTCGGCTATCTGGGGAATTTAGCGCACAATCATGGCCATACTTGGGAGGGAATGGCTTTGAGAATCAACGGAGAGGCTAGCGTGGTGCCGCCAAGGCATGACAGAGTGAAGCCCCAGAATACGGATCGTGGACGGTGCCTGAGAAAGCGGGACGCCGGCGACTCTGTGGAGATATCCGGCGCTGCAAAGAGACTTCACAAAGAGGGCACACGAGCTGCCGGACGCACCAGCACGGAGCGCAGTCTGGACCGGGATCTGGTCAGCCTGAAGGCAAGGTTCCAGGCGAAGATCGCGAGCGGATTCTACGACTGCGAAGAAGTGGTGGGTGAGGTCGCGAAGAAGATTCTGGATCTAATGGGCTTCTGAAGCCCGCGCTCCTCCCAGAAGGAATGTAGATCTTGATGCCACATACTTGGTTTGATGGGGTGCCTGCCTGCGGCAATGCCGATCTTGTCGGTTCGGCTGAACGCACCTGTGAATCCATTCCCAATGTCTTTAGTCTTCCAAAGGCTGGAAACGTAGCAGCACAGATCAAAGAAACTGGGGATTCTCATCATCCATCCCGCGCGATGGCGAGGTTAGCGACTTGAACTGATTAGAGGTAGAAGCCATATCATCGAGTGGCCCCCGGAAAGTTGTCACACAGGTCGACCAAGACTTGGGGCCGGATCAAGAGCAGTTTTAAAGACAGCGCGTATGGCTTGGTTCGGAACAAGGAGGCGGCTGCCTCACCTCTGGGGTTTCTGCAGCCTCCGGGAGGCCAGTTATGACGAAGGTAGGAACTCAATACATTATGACACTGATAGAGATGCTGTTCGACCCGTTCTACAGGGCCGAGTTCCTTAGAAGGTTGGGTGAGAGGTTCCGCCTCTATGCACTTGATCTGCCCAGTGCCGGACCTCAGGAAAACCCAAATGCATGTGAAGACAACGTGCGAGCGGCGCTGGCTTTGGTAGCCGGTGCGGTTTGCAAGGGGTTGCCGGTGGATGAGGCACTCGTGGCGATCTTCGAAGAGGAGGACGGAGCATCACACATTGCCGCAAGCGCAGGAGTCAGCAGCAACATAGGCGCTTCCACCAGGGGATTGGACGGTGCCACCGATCTAATCCTCGAGCGGGTGAGATCGGAGCCGGGATGTAGGGCGGTAGAGTTCGACCTGGCAGGGCAGCACTCCGAAAGCGGCGTCGCAACCATGGTGAGGACAGTGAGCGCGGTGCCAATCTTCGTGCTTGGCTGTCAAGGCGGCTTCATTGCGATCCTACAGGATTCGGGGGAGGTGTCGGCTGCCCCTGCGAGTATGCGGCTTGAAGTGCTAGCCGTCTTGATGGGAGGCGTTCTTGAAGAGTTGGTAAATGAGGTACTCAATGAAGACCGGCTGCGCTCGCTTGCCAAGGGGCTGTCGGCGGCACTGGATGCCAGGGATCCCGGCACAAAAGGGCACTCCGACCGTGTTGCGATGTACGCCATGGCTATTGTCAACGAGCTCAAACCTGGGGATGACCTTCGTGGTTATCAAAACCTGCGCTCAAGCGTCAGACTTGGGGCTCTCCTCCACGACATAGGCAAGATAGGAATACCCGACAGCATTCTACTAAAGCCCGGCAGCCTGACGGCGGAAGAGTACGATTACATAAGACGCCACTCGATCATGGGAGCGGAGATTGTTAGTGCCTGCCACGGTTTCGAACATCTTGTTCCAGGCGTGCTCTACCATCACGAACGCTGTGACGGCAAGGGCTATCCTTTCGGGCTTGACCGGACAAAGCTTCCGTTGATTGCCAAGATCATGGCACTGGCCGATGCGTTTGATGCGATAACCTCGGATCGCCCCTTCAGGAAGGCTTCTTCGCACGATGAGGCGATCGATACCCTGCGAAAGGCTACGCCCGGAGGCTACGACCAAAAAGTCTTCGACGCCCTGGTGCAGGCTCATGAGAAAGGCACCCTCAAGGAAGTGAGGATCCCGACAAAATCAAGCAGGATCCAGGAAACTCCTGAGAGTGAAATAGAGAAGATCTACGGGACCCATGCGAAATCCGTGCCTTCTTTGCCACCCGTACTCTCCACCATCAGCTCGCTGGTAGACGATCCCAATGCCTCTCTTAGGGAGATTGCTATGGTTCTGTCCACCGATGAAGGCCTTGCCAGCAGAGCCCTCAAACTGGTCAATTCGGCATACTACGGACTACCGCAGATGATCTCCACCATCCCGCTTGCGGCAACCATACTGGGTGCCAGAGCCATAAAGAACTATCTTGTTCACATTGCCCTCTCGGACCTGATGAGTGTCTTGGGCGGCAGCCACGAGCAGTACGGACTGCTGTGGACCCACGCCCTCAAGACCGCACTTTGGGCCAAGGCCATAGCTAAGAAACTCGCTACCGCCGACTGTGAGGAAGCCTTTGCAGCTGGTCTTGTCCACGACATCGGCAAAGCGCTGTCGCTGCGGCTAAAACCGGATGACTACGGCAAGTTGCTGGTCGAGGCCGACAAGTCAGGCAGGACGCTCATGACAGTCGAGACTCAGATCATAGGGTTTGATCATGCGGTGCTAGGGGCGTGGGCGGCAGGCAAGTGGATGCTTCCCGACACGCTCAAGAACGCCATAAGATGGCACCATAGCCCTGATGACCTGACTGGGGAATGTGCCGAAATAGTCAATCTCGTGAGGGTGGTTCACATTGCGGACGTGCTCGCAAGGCGCAAGAGATCAAATGGTCAGAGGTTCGGCTTGAGCTGCGACAGCGTGAGCCCTGGCAGCGTGGAGAAGCTTGGCCAACAGGTGCTCGCAGAACTGGAAGCCATGAGAGACAATGTGGAAGACCAGGAACGGGCATTAAGAGACACTTTTGAGCAGATGACAATGGGCCAGTAGGCAGACCTCTGCCATATGTGAGTCGAAGAGGAGCCATATGAAGCGGATTCTGACATTGAACGTGAAGCCATCGATCCCGAAGGCACTTGTTCCCCTCGAGACCCTGGCCTACAACCTATTCTGGTGCTGGGATCACGAGGCGATCGATCTTTTCAGGAGGCTGGACGAGGACATCTGGGAAAAGAGCGTCCACAATCCTGTCATGATGCTCAGCAGGATTCCTCAGGAGAGACTGGAGAGTCTGCTCGAAGACGAGTCCTTCGTCGAGCACATGAACCGAGTATGCGAGAAGGTGCACCGCTACCTGACAAGCGAAAACACGTGGTTCCGCAAGTTCAACAGGAGCGACGTCCCCCTGATTGCCTATTTCTCAGCCGAATGGGGCACGACAGAGTGCCTGCGGATCTACTCCGGAGGTCTCGGCATACTCGCCGGCGATTTCATTAAGTCCGCAAGCGATCTTGGCCTACCACTTGTGGGGGTGGGCATCCTCTACCAGGAAGGCTACTTCCGCCAGTATTTGAACATCGACGGGTGGCAGCAGGAGCGCTATGATGTGAACGACTTCTTCGGCCTGCCCGTAAAGGCCACGACCGATGCCAACGGCAATCCCGTAATGATTGCCCTCGACATCTGCCGCAGGCGCGTACTCGTGAGGTGCTGGACCGTCCAGATGGGCCGGCTTCCCTTGTATCTGCTTGACACCAATATCCCTGAGAACGAGCCTGAGGACCGGAAGATCACAGGGCGCCTCTACGATGGCTCCCGCGACATGAGGATCAAACAGGAGATCGTTCTTGGCATAGGCGGTGCAAGGATGCTGAGCGCAATGGGAATCATGCCCGAGGTGTATCACATGAACGACGGCCATCCCGCTTTCCTCGCGCTGGAGCGCATAAGGCAGATGATGATCAGCAAAGGGCTTTCGTTCGAGGAAGCACGGGAAGTCTGTCGAACCGGGAACATCTTCACCACCCATACGCCGGTTCCGGCGGGCATGGATGAATTCGCCCCAGCGCTCGTGGAATCCCATCTGGGCGATTTCGCCAAGGAACTGGGAATCGGCATGGAAGAACTCCTGGGCTTGGGCAGAAAGGACCAGCATCATCCCGCTGAGCCTTTCAATATGTCAAGACTTGCGATAAAGGAATCGGCATACATAAACGCTGTGAGCAGGCTTCACGGCGATGTGTCGAAGAAGATGTGGTGGGATATGTGGGGGCAGATTCATTTCGAGGAGATACCGATAGGTTACGCTACCAATGGAATTCACATCCCTTCTTGGGTATCGCATGACATGGCTTCGCTGTTCGACCGCTATATCGGTAGAGCCTGGAGCGACCGCCCAACCGACCCGAGTGTCTGGGAGGCCGTGTGGAAGATCCCGGATTCGGAGCTCTGGCGCACCCATGAGCGGAGACGGGAACGCCTTGTTGCCTTCGGGCGCTCGTGCCTCGGCCACCAGCTGCGTGGTCAGGGTGCTGGGTGGGAAGCGATACGGACCGCCGAAGACGTGCTGGATCCATCGGCCTTAACGATCGGGTTCGCGAGGAGGTTTGCCACCTACAAGCGGGCAACACTCCTGCTCAGGGATCCCGAGCGGCTGCGGAGTATACTGTGCAATGCCGACCGACCCGTGCAGATCATATTTGCTGGCAAGGCCCATCCTCACGACAACGAAGGCAAGGAGTTCATAAGGCGCATAATCCACTTCATTGGGCAGGAAGACATAAGACGCCGTGTAGTGTTCGTTGAGGACTACAACATGATAGTTTCCCGGTACCTGGTTGAGGGTGTTGACGTGTGGCTGAACACGCCGCTAAGGCCGATGGAGGCGTGCGGCACCAGCGGCATGAAGGTGGTGCCCAATGGCGGCCTTAACATCAGTGTCCTCGATGGCTGGTGGGACGAAGCTTATGCGCCGGAAGTGGGCTGGGCGATCGGCAAGGGTGAGGACTACACCGACCGGGATTATCAGGATCACGTGGAGTCCAATGCTCTGTATAACCTACTCGAACGCGAGGTTGTCCCCCTCTTCTACGAGAGGGGTCGGGACGGGCTCCCGCGAGGCTGGATCAGGATGATGAAGGCATCGATGCGCGCCCTCTGTCCTGTCTTCAACACCGACAGGATGGTCAAGACCTACGTCAACGATTTCTATCTGCCCGCTATTGCCGAGGCCCGGACTCTCACCCGGGATGATTTCGAAAAAGCCAAGGAGCGTGCTCTCTGGACACGCCAACTGCGAGCGGCCTGGGACTCCGTCGAGATTGTCTCAGCTAGAGCTGAGATAGACGGCAATGAGCGGGTTGGAGCTGCAGTTCCGGTCGAGGTGATAATAAGGCTCGGCGGCCTTGTGCCAGAAGACATCTCTGTTGAGGTCTACTACTCTCAATTGAATGAGGATGGCAAGGCGCTTGGGGGGCGGGCAATTGAGATGAAACTCTCACAGAGGCGAGACGATGGCGTTCATATTTATAGGGCAGTCGTGCCCTGCGAGGAAAGCGGGCAGCACGGCCTCTCGGTTAGGGTCATCCCATCCCGGCAGAGAGTGCCCGATCCGTTGAGGCTGGGCCTCATCAAGTGGATGTGACGCACATAGGCTGTCAAGGAGATAGACTCCGCGGGGGAGCAAGGCGATGAAGAAGATCGTACGAATAGGCATTCTGACGGGTGGCGGTGATTGTCCAGGTCTCAACTCTGTCATAAGAGCCGTCGCCAAGTGTGCGATAGTCGATTTCGGGCTTGAGGTCTACGGCATATTTGATTCCTTCGATGGGCTGATTGGTGAGCCCAGGGCCAAGAGGCTCCAGATGGACGACGTGAAGGGTCTGCTCTTCAGGGGAGGCACAATCCTGGGCTCGACCAATAAAGGGGATCCGTTCGCATACCGCAAGGTGGTATCCGGCAAGATGATAGAGGAGGACCACTCGGATGACGTTGTTGAGAACTTCGGCAGGCTCGGTCTTGACGCGATCGTCGTGATTGGCGGCGATGGGACCATGGCTATCGCCAATAAATTCGTCGAGCGGAAGCATCTTCCCATTGTTGCTGTGCCCAAGACCATCGATAACGACATTCCCGGTACGGACAGGACCTTCGGGTTCGATACCGCGGTCGCAATAGCAACCGAGGCAATAGACAGGCTTCAGACCACGGCATCGAGCCATCACCGTACGCTGGTTGTTGAGACCATGGGCAGGAATGCCGGCTGGATAGCCCTTGAGTCCGGGCTTGCTGGCGGCGCGGATGTGATCCTCATACCTGAGATTCCGTTCACTGTGGAGGCTGTCGCTGGTGCCATAAACGAGCGGGAGCGGTACGGCCGCAGGTCGACCATAGTGTGCGCCGCCGAAGGCGCGAAGCCCGCGGGCGGTCAGCAATTCATTGAGAAGGTTGTTGAGGACAGTGCCGAACCCATTAGGCTGGGCGGGATTGCGCGGTGGCTGTGTGACCAGCTCGAGGGCAGAGTCAGAGCGGAATGCAGGGCAATCGTCTTGGGGCACGTCCAGCGGGGTGGCACGCCCACAGCAAACGACCGTGTGCTCTGTACGAGGCTAGGGGTCGAAGCTGTCCAGGCGATCATGAGAGGCGAATCGGGCAGCATGGTTGTAACGAGGGACAACGCCGTAGGAACAATACCCATAGGCATGATAGCCGGAAGACTGAAAACCGTAGATCCCGATTCTGACATAATCAGATCTGCGCGGAGCACCGCTGTTTCCTTCGGGGACCAATGCGGCACCGCGGACACCAAGGTTGCGATCTGCGCGGATGCATCGACCTCATCCGGGTAGGACCAAGCGCTTAAACTCAAAGCGAGGTACTTGGTCTCGGAGGGCCATGTCCACTGAAGGCCGAGTTCGATGCTAGACGCCTTTTGCTTGGATTACGGCCTGGGTTTCGGCCACGCCGTGCGTTTCCCACAAGCATAGATTCGAGTCGAGAGAGGCGCCCAAACAGCCGATATAGATCAGAGATCAGTTACGAGAAAGGACTATGGATTAGCGACTTATGGATATTGCGACTGCACTAGGACTGGCACTTGGAATCGGTGCGATCCTCGTGGCATTCCTCGGGGAGGGCGGTAGTCTGAGGGCCATCCTTCAGTGGCAAGCGATGGTGCTTGTCATCTTCGGCACTATTGGCGCATCTACAGTCACCACTTCGATCAAGACGCTCTTGAGCGTGCCAACCTATCTCAAGATTGCCTTCTTCGGCAACCAGCCTGATCCGCGTGAGTTGGTCCAGAAGATCAGCAAGATGGCAGAGAAGGCTAGAAGGGATGGCATTCTCGCCCTGGAGGAAGACCTGCACACGGTCACCAACCCCTTCTTCAAAAAGGCCTTTCAGCTTGCCATCGACGGCACAGACGGAAATGCCCTCAAGGATACCCTCGAAACCGAGGTGTCATACATTTCGGAGCGTCATAAGAAAGGCATCATGCTGTTCCAGAAGATGGGAGGATTCGCACCGACCATGGGGATTCTCGGCACGGTGCTAGGCCTGATTAATACGCTGGCAAACACCGAGGATGCGGGCCAGATGGCGGTTCACATAGCTAGCGCATTCATCGCGACCCTTTGGGGGGTGGGAACCGCTAACCTGATCTATCTGCCCATCGGCGACAAGCTCAAGCACCGGCACGAGGAGGAAATGATCGTGCTGGAGCTCATTACCCACGGCGTATACTGCATCCAGCTGGGTGACAACCCGCGCGTCATTCGTACCAAACTCTACTCATTCATCATGCCCAAGTTGAGGGAGAGCAATTAACTATGCGCCGCAAAAAGACCGATGAGGAGCACGAAAACACCGAGCGATGGCTTCTTACCTACGCCGACCTTATCACACTGCTTCTCGCTTTTTTCATCACCATGTACTCCATGTCCAGAGTCGATGCCAAAAAGTTCGGGGCGGTGCAGATGGCACTCAGCAGCGTGCTTCACGGGGGACGGAGCCCATGGGAAGGCCGCGTACCGGGGATGCCCACAGACGAGCAGCGCCGGAGTCTCTTGAATCCCAACGACTTGAGGCTTCTTCAGGTGAAAATCGGGCAGAGCTTCCAGACGCAAAACGATTCCACCAGCATCACGACTGACATCGACCAAAGGGGCCTCGTCATCCACGTTAGAGAGAACACCTTCTTCGACACGGGCAAGGCTGACCTCACCCCGGCAGCGCAGAGTGCGCTAGCCGCCATTGGAGCCGTAATCCAGGGCATAGATAACTACATCAGGGTGGAAGGACATACCGATAACATCCCCATCCATAACTACGAGTTTCCTTCGAACTGGGAGCTCTCGACCGCGCGTGCTACCAAGGTAGTACGTTATCTCATCGACAGCTACGACTTCCCGGCAGACAAGATCTCCGCCTCGGGGTACGCCGAATACCGCCCGCTTGTTCCCAACGATACCCCCGAGAACCGCGCAAAGAACAGGCGCGTTGACATCGTCATCCTTTCGGCCACGCGCGGTGGCGATGAGCCTGAGGCCCCACCCGAGGCAATCCCACGCTTGATCAAACCTAAAGATCGCATCACTCCTCACATTACAGCCCCGGGCCAGAACGAGGCTGTGGAGCCCGCAGCAGAGGGGCCTTAGCCAACTCACCCCAGGGGCTTTATCATGCATCATCCAACCCTATGGGTATCTTGTTTTGTGGTGGTTCTGGTTTTGCTGTGGACCTTGACACCCTGGTGATATCAGCAGAGGAACCGCCTTCTGTTGCCATGAAGTGCACATTTGGTGGAATCTGAGCCGCAAGCCATGACGAATGCTCAGGTACGGAACCCCACTGCCGAGCTCGCCAAAACCTCTAAAAAAGTCTAAATATGTGCCTGCCAGATGCCGAAGAACTAAAGAGTAAGGTGCGAACATGGTTCTTATGCCAAAAGGAGGGACAAGACCATGAGGTTAGCTTCAGTTGTGCTCGCAGTCAGCCTTTCGTTCGGGCTGGTCGGACTGGCCTTTGCGGCAGATACCGCGGATCAGACAGTCCAGATGAACGTTGATGAAATATGCGTTATCGATGTCACAGGCAATCCGGGTGCCCTGACCATAGTTGCGCCCACCACAGGCGGCCAGACGCCACCTGATGACAGCGACAACACCACATATGCCCAGTACACATCTGTGGTATCAGGCTCGACGGTCCGGGCCGTTACGGCTGAGTGGGATGGCTCTGACGCTGCGCCTGCTGGCTGCTCGCTGGCGTTGGAAGTGACCGCCGTGACTGCGGGCTGTGGAAGCCGTGTGGTTGGCGGTATCATCACGATGACGTCAACTGCTCAGAACATCATAACTGCCATCGGTAGCTGCGCGACAGGCACGGGCGGCACCGACGGTGGGCAGCTTACCTACACCCTGAAAGTCGACAATGTTTCTCAGCTCGATGCATCCGATGACCAGTCGGTGACAGTGACTCTGACACTTACTGATGCATCGTAGGATCTGCGCCACAGGGCCGTGGGAGACGTACACGCGGCATAGCAAGTAACCTACTTGCTATGCCTCTTTCCAAGCGCAAGGAGAGCGTATGGAAAGAAAAGTCAAAATAAGCATCTTATTATCACTATCCGCAATTGCCATCCCTTTTGCTTTTGGGGGAGCCTCTTGGGCGGGCCTCTCCATTTCGGCTGTAGGCACCTGGTCGGAAACCGTAGACGAGACTGACCTGGCAGGAGGACCCGGAAGCAACTTGGTCAGCACCTGCGAGAGCACAGCCGACCAGGTTTCCGTAGACATATCAGGAACCACCGGCGACTCGGACACATGGCGTGTTGACCTGAAGAAAACCGATACGACCTGGCATGGCGATCTGCATCTTCATCTCAAGCGAACCTCTGACGGGACGGGCTCGGGAAGCATATCGGGCGGCGCATCTTACGTGGAAGCCACTGATACGTACACGGAGTTCTTCAGCGGCGGCGGCGATAGAACCGGCATACACGTACAGCTCAAGATCACGGGCATCTCCGTAGGTGTTCCTGCGGATGCATATTCAACAACCATCTACTACACGGTCGTCGACACCAACTAGGGAGTGAGAGTATATGAGATCATGTGGAGTAAGGCCTCGAGGGTTGCGGAGGCGCGGTGCCTGGAGCCCCGTCTTGCTGGCGGCATTCCTGGCTGCTTCAATAGGTGTGACCGCCTTCACCGCCGCTGCAAGCGTATCCGTGAGCGGCAAACTGACCCACGAAAAAGAGGCACAACCCGGGGAGACATACGAGAGCTTGATCTACATAAGCAACACGGGGGATGAGGCCGAGCAGGTAAAAGTCTACCAGACCGACTACCTTTTCTCCTGTGACGGCAAGTACTTCTATGATGAGCCCGGCCAGAACTCCCGGTCCAACGCAGGTTGGATCACCTTCGGGCCAAGCAGACTGACGATTTCTCCTCGCGGCAGCTCCATCATCAACTACTCAGTCAAGGTCCCCACCGATCAGAACTTAGTCGGTACCTACTGGAGCATCATCATGGTTGAGGTCGTGAGCAAGGCCTCGCCCGAATTGACGAGCGCCCATGATGGACAAGCCAGGCTGGGAATAGATCAGGTCTTTCGCTACGGTGTTCAGATAGTGACCCATATCGGGACCACAGGCCAGCGAAAACTCAAGTTCATCGACACCAGGCTCTTGAAAGAAGTCGGTGGCAGAGTTCTCGAGGTTGACCTTGAGAACACGGGCGAGAGGTGGTTGAAACCGTCCCTGTGGACCGAGCTCTACGACACCGCCGGCACCTATGTCGGGAAGTTCGAAGCAGGTACCTTGCGCATATACCCTGGCACGTCAGTTCGGTACAAGGTCGACCTTACCAAGGTGGAGAAAGGCGACTACAAGGCTGTGGTCATTGCGGACTGTGGCGCCGATGATGTCTTCGGAGCGACATTTTCCCTGAGCGTGGAGAATGAAGATACTTCTACTGGCAATTAGTGTGTTCTTCCTGGGGCTCTCGGCTCCTGCTGGTGCCGAGACAGCTCGGCATGGGGACCGTCATGCTGTTACCTCCACAGATAGCCTGAAGGTAAGCGCTGTGAGGGCGGGCTCTCCTGAGGTCGAGCCGCCAAGGATCGTAACCAGCATCTTCCTCATAACTAACAATTCATCACGGGACATTGAAGTCAGTTCTCGTGTCGACCTGCCGGACGGCTGGTTGGTCATAACGGGGGATTCAACCATATACCTGGGCGCTAACCAGCGCGACATCAGCCTTGTGAGCATCCTGGTACCACGCACGTCCCAGCCACGGCAATACCAGATTACATACACAGTCAGTGCAGTCGGGCGTCCCGATCTGGCAGACTGTTGTTCAGTGCCTATCGTGATCTTGCCAGTTGCCAAACTTGAGGTGAAATCGCTTGGTGTCCCGGACTTCGTCGTAGCAGGCGATGAATTCAAGGCGTCCTTCGCCATCTCAAACAGAGGCAACGCGGCCGTCGAGGTGCGCTTGCGAACCGAGACAGCGTCAGACATGCCGTTCGTTCTTGAAAACCAGATGTTGGAGATCTTGCCAGGCCAGACAAGAGGTGCCGATCTCTCCCTCAAGACCGATCCCCAACTCAAGAAGACGATAAGGGACAACTTGACCCTGATCGCCGAGGCTGCCGACCCGAAGGTCGAGGCCCATGCGACATGCCCGGTCGAAGTCATCCCCAGGGTCACTGGAGTGGAGGACCGCTTCGAGCGGGTTCCGTCACTTCTATCCTTGCGGAGCGTGACCGGCAGTAACGGAGAGACGAGATCGCGCTTCCAGGGAGAGATCTCGGGCGATGGCACGTTCGGCAGAACCAGCCGTAACCGCCTGACCTTCCTTTTCAAGGGTCCGGATGTCCAGCGAATCGGTGTTCTCGGGAGACGTGATGAGTACTTTCTGACGTACTCTGCTGGAAACTACGAGGTCGCCATGGGCGACCGCACGTACTCGGTATCGCAGCTCACGGAAAGCCATCGCTATGGCCGGGGCCTTGAGGCCAAGATCAAACTAAAGCGATTTCGCTTAGGAGCTTATAGCCTTAGGAACTCCTCGGATGAACCCCGCGAGGAGCAGACCGCCGCTTATCTCGACTGCGCCCTAAACAGCGCTGCCAATGTGGGCATTAATTACCTCTTTAAAGACAAGGGGCGCGCAAGTCACATCGTGGGATTGGACAGCAGGATCGCGCCTGCCCGTAACACCGATATCAAAGCAGAGTATTCCGCCGGTCTCACAGATAGCCATGACCGCAATGCCTATTATCTTGAGCTGCGCAGCATGCAAAAGAGGGCTTCAGGCTCCCTAATGTTTATCCACGCCGATCCTGACTATCCGGGGTGCTTCCGGGATATGGAGTTCATTTCGAGCACGATGGGTCTTGTCCTTAGAGCCACCACCAAACTGAACGTCAGCTTCAGGCAAGAGCGGCACAATCTGGGGCAGGACGAACCGCTTTCCATACCCAGGGAGCGCGAGTACCAGCTTCGCCTCGACGAAAGGATCAAGGCGACTGACATCTCGCTCGGATGGAGGACTCGCTCACACGAGAACAGACAAAACGGTGACGGCTTCGACAATGTGGAGAACGTAGTGAGATCTAGTGTCGGGCAGCGCTTCGACAGGTGGAACTACCACGCTGCGCTCGAATCCGGCTGGATACACGACGAGCAGGAAGGTCGGAGTTCAAGTCTTCAGAGATGCTCTGCAAGCCTCCATCTCCACCCGACCAATCGCCAGACCTATAGCTGCTATCTGAGTTATGATACCAGCCGCATCCCCGGTAAACCGAGAAAGCGCTATGTCGCGGTTGGGCTGAGCAGCTCCTTCAAGCTAAGGGCCAATACAGCGATCGATGTCGGCTTCAGGTCGAACGACTACGAATACGGCGAGAGTCTCCAGAGCAATATGCTAGATGTGACCCTGTGCCACAGGTTGCCCAACAAGAGTGCCATTATCCTTCGAGGCCACTACAGGCCCTGGGAGAGCCAGTCCGCGCATGATGAAATCGCGGTCTCACTCGAGTACGCAATCCCGATCGGAATGCCGGTCGCTAAGCGCCGGACGGTCGGGGCAGTCAAGGGGCGCGTCTATGACGACCTCTCCGGTCTGCCCGTTCGGGATGCCATCCTCAGGTTGGATGGGGCGACTGCCGTGACCGATGCCAAGGGCAATTTCATCTTCCCGTCTATCGCAAAGGGCAGCTACCACCTTAGATTGGACAGAGCAAGCATCGGATTCGATCGCATGACTATCCAGAAGGTTCCAATCGAAGTGGCAGTTGAAGGTGGCAAAGAGACCGCCCTCCAGATCGGCGTGACGCGAAGGGCCCGGCTACAGGGCAGGGTAATGCTGTATCGGTCGACGGCCGAAGGAACCATGCCCTCGCACGTCGACAACGCTGATCTTATCGAGGACCGGGGCCTCCCGGACTTGTTGGTGGAGTTAACCGACGGAGTAGAGACCAAACGGGTCTTCACCGACGAGAAGGGGCGCTTCACGTTTGAGGAGATGCGCCCTGGTGCTTGGACGTTAAGGGTCTCCGAAGACAATCTGCCCGAGTACACCCGCCTAGAGATGAATACCTTCGAATTCAGCCCGATGCCGGGCGAGGAGATGCAGGCTCTGGTAAGGGTGCTTCCCCAGAAGCGCCAGGTGCAGATTCTCCAAGAAGGGGGAGTCCTGAAGGAGCAGAAGTCCCCCAAGTGATGGGGTCTGGCAACCACGGCGTAAACTCGCTCCGAACTTGGATCAAGGATTGGGAGCAGAAGGAACTATTGAGGCTTGTTCTTCATAAGGCGATCCTCGGCCCCGATTATGTGAAAATGGCCCTGTACGGGCGACCGCCCGAAATAGGGCCTCTTGCTACTGCCGAGCCACGCTCTGAGACATTGAACTGGCTCCTCGGGCAGGTGTCCCAGAGCGTGCTGCTGTTGCACTCTGTCGGGATTAAGGCAACCCCAGGCTTAAGAGGCCGGTACGCAATGGCAGTGACGCTTCAGACCGACCCACGCTAGCCGACACCGGAACTGGGGGCGCTCGCGTGAGGGCCGTAGGTGAAGGCTATCTCTCTTCCGTCCTGAGCGACCAGTGATTCGAAGTAGCCTGGAAGCGCGATAACGGCAACGCCATTCAGAGAGCCAGCATGTGGGCCAGCCTGGTTCCGAAGCGTCAGGTCCCCCCATGTTTGTGGTTATTTGGTAAGCCGTGTGGTAGAGTCAAAGGGGAGGAGAGCGATGGCTTGCCGCGTCACGATTGCTGTTGTTTTGTGCGCTTTGCTTGGGACCCCCGGCTGGGCTCCAGCGGCCGGACCTTCTCAAAACCCTGCGCGGGGGTATGCCGCACCTAGTCTGTCCACACGTGATAAGGCGGCCCTCGGCAGCAGAAGCCCCATCAACGACTGCGTTACGGCCCTGGATTCATATGAGGGCGAAGTCGTCGCCATTGTCAAGGGTCAGACAGTCGTGAGCATAAGCCCATCTGCCCCAGACACCGTGATCGGGGATGCCACGTGTCCCTATGCCGAGAATTATCTTCCCATCTGTGACATCGAGACCGCGTTCGGCGGCAGGCTTATCGTGGCTGGGGCGCTGACGGAGATTGATGGTCACCCGTTTTCTCGGATAGCTGCCTGGAACGGACAATCATGGGGCCCGGTGGGAACCGGTATCAATGGTGTGATCACAACCCTCGCGGTCTACCGCGACCACCTGATAGCTGGAGGCGAGTTCACCGAGGCTGGCGGTGTGAGTGCAAGGAACGTCGCCCGTTGGGACGGAGCTCATTGGAGTCCTCTTGGGCCGGGCCTCGGCGGAGTGATCCAGGACTTTGCCGTGTGGAATGATCAGCTGATTGCGGATGACGGCGTAGGTCTCTATGCCTGGGATGGCCGGTCGTGGCGCGCCATTGAAGCATCCGGTGAATGCCCAAGCGGTGGTCGGACGATCAGTGCCCTTACGGCATATGACAAGTGGCTGATTGCCGGCAAGTTGTGTCAGGGGTGCGATGGTGTTTCTGTCTGCGCCTGGGACGGCGTCTCTTGGTGCACGATTGGAGATCTCCGGGGTAACAGTGGCCCCCCGTTGTACGAGAGTGGCGCTTGGGATATGACGGTTTACGACGGCACGCTAGTCGTGGGAGGCGCCTTCTGGGGTCCGGGCCGTAATCTAGCCCGCTGGGACGGGACTCAGTGGAGCGCTATGGGATCTGGGACCGATGGTGCGGTCCGTGCACTCACTGTCAATGGTGGACGGCTCTACGCGGGAGGCTGGTTCACCTCGGCCAACGGAGAGTCAGCAAGCTACCTTGCCGCCTGGGAAGACTCAGTCAAGACACCGCAAAGGTTTCGAGCCATTGTGTATCAGGATGCCGTCTATCTCTACTGGATAACTCCCCCCGATTCGAGTTTTCGAAGCACCGTGGTCCGCTATGCTACCGATGGTTTTCCATCCGACCCATCCCAAGGTATACCGGTTCCCAATGGCAGTGACGGGGTTTTCGTAAGGCCGCCGGGCGCGTGGGATGGCTTCATGCACGAGGGTCTTGCTCAAGGGGTGACTTACTATTACAGCGCTTTTGCGTGGTTCGCGGATTCAACCCATTCTCGCCCGGCCACCTTCCTTGCGACCCCGCTGGACCGCGAGCCGCCGTATCACCTGCTGGAATTCAAGGCCAAAGCCGGCGACGGATCGGTAACACTCTCCTGGCGGAATCCCTTTGATGAGGACTTCAAAGAGGCCCTGATTCGTTACGACACTGCCGCCTTTCCACTCTGTCCGACTGAGGGGCTTCCTATTCCCAATGGGAATGAGGGGCGATTCGAGGGTGCCCCGTGGTCGGATAGCACTTTTCTGCACTCAGGGGTGTCCAATGGAGCCACATACTACTACAGCGCTTTCACCTTTGACAGCAGTGCGAACTACTCGGAGCCGAACTGCGTTTCGGCGACCCCGAGGGCCATGGTACGTGATTTCGAGGCGGTCGCAGAGAGCCTTTCGGTAAGCCTGACTTGGCACAACCCTCCGGATTCCAGCTTCAAGGAGACATTCATATGCTTCGAAAATTATGGCTATCCCGATCGTCCCGATCGTGGCATCCCTCTTCCCAATGGCGAGAGGGGCCGGTTCGAGGGTGTGCCTGGTGGACAAGGCGGATTCCGCCATTCGGGGCTTGTTGGAGGGAGGACCTACTACTACAGCGCCTTCGCCTGTGATAGCACCCTCAACTACTCTCAGGCCGCACACGCACGCGCCAGGACGCGGTATGTAGCGCCGCCGAACCTGTCTCTTTGGATCGACCGCACGGCGGCCACTGGCCAGAATGTCAATTTGTATCTTGGTGCTGACGCGGAACTGGACCCGGCTTCAATCGAGGTCTGGGTCGGGGAAGAGCGAATCAGCAGGATGCCGGACGATCCGCAGCTCTGGTCATGGGATCCACGATTCACGAGCACCAATGATTCGCTCCCCATCGCGGTCTACGCATCCGACCTCGATGGCAACCCCAACCGGATAGAATCCATGATATCGGTCAAGCTGCTGTCCAAAGGCAAGGCCGGCCTTTCACGGAGCCCTCAGCGGAGAGTCCGTCTGGAATTCGACCCCGAGGCCGTATCTCAGGATACCTATGTAGTGATCCTGCCGTGCCGTCCGGCATTCGAGGATAATCGCTGGGTGCAACTCGTCCCGGATGACGAACTGACCTGGTCGTATCTCATTAGGCCCGAAGACGCGATTGCTGAGAACTCGGCTTATATCATCTTCGCCTATGGCGGCTCCGACCTCGACTCATTGGGGGACCCCGGCGCGATTCGCATCAGGGTCGAGGATGTCGGGGTCATCAGGTCCTACACTGACCCAACTGCCAAGACCGTGAGCGCGCAGATCTCCCGCCTCGGGATGTTTACGCTTGACGTGGGCAGCGGCTACCTCGATCGGTTTGTAGATCCGGATATTCTGGCTGTCGAACCGGCTTATCCCAATCCCTTCACTGGAGCGACCAATCTTCGGTTCGAGATCCGTGCTTCGCAGCGCGTCAAGATCGCCATCTATGACGCCGTCGGAAGACGCGTTGTTGGATTGGCAGATGGTGGTATGCGCCCCGGGTTCCATGGTGTTACATGGGATGGTAGGGACGACCGGGGTGAGCTATCCGCAAGCGGGGTCTACCTCATGAGGATTGAGAACGGTCGAAAGTCATCGACGTCCAAGGTGATCCTGGTACGCTGAGCTGACCCCCAGGCAGAAGATCTTCTCGGCCGAGGACGGAGACGACGAGGGCAAGCGAACCCTCGGAGAGATACTCAGATCCTGGGATTGATTCCGTGGGGATCAGCTCCTACTGCAGGTATCCCAGGGCCTTGAGCACCCGGGTGGTTTCCTGGTCGAACTCCACCTTTGAGGTATCCCCGGGGGTTGAGCCGGAATGCCAGACCAAATAGCAGGGGCCGTCGGGCTCGTTCTTCGGCACGCCCAGCGAACGTTGGCCGGCGCGTTCACCCCTCTCAGTAAATGGCATCCTGGCCGGGGTAGCAAGGGTCTCCCCGAGGAAGGTGCGGTCCGTGGCATCCTTGCCGTCTATCTCAAGGTCGAACTCGAGCGGGACGATTCCCGGTCCCACCTTGAAAGCAAGTGTCAGGGATCCGTCAATCTGAAGATTGTCAATCTTGATCGAGGTCGTCGAGACGCTGATGTCCTCGGCCGGGTTCTTCTCGATG
>CAYHHI010000030.1:0-37260 GCA_964356335.1 uncultured bacterium
ATCAACTTGTCCCTGCAGCTTCTTTTCAGGCTGGGATTGTACCAGAAGGCGAAGGTCATGTCAACCCAAAAGCAGAGTAGGGCCTATGAGACGAGGAGCTAGGGGCCGAGAAACTGTAAGCCCGAGAGAGCACCGGGATCTCGGCCCCGGTGAACCCCTCGGGCCATATCTGAAACCTGCGAATGTCACTCTTCTAATCAGCTGCTGCAATCAAGCCCTTTGCCATCAGGACCTGCGTCTGTTCCCTCGCCCTCTTTATGGTCTTGGCGGCCTTATCGTAAAGCTCTTCCTTGGTCATCTTTATTCTTGCCACTCCCTGCTCGATCGCCTTCATGCCGACCGCCACAGCCTCGCGCGGGAAGACCTCCCATTCGTCCATAGTCGGGATAATGTACTCTTCCGACAGACCCTTATCGGCAGCACACTTGGCGAGCTCTTCAGCGGCAGCGATGCACATCTCATCGGTGATCGTCTTGGCGGCGACATCCAGGGCACCCCTGAAGATGCCGGGGAAACCTAGCGAGTTATTGACCTGGTTGGGGAAATCGGACCGGCCGGTCGCAAAAACCCTGACGCCGGCCTCTTCCGCCTCCCAGGGCCATATCTCGGGCACGGGGTTGGCGCAGGAAAACATGATCGCGTCTTTCGCCATTCCAGCCACCCATTCCGGCTTTATCACGCCGGGGCCGGACTTCGAGAGAGAAACGCAGACATCGGCACCCTTCAGAGCCTCAGGAATACCACCCTTCCGGCCTTCCTTGTTGGTTGTCTGCGAGATGTGCCACTTTTCCTTATCTTCACTCCGGAGGTCCGGTCTGCCTTTGTAGATGATGCCCTTGGTATCGACCATCATGATATTCTCGGCCGGGAAGCCGCCCGCACACATCACCCTCTGGATCGCCACATTGGAGGCGCCGGCGCCGATCATCGCGATCCGCACGTTTTCCTTCCTCTTGCCGACCACCTTGAGAGCATTTATGAGCCCGGCGTAAGTGACGGCGGCGGTACCCTGCTGGTCATCGTGCCAAACGGGTATTTCCATCTCCTTGCGCAGCCTGTCCAGGATGCTGAAACACTTGGGCTTCTCGATGTCCTCAAGATTGATGCCGCCGAAGGCGGGCTCTAGCCACTTGCAGGCCCGGATGATGTCTTCTTCGTTTGTCACCGCGAGCGGAATCGGAAAGGCATCCACACCCCCAAGATACTTGAACAAGATTGCTTTGCCCTCCATCACGGGGATCGAAGCATGGGGACCTATGTTGCCAAGTCCGAGAACTCTGGTGCCGTCAGTCACGACGGCGACGAAATTCCCCTTGTTGGTGTATTCGAATACCTTCTCGAAGTTCTCATGAATCTGCTTGCAAGTCTCGGCGACCCCCGGAGTGTACCAGATGGCGAAATCCTGGAAGTCTCGGATCCTGCACTTGGGAGTCACTTCAAGCTTGCCTCTGTAGAATGAGTGCAGCCTAGCCGCATCCTTGGCGGGCTGCTGCGCCTTGGCAAGAAGCTGCTCGACATCGACCTTTTTACCTTTCAATTCACTCCTCCTTTTCTGACGGCATGCTTATGGAAATGATGACAGTTGTCAATGTTTCCTTTCGCACAGCATTCGAGCGGATAGCATAACAGATGCGCTCGCGTTTCGCAAGAGCAGGTTCACCCTTCGGCGCCAGCACGAAGCCCCCGGGAACTCAGCAGCACGACCTTATGCGTGGCGGAGAGAGAGGGATTTGAACCCTCGGAACGGTTACCCGTTCACGTGATTTCCAGTCACGCCGATTCAGCCGCTCTCGCATCTCTCCGTCTACAAAGTGAACTGACTGCCGCATCGCATACGGCGCCACGTATCAAAATCTGGCGGAGAGAGAGGGATTCGAACCCCCGGGGCAGTTACCTGCCCAGCGGTTTTCGAGACCGCCCCATTCAACCGCTCTGGCATCTCTCCGCGCCAAACCTCAATGCCTTCTTGCCGACAGCCCCCCGAAATCGATGCTGTCTCTCACCGTGGCCGGCCTATGTCAGAACTCCATCGTTGCCTCAAACCTTACCAGACTGCCTCAACTTTGAAAAGAATTCAACGAGCAACCCCTGACATTGATCTTCCAGTATGCCGCCATCGACATTGATTTTCCGGTCCATATACTTTGAAGAGCCAAGACCAATCGCCCCACCACAGGCTCCGGCACGGCGGTCGCGGGCTCCGAAGACAAGCCTCGATATCCTCGAAAGGAAAAGTGCGCCAAGACACATCATGCAGGGTTCCACGGTCACGTAGAGGGTCGCACCCTCTAGTCTCCAATCCCCACGGGCTGCCGACGCTGCTCCAATTGCGATGATCTCGGCGTGTGCCGTCGCATCTTTGAGACTCTCGATCCTATTGTGGCCGCGGCCTATGAGTCTCCCCTGGTCCACGACCACGGCACCCACCGGAACTTCGTCAGCCTCAAAGGCCTTTCGCGCTTCCTTCAAAGCCTCGCCCATCCATTCAGCGTCGTTCTTGGCCTCCATAATACTATCAAACTATCAGACACACCTGTGTACGTCAAGAAGGGCGACGCGATGCGAGTATGCTGAAAGCACAGGCGCACACCAGGCGCTCTGAGGACTCTGCGCTCCGAGGACCCCCGGGACTTCGAGGACTTAGGAGTACCTATCGAGCCAGGATTGCTTTCCTCGAGAAAATGGAATTCTGAGCTGAAACCGTAATGAAATACACACCCGGACTGACCAGGGCCTCCCTCTCGTTCCTGCCATCCCAGGAGAGGTGATAGTAGCCGGGAACGAGATTGCCGGTCTTTAGAAGGCGCACAAGCCTGCCATCAACGGAGTAGATCTTGACCTCCACGGCACTCCCCTCCCTGGCAGGGTCAGGCCAGGTGGCGTCTTCAGAAGGCTCAATTGTCCTGGGCAGACCGAATGCGATGTCGACATCATGAGCGAACGGATTCGGAAAAGGACTGCTTACGACGAAGGCTCTGGGGGCACGCCGATAGGCTCGCCCGAAGACCGGGCCGTAGAAGGTCTCTGCGCCATAGCCATCAACGACACCGAGCGTGTAATAATAAGGCTTTCTCTCGGTGATCAGGGTATCGTCATAAACATGCAGCGAGTCACCGTCAAGCGCGAAGAATTCCTGTATGTAGCTCTGAGGGTCGCCAGGCATGGGTTTGTTGCTGCTGAGGCGATAGATTTTGTACGTTAGGCCATCCTCATGTTCCTCAATGTTCATTGCGACTCTTATGCGTGCATCCTGCGACAGAGCCTCCAATCGGCGGACGCGCGCGGCGGTGCGGGTGCCCCCGAACCGCAGGCCCATAATGCGATCCTCACGGCCCCTCCTGTCGACCCACATCACCGTGCTGTCGCTCACACACGGGAGTATCTGGTGGCTCGTCTGCCTCGACATGGGAAATTCCTGCCCTGTCTTCAGGCTGTACCCATATATGTCCCAGTTCCCGTTCCGCGAATCCTGCCACACGATTATGTCGTCTGAAATGTCGGGGTGCTGCTGGGAGCCTCCGTGCTCGGATACGGCGATGGGTTGCCCCGACCCATCGGACAGGGCATAGATGTCGCCCCCATCGCGCCGATGATCCTCCCATACGACCGTTCTGTCCCATACCGAGGGATTGACCTGGTCACCTTCGCGGTCACAGACAGCAGACGCTCTATCAATACTGAGATCGTAGCCCCAGATATCAGACCCGGCGCCGTCCCTTTCTTCCCAAACCACATAATCAGATGAAACATCAGGATTTGCGATTGTGCCACCATGCGCGGTTCTTATGGCCTCGGCCGGCTTCGATCCGCGCTTCAGCATCAGACGCATGGAGTCGGACCCCTCCGAGACCCAAACGATGTTGCCACCCCCGACCGCCGGTTGCGATTCATATTCCTCGCTCGCACTTACGACAAAGGGTATCTTGCTTGTCAAATCCACCCCACCGATATCGCCCTCGGTAGGGAAAACAATCGTGTTTCTTGAAATGTCCGGATCGGACCCCTCACTCTCGAAGACAATGTCTGAAGGCGCACCTGTGCTGACAACCATGACGCAGGAGCAATTAAGTGGTTCAATCGCTAACCCGGTCCTCGAGAGTCTGAAATTCTTCACCGCGAATGGAAATGCCGGCGCCAGGATTTCACCTGCGCTTCCTGAATTCACTCTGAACTCAGCAAGGTTGTTGCTGAGGTAGTACTCGAGCACCTGTCTCTGCAGATCGGCAGCACAGAGAATCGTCGCGAAGTCTTCGCGGAACCTGCCAACCTTATAGCGCACCGCGAGATCGGCGTGATCACCTGGAGCTAGCGAGTCAACATCGACACCGGCAAAGCACCTCGAATCCTGGATGGTGCTGTCGTAGAAGGAAACTGTGAAGGATCTTGCCACATCCGCACCAGTGTTTCTCACGCTCGCGTAGACAGTCAGAGAATCTCCTATGATTGCCGGGAAAGGCTCGACTCCGCCGACGGCGACTTCGAGATCGGCAACCGAAAGGTAGAAGCGCTGCTTCGCTACATTGTTGAGCTCGAAGCGCTCGGGGATCTGATCATCTGCGTCGAGCTTCGCAAAGACCAGTCTTGTGGGCTGTCCGCCGGGTACCTGCCAGGCAAGTGAGATGGTCGTGTCGTGCTTGGCCGCAAGGGAGGCGACGACGACCGAACCGATGAGGAGTGAATCTTGCATATCGTCATAGTAGAGGTTGATTCTGACGTTGTCGGCGTTTGCATGGCCAGTGTTTGCAGCACGAATCCTGATGGTGAGATTCTCTCCCTGTCGGGGCTTGTCCGGCTGGAAGCTTATGTCGCCAGAGGTTATGGCAAGATCTGCAAGCGGGATGTTTGCCTGCGGTTTGAAGCCATAGACGCCAGTATTCCAGAGATCTCCTCTTGATTGAGACCATTCGCTCCGGCCTGCTGTCTTTGCCCCGACGAAGCGCCACACATGAACCTCACCTGCCGTGGTCGCAACAACCATTTCGACATAGCCGTCGTCGTCAAGGTCAGCCACAGCAGGCGTAGCCCAGACGGCTCCGTCGACTTCGATGGGAAAACCTGTGAGCCTGCCCCCCCTGCCGAAGGCATAAAACCCGCTTGTTGTGCTGCCGGCTGTCCCAAAGAGACCATCGACTTCTCCATTCCCATCCAGGTCAACGAAGAGGGGCTCGCAATACTGGACAACTTCCGATGTGGCCGCATCAAGCACTGTACACGGTGTGCCGTCAGCATTCCAGGCTAGAATTGTCCCACACGAAGTTGCGACTGCGATCTCGGGCAGCCCGTCGCCATCTATGTCCGCAGGTACAGGCGAACTCAGAGATTGGCAATTATAAGCCCACTGGGGCCAGCCTCCCCTCACGTTTCCATCCATACCCACAACGCAGATTGAGTTCGAGAAGAGACCGGCCACCGCAATTTCGATCTTCCCGTCTCCGTCAAAATCCGCTATCGCCGGCGACCCATTACCACAACCCCATCCAAACAAGACCGGCCATCCGCTCAAGGGTGTACCGTCACTCTTTAGCACGTAAAGCTTCCCACCGTAGCCGCCCACCACCACTTCGGGGACGTGATCGTCGTCGAAATCCGCAACCGCCGGCGACATCCACACCTCATAGCCCTTAATCTCAAATGGCCAGCCGTCGACCAGGGTGCCGTCTTCGTTCCAGGCATAGACCCGCCCATCCTTCGAGCCGCACACCACCTCAATCACTCCGTCATCGTCAATGTCCGCCAGCGCCGGCGAGGATACGACCATGCCGCCGGTAGGCTGAGGCCAGCCGTCAAGCAGGGTCCCATCCTTCTTGAAGACATAGACCTTGCCGTCCTGTGCGCCGACGACGACGTCAGCATTGCCGTCCACATCTACGTCACAGATAGCGGGTTTTGAGGTCGTCCTCGCGCCGATCAAGGCCGGCCAGCCGGGAAGCAACGTACCGTCGGTGTTCCAGGCATAGACCTTGCCGGCGTAATCTCCGAGCACAACCTCCTTGCGTCCGTCACCGTCGAGATCGGCAACCGCCGGAGGTGAGAAGATCATGTCGTCAGTACGCTGGGGCCACCCTGCCAGCCTGCTCAAGGGGACACTGAGCACAAACCGATCGGCGGAGACATAATCACCGGCTTCCGACTTGCCTGTGATGCCGATACCGAACTCGATGCCATGGGGTTCGGGTGTTGCCTCTGCAATCTTGATGCTGAATCCCAGATACGATGAGAAGTCATGCGCGGGGATCGAGGCTATTCGGGCAACCGGTTCTCTGAGGATGACGAAAGGATCGTCGGAAGAGATGCTAGCCGCGACGCCCGAGCAGCTCATGCCGTGGTTTCTCAGCCTCACTCGTAAGACAATCTCCTCCCCCGGGTCAGGCTTGCCGTCTCCATCTCCGGCTGCGTCATCGATTACATAACTGTCAAACAGGATCACGGGAGACGTGACCTCAACATCCACACTAATCGTGGCGGCAGCATTCCCGATGTTGCGCAGACTCACCTCTGTCGGCAGGCCTTCATTGGAATGATTATCCGGCATTGTCCACCAGGTGAATGTTCGCGTGCCTCCAGATCCAGGAAACGGATCGCCCGCGTCCGAGCCCCAACCAAAGAGGCGCATCTTATCAAGGTCGAACCTGCCATCAGCTTGCTCCAGATAAACCAGATGTCCGGTTTCAGATGAGTTGCCGGCGTAGCGTTCATCGATGTGGTAGACCAGGAGCCCCTCGCCGAACGCGGAGAGATAGGAGTCGCATCCTTTGGCTTGCCTATTCTCAACAAGGAAGTATTGCTGCCCGGCCTCCCCTTCACTCCATAGCTTCAGGGCGTATGGTTCGTCCTCCACACACGGCACCCGGAGGCCCGCCGTATTGCGGCGGACCGGGACAGGAGTAAGGAAACCGAGCCTGGCCTTGCTCCACGCGTCAAGCCCCACAGGACGTGAGCCATCTCCCCCTCCCCATGATCCATACGACATTAGCGACCACATGCCCAGACCGTAGGAATGCAGGGTGACGTCGTAGAGATCGGGCAGGCCCAGGAGATGTCCCAATTCATGGGCAAAAGTCCCGACCCTGCCATCTTCGGGTTCGGTCGCGAATTCTCTCACCATGACGCCGTCGACGATCTTGCCGGTTATTGCTCCCGCGTGGGAATGGATGTCGCGAGGATTCATCGTCCATTCATAGCCCTGGCCCGCATGCACTACGAGCAGGAAGTCAACGACGCCATCGGGACCATCGTTATCGAACTTCGAGAAATCAACACTCAAATCGGCAGCATCAATCGCATCCTCTACGAGTTTCTGCGTATTCCGCGGGTACAAGCCCATGCCTCGCCACTTGTCGGCATAGTAGGAGAGTTTCTCCCTTACCCTGAACCAGCCGTAGATCTGGCCGGTGATATCGAGCTTGCCATAGGAGTTGGCGAGATAGTAATTCCTCATGCTGGAAGGATTGGCAGGATCGAAGAGCATTCGCTCGAACCATTGCCTGCCGTGCAGAATGGTGTCGGCCCGGACATCATCGAAGTCAACGAGGAGTACCAGGATCCTAATGGTATCCGGAAGCTCGCTCCCTGCCGTGAGGCGAGGGCTTATGCTCTCGGCCTGGAGGAGTTCCCCTTGCAGGGCTTCCCTGGCCTCATCAAGCCTATCTTCCTCATAGAGCTTCTGGAGAAGGTCGGGCCTGGGCGGCATTGAAAAACAAAATCGGGCAGGGAGCGTGGCAAGAACGAGAGCAAAAAGAGCTGCCGCAAATCTCATGTTCTATCTCTTAAGCCGTCCGGCCTTGAGTTCCAGGAGCTTCTGTCTCATCTCCTGGGATGAGGGCATGTACCTTAAAGCCGTTTCGAACTGCCCTATCGCCTCGGGTATCCTGCCCTGCTTCTCCAGGCCAAGCCCCACGGTGAAAAGAGCCTTCGCATTGCGGGGCTCTCTCCTCAGGATCGCTTCAGCGACTGCGATACCCGTATCAGGTTCGCCAATCTCGATCAGAAGCCGCGCCGAAGAAAGGAGTATCTCCCGGTCATCTCCTGCCAGAGCTACGGCCTCTCCAAGAGCCTCACGAGCTTCCGCGAACCTGCCCAGCTTGAAACAGGACAGACCAAGATTGTAGTAGGCCAGCGCAAGGCCGGGATCCGCATCGATCGACCGCTTGAAGTACGGGACCGCGCCGGCAAAGTCGCCCTGGTTGGCAAGCGTTATTCCCATGGATAGAAAAGCAAATGACCTATAATTGGGATTGATCATTGCTGCCATCTCCAACATCTCTTTAGATTGTGAAATGAGCCCAAGGGATCCATAAGCCTTGCCCATGTAATAGTAGGGCCTGGCATCCGCAGGATCGGCCTTGATTGCCTCTCTGTAAACCTCGATGGCCTGCTCCGTCTTGCCGGTATTGGCAAGGATCGCACCCTCATTGGTGATATAGGTCGCCTCCCCGCTGTTATCTCTGATGCCCCAGAGACTCGAAAGCGAGAAGAGGCTCAAAAGAACTGCGGGGACGGCAAGCGAGAAGAGGTGCTTCCAAGCCTTGCCCCTCACAGCCGCCACCAATTGGCTCAATGCGAAACCGCCCAGAATCAAGAGGAAGGGCACCGCCGGCAGGCGGAACCTCCAGACAACGAAGAAAGCAATCGATGTCAGGGCGCAGGCCAGAAACCCGGCACTGACGAGCCACGCAGCCTTGCGCCGCCTCACAGCTACAAGCCCGAGCCCCACAAGACCAAGCGGCATCACAATCGCATAGGTAAGGAGAGGGAGCCTTAGGACGCGCGAGTATCTGGCGATGAAGCGTGGGATCGGTTTTATGTCGCTCAGCTCATATGAATTCAGGAAGTAATAGGTCTTCTTCACCATGAGCCCAAGCCACCTCGGAAAATCGCTTCCGATTTCTGCCAGTGTCTTACTTGTGTAGTAGTGTGCAAGTTCCCTGTCATTGAGCTCCCGGCCCGCATTCTCCAACGCCGCCTGCTTGCAGCCGATGATGATGGAATCCTCGCCAGGATCGGCAGAGATGGCGTAGGGGTACCTGGTCGGCGGTGCAACAGGGGTCTTCCCATCAGCATATCCCGCGTTACCTATGTATAAATTGACGGCACCCTGAGGCGAGAAGAGAAAGAATTCTCCGAAAGCTTCGCGATTCCTCAAGCCCAGTAGCGCCATCGTTCCAAAAAGCACTATACCCACGACCGCAACAAGGCGGAAGCCCCTTTTTGCCTTAAGGGCGATCACTGCGACCGCTAAGGCCCCAGCAAGCAGCAGTACCTCCGGCCTGGTGAGGAACGCAAGTCCAAGGAACAGTCCCGCGCCGAGGGCATACCGCGGGCGCTCGCGCTCGAGCGCATCGAGGAGAAAGTACACGGATGCCAGGATGAAGAGTATGAAGAGCGTGGTGGGCAGCAGCTCACCGTCCGAGTAGATCGCCATCCTGTACAAGGCAAAGCCAAACCCGGCAAAGACCCCGGCCAATTGGCCAAAGAGCCGCTTACCGATCACATAGACCAGGCCGCATGTGAAGGCTCCGATGAGCGCCTGGATGAGCAGGGGCGGAAGGAAGGAGTGCCCGAAGACGAGATAGCAGGCTGCAAGGAAATAGGTATACAGAGGGACACGGAAGGATCCACCCTGGGAAAGCAGATCACCCTCCAGGACCTCTTTGGCCTTGTCGTCGTACCAGTAGGAATCCAGCAGAGGCTGGTTGAAGTAAGGTGAGCCCTTGATATCAACGAAATAGGCGACTCTGAGAACAATGGCAAGTACGACTATTGCTAAGAAGAGGCCGCGGTCCCTTGCCGAAAGATCAAGCAAACTCGAGTCTCCGCCGAGACAGGCAAACGCGGGAGCCTTCCCTGGATAGTCCGGGCGCCGACATCACTTCGATCCACCCGTATCCTGAGGCGCCACCTTGGGACAATCATGGTAGATCGAGTCATGCTTGGCATTCACCCAGGGTGTGTAGACGACTTCCCCTCTGAATCTGTCCCTGGAGGGACAAAGGCTGCCCCAGTAGTTGACGCTTGCGATGGCGACCTCCCGCTGGTCGGTAAAGAGGCTGCCGTCGATGTGGCGGCCATCGTTATAGATGTCGTAACTGTTCTTCTCAATGTCATTTGCCGTGGAAAGGGTTCCCCCAATGGAAGGATAGGAATACCCTGCGAGGAAGATGCCTTTGCCGTTCGACGTGATGCTGCACCGGGCGATCACCGGAGAGGACGTCATCAGATATATCCCTTCACCGTTCTTGAAAATCTTGTTCTCCACAATCTCGGGGCTAGCTTGATCCGCCGCGATTCCCCTGTTGCAGTTGCGTACGGTATTGCCCTTGATAAACGCGTTGGACTTGACAAGAGATATGCCGTCCCAGGCGTCGCGAATCACGTTCCCGACTATGCTGGGAGCCCCTGACGTACACGCAACCGCTATGTTGCAGCCTTTGCAGTCGAAGCCAAAACCCGAAACCAGGGTCTCAAGATCACACTCGTCGAGCATGAGAACGTACCACCGCTGATTCCACAGGGTCGTCGAGTCCGGACCCCGAGCCGAAATCAGCTTGACCCCGCTTCTCAGCTTTGTCTGGAGCTTATACCTCCCCGGGAAGACAAGAACCGTGTCCCCATAGCGGGCCTCTCTCAGAGCCTGCGTCAGATCCTTGCTCTCGGTGGGCACGCGAAAGGTCTTCGCTTCCAATGCAGCTGCGAAAAGAAGAGCGGCAATCGAGATTGCGGCAACTATTCTGAGCATCTTGACCTCCACTTCATTCTGTTGAGGAGCGCGCCTGGCAGGAGTTGAACCCGCAACCTCGTGGTCCGTAGCCACGCGCTCTATCCAATTGAGCTACAGGCGCACTTCCGCTTGGTTACTTAAACCAGCCACCTGAGACTCGGTTCCCCTACCCTCTAAGGTAAGCCTTATTCCACCCAATGCTTTCGAAGCGAGATTATAGACCACAGCGAAAATGAACCCGCCTATGGCTCCGATGATGCCATAGAGCAAAGCAAAAAGGGGCACGAGAAGTATACCGAATCCTGTCGCGGCGATTCGCAAAACCGAGGTTGCCTCGAAGGCGCCGGTGGCGTCCAGGAGGCTGCTGAAGATCATGGCAAAGATCACATAAACCAGCCCCACGACGATTCCCAGGATGGCATATATGACGAAACAGATCTTGACCACGCTGGCGACATCGAGGTGCTTGATTTCCACTTGCATCTTAACGACCTTCACCTGGCGGAGAGGGAGGGATTCGAACCCTCGGAGAGGATTTTAGTCCTCTCAACCGCTTAGCAGGCGGCTCGTTTAGGCCAACTCACGCACCTCTCCCCGTTCTTGGCAGTTCACATGGCGGAGGGAGTAGGATTCGAACCCACGGACCTTATCGGTCAACGGTTTTCAAGACCGCCGCCTTAGACCGCTCGGCCATCCCTCCACAGATCAGAAAACTGCTTGCTTGCACCGTGCTGTATTCTATTTTCCTGATTCTCCCTCTTGCTGCTGCAGGAGCCTCTTCTGTTCTATAAGCTTGTTCTGGCGCTCAGTCTCCTTGGCAGCGTACGAGCTCCATGCCGGATCGTTACATTCAACCGCCTTCTGGTACTGGGCTTTGGCTTCTTCAAATAGACCCTGCTTCTCCAGGGCCTTGCCCCAGACACAGTAAGCGCCGGCACTGTTGGGCTTTATGGCCAGCTCCCGCTTCACGGTCGCTATGGCATCGTCGTAGTGTTCTGCCTTGTTGTAAAGGTCCCCTAGAAGCCAGTAGAGATCGGCGTTTTCCGGATCCAGCTCTACTGCCCTCTCCATGTTCAGTATGGCTTTGTCTGTATTACCGACCTTGTCATAAGCAGTCGCAAGCCAGTATCTCAACTGCGCCTCCGTGGGGTTCAAGGCCACGGCCTTCTCATAAAACTCAACAGCGGAACCATAGTCCTCAACCTTCAAATAGAGCCAGCCGAGCGTCTTTGTCACGTTGAAATCATCAGGGGCAAGCGCGAGGGCCGTCCGGTAGACGCTTATTGCATCTGCATAGATCTGGTTTTCGTAGAGCAGATTCGCAAATGTGAGGATCGTGGTCAAATACCTCGGGTCATCCTTGTGCGTCACCTCCACACCCTTCCTATAAGCCTCTATCGCTTCAGGCAGAAGCCCCTGCTTGTCAAATGCTGCCCCCAGGCTGACATAAGTGCCTGCATTCCCTGGATCCAGCTGGGTCGCGATCCTGTACTCAGCGGCTGCCTCAGCGAATTCCCCTGCCGCCATATGGGCCGATGCGATGCCGGAATGCGCGTCCGCATCGTTGGGGGCGAGCTCAGAAGCCTTCTGGTAAGCTCTGATCGACTCATCCAGCCGTCCCTGCTTGAGATAAACGAGGGCGAGGCCCTTATATGCCTTCTGATGGTTGGGATCAATCTGAATGGCGGCCTTGAACTCCTTCGTCGCCTCGTCGAGATTGTTGTTCGTGAGGTATTCGGCACCAAGATAGTAATGCCCACCCGGTGCACTCATGCCCGCCTGCCTGCTTTCCACCGTGACTTGCGGTCCGGGTGGCGCGGCCTGCTGACTTGCACAACCGGCGATGAGAGCAAGACCTGAGACAACCAGGCAAAGACTCCATATCCTCGATGTCATCACTCCGCTCCTTTCATATCTTCACCGTAGGTCTGCTGTGATTATTCGCCGACTGACGTTAACAGAATATGCCCTGTCTGTCAATTGGTTTGGGCGGGCTCCCGGCCTATTTGGAGGTGACTATCTTAAGCACTTCCCCCCTTTCGTCGAAGGTTATTCTCACAACACGCTCTACCCGGCGATCTCCGGCGGTGACCAGCCTCTTGAAGGATGCAATGAAGACCCTTCGCTCAATCACCTGACCTTTAGCCTTCTCCTCCGACAGTGGTCTCCGGGACCGCACCTTCTTGGCCAGAGCCCCGTCGAGTGCCGTTGTTTCCACGCCGAGATCCGGCTCGACACCCGCCATTTCCGGGAACCTTGATGCAACAATCTGCTTTATCGAATCGACGATTTCATCCGAGATCATCTCTTCTCGCCCCCTTCCTCCGCCACGATGAGCCAAGATCAGCGATGGGTCACCGTAGAGATTAAACTCAACCAGCGTCTTCTTATCGTCACCATCAAGGTAACCTTGCCGCCGAAGCATCTCAGCGGCGAAATCGGTCTTTGATTCGCGAAACGCATCGCCGCAGCTCTCACCTGCGAGAACTCGCTTCAGGAACAGGTATGCAAAGAGGTCGGCCTCTGTCAGCCGCTCATCAGGAGATCCGTATGCGACGGCGCTTGATCCGATGAAGGCCGCTACACCCTTGGACAAGAACTGGAGCGCAATCGAATCTTGAGGTCGCTTGCCTTCCACCAGTCCCCCATAGCATGCTTCGGCGAGGACCAGCGCCGCCTCGGGTTCGGACCTGGCGACGATCTCCGGACTCAAGACCCTCGGGTATGAGAGCCCGTCCTGCCCATACCAGTATCTCTCCTCTTGCGAACCATGTACGTTGAAGTAGAGAATCGAATCTCGAGCAAGCCACCCGGACTTGAATGAATCAAGATCAAGGGGCGGCGAGGTCACAAGCGGGGCATCTGCAATGAGGCCAAAGACTCTCTCCGCCTGGTCCCTCCATACCGCCGCCGAAAGCCCAAAGGGCTTACCCGAGGCCCCGCCACCCGTGCGCTTCAGGAGGTTCTCAAGGCATGAAATCAGGGGGATTCTTGCAACTGCCCTGTCAGCCACGAGGAGGGTATCGATATCTTCACCGCGCTCAGTGACCCCGTAAGGAGCATCGGTGGGGAAGTCCCTGTCCGAGTCCGCGGCGGGATTCTCGAGCCTCCAGAAGGGAATTACATCGCCGTTGCCGACGATCAGAACGTAGGTGAACGCTGCTCGCGAGTATGTTTTCTCTTCGATCGAATGGATGGCGTCGCTCAACTTCGCTGGGGTAAGGGGTGCGTCAACAAACGGCAGATCGCCAGACAATTCCTTGCTGTCCGGCACATAAAGGAGCGTGTCTATCCCGCGCTTGCGGACCGCATCCGCAATCTCCTTTAAGCAGCCAATCACGCCTTCTATGCCGGCGCGATCCAGGCTCTTTGCGAGCCCCTTTTCCGAGGTCACTATGAGATATGTCTTACCCGCCCGATCTCGAGTCAGGGGCAAGGTAACACCTCACTCGGTCGCGGCTATTTGGTGATGGCTCCTTCTGCGCGCTCCAGGGCAAGCCGTGCTCGCTGCGCAGTGTCTCCCTCGTTCACTAACTCGAGCACGGTTCTCCACTCTCTTATGGCTTCAAGCAGAAGACCCGATTCTGCAAACGCAACACCCAGGTTGTAGTGCGCCTCGGCATTCTTGGGCTCGATCGCTATTGCCTTAACATAGTACTTGACCGCGGTGTCGAAGTCTTTCGTGTTGTAATAGAGCATGCCCAGGTTGACCAGAGCCTTCGTGTCCTTCGGGTCACGTTTCGCAACGTCTTCCAGCATGACCTTGGCACTGTCAGGCTCCCCAGACTCCGCAATGAGCATCGCCAGGTTCACACGCGCCTTATTCATCTTGGGATCAAGCGCGATGGCCTTCTCATAGTTCTGCCGGGCAAGGTCAGGAATCGCCTGATCATAATAGGTATTGCCAAGCGTGTAGAGGACTTCGGCATCCTTGGGGTACTGCTTCACCATTCCCTCAAGCGCCTCCGCCTTGGACTCGACATCCAGGCTGTCCGGTATGGAAGCCAGGGGAGCCCGCTTTGGGCCAAAGCCTGCACAGCCCACGATGGCAAGTGTGACGATGAGGCTCAAGAGAAGACATGCCGCAACAAGTCGCGATCCGGTCAGCATACAAACCTCCTTAGGCCATATCAGTGCCGAGCACATAACACTTGCATATACTTGATGCCGCATCTTAACATAATCTCTGTTCCTAAGTAAAGTGAGCATTGACGGATGCTAGCGCAAGAGTCAAAAACACTTATAGTGCAAAAATTCGGCGGCACGTCGGTCGCTACCCCGGAGAAGATCAAGGAGGTGGCCCGCCGGGTCGTCGAGGAGAAGAAGGCCGGCAAGGACATCATCGTGGTCGTCTCGGCCATGGGAGATACCACCGACCGGCTGATGAGCCTCGCCCAAACCGTGACCAAGAGCCCGCCCAAGCGCGAGCTGGATATGCTACTCACGGCGGGCGAGAGGATCTCCATGGCCCTGCTCTCCATGGCGATTAGTGACCTGGGCCATGAGGCCATATCCTTCACGGGCTCTCAGAGCGGCATCGTGACCGATACGAGCCACACGCGCGCCAAGATCCTGGATGTAAGAGCCCACAGAGTGAGGGAGGAACTCGAGAAAGGCCGGATTGTGATCGTGGCAGGCTTCCAGGGCGTGAGTCCGGCCAAAGAGGTCACGACCCTGGGCCGCGGCGGATCCGACACAACCTGTGTCGCACTCGCAGCAGCCTTCTCTGCCAGGGAATGTCACCTATTCAAGGACGTCGATGGCGTCTACACGGCCGATCCGCAGCTTGTCCCATGGGCAAGAAAGATCGAGAAGATATCCTATGACGAGATGCTGGAATTGGCTTTCTGTGGTGCAGGGGTCTTGCACTGGAGGAGCGTGGATATTGCGATGCGCTTCGGCGTGAGAATCCATATACGCTCCTCGTTCGGGAAGGAGATGGGAACAATCGTGACTGCCAAAGAAGAGATCGAACCCACCGAGATACGCGGGATCACTCAGGACTTGAATCTTGCGGGAATAAGGTTGAAGCATATAGACCGCCCCGCAGAGATTGCAGGCCGCATCCTTGAGGCACTTGACCGCGAAGACATAGGCGTGCGGTTCCTTTACATCTCTCCCGGACCCGGGGACCGTAGTGCCGTGTCCATCATGATACCGCTCGCTTCCAAGGATTTGGCCGTGGGGTGCATATCGCAGGCGCTGCCTCACGAGAAGTTCGAGCTGGATGAAGACATCGCCACCATCTCGATAGTCGGCCAGGGCCTCACGAGCATCCCCGGAGTGGCAAGAAGGGTAATGGGGTCGCTTGCCTCCCTCGACATTCAGCCCGAGATCATATCAACCTCAGGCATAGGTCTCACGATAGCGCTGCCGAAGGCCAGGGCGGTGGAGGCAGTGAGGAGACTCCATTGCGACCTGGGGCTCGGGGAACCTACTCGTGGTGAAGCGCAGTAATCGGGTCAAGCATGGAAGCTCTTCTTGCCGGATAGATTCCGAAGAAAACTCCCACACCCACTGAGAAGGCGAATGCGAGGCCGATTCCCACCAGAGAGACCGCAGTATTCCAGCCCGCAAAGAGCGAAAGCAGCTGGGAGCCACCCAGACCTACCGCGATGCCGATTATGCCGCCCGCCAGGCTGATCACGACCGACTCAAGCATGAACTGGCCGAGGATGTCCACCCGTCTTGCGCCTACTGCTATCCTGGTTCCTATCTCTCGTGTCCGCTCCGCGACCGAGACAAGCATTATGTTCATGATGCCGATACCGCCCACAAGGAGAGAGACGCAGGCGATTCCGGCAAGTAGGAAAGTCATCGTCTTTGTGGTCTGGGTAAAGACGGTCATGAGGTCAGCCTGATTTCTTATCATGAAATCGTTCTCTTGCTGATCGCTGAGCCGATGCCTCCGGCGCATGACGTCTTCCACTTCAACGACCGCCTGGGTCATCTGGTTCTCGCGCCAGACCTTGACGCTGATGGACGAGAGGTCGTCAGTCCCGAAGAGCCTTTCCCCGGCGGTGGATAGCGGCACGATCACGACGTCATCAGGATCGTCAAAGCCCGTGCCGCCCCTTTCCTTTATAGTCCCTATCACTGTGAAGGCGACTCGGTTTACCCGTATCACTTTCCCTATCGGGTCCTCATCGCCGAACAGGTTTTCAATCACCGTGGTGCCGATTACGGCCAACCTTGCCCGCGCCTTTTGCGCCGCATCATCAAAGAAACTCCCACCTTCCACCGGCAGGTTGCTGACAAATTCATAGATCGGCGTCGATCCCACCACATTGGTGGACCAGTTCTTGTTGCCATATATGACCTGGGCACGACTGCGGATCTGGGGCGCTACAGCTTCCGCCAGGGGGCATTCTCTCTTGATTGCGTCGGCATCCTCGACAGTGAGGCTCCTCGCCGCCGTACCCGTGCCAAACCAGACACCACCCCTCTGCGCCGAGCCTGCCCTCACGTAAAGAAGATTGGTACCCAGCGACGTCATGCTTTGCCTGACCTGACGCCTCGCCCCCTCACCGAGCGAGATCATCGTGATCACCGCGGCCACTCCGACGATTATCCCCAGCATGGTGAGGAACGACCGCATCTTGTGGGACCTTATCGCATCAATAGCTACATTTATGCCTTCAACCGGGTCCATGGTCTATGCGTCCATCTCCTACCGCAGGACTCCGACGTCTTCGCTTACGACCCTGCCGTCTCTGAGGGTGATGATTCTATGTGAGTAGTCGGCGATATACCGCTCGTGCGTAACGAGCACTATGGTCTTCCCTTCCTTATTGAGATCGGTCAATATGGCCATGATCTCTGAGCCGGTCTTGCTATCGAGATTACCCGTAGGCTCATCGGCAAGCACGATTGCAGGCTCATTGACCAGTGCCCTCGCTATAGCGACCCGCTGCCTTTCTCCGCCTGAGAGTTCATTGGGGTTGTGATACACACGCTCGGCGAGACCAACCCGCTTCAGCATCTCAAGAGCCTTTGCCTCACGCTCCTTTCGCGGCACGTTCGAATAAAGGAGGGGCAGCTCCACATTGTGAAGACAGTTGGTCCTCGGCAGGAGATTGAAGGTCTGAAAAACGAAGCCGATCCTCTTGTTTCTTATGTGGGCAAGCTGGTCATCGTTTAGCTCGCTGACCTTCTCGCCATCGAGATCGTATTCACCCTCACTAGGCCTGTCGAGACAGCCTATTAGATTCATGAGAGTTGACTTGCCGGACCCCGATGGTCCAACGATTGCGATGAATTCCCCTGGCTCAACCTCGAGGTCGATTCCCCTGAGGGCCTGGACCATGGCTTCGCCCATCTCATAGTTCTTGCTTATGTTTCTCATGCTTATGATTGCCATATTACTGCCGTCCCCCTGTTTGGTACCTCATCTAGTGCCCGACAGCTCCGCCCCGACTGAGGCCAGGTATGCCCGAACCCCTTCTCCGCTCCAGGAACTGCCTTGACTGATCGAGCGCCCTGCTTGTCATAAAGACGACGATCTCGTCCCCTTCACTGAGGCCTTGCGTCACTTCAAAACTGTCATAATCAGAGAGCCCTGTTGTGACATTCTTGAACACGTATCCGCTGGGCGTTTTCACGCAGACAACTTTGCCGCCGTTACTGCCGGGCTCAGAAGCAGCCGCCACAGCATATCCGTTCTTTTCAGGTTCTCTCATGCCGGGCGGCTTTATCCCCAACGCAGCGGCAAGCATAGGAATCTCATCCCGCACTCTCAATGCCCTCCGTGGTATAGTCAACGCCTCATCCTTGCCCGCGACAAGAATGTCCACAGTGGCGTTCATGCCTGCCTTCAGTATCCCGTCGTTGTTGTCGAGAGCAGTCACCACCTCGAAGGTGGTCACGTTCTGGACAATCTGGGACTGCGGGCTTATCCGCTCGACGATACCCGTGAACTTGCGGTCAGGAAACGCATCGGGAACCGCTTCGACGCGCTGGCCTTTCTCCACCCTGCCGATGTCCGTCTCATCCACATCCGCCTTGACGTAGACTCTGGTCAAGTCAGCAATCACAGCAATCGCGGTTCCACCGGTGTAACTGGATACTCCCGAGGAGATCACCTGACCGATCTCCACCCGCTTCTCAAGCACAACTCCATCGATTGGCGAGCGAAGCACCGTGTCGCCGAGTTTCTCCTCCCAGTTTTCAACGGCGAGCTTGCTCGAGATTTCGTCAGACCTCGCCCTCTCAAGATCCAGCTTTGCGTTTTCAAGATCTTGCTCGGATACCAGTCCCGCCTTGGAAAGCTCCTCGACCCTCCGGAGGGCCTGTTCCTTCACACGCACCGACTGCGAAGCCACAGCCCACGCCGCCTTTCCCTGCTCCAGCTGGTTCTTGATCTCAGTGGTATCGAGCTCCGCTATGATCTGGCCCTTCTTGACAAGATCGCCCATCTCTATGGGCAGGCGCTCAACGACACCGCTAGCCTTCGATTTGACTTCGACCCGAACGATAGGCTCAACCAGGCCCGTAGCCGACACCTTGATCCAGAGGGGTTGCTTCACGACATTCGCCAGCTCATAACCCGGGCTGCTCGTGTTGTTACTCTTCTTGTGGAATTTGAGACCCAGGAGAGCTCCCACCACAGCCACAATCACAACAACTACGATTACCCTTTTCATAGATCTACCACCTCAGTATCGCCCCGACCGAACCCTGACTCTCAATTCCCGAGCCAGGCCTGACATATTTCACTTCAGCGTCGCGCTCCACAGCAAGAATCGCAAGATGCTCCGACACATCTTCGACCTTGCTCAGCTTGTTCTTACAGTTGTCACACTGCTCGGCTGAAAGAATGGCGACGCTCCCGCAATCACCACAGAGACAGCCTTCGACGCGGGAATTGTCAACCAGCACAAGCGTGTGAACACGGCCCTCCTTGAGGGCCTTGACGGTGTCGTCGAGCCCGGTCGTCACAATCTGACCCCGGCCCTTCGTGCCAAGGATCGTCTGTACCAGCTCTTCAGACCGCTTGTCTTCGGTTTCAGTTTCGATCTTTCCTGCAGCCTTCAGGATGTCGTCGATGCTCGATGTGACGTCGACATTTATGTAACCGGCCACTATCCTCTGCAGGTACGAATGAAAGATCTGATAGAGCCTTGTCCTGACTTCCTGCGAGCCGCCAACGATAAGATGGCCGAAGCCCTCGCTCTTATGAAACTCGAAGGCCGTATCCGCAACATGCTTGAGGTGTCGGTTGACGTGATCTTCGATATGGCGCTGGAACCTTGCCTGCGACCAGCCACCTTTCTTGTGCCACCCCGGGACAACATCGAATATATCGGTTCTCTCGACGATTTCCCCGAGATACACCGTGAAGAGCCTCGCTTTCTCCGTGTCGGCCACAACCACACAAAATCTTCGGCTCTCGTCAACGATCTTAAGCATCGGGAGAACAAAAGGCGAATGGTTTATGACGCACCTGTCGGGCATTGTGACCGGTAGCCTGTAGACTTGCCAGAGGCCGGCCTTCTTCGAGGAGAAGATCGCCACACCCTTCGCCCTTCCCTTGAAATCCATCTTCAGGAAATTGAGGATTCTCTGGACATCCTCTTCCACATCTTTCTTGGCATCACCCGTGAGGCCCGCCTCACCTATCGCCTGCTTGGTTATATCCTTCGCCTCTATCTCGTGGGCCTTCCTCAGGGCTCTATATACGCCGATACCCATGTAGAAGCTCACGACCCAGTTCGGTCCTGCATCGAGATGCAACAAGTCAATCACCTGCTTGCGGCTTATCATGTCTTGAACCTACCTCCTACGACGCGTGCTCGCCGTTTTCATTCCAGCCAAACTCACCTATGAGCGGCACGAACACACATGCCTCCAGCCGCTCCGTCCTGTAGTCCTTACCCTTCCTCGTGACACGTGTAAGCGTCTGCTGCAGGCTATTGCCGACCGGGATAACAAGCCTCCCACCTTCGGCAAGCTGTTCCAGCACTATTCCAGGGATATCGGGCGCCCCGGCGGTAACAAGAATTCCATCATAAGGCGCCCGCGGTACGAAGCCTTTCGAACCATCACCCACGACGAACTCTACATTGATATAGCCGAGCTCGCGCAGAATCTCGGCCGCAACCCTCGAAAGGTCAGCCTTTCTCTCGATTGTGACCACGTGATCCGCGATCTCCGCAAGTATGGCCGTCTGGTAACCCGAACCAGTGCCAACCTCTAGAACCCTCTCCTCACCCAGAAGTTTCAGGGCTTCGGTCATCACTGCCACCATGTAGGGCTGGGAGATCGTCTGCCCCGAGCCTATGGGCAGGGGCCGGTCATCATAAGCAGAGCTGGCGTGGTCTTCGGGCACGAACACATGCCTCGGAACCTTGCTCATGGCCTCAAGCACGAGCATGTCCTTTATGCCTCGGGCCTTTATCTGATACTCGACCATCTCCATTCGCTTAGCCTCGAGATTCAGCCCGCTCATTTCCCGCTCATTTCAGGATGCCTTCCTCAACTGCTCGGCGGCGACCTCGGGGCCGACCACATTGACGTTGATCCCCGAGCCGATTTCAAAGCCGGCACGCGTAGTGAGCCTGGGCTGTATGTCCACATACCAGTGGAAGTGAGGCTCGCCGGCTGAATGGTGAGGCGCAGTTCTGATGACGTAATTGTAGTCGGGATTTGAAAGCAAGACGTACATTCTCAAGAGCGTCTCTCGTAAGATTCTCGCTAAGAGATCGACTTCTTCATCGATCAGCACACCGAAGGATGACGCGTGCCTGCGGGGAATGATCCAGGTCTCGTATGGCACGGTGGCGGCAAAGGGACACAGGGCAACAAAACCGGAATTGGAACAGACCACTCTCACAACGTCCTTTATCTCCCCCTCAAGCATATCGCAGTAAACGCAGGTACCATTGTCATCGAAGTATCTCTGGGCCTCATCAAGCCGGTTTCTTATGTCCTGAGGGACGATCGGCGCTCCGATGATTTGCGAATGAGGGTGTGCGAGCGAGGTGCCTGCGCCTTCCCCCTGGTTTCTGAAGATGATTATTAGCTCATTCCAGTCGGACGCATCAAGCACGAGAAAACGCTCGTGGTAAGTGCGGACCACTCTCGTGACTTCCTCCACACTCATTGTCGCGATCGTCTTGGAGTGATCGGGACTCTCGATCAGGACCTCGTGCTGACCGCAGCCATCCATTTCAAGATAGAGGCCTTTCCGCCGTCTTTTTCTCGGCTCAGAGTTTGGCGTGGGCGTGACAAGCGCGGGAAATCTGTTGGGCACCACTCTCACGCTCCAGCCTTTACCGTCTCTTGAGGCTGGATCAGGAATCACGAGAACCGGCTCGGGGGTCATGCGTTCGTTGCCTCGGCAGAAGGGGCAGGTCGCCAAATAGGACGGCAGTTTCTCTAGCCCCGCGCCCCGCTTCGCAAAATCATCGGGCCGCTTGGCTCTCTCGGTCGCTATGATGCTCCATCTTCGTGTCGCAAGATCCTGTCGGAGGAGTGGCACACAAGCCTCCTTTTCTCCCCTTCACATCACCCTTATTGCTAAGGAGTTCCGCAGGAGACTACCTCCGGTCTGAGACCATCCTAAGGCCCCCACACCAAACTGTTTGCAGATTGAGGGCTCCCAATGACTCTGGCATCAGTCTATCTTGAGATTGCCTCCAGGGACACCCGCCTCAGCCTATCTGGAGATTGAGGCCATCCCAGCGGCTTCAGCCTCACACTATCTCTAGCTTGAGGAGATTGGTCGTGCCCCTGATATACGGTGGCACCCCCGCTGTAATAGCAACCGTATCTCCCCTGGCAACTATGCCCTTTTTGCGGGCAGCACCTATCGCCATCTCGATCATACTATCCGTATCCCCGGCCTCACCGATTTCCTCGCAGAGAGTTCCATAGGAAAGTCCCAGCTTCATTCTGGTCTTGGCTGAAGGGGTAACCGCAAATATCGGAACGGTCGGCCTGAACTTGGCCACTCTAAGGGCCGTGCCGCCGCTTACGGTGAAGGTAATTATCGCAGATGCGTTGAGCGTGTGCGCGGCGCTTGCAGCAAGATAGGCAATGGTTTCATCGATGTGGGGTTCAGGTTCAAGCGATGGCCTGCGCCTGATCCACTCGTCTTCATAGGCGGTCTCGGCACGCCTTATGAGTGAGGCCATCATCCGAACGGCCTCGACCGGGTACTTGCCCACAGCAGTCTCTCCGCTCAGCATGAGAGCATCTGATCCATCAAGTACGGCGTTAGCAACGTCGGTTGCCTCCGCCCTGGTCGGTTGAGGATTGGCAATCATGGATTCGAGCATCTGAGTCGCCGTTATAACCGGCTTGGCCTGCCTGTTACACCGTTCGATCAAGAATTTCTGAAGGATGGGAACGTCACTGATTGAGACCTCACTCGCCAAGTCTCCCCGTGCCACAAGCACCGCATCTGACTCGGCAATGATCTCGCCGATCGCATCAATCGCCTCCCTGGTCTCGATCTTGGCTATGACGCCTATCTCCGTACCCCGCAGGCGCGCACGCAGTGCGCTGATATCCGCAGCAGATCGCACAAACGAAAGCGCGACAAAGTCAACACCTTCCGCTATCCCGAACTTGAGATCGGTGATGTCCTTTTCCGTCAAGGAAGGCAGAGCAGCCTTCCCATCAGGGAAATTGACACCCTGCCGGGAGCGGATGCTTCCACCCTTTGCTACAAGACACGCTAACCCCCCGGCGCGTACGGTCATGATCCGGAGCGTTACACCCAAATCGCCTATGACAACCCTGTGCCCGCGTGCCATCCCGCGGAAGGATATGGCAGGCGAGACCGGTATCGCGCCCATCCCAGCTCGGCCCGTCCCTAGTACCACCCTTGCACCCTTCTTGAGGTTGAGCGATCCATCCTCAAGTACTCCCAGCCTGAGGCGTGGCCCCTGGAGATCCTGGATTATAGGTATGGGCCTTCCTACTTGGCGCGACGCCCTGCGGACATACTGGATCACTCGGTGGTGAGTCGGGTGATCGCCGTGAGAGAAGTTGAGACGCACTGCATCCACACCCGCCTCGAGCAGTGCGTGAATGATCTGACGTGACGATGAGGCGGGTCCTAGCGTCGATACTATCTTGGTACGTCTAAATAAAAGGCCAGTAGCCAAATGAGATACCTCCTACCAAGCCAACTACCAAACCAATCTTAAGCAAGGAGATACCACATCGGCACAGCCATGTCAAGGTAAGCTGCCCTGTTGCGCAACCAGATGCGGTCGGGAATCATGTGAAACTATCTAACAAGAAGTATCTTGCCTCTGGCGACATTGCCGCCGGCCTGCACCTGATAGAAGTAAAGGCCAGGCGAGACACCTGCCAAGTTTGCGCTGTGAGCCAGGGCCACTCGCTGGAGACCCGGCCCGAGGAGACCTATATTCTCTTCAGCCACTCTTCTGCCCATAGTGTCATAGACACTCACACGGACGAGTGCGGCCTTATCCAAGTTGAACATGAGACTCGGCAGATCCTTTGACGGCATCGGCGACACCGCAACCCTGAGCCCGTGCCCGGAGGCAGTCGCTACCGGTGTGCCGGCGGTCGCAAGCAACCTGTCCATGCACATGTAGCCCAGATAGTTGGTGACCCAAGACTGGTCATAGTTGTCAGGGTCGGCATCCAGAACGGGGATGCCGCCATCGTTATCACCGTCATTTGCAATCAGGGTATCGGCGAGATGCTCGAAGTAACCCGCATATGTGGGGCTGTCAAGGACCTCGGTTGCCGTTGACTGGCCAAGCGCTGCCCAAGCACGCCATGCATTCTGATAACTCCCTGCACTGGGGAGTACTTCGGTATCAAGATTGGGTGCATAGGTGGTGACCCAGGCTTCCAGGCCCGTTGGGTCGTCAGCGAAGACGGAGTGGACTATGCCCCACATTACGGCCCCGCCGTCCATGGCCCATTCCTTCCAGTGGAACTTGGCGGGATTGAACTCCGCCCAAACCTTAACGGAATCCGCCATATCGAGCGCTTTGGAAACATAAGTTGCATTTGAGGTGTACTGCCCGTATTCATAGAGGTTGCCGACTGCCCAGCCCATGATCATGCCGTTCAGTCTGCGCGCCGCGCCGGTCGGGTAATTCAGGATCATCGGGTTGTGACAGAGGTAGGATGCGCAGGAGTCCCCATATGCGGCATAGGTCGGATCGCCGTAGATATCGCCGTACTCCATCACTGCACGAAGGGCCCAGGAGCAGTTATATCTTCGATAATAACCCGTGACAGGATCGTCATTGCCCTCTTCATCATAGGCCTTGTGGCTCATCACGTATTCCCAGGCGGCATCAACGTTGCTGTGGTAGGTATCGGCCCCCGAGAGCCGGTAGAAGTGCGACCACATCCATATCGATTCGCTGGTGTTATCCGTCTGGATCACGTTCAGCATGTGCTCGGCCTCGCGCATGCCACCGTAATCGGCAGAGCCCGTGTCCGCCACCTGAAGCGTGCTTATAAACTGGCAGCACATCGTGAATTTCGTGAAAGGATCGTAGGAAAGCATCGCCCGAGCGGGCAGCGCCCGGGGAGCAAGCCACTCTTCGCTTCCCTGGGAAGCCTCGGCGGCCACATCAGGCGGGACGTAAGGAGTCGCGAACAAGCAAAGCGGAATCAATAGACACATCACGGCAACCAATAGCACCTTCTTCACGGACATACCTCCTGGAAATGAACTGTTCCCACGATAGGGACTACTTCGCCGAATCTAATCTTGCGCACTTGCCAGTCCCCTTGGGCAAGGAACCCCAGTGGCACGGATGTGCGAACGCTCTCTTGCTCCACCTGCATACTCTACCCGTTCGCAGATTCTATTATACACTTTCGCCAATCTCTATTCAACTCGTTTTGACGCTTGGAGGCAACCTTGTCTACCCATTATGCATTGAGTCCTCAACGCGACCTTGCACCTCTCCTGATGGGTAGACGGTCCCCGGCCCCGCGGGGCTTATGGCCGGTCTAACGCAGGAACCCCGGGGTTCTTCAGGCTTAATTCAGGCAGCCTTCTCGGACATCGCGAGGTAGACACCGTAAAGGATAAGAGCCCCTCCCCCGAAGAGGCTAAGACCCGGGACTTCGTGGAAAATGAGCCAGGCAAGGAGGGAGGAGCCGATGGGCTCCCCGAGGATTGAGATCGCGACTTTTGGTGCAGGCAGGTAGCCGAGCGCCCAGTTAAGCGAGGAGTGGCCGAAGACCTGGGGCCCTAGGGCAAGCAGAAGCAGCCAGAGGTAATTGATCGGCGCGAACCCGGTCAGGTTCTGTTTTGTTATCACCGCCCAGATGAGGAGCATGACCGCAGAAGCGGAATATGCCATGAATACATATGGCAGAAAGGCCAGGTTTCGTCTTACGGAGCGCCCCGTGACGAAATAAGCGCCAAAGGCTGCGGCCCCGCCGAGGGCATAGAGATCGCCTTTGAGCATCCGGGCCCCGAGGTGGATGTCGCCTCTGCCAATCGTGAAGCTCCCAAGCATGCAGAAGAGGATCGCTATGAGAGTCCTTCTGCCTATGCCTTCCTTGAGGACAACCCAGGCAAAGACCGCCGCAAAGATAGGGCTTGTCGTGACAAGGACCACCGAGCTCGCCACCGTCGTCAGCCTCAAGGATTCGATCCAGAGCAGGAAGTGGAAGGAGAGGAAGAGGCCTGCGAGAATGCAAAGGGCAACTTGCCTGCGTGATACGTCCCACTTTCCGCTTCCCTTAAGGAAGAGAGGCAGAAGCATGAGCGACGCAAACGAAAGCCTCCAGGCAGCTATTACTGCCGTGGGGACGGTGCAGAGCCTTATCAAGATCGCCGCGAAGGACACCACAACGATCGCGAAGCCGACAACTACAAGGGCCTTTCGTTCCCTATTCAAAATGGCACTCCATCCGCAAAGACGTTCCCTCATCCATCAAGCGTGACGCCTGGATTCTCGAGGTGGTACCCCACTTATCGAGATGTTCCCATCCTTAAGGCGCTCACGACTTACTAAACTCACTGACATCCCCCTTCATTCCGGAAGATGCTGTTTCACTTGCATGGCATATGCGCCTCGGGCGCCGTTGAGGAAGCTAAGGGCCTCAGGGGTCTTGTAGTCTGGATATGTCCACGGGACATGCTTGAAGGCCCCGTGTTCGTAGATGAGCGTCACCTCGGCGTAGTATCCCATTCCTATGTAGATCCGGTGAGCGTAATTCTTCGCTGTGGAAAGGACAACCTGGGCATCGTCAACATACCCGGGGTCGATGTTTGCAAGCCTCCTGCCTCCCCGCGAGAGTTGGTTCTCGATTGCCACGGCGACATGCTTGGCAAGGGGCAAGTAGGCCCGCTCCCGCAGAATCCCGAAAGATACCCACTTGCGTATGAGACCCTCTCCCATCTCCGCTTTGTAGTAATCGGTAAAAGTGAACGGGAGCGCGGGACTCTCACAATCGATTTCACCGAAGTGCCTGGTAAGAATAGTGCGGACTTGAGCCATCGCCTCGTCCGCTGCTATTAGACCGCAGAAGATCTTTACGAGTTTCGGTTTCTCTGCGCGTGCCTGCACCACCATTGCTTCGCCAATACCTCCTGACGCCGCCACCCTCCTCTTACCAGACCCTTCTGCGCAAGTCCATCAATATGTCGCCGCTCATCTATTATGGGTCAATGCGCGTCCTTGACTCTCTGGCTGGCCTGGATTAGTATTTGCGCACTCTAAGTGAAAGCAGCAAATCAAGGCAGGGGGACTAACCTTGGACTACAATCTTAATGAAGCGCAAAAGAACCTCGTGGCGACTGCGAGGCGGATCGCCGAGGAGCACATCAAGCCCGTCCGCCAGAAATATGACGCAGAGGAGATCTTCCCCTGGGACATTGTCAAGTTCCTGGGCGAGGCCGGGCTCTGCGGGGCTTACATTCCCAGGGAATTCGGGGGCAGCGGCATGGGCGTTTTCGAGCTTGTGCTTATAGTTGAAGAACTCTCAAGAGTGGATGGTGGGATTGCGCTCTGCCTTGCGGGTTCGGCCCTCGGGGCGTATCCCGTTCTGATCGGTGGCAGCGATGCCCAGAAGGCCAAATTCCTCCCTCCGATCGCGCGAGGCGAGAAGATCGCCGCGTTTGCCCTCACCGAACATGAAGCAGGAAGCGACGCCACGGCACTGAAAACAGCAGCCCAGAAACAGGGCGACTCCTACATTCTCAACGGCACCAAATGCTTCATCACCAATGGCGGCGAGGCAGAAATCTACTCCGTAATGGTTGTTACCGACAAGAACAAAGGCCCCCGGGGCATATCGGCATTCATCGTGGAGAAAGGCACGCCGGGCTTCACCTTCGGCAAGAAGGAGCGAAAACTCGGCATCCGCGCATCTGCCACGCGCGAGCTTATCTTCGAAAACTGCCGAGTGCCGGCGGCCAATCTCATCGGCAGGGAAGGCATGGGTCTCATCCACGCGCTCAGGACTTTCGACTCAACAAGGCCGGGTGTGGCAGCGCAAGCGCTTGGGATCGCAGCGGGTGCCCTCGAGGAAGCGGTGGCCTACGCCAGGACCAGGGTCCAGTTCGGCGAGACGATCACCTCGAGACAGGCGATCCAGCATATGCTCGCTGATATGGCCACCGAGGTCGAGGCTGCCCGAGCACTGCTTTACGCAACGGCACGAATGATCGATTCCTCCAAGACAAGGACAACCAAGGAATCGGCAATGGCCAAACTCTATGCTTCCGACGTGGCCATGCGGGTGACTACCAAAGCCGTGCAGATATTCGGCGGGCGCGGCTACATGCACGATTATCCCGTCGAGAAGATGATGCGGGATGCGAAGATCACGCAGATCTATGAGGGCACCAGTGAGATACAGCGAAATGAGATTGCCCTTGCGCTCATAAAGGAGGCAGCGGCGAGGGCTTAGCCCTGCCCGCGATTCAATATTGTTGCGCGCCGCCTGATCAGGCCCTTGAGATCGTCGAGCAGATCACAGATCGAATCCAGATCATCGGTGGAAATTCCGGTCCCACCTTCGAGGTCGATCGTCGAAAGTGTCTGGTTGACGTTGCCGACCTTCTCGAGAATAGATCCATCCAGGGTCATGATTTGACTGCTCACACCGTGTTCCGGCGCCTTCGCGGTGCTCTCCTCGAACGCGGTCTCCGCAATTGTCTGAGCAAGGCACTCGGCCTTCTCCTCGATTGCCTCGAGGCTTGAGATCATGTCCTGGTCCAGGTCGGTTTCGGCGTGCCGCTTTATTCTTGAGGCCGTTGCTACCGCTTCGCTGAGTTTCGAGAGTATCTCTTCCGAGAAGATTCGATCAGTTCTGTGGGCCACTCGTGAGTGTGAATATCCTTTGTATCCGGGTATCGCCTGCGAAAGATGCGACGTCCCTCGTGACGCGTGCTTGACGTGAGCCATGCCAACCCCCTCTATCGTTTGGACAGCATATCTATCGGGGATGCTGAGATATGACTTAAGGAAAAACTGAAATGGTCTTGAAAGGCCGCTGCGTCAAATGTAGGATTGCTCACCGGAGGGCGGTCGGCATAAATGGACGCCGGCATTGGGAATTGTGAGGGAACACAGACGGTGGAAATCGCGACTCCCACTGAGATATGCGAATAGGGGCGGCCTAAAGATGAAAGGGTTGGAGCTCGACAGCATCTTCAACTTGGATTGCATAGAAGGGATGAAGCAAATCCCCGATGGCAGCATAGACCTTGTCGTCACCGATCCTCCTTTTGCAATCGAATTCAAGGCCAAGCGGGCTAACTATAACAGAACACAGTCCCGCGTGCTCGAAGGCTACACAGACATCCCAAAAGCGAAATACTATGACTTCACGGTCGCCTGGATGACAGAGGTCTTCCGGGTTCTGAGGAAATCCGGGAGTATGTATGTCTTCTCCGGCTGGAATAACCTCAAGGATATCCTGAACGCCATCGACGTTGCCGGCTTCACCGTGGTCAATCACATCATCTGGAAATATCAGTTCGGAGTGGTGACAAAGCGGAGATTCGTTGCATCTCACTATCATTGCCTCTACGTCTGCAAGGACGACAAGAAGCGCAAGTTTTTTCCCTACGCGAGATACGGCAGGACCGCGCGAGATGGGGACGGCCGGAGCCTCCACTACAGGGACAAGGAAGATGTCTGGACCATACGGCGCGAATACTGGCATGGCGACCAGAAGACGCCAACCAAGCTGCCGCGGGAGATTGTGGAGAAAATCCTGAAGTATTCCAGTGAAGAAGGGGATGCTGTCCTTGACCCATTCCTCGGTTCAGGACAGGTAGCCGTTGTAAGCAAGATGCTCGGAAGGCGATACATCGGCTTCGAGATCGTAAAGGAGTACTTCGAATTCGTCCGCAAGCGACTCAGACACAACCTTTATCGCATCAAAGGCGCCGATTAGGCTCGCCAACAACCCTGAGCCAAAATGGGGGACACAATACTGACTTCGGCAGGATACCCTATTTGGCAATGGGGGGACGCGATGCTGATTCGCTTCGGCCGGTGTCGTCGAGATCCGCTATCATCCGCGCCGGCGGACTGTCCTTCACGAGTAATCGTGGCACCTATACTGGATTGCTTCCGCCACGTGGCGCGCCTCGATGGCCTCGGTTTCCTCGAGGTCTGCAATCGTCCGTGCCACCTTTATTATCTTGGTGTATGACCTGGCACTAAGGCCCAATCTCATGGTAGCCACCTTGAGGAGATCTGCAGATCTCGCATCGAGCTTACAGAACATCTTCATGTGCCGTGACAACATCTGGGAGTTGGTGAAAATGCCACGTTCATCCCTCAAGCGCTCCTGCTGAACCCTGCGAGCACGCGACACGCGCTCTCTTATTGATGAAGAGGCCTCGGCTTGGCTGTCACCCGAAATTTCACTATAGCGTGCCGGCGGCACCTCAATGTGGATGTCTATCCGGTCCAGAAGCGGCTGCGATATCTTCTTTCGATAGCGGTCGACATCGCCTATGCTGCACCGGCATTGCTTTTTGGGATCGGTGAGATTGCCGCATGGACAAGGATTCATCGCTGCAATGAGCATGAAGTTGGCCGGATATGTCGCTGACGAGTGAGCACGCGAGATCGTCACGACCCTGTCCTCAAGCGGCTGCCTCAGAACTTCAAGGGCACTGTGCCTAAACTCGGTGAACTCATCCAGGAAGAGGACGCCGTGATTGGCGAGACTCACTTCGCCGGGGCGCGGGATCCGCCCACCTCCTATTAGCGCAACATCGCTGATGCTGTGGTGAGGGGAGCGAAATGGCCGCTTCATCAGGAGCCCGTCCTGACTGAGCTGCCCCACAACAGAGAAGATCTTGGTAGTCTCGACCGCCTCCCCCACAGCCATCGGAGGGAGGATTGTCGGAATCCTTCGCGCAATCATGGTCTTGCCGCTACCCGGCGGTCCAATCATGAGGATGTTATGGTTCCCGCTTGCCGCAACTTCGATGGCTCGCTTCGCATGCTCCTGGCCTCGCACCTCGCTGAAGTCGATATCGTATTTGTCGTCGACTGTGAGATCGGGGGAACCGGGACAGACAGGTTGGAATTCCCTGCCGCCACTCAGAATCCTGAGCACCTCTGTCAGCGACCTTACTCCGTAAACCGGCTTTGCTGTGCATACCGCCGCTTCCCGGGCATTCACCTGGGGCAGGATCACTCCCTTCACACTGTCGTCACCAACTCCGGAGACCATGCAGAGTGCCCCTCTTATCGCCTTGAGACCGCCGTCAAGCGAGAGTTCTCCGAGAAGCAGATAGTCCCACCCGGAAGCATCACTGACCTGGCCACTTGCAACCGCAAGCCCCACAGCTATCGGAAGATCGAAGCTGCCTCCCTCTTTTCTGACGGTAGCCGGTGCCAGATTGACCACGATCCGCTTAGCTGGAAATTCGAGCCCGCTGTTCTTAAGCGCGGCCCTGACTCGATCACGGCTTTCTTTCACTTCCTCGTTCGGAAGACCGACGATGGCAAAAGTCGGGAGACCATTGGAGACATCAACTTCAACTTCGACAAGTAACCCTTCGATGCCAACCACTGTTGAGGTAAGAACTCGTGCAAGCACACCACCACCTCCACCCAAATCCGTTAGGGAGATTCCCAGAAGGTGAGCCCTAGCCTAAAGGTTCTGGCTCTCCACGTCAAGCGATACATTCGCCTTGATCAATCGGCGGGATTCTGATAGATTGGCCTTGAAAACCCAAACACTTCGACCCACAGGAGGAGTGCATGAGGCTCCAGGTTGCGATCGCAGCAGCTCTCTGTGCGGGTGTGCTTGTTGGGGCCGGGTGCGCGAAGAGAGTCTTCGTTGAGCCGGCGGTCGATGCCAGCATATACAAGCGAATGGCCATAGTGCCTTTCGCAGCCGAAGGCACCGTAGGCTCGATTGCTTCCCAACTGGCCGATGAGATCACCTTGCTAGTGCTGGAGCGAGCCCCCCAGATTCAGATCGTCGAGCGCACAAAGATCAATGTGTTGACGCTGCCGGAGAATCTTCAGGACGGCGCCCGTTCAAAAGATGAGATCGCCATCGCTCTCGGCCAGCTGCTCCAGGTCGATGCAGTTCTTACGGGTACAGTTTCAATATCCATCGGGAATGTGACGTCGGCGAATGACTGGGACCGACGAGTTGTGAACGCCGTTGCAATCGTTCGCCTGATCGATACCCGGGACGGGCGGGTCACCTGGGCCAAGAGGGAGGAGACTGGGTATACTGATTCCCGGTATCTTCATGGAAGCACGGCGTGGCGCACAGATTATGAGATCACACAAGAAGTCATCCGTGATCTGGCGGAGTTGATCGCTCAGAACTTCTATCCGCACTACGAGAGACGATAGTCGCCAGAGACCCTGTGGATGCGAAGGACAGCCGGGAGTTCCCTACGCCATCAGGGCTCCTGTCAGATGTGCGCCGCGTCGGGCAGGCCGAGACGGAGGTAGGTCTCTATATCATCTCCCACTTCTCGATCACTTCTTTGGTGAGTTTGACCAGATTGGTGGTAACGGCGTCGAAATAGGCTCGGCACTTGGCCTCGTCCAGATTGAGGCGTGCGTCCCCTTCAGCATATGTGATGATCGAGCCCGGGAAAGGATAGGCGCTGAACACACTCGAGTGACGCATGACCATCTTCTCATCATAAAGATCACGCCTTACGAGCGAAGGATCTATCGCCATTATAGCTGCGGTTTCATCCGCCCCGGCGTGGCCTCCCTCACGTCCAAGCGTCTGCCTGCATATGTCCTCCATCCCATACCACCAGTTGATCAGAAGCACCTTGACCCTGGAGGTCTTGCTGACCTCGAAGAGGGCATCCTGAAGCTCTTCTATCTGGCCCCCGTGACCGTTAAGAACGACGATCTTCTCGAAACCAGTCCTCACCAGTGAAGCGAGAACATCGGAGACATAGGCCTTGAACACTTCCGATCTTATGGAAACCGTGCCAGGATGTCCGACCAAGCCACGCGTGATACCGTAAGGAATCGAAGGTGCAATGAGCGCATCGATCTCGGTGCACAGCCTATCAGCCAAACTGTCCGGGATCAGCATGTCGGTTCCCAGCGGAATCACGCCATGAGCTTCGATCGTCCCCACCGGAACAATCACGGTGTCGATCTTTCCGGGAACGAGCGTCTTGAGCTCGTTGTGATTGAGATTGATGAGATGTCTCTCCATGTAATTCCCCCGCTCAGTATTGTGTCCCCGAATTTCTATTCCGCATTCTTAATCACGAGAGTTGCGGAAGTCGTGAGATACTTCTGCGCTACCGCCCTCACGTCTTCCATGGTAACGGCATTTATCCTGTCCCTGAGATTGTCTCTATAGTTGTAACCGAGGCCGAGCACTTCGTACTGGGCGGCGAAATCCGCCTGGGCAGACGAGGTCTGCGAATAGTAGACGTCCTCCATGATGTTGCAGATTCGCTTGCCCATCGCGAGCTCCTGATCGGTTACATATTCGTTCCTTATCTTCGTCATCTTCTCCCTGATGATTCCAAGAGCGCTGTCAGCAGTTGCAGGCGCGGTCGCTGCCATTACCGCGAAATAGCCTCGCTCCGGCAGGGCATAATTCCAGGCGTGGACGATATAGACCAACCTCTGGCCCCTGAGCGTTTCATGAAGCCATCCACCCGGATAACCAATCCCCGAGGTCACTGCATCCAGCACCCTCATTGCAAACCAATCAGGGCTGCCGGGATCCATCCCCGGATAACCCATGAAGATTATGGCCTGCTCCTTGTCAGTGGGCTCAACCTCGACCAGGTCCCGCTCGAGGCCCGCCCACACCTTAAGCGGAGGTAGCCCAATCCCTTCGCGATTGAAACGGCCCAGCGCCTTGATCACAGCCGCCTTAGCGTGGTCCTTGTCCACGTCACCGAAGACGGCGAGCACCATGTTCTGCGGAGTGCAATAGGTGTCGTAAAGACCCCGCACGTAGGCTGCACTCAGGCTCTTGACCGACGCCTCCTCCCCAACAGGATCAAACGCGTATGCATGATCGCCGTACAGGATCTTCCTCATCCGCGCCTCGCCATCCGCCTGCCAGTCATCGGCCCTCTGCTTTATCATCGAGAGCACGACCTCGCGCTCTTTCTCAAACTGGTCTTCCCTAAAAGTCGAATTCATCATGAGATCGGCGATGACCTCGAGGCCACGGTCGAAATTCTTGCTCAGGAAATCCATGCTGCAGTAGAAGTAGTCTTCATTCGAACCCAGAGCGATATTGCCGCCCATGGCATCTATTTCCTGGGCAATCGCGTCGGCAGAGCGCGATCTGGTCCCGCGCCTCAGCATCCTTGCCATCAGGTTGAATGCGCCATTGGCCCTGGCATCTTCAAGATAGCTCCCCCCTCGGAAGTATGCCCGAATATGAACAAGAGGCACGTTTCTGTCTTCCTTGACCAGAAGCGTGATACCATTGTCGAGTTTCGTCTTGGAAACGGACGACGTCGCCTGCGACCGCACCTTCGCAGCCGCTGCTTCGGCGACAGCGCCGGTGGGCTTCACCACTCCGATGGTCAAGGCATCGTCATAGAAGTACTTGTTCACAACCCGCCTTATGTCGTCCCGGGTAACAGCACCAATCTTCTTCAAATAGAACTCGCCGTAATTGGGATTGCCGGCTCTGACGAGGTCCGCCCCGATCGTCGCCGCCTGATCCTCAACGGTCTGGAAGCCGAATGCCCGGTCGCCGGCGATCTGGGTCTTTGCCTTTTCAAGCTCCTGATTGGTCACGTAAGAACGGCGAAGATCGTATATGACCCGGAGGATCGCATCGATCGCGGCCTTGGACTTGTCATAGTCGCACGTGGCATGCACCGTGAAATCTGACGCATCATACTCAGCGTTGTATGAGCTGGCGTCTATTGTGTGCACAAGCCCCAGGCGATCTCTGACCTCACGATAAAGCCTCGAGCTCCTGCCGTCGCCCAGAATGCGGGCAAGTACCTGTAGAGGATATGTATCCTCATCGCTTATCATCACCGTCCTGAAGCCCATGGTCATGTACGCCATGTCTATGTCCATCTCATCTTCGACGTATCTTCGTCCCAGCTGCTTGGGATCACTCGGCAGAAAGACCGAAGGTGGCTTCTCAAACGGATACTTGGAGAAAGCCTTCTCGATCCTGGCAAGCATGTCAGCCGCATCGAAATCGCCGACCGCCACCACATACATGTTCGCAGGGACATACATGCGCTCATAATGCTTGACCACATCATCACGGGTTATCTTCTCAAAGAGTTCGGGGTAGCCGATCGCGGGGAAATGCTCGGGGTGTATGACGAACATCGCACCGTTATAGAGCTTGCCGAGCCGCCGCTCGGGTTCATCGCGGCCCATCTGGATCTCACGTAAGATGACCCCCTTCTCCCTTTCGAACTCTGCCGGTGCGACCGCGCAGTTCAAGACCCAATCAGGAAGAAGACTCAAGACGCTATCTGCAAACTCCACCGTTGTCTCGATGAAGTAACAGGCGTGTCCCGACGAAGTATAGGCATTGTGAGCCCCGCCTATGGCACTCAAGATCAGCTTATTCTCTGCCTCGCTACGCAGGCTCGTGGTCGCGCCCGAGACGAGGTGCTCGATAAGATGGGATATGCCCGAGCCCAGGTACTCCTGCTCATAGTCGCTTCCCGCCCGGACATAGACTCTCATTGTGAAGACGGGCGCATTGTGGTTTTCAGCCACGACCACCCGAAGCCCGTTGGGCAGGATCTTCTCGCTCACCTCAAGACCTAGCGCCTGGGTGGCGACCAGCAGAACCAGACATAAACAGCCTAGCAACCTCATGCCAACCTCCCCTTTTGTCAGAAACCTTCGCACTGCTGATAGGTATTGTGTTACCAGATTTCCTGGCCCCCGGATTTCTCGCCTGTGCCTATCTCATGAAAAACTTCTTGGAAGCGATCACGACGCCATCGGAGGTAACGACTTCCACTTTCCACTCACCCTTCCAGTCCTTACGCATTTGCTTGGAACTCCATGTCCTCCAGGGCAATGACCTTACCGCCAATTTCATTTCCGCCATTTTGGTCCGGCCATGGTACCAGACGTGGGTTATGGACGGCGTATCCCCGGAGCCTGCCAATTTGGTGTAACAGCAGACACTGTAGATGTCGGACGGGAAAGTGTCGGCGACACCTGCCGGGGATCTATCCTTTATCGCCGCGCAGAGAACTAATTCCTCAACGGTCAGATCAAGTTTGGCGGGACTGCCGCCAACTTGAGTCACCTCACCGGTGATTGCGATCGAAGGAGTGACAATACACATGACCAGAAGGCTCATCTTGAGAATTGAGTTTCTCATCGTCGGCCTCCTTTCGGGCACACAGATTGATACTCTACGAGCTCAGCGCCCTATTGTCAATCCTAGGGAATTGACCAACCTCGGAGAGATTGACGGCTCAGGGAGGGGCAGAGATAAACTGGGGGAGGTGGGAGTGGCCGACAGGGACCCGGCGGGCAATGAGGTGCCTTAGAAGGCACAAGGGCATAATCAGCATTGTGTCACGAGATTCTCGCGCAGGCAAATGGCTTGACAATGCATGGAGCGCGGCATACAGTGAGCCGAGGTAGGAGAATGCTGAGTCTCAAGAACCTCACGAAGAAGTACGACAGTTTCACCGCTGTTGAGGACCTCTCCCTCGAGGTGAGGTCGGGTGAGCTCTTCGGTTTTCTTGGGCCCAACGGGGCAGGGAAGACCACGACCATCAAGATGATCAGCGGGCTCCTTCGGCCGACCTCGGGAACGGTCGAGGTCGCCGGTTTCGACATCCAGAAGGAACCGCTCCGCGCCAAGGCCGTACTCGGCCTTGTTCCTGACACGCCGGTACTCTACAAGAAGCTCACGGGCAGAGAATTCGTGCGTTTCGCAGGCGAGCTCTACTCCGTCGATTCCAAGACCATAGGCAAGCGCATAGATGATTGGCTTGAGCTCCTGGACATGACCACAAGCGCGGACGATATCATCGAGACTTACTCGCACGGCATGAAGCAGAAGACTTCGCTTATGGCAGCCCTGATTCACGATCCGAAGGTGGTGATCCTGGACGAGCCCACCGTCGGCCTTGACCCGAGGAG
>CAYHHI010000031.1:0-37196 GCA_964356335.1 uncultured bacterium
ATAGAGGGCAGGGCAGCAGCCGTCGTCGTGCATCACACACGCCATCCCAAGCGGCGTCGAGATGTTGTCGAACCCCCATGCTGGATATGTGCACGAGGTCCCAGTAGTCGTAGCCGTGATCAGGAACCGGGGATGGCACTCTATGTTGTCTTGGAGCTCCGTGTAGCAGTCCGACAGACACAGCTCCGGCGCAACTGTAACATAGTTCCAGCCGGCATGGCAGAACTCCACCGGACCGCTGTTCCACAGCGAAGGTCCGACCGGGCAACCATTGGCATCCGAACACCACACGTCAAAGTCCACCGTGAAGAGACCAGGATAGAGCGTCCCGTAACCCGCAAAGTCGAGGATACGGAATTGCTCCAAAACGTGGGCGCCGCACGGATCGCAGTTCATGTATGGAGGACAACCCGAGTTGGCACTGCCCATGCTGGGATCGCCAATCGTGTAGAACACGCCGCAGACATCCCCTGGAGTATCGAAGCCCAAACTCCAGAACCAGGAGTAGGTCGGGCAAGGGATGTAGTAGTAGTAATTCATGTAGCAGTCAGAAAGCGGCTCGGTGCCGAAGTCTTCCCTCATCTGCATAACCCTGGGTTGCCTCTCAAGGCCGTATGCAGTCGCGACAAGAGCCAGCACCGCCAACGCAATCGTCAAGGACCTCATCTTCTCGACCTCCTGCTGGAAAGATGCAGATAGGGCCCAAAGCCCTATGAAACAGCGATTGGGTTGATAACTGCCAGAGGCCTCACCTACTCTCCGTGAACCTTGCTCGCAAAAGGTCCACAGGACTTGGTCATTTTCAGCACAGCTACTGTAGCACAGGTGGTGGCCCAACTCAAGGCAGTAATGCATGTGGATTGGGATTGGGAAGAGACATCGTGACCCCAATCTGGAGATTACGGGCTTGGTCTGCGCGCAAAAATCACTGGTACACCATACAGGACAACTTTCGCAACTTCTTGAGGTCGGAGGAGTGCCTGGAAGTGGCGAGTCTGGTAGGGGCGCTGACCTGAACCTTCGTACCCGACCATCGAAGTGGCGCTAATTTCTGGACGGCGCCAGTGTAGTCTTCACAACCTCATTAGATTGTATTTGAAAATACAAATCCCGACGGTTGTACTGGAGAATATCATTGTGTTGTGGAGGGGCAACGGGCGACCGGCGAGCATTCTCCCTCGGTCACAACAAATGGACAGTGTTTTCCTAAGAACAATCTGCCAGGGTTGTGCTATAACTAATCGGAAGCAATTCACGGTCATACTGGGGGACATGATCCGTTTCAGAAGAATTACTGGCAAGGGAATGGTGGGACGGAGAAGGCGCCGCTTGAAATCGACCCTGTGTGAGTCCGGATTCTTCGACGATGTACAGCCAATCGGACATGAAGAGACTGAGAAAGAGGAGTTACACATATGAGGTCTAGACTCGCTGTTGCCTTATTGTTAGTATCTCTCTGCCTGCTTGTAAACCGGGCATGTGCTGAGAGCTGGCAAGACCTTCTTAGCCGAGCTGATTCACTGGCAGCCACAGGATATGCAGACTCCGCAGATGCTACCCTTGAGGCAGCACTATCCAGTGCTCTCGCCCAATACGAACGGTCTGACCACAGTGGAGTTTCCCACCTTCGAGGACGGTGCGACCCGGAGGCACTATTTTCCCAGTTATGCTTACGCCGAGAGCGTCTTCGCTAGGTGCCTTGGCATCAAGGAGAGGATAGTCGGACTAGGCGCACCAGGGTACGCGGAGATCCTGAGCGACTTGGGGCGACTTCACAGACAGCAGGGCAGGTATTCTCAGGCTGAGTCTCTGTTTGTGCGGGCGCTGTCCATCAGGGAGAAGGCCCTGGGGCCTGACCACCCGGATGTGGCAGCAAGCCTCAACAGCCTGGGGAACCTCTGGTTGAATACGGGAAGGCTCTATGGCGCCGAGTCCCTTTATGTGAGGGCCTTATCCATCAGGGAGAGGTCGCTGGGCCCAGACCATCTCGATGTGGCGTGGAGCCTGAATAACCTTGCCGACCTATGGAAGGCACAGGGTAGGTACTCCGAGGCTGAACCCCTCTTTGTTCGAGCCCTGGCCATCAGGGAAAAGGTCCTTGGGCCGGACGATCTTGATGTGGCGTGGGGCCTAAATAGCTTGGCGAGTCTCTGCTGGTCTCAGGGTCGGTATACGGAAGCCGAGCCTCTCTATGAGCGTGCGCTGGCCATTAGGGAGAAGGTACTGGGACCGGAAGATCGCGACGTAGCGGTTAGCCTCGCAAACCTGGCGAGTCTCCGCTCGTCTCAGGGCCGGTATTCGGAAGCCGAGCCTCTCTATGAGCGTGCGCTGGCTATGAAGGAGAAGGTGCTGGGACCGGACCATCCCGGGTTGGTGTCTGGCCTCAGCAACCTGGCAAGCCTCCTTTTCGAGCAGGGTCGGTATTCGGACGTCGAGCCTCTATTTGAGCGTGCACTTGCCATCTCTGAGAAGGCACTGGGGCCCGACCACCCCAACGTGGCACTGGTCCTCGGCAACCTGGCCACCCTCCGCCGGTCTCAGGGCCGGTATTCAGAAGCCCAGGCTCTCTGTGAACGGGATCTGGCTATAAGGGAGAAGGCACTGGGACCGGACCATCCCGAGTTGGCGTATAGCCTCGACACCATCGCGAGTCTCTTCCTCGATCAGGGTAGGTATTCAGAAGCCGAGCCTCTCTATCAGCGGGCACTGACTATAAGTGAGAGGGCGCTGGGACCTGACCACCCCATGGCGGCGTATAGCCTCAACAACTTGGCAAACCTCTATGGGGCTCAGGGCAGGTATTCAGACGCCGAGCCTCTCCATAAGCGGGCACTGGCTATAAGTGAGAGGGCACTGGGGCCCGACCACCCTGATGTGGCATTGTACCTCGAGTCTTTCTGCAACCTCTATCGCCGGCAGGGCGAGCATGCAAAGGCTATAGAGTTCGCTCGGCGTGCTTGCAGCATAAGGCGCAAGAACTTCGTCGAGAACTCAATCGGGTTATCTGAGAAGGACGCACTAACCTTCTCACGGTTTCTGCGGGCTTCCCTGGGCCAGTACCTCTCTTGCTACCTCGATCTGGGCTCGACAGACCCTGCCACTGCCTTGGAGACCGCTGACCTGGTGCTTGCGTGCAAGGGCCAAGTGTCTGATGGCATACTTGAGCGCCAGAGGTCCATTGTGGAGGGGGCAGATTCAGCCACTCTTGGGCTGGGTGAATCTCTCAGATATGCGAGGTTCCGGCTGGCAAATCTCTTCGTTGAAGGGCCGGGGGAGGATATAGGCGCTTACAGGGCCGAGGTTGACTCGCTGGACAGATTCTCGGAGCAACTCGAGGTCGAGCTTTCCCGAAGAAGTGCCAGTTTCAGAGGATACGTGGCTTACAGGAATGTCAATGCCGGTAGGATCGCCTCCTTGCTCCCTCAGAACTCGGTAGTGGCTGAGTACGTCAGGTATGCATACCATGATCTCGAGCTTAAGAGAGATATTCCTCACTACCTGGTTGTCGTGATGGCTACTGATGGAGAACCCCAGGTCGTTGATCTTGGCGAATCTTCCCAGATTGACAGCGTGATTGGTACGTACCGCAGCCACATGCTAAACGTAGCCACTTGCGGCAGGCCTCCTACGTTTGTGGACGAGCAGGAATACGGGAGGTGCGCCCAGGACCTGTATAGCAAGGTTTGGCAACCGATCGAGGAATACGTCTCGGGCAGAGACCTGGTCTTCATCGCCCCCGACGGCGCCCTCAACATGGTTTCCTTTGCTGCCCTGATCGGCAAGGAGGGCAACTACCTCATAGAGGGATATCCCATCCACTACCTCTCTGCGGGGAGAGACCTCGTAAGAGTCAGCGATGAGACAGCTTCTGGCACTGGCTTGCTTGCATTAGGTGCCCCCGACTACAACGCCTCTGCCTCAAGCCGCTTGCACCAGCCCGTGACTCAAGGGATGACCAGCACTGACCTAGATCACATTACAACGAGGAATGTCCGCTCTGGTTGCGGGAGGCTCAGTGACGTCTCCGTGCCTCCGCTTCCTGGTACCAGGAAGGAAGTTGAGCTGATATCGTCCGAGTGGAAGAAAGCGTCACACGAGCCTGCTTCCATCTACTTTGGCTCCGATGCAAGTGAAGAGAGGTTTAAGAAGGAAGCTCAGGGAAGTAGAGTCATTCACCTGGCCACTCACGGCTATTTCTTGGAGGGTGCCTGCCAGGCTGAGGTACCTGAGGAAAGCTTCGAATCTCGAAGTGGACTTGGCAGAGATGCGGGCTATGTTGGTGAGAACCCTCTGCTGCTTTCTGGTCTCTTCTTCGCGGGCGCCAACCTTCATGGTGAGGGAGCAGATAGTCTGAGGTGTGAGGATGGCATCCTCACCGCCTACGAGGTCTCAGGGATGAACCTCGAAGGTACGGAGTTGGTAGTTCTCTCCGCCTGTGAGACGGGTTTGGGCCGGGTTGAGGAAGGAGAGGGAGTGTACGGCCTGAGGCGAGCCTTCCAGATGGCAGGAGCGAGAACGGTTGTCAGTGCGTTGTGGCCGGTTCCAGACGAGGCAACTGCTGAGATGATGAGCCATCTCTATGACCGAGGGCGAGAGTCTCTGCCCGAGGCAATGCGCAAGATACAGCTCAAGACGATCAAGGAGCTGCGTCGTCACGGGGAAGTCGACCACCCCTTTACCTGGGCAGGCTTCATTGCCTTGGGTGATTGGAGGTAGACCGCTGCAGGAATCTGGGAGTACACCACGTGAATCTGAATTGGAACCGGATCATGGACTTCCTGAATGACCTGAGCTTGCTCCAGCAAGCCCAGGATAGTCTGAATTCGGTAAAGGCAGTTCCCTTCTGAAATATCGGTCGCGGCCAGCGCGTTCGACTGCCATGTCTCCCGGGGCGGAACCTAAGTCGAGATTCGACAACATAGTTGATTCGTGACGGGGCTTATGGTCTAATGAGGGCGCGCGGAAAACGGTTAGTTTCACGTTGCTGCGCTGGGAGTAAGCCTAATGACCTCAGAGTCTCATGAAGCTAGCTCGGCAAACACTCGACCCCTGAACGCTCTGTCCCCCGGCACGGTGATATCCCACTACAGAATCGTCAAGAAGATTGGTGCAGGTGGCATGGGCGTGGTGTACAAGGCCCATGACACCAAGCTGGATCGCACGGTAGCATTGAAATTCCTTCCTTCTGACCTGGCGTGTGACGCAGAGGCGAGGGATCGGTTCGAGCATGAGGCAAAAGCAGCATCGAGTCTGAGCCATCCCAATATCACCACAGTATACGAGATAGATGAGATGGCAGGGCAGTGCTTTATCAGCATGGAATATGTGGAAGGCAAGTCCCTGAAGGATCTGGTCAGGGAGAAGACTTTCTCGATAGAGGAAGTCTTGGGAATAGGACTTCAGATAGGGGAGGGACTGAAGGCAGCTCACACCAAAGGGATAGTCCACCGAGACATCAAGTCGGACAACATCAAGGTTACAGCTGAGGGACTGGTCAAGATCATGGACTTCGGCCTGGCTAAGATAAGGGGAGTAGCGAAGCTCACGCGGACGGGGACGACGCTGGGTACCTTGCAGTACATGTCTCCGGAGCAAGCGCAGGGGCGTGAAGTAGATGAGCGCTCGGACATCTTCTCCTTTGGGGTGGTGCTTTATGAAATGGTGACAGGGCGGTTGCCGTTTAGAGGAGACGGTGAGGCGGCGGTAATCTATTCGGTGGTCAATGAGGCGCCTGAGCCAATGGCAAGGTACAAGGCAGGTGTACCTGAAGGTTTGGGGCGTGTAGTGGAGAAGGCGCTGGGGAAGAATCGGGAGGAGCGCTACCAGCATGTGGATGAGACGATAGCTGATCTCAAGACGACCAGGAGGACGTTGGAGAGTCTGGTGGGTCTCGAGTTGCCGAAGTATGAGAAGTCCATCGTGGTGCTGCCGTTTGAGAACCTGAGTCCTGATCCCGACCAGGAGTACTTCAGCGACGGCCTGACCGAGGAGGTGATTTCGGAGCTATCGAGAGTGCGGGAGCTGCGCGTCATCTCCCGGAGCTCCGCGATGACCTTCAAGGGAACCAAGACGACAATTCCTGAGATCGCTAGACGGCTCAATGTGCAATATGTGCTGGAGGGAAGTGTAAGAAAGGCAGGCAACAGTCTGCGCATCACAGCTCAGTTGATAGATGCGCGCAGCGATGCACACATCTGGGCTGAGAAGTACTCAGGCACGCTGGATGATGTCTTCGATATCCAGGAGAAGGTTTCTCGAGCCATAGTGGACGCCCTGAAGCTTAATCTTACGCTAGACGAGAAGCCCAGACGGCCTGTCAATCCCGAGGCGCACGAAGCTTATCTCAAGGGCCGATTCTATTGGAACAAGCGGACGGCGAAGGACCTCGAGGCGGCGATTGGGTATTTCAAACAAGCGATCGAAAAGGACCCGGGTTATGCTCTGGCGTATGATGGATTGGCTTCGACATATGTCGCACTTTCGGAGTATGCCTTGGTGCCGCCGAAGGAGGCTATGCCGAAGGCAGAAGCTGCAGCACACAAAGCGTTGGAGCTTGATGCTGCACTTGCAGGGGCCCATGCTGTTTTGGGGTTGATTAAGTGGCGGTTTGAGTATAATTGGGCAGGTGCGGAGCGTGAGTTCAGACGAGCGATTGAACTCGATCCCGGCAATCAGACCGCGCATCATTGGTATACGCTTCTGTTATTCCGGCTCGGCAGGTTGGATGAAGCCCTCGCGGAGATCACACGAGCACGCGAGCTCGATCCGCTCTCGCTTATCATCAGCACGGTCGTAGGCGTGGTTCTGCGCTACCGACGGCAATATGACGAAGCAGTAGTTCAACACAAGAAGACGCTCGAGCTTGACGCAGGCTTCCCAGAAGCCCATCTCCAACTGGGTTGGGCATACGAGAGGCAAGGTAGATTCGACAAAGCTATTGAGGAGTTTCAAGAGGCAAGCGTGCTGGCTGGAAGTCGTGGTTACGGACTTCCAGAGACTGGATACGCTTACGCACGAAGCGGAAACAAGGGTGAAGCTACAAGAATACTCAATGAATTGCTTGGGCTCTCGAGGCACGCATATTCGGTGTCTTCGGGTATTGCCCTTGTCTATTGTGGGCTTGGAGATAAGGACAATGCGTTAGGATGGCTTGAAAGAGCTTATCAGGAACGAGCAATGTACAGTGCCTCCTTGAAAGTAAGCCCCGTTTGGGACGACCTTCGTTCTGACCCGCGCTTCACGGCCTTGCTGAGGAAGATGGGCCTTGCCGATTGACTGAGTACGCCATACAGGACAAGTTTCGCAACTTCTTGAGGTCGGGCGAATGTCTTGAAATGGGTCATCTGGTGGCCTCACTCCCTTGAGATCCGACTACCCCACCATCGAATTGGTATTAATTTCGGGGAAACCCCCGACGGCGCGGGTGGGACGGCAAGCGGTTCACGCCTAACGGCGACCTGTACGTCGGCGCGAGAGATTAAGGGGAGGTTGTAGTGTCTGGAAATTGGCTCGTCGCTGGCCTGGCCCGGCTTTTTCTAACGGGATTGACACGCCGATAGTGAGGTGCTAATCTGCAAGGAGAGTTCTCTCTAAGAATGACAGTCCTATGAGATGTGCGTGGGGCTAGGTACTCCTGAGGTCGCAAGAATGATTGGCAAGACCGTCTCCCACTACAGAATCATCGAGAAGCTCGGTGAAGGTGGCATGGGAGTCGTGTACAAGGCCGAGGACACTAATCTCAAGCGTACCGTAGCCCTGAAGTTCCTGCCGCGGGAATTGGATGCTCACGAACCCGAGCGAGCACGGTTCCTCCAGGAGGCCCGCGCAGCCTCGGCCCTCAACCATCCCAACATATGCACCATCCATGCGCTGGGCGAGCACGAAGGGCAGCAGTTCATCGACATGGAGTTTGTGGATGGGGTGACTCTGCGGGCCAAGATGCAGACATCGGGAATGAAGATTCCGGATGCCATCGCATACGCCATCCAGAGCGGGGAGGCCCTGCGGGAGGCTCACAGCAAGGGCGTAGTGCATCGTGATGTGAAACCTGAGAACATCATGGTCAACAGCAAGGACCAGATCAAGGTGATGGACTTTGGACTGGCGAAGCTCAAGGGGTCGCTGAAGCTCACGAAGACCTGCAGCACCATAGGGACGCTTGCCTACATGGCACCGGAGCAGATCGAGGGGCGGGAGGTGGATGCGCGGTCCGACATCTTCTCCTTCGGGATCGTGCTGTACGAGATGCTCACGGGGCATCGGCCGTTCCGGGGTGATCAAGAAGGGTCGGTGATGCACTGCATTCTGAATGACGAGCCGGAGTCGATTCAAGAGTGCCGCCCTGAGGTCTCATCCGAGGTGGCCCATATCCTGTGCCGGGCCCTGGAGAAAGACCCCGAGGACCGGTACCAGAGCATGCAGGACATGCTGATCGACTTGAAACGTGCCAAGAAAGAGACCTCCCGGGTGTCCCGGCAGTCTCTTGGGACGGTGACGGCAGAACAACCGATATCGTCTGCACCGGGCGCGCCTGGAGTGCCTCCTGACGTAGCTGCTCACGCGGGCGAGACGGGTCTCGACCTACCCGAGCAGGAGAAGTCCATTGTCGTACTGCCCTTCGAGAACCTGAGTCCCGACCCTGACCAGGAGTACTTCAGCGACGGGCTTACCGAGGAGGTAATCTCTGACCTTTCCAAAGTCCACACATTGCGCGTGATCTCGCGGAGCTCTGCGATGACATTCAAAGGGACGAATAAGAGAATCCCAGAGATTGCCAGAGAGCTAGGCGTGCGGTATGTGCTGGAGGGCAGCGTAAGAAAGGCAGGCAACAGCCTGCGCATCACAGCGCAGTTGATAGATGCACGCAGCGACGCGCACATGTGGGCCGAGAAGTACTCGGGCACGCTGGATGATGTCTTCGATATCCAGGAGAAGGTGTCCCACGCCATCGTTGAAGCCCTGGAGATTAATCTCGCGCCAGAACAGAAGCACAGACGCCCTGTCAGTCCCGAGGCGCACGAGGCCTATCTCAAGGGCCGATTCTATTGGAACAAGCGGACGGCGGCTGATCTGCAAAGGGCGATCCAGTATTTTCACCAAGCGATCGAGAAAGACCCAACTTATGCTCTGGCATGTGCGGGGCTGGCTTCGGCGTATGCCGTGCTCGCAAGTTGGGCTTCGCTGCCGCCAAAGGAGATTACGCCGAAAGCGAAAGCCGCGGCAAATAGGGCATTGGAGCTTGATGCCACCCTTGCAGAAGCCCGGGCAGTCATAGGGTTGGTTAAGGGCGACTTTGAATGGGATTGGGTAGGTGCGGAGCGTGAGTTCAGGCGAGCAATCGAACTCGACCCCGCCAACCCAACGGCCCGTCATTGGTACAGCAATCTGTTACGCCAGCTCGGCAGGTTTGATGAGTGTCTCGCTGAGATCAGACGAGCCCAGGAACTTGATCCTCTTTCCCTCGTGATCAGCTTGAATGTAGGCATTGTGCTTAGCTGGATGAAGCGATATGACGAGGCAATTGACCAATTCAAGAAGATGATAGATCTTGACCCGGGGTTCCCGTGGGTGCATTCGAATCTTGCCTGTGTATATGAGATGCAGGGGCGACTCGATCAGGCGATAGCAGAGTGTCAAAGAGGGATAGATATTGTTGGACGTATTCCTATGTACATATCGTACCTCGGGTACTTTTGTGCACTGACGGGGAAGAAGAGAGAGGCCGTGTCTTTGCTTGACGAGTTGCTCGAGCTTGACAGCCAGGGGTATTGCGTGTCACTAGACGTGGCGCTTGTGCACCACGGACTTAGAGATACTGACAAGGCACTTGAGTGGCTTGAGAGAGCTTATCATCAACGGGTTAGCGAACTCACTGAGGTTGGGGTAGACCCGCAGTGGGTTGGCCTTCGTTCAGATCCTCGCTTCACCGCGTTGCTCAAGAAGATGGGTCTGGCGGATTGACTGGTACGCCCGGTGGGAGTCGAACCCACAACCTTTGGCTCCGGAGGCCAACGCTCTATCCAATTGAGCTACGGGCGCACGCTGGCCACTAGGTGCACGATAGACGGTACACTCTAGAAGCGGTAGGCAAGTGTGAGAATCAGTCTATCGTTTGTTCGCGTCTCGCTATACTTGTCAGCAGGCGCTTCCCGTTCGAAGGACGTTCGTTGCCAGGCAAAATCAAAGGTAAGGGCTGATTCCACCACCGTGCCCGCTCCCAAAGAAATGGAGGTCCTGTCCTTCGTGACTTCGAACCAGTTGAGCTCAAGCGGAACTCGAGCATAGCCTGCCCGGAATCTCACCGGATAAGCGCTCAAAGCATACTCGACTCCCGCACGAAGATCGGTCGTAGCCTTGTAGATGTAGTCCCCCGTGTTAGCATTCTCCTGAGGGTCGAAGTCCCGCGTCGGGCCGGGATATCTGAGCTCCTGCCAGTCGGTATAGACAAGATCGAACGTGACCAGAAAATTGCTCGGCATGACCGCCAGGCCGAAGCCCATGGAATAAGGGAGTGTCGCTGTGTCATCAACGCTGTAGAGGCGCTGGACGCAATCTTGCTTTCCGTCATCCCAGTCCGGCAGCTCAAGATCGCCTTTCAGGGTTATGCGCTGCGGCGTCTTGATGACCGCGCCTATCCCCAGAAGCGGCGACGGCTCATACTGCATTCCTATGCTCGCCCCGTACCCGCCAAGGTCGGTGCTCGATGAGAACACCACATCCGCACACGAACCCCACGGATCCCACTTGTCGGTCTCATTGAACTTACCGCTGAAACCATGCGCTTCGAATCCCACGAAGGCCTCGGGCGAAACCTGCAGCGCCACACCGCCGCTCCAACCGGTTAGGAGGCCGCTGCGCTCCTCGCTGTCGCGATAGGGAACGCCGCCATCAGGGTTCGTTCCGCGTCTCAAGGTGTACCCATCGAGGATGTTGCGTCTGAAGACTGAGCCAGCAATCACGATGCTCCCGCGATAGGTAGGAAATGGGAAACTGAATGCGAGGTCCCGCATGGTCGTCGATGAAAGGGATCTCGATGTCTTGGTTCCGAACCAGGTGGCATCCACATCAAGCGACTGCTTCTGGATCGTGCCCAGAACCTCGATCCTCCTGATCTTGGCAAGACCCGCCGGGTTATTGACGATCGCAGAACCATCATCTACTGCCGCCATCGATGCGCCGCCCATTGCCGTCCATCTTGCTCCCATTGCATCCCTATCAAGGAATGGGATCTCTAGATTTGTCGGCGGGTGGGGCGCCTGCCCCGTTGTCGCCCACAGCCAGGGAACCATCAAGAAAAAGATCATGGTGCATACGAGCGCGACCTTGGTCATTTCTGTTCCTCCACCTTCTCGTCGGATGATTTGTCCGACTTGTCAGTCGTGTCAGGTTTCTTAGCGTCGGTGTCCTTTGGAGGAACTCGAGGTTGCCAGAGATGCTTCTCCGTCTGTTGCTTGTTCTGAGTGTCTGACTGGCCGGAACCCTGGCCGGAGGATTTGCCGTCGTCCGTCGCGTTGCCGCTGGTGCCAGGAGCTAAGGTAGGTTCCGATCCCGGCGGCACCCTCGGCTGCCAGAGATGCCGTTGCGGAGCCTTCGAGGGTTCACTGCCGCCATGATCTTCATCCCAGTACCAGTAGTTATCATACCACCATGGGTCCTGATAGTAATGATTCCAGTAGGGATTGCGCGAGTACCAGTTGTACTGATATGGGAAATGCCAATAGTAGTAGTCGCTGCTTGAGTGGCAGTCAGAGCACATGCGCGGGGAATTGTCCTCGCCGGTGGTTTCCACCTGGGGATGGACAAGCACCGTGTAGCATCCTGCAAAGAACAAACCAAAGGCGCAAAGCAGGATCATCCAGAGGGCTGCTTTCCAGAAGGCTCGTTTCATCATCATGCTCACCTCGGTCTTGCGGCCCGGCTTCCACCTTATTCTATTGTCGGCACGGGGTCGGTGTCAATGGATTTCGATTTGGCGGTTTTTGTTTGCAATGGGCGCGGGTTGAAAATATGCTTCTGTGGCTTAGGTCTGTATCTCAGTGAGGTAGGATGGTGACCTGGCGCGGAATCAAGAACATACTGGTTGGCGTGGGGCTCGTTTTGGGGCTTTGCTCTTGGCTCGTCCAGACGACAGGTTGCAGTCAAGTCTCCCATCTCAGGAAGGCTCAATCCGAGCAGCGAATGCTTGAGGCGATCGCTAAGCGTGTCAACGCGCTTGAAACGATCGAAGGCAGAGGCACGGTGAGGGTCGAATACCACGATGAAAGAATTGACGTGCCGTTTGGGCTGAGACTCTCGGGCCATGCCCTCCTCGAGATTGACGCGGAGATTTCGTCAGGCCTCTTTCCAGGCTTGGGCAAAATCTCGATTGTTAGCGATGACAATGAGACTCTGGTGTATGCCGGCATGGGCATCGTGAACCTTGCCAAGAGTGATACCATGCAGACGGCACTTCGCGCTCTCTTGCTCTCGCTCTTCGGCGGTGGGGATCTCTTGGTGTTCTGGCTTCGATCAAACGGGTGCGAACTTGCCAGATCGACTACCTGCTCCGGGCTTGACCTTGAGTTTACAGTGAACCGCGAATACCGGTCGGTTGAGAAGTGGGCCATCAAGGATAGAGCCGGCAGGGCATCCTTTGACGGCCTTGTCTATGCATGGAACGGAGGCGGTCCCCTTCCGAGGATAGTGACGGGCGTAGTCCACCCGCAGGAGATCGCTGTTACCGTGGAATATGAGGAGATTGGCCTTGTCCTCAAAGGGCCTTCCGGAGAGCCTCGAGAGCCGGCACCCCAAGGGTCGGCACCCCGAGAGCAAGCATACCTGGGGCGGCCATGCCGACTGCCAACGTGCGAGGGGCAGCCAGCGGGGAACTTTATCCATCACACAACGTTAGAATAGGTAGCGGGAGTAGAGAATGACCCGCAATGAGGGGGACTGCCTGCCGGGGCGAAGTGGCGAGAGCGACGAGCAACTAATGTTGCGGGTGGGGCAGGGTGACAGGGCCGCCTTCGACGAGATCGTGAGGAGATATACCAGAAGGATGATAAATCTAGCATATCAGATAACGGGAGACAGAGATCTTGCTGAAGATATCTCGCAGGAGACTTTCTTGCGGGCATATAAGAGCGCGCCGCGATATACGGAGATGGCCAAATTCTCTACGTGGCTTTACACGATCGCGATAAACCTCTGCAGGAACGAGTTGCGCCGCAGGAAGTTCAAGCCGTACTCACTGGAGGAGATGGCGGAGCGTGAGGAAGAAGGCAAGATTAGGGTTGATATCGCCGATGAGCGAAGCAGACCTGACACCGATCTTGAGCGAAAGGAAACCACTTACCACGTGAGGAAGGCGATTGCCATGGTTCCGTCCAAGTTCAGGGTCGCGCTTGTTCTCAGGGATATTCAGGACTTAACTTATGAGGAGATAGGAGGCATCCTGAATCTTCCGGAGGGTACGGTTAAATCAAGGATAAATCGGGGAAGGTTAAGGGTGAAAGAGATCCTTACCCCCATTCTAAGAGAAAGATCCTACGAAGGAAGGCGTCAAGAAGAGAGATCCCGGGGGTCAGAATCCCAGCAGAAGAGATCTCAAAACACAAGACCCGGAAGGACGGGAGATGAAGATGGATTGTAAGCACGCACAGGAGCTCCTCTGGGCCTTTTGTGAAGGTTCGCTCGACAGGGGAGCGACCTCGTCGGTCGAGGAGCACCTCGGGTGTTGCCCTGTCTGCCGCAAAGAGAGGGCGGAAGTCGAAGGCACCCTGAGGGCGATGCATGCGGTCGGTACTATCGAACCAAGCGCTGATTTCCACGAAAGCCTCTGGCAGAGAATCGATGCCTGGGAGGCTTCCAGGCAAGCCCTCTGGTTGACACTGGTGGCAGGTTTCGTCCGTCGAAACCGCAGGATCCTCGCAACCTCGTGCATAGCGTTTGGCGTGGCTCTTTTCGGCGGTCTGTACATCCTGCATAATGCCTTTGGGCCCGAGGCAACCTTAACTGAGCGAACGGCGACCGGACCGGAGGCAGCGAGGCCGGAAGGCACAAGATCGATGGTCGCAATGGAGGGTGGCGCAGGCCAGGCGCCTGTCAGGCAGGATTACATCATAAGAGACATACCCTACGAGGGCCAGTTTGTCACAATTACGCGCAAGGATAGTCCTGACACTGTTTATACGCGCTTTCCCACACGGGATCTTACCCCGTCCAGGGATCTTCAGCCGGACAACTACATCTTTGAGCCGGTAGTGACACCGGTTCCAGCGAGCGAACCCATATTCTGAGGCGAGGTGCGAGATGAGAGCGGTGTGTGTTGTAGTTTGCATGGTCGGTCTCATCGGCCTGGTCTCGCCATGCAGTCATGCGCAGGGTATCCAGGCTCTTGAGAAGGAAATCACTGAGCTGGTTGACCGCGTGAGCGAATCAATCGTCTCCATTGGAGCTTTGGCTGATCGTCCCGGATCGGGGCCGGCCTCGAGGAGCGTCGGCAGTGGCGTCGTCTTCGATAGGGGCTCCCTTATTCTCACTACGGCCAGCGTGGTGGGATATGCCAAGGAGGTTGAGGTTATCACGCGCCATGGCCTCAAGTACAAGGGCGAAGTCGTGGGGATGGATCCCGCTTCGGACCTTGCGGTCGTGAGGGCGGAAGGCGCTGATCTGAGATCTACGCCCTTTAGCCGCGGCCGGGCATTGCTTCCAGGTTCCTGGATATTCGTCGTCGGCAATGCCTTCGGCAGTCTCCCCTCGGTCTCGATGGGTGTGCTGAGCGGGCTTACCTCGCCGGTTAAGGATGATATGGGGCAGGACATGCTTAGACTTGCCGTGCCCATTAACCCTGGGGATATGGGTGCCCCGGTCGTCAACACAAGGGGAGAAGTGGTTGGCATTGTGGTCGGGAGGATCTCGCTCAATCCTTGGGCGTATTCCGCGCGCGGCCCAGAGCCGGTCCCATCGAACATGAGTGTGGCAATACCTGCTGACAGAGCCCTTGCCATCGCCAAAGAAATAGTCGCTACGGGGGGCAAGAAGCGTGGTTTTCTTGGCGTCCGGGTCATGGAGATGTCGGATGACATGAAGAGCCGTCTGACTGAGCCGACCCTTAAAGGCGTAGTGGTCACGGAGGTTATGCCTACGAGCCCTGCCGAGTCCATAGGTATCGTGACAGGGGACGTGATCACGGCATTTGCGTCCAAGAAGATTCAGTCGGTTTCATCCCTCCTTGAGACTGTTGGCGCGACAAAACCCGGAGATGTCGTACCTATAACCTACATGAGGGGCCCCAAGCATCTGACTGATCAGGTCAGGGTCGCCCGTTTCCTGTCGGAATACATGCGCCAACAGGCCAGGTCGTATTCCCAGAAGCCACAGGATATTGACGCCCGTATCCAGTCGATCAAGGCTGAGATCGACAACCTTAAGGCCGACCTGAAGGAGCTCGAGGACAAGCGTTAGGTCTGCCGGGCGTTCCCCCACGCTGCCAAGTTCATCCTTGACATGGTGCGCTGGGCGCATCAAAAATTATGAGAGCGTGACCTTTTCCTGCCGCCGCCAGAGCCAAGGGGATATGTGTTGACATGACCATTTTGGTCTGTTACATTGGCTCTTCGTTAAACTGACCAGGGGGTGGTACTTGACGAGGCTGGGCAGAATCCACGAGGAGATGGGGCGCAAGAACCTCAAGAACCTCTTTGTCTCCAATATCTTCAACATAAGGTATCTCTCAGGCTTTTCCGGATCGACCGCAGGGCTTCTGGTGGGTCCGGGTGAGGCTAGCCTTGTCACCGATTTCCGGTATGAGGAACAGGCTGCGCATGAAGCCTATCCAGGCGTCAAGGTGGTTATTGACAAGCGCGATGTATTGGCTGCTGTCTGTGACATGCTTTCCCAGGTCGAGGGTCGAATCGGTTTTGAGGCCGAATCTCTGACCTATGCTGCCTTTGAGAAGCTTGCCGGTGCCGTCCGGGGGGAGCTGGTGGCCACCGAAGGCATGGTTGAAGGCCTGAGGAAAATCAAGGACGAGGGCGAAATCGGCAGCATCCTGAAGGCTGCCCTGGCCGCTGATGTGGTGTTTGCGGAGATAGTGAAGGAAATAAGGCCCGGCATGACCGAGGTCGAGCTGGCTGCAAGAATCGACTTCCTTCTGAGGAGAAGATCAACGGACGTGCCGCCGTTTAAAACCATAGTAGCCTCTGGCGAGCGGTCGTCCTTACCCCATGCGTCACCCACAGAGAGGGTCATTAATAAGGGCGATTTGGTGAAAATGGACTTCGGGGCGTCCGTAGACGGTTACTGCTCCGATCTTACGCGAACAGTTGTCATGGGGAAGGCATCGGCGAAGCAGCGGGAGGTTTACCAGACCGTGCTTGATGCCAATCTCAAGGCCTTGGCAGGCATCAAGGCGGGCATCAAAGGCAGTGAGGCCGACGGCCTTGCCCGGCAGCATATCGAAGCCAAGGGTTATGGGAATAAGTTTGGCCATTCCCTGGGCCACGGCGTGGGCCTCGAGGTTCATGAAGAGCCGCGGCTTTCCCAGAAAAACGACCACCCCCTTGCGAAGGGGATGGTTGCCACCGTGGAGCCTGGCATCTATATTCCGGGATGGGGTGGTGTAAGAATCGAGGATTTGGTGGTCATCGAGGATGGGGGATGCCGGGTGTTGTCATCTGCCACGAAACAAATGATCGAGATAGGTGACTCTGCGTGACAACAACCAATGATCTGAGGACGGGGCTGGTTTTAGAGATCGACGGGACGCTTTATTTCGTCGTCGACTTCCAGCATGTGAAACCGGGCAAGGGCGGCGCCTTTGTAAGGATCAAACTCAAGAACGTCGTGACCGGCAGGGTCATAGAAAGAACATTCAACGCTGGCGAGAAAGTCAAGGACGTGCACATCGATAGGGCCGAGATGCAGTTCCTTTACAAGAGCGGTGACGACTATCATTTCATGAACCGTGAAACCTACGATCAGATGATGATGTCAGGACAGATACTCGAGGAGGCTGCGCTCTTGATGAAGGAATCGGACGTTGTCACTGTTCTCATGCACGACCACGAACCTATGGCCGTGGAACTGCCGACCTTTGTTGACCTCAAGGTGGTTGAGACCGCACCTGGAGTAAAGGGGGACACAGTCTCGGGCGGCGGCAAGCCTGCAAAACTCGAGACGGGACTTGTGATCCAGGTCCCCTTCTTCATAGGGATAGGTGACGCTGTGAGGGTGGATACTCGAACCAAAGCCTACGTCTCGAGGGTGTAGCTATGAAACTTTCTTTTCTCAAGAGCCTTATCCAGATTGTCGAATCAAGTGACATAGAAGAGCTTGAGGTCACAAGGTGGTGGACTAAGGTAAGGATAACCAAGTCCAGGGCGAGAGTCGAAACCAAGAACCCCAACGGGGCAATCGTGGTTGAAGTAGCCAAGCCTGCCGCCGACGAGAAGCCAACAGCTGAGGAAAAGATGGTCGAAATAAAGTCGCCGATGGTTGGCACTTTTTACATGGCGCCCAGCCCCGGTGCCAAGGCTTATGTGGATGTGGGGGAGATGCTTGCACCTGGGCAGGTGGTCTGCATCATCGAAGCCATGAAGCTGATGAACGAAATCGAGTGCAACGTCGCTGGAAAATTGGTTAAAGTATTGGCGGAGAATGCCCAGCCGGTCGAGTACGGGCAGCCGCTGTTTCTGGTTTCGCCTTCATAGGAGGCCGATTCACCGTGCTTATAAAACCGATGCTTGAAGAAGTTGTAAAGAGAAAAGCGTCCGACCTGCATCTGAAGCTCGGAACCCCTCCAACGGTGAGGGTAGATGGGGAGCTGGTTCCGCTTGATGTGCCGCAGCCCACCCTTGAGGATATGGCCACTGCCGTCGAGGAGATACTCACCCCCAACCAGAAGCAGGAATTCACCGAGACCAACGAGGTGGATTTCGCGTTTGGCGTTCCGGGGCTTGCGAGGTTCAGGGCGAATTTCTACAGGCAACGCGGCTCGACCGCAATGGCATTTCGCCTTATTCCTTTCGATCCCCCTCGAGTGAGCGAATTGAATCTCCCACCGATCATTGAGGATCTTGCATTGAAGCCCCGCGGGCTTGTGCTTGTGACCGGGACAGTGGGATCAGGCAAGTCCACATCCCTGGCGGCCATGGTGCGTGTGATAAACGACAACCTCAGAAAGAACGTGATAACCATTGAGGATCCGATCGAATTCCTGCACAGGGACAGCAAGAGCCTCATAAGCCAGCGGGAAGTGGGCAGCGATACCGATTCCTTCGCCGCGGCCTTGAGGCATATCTTGAGGCAGGATCCGGACGTCATCTTGATTGGTGAGATCAGAGATCAGCTCACGATGTCCATAGCATTGACCGCAGCCAACACGGGCCATCTGGTCTTGAGTACTCTTCACACGGTTGATGCAGCCCAGGCGGTTAACCGCATCATATCGTTCTTTCCGCCTCATCAGCATCAGGAGATAAGGTTCCTCATGGCTACGTGCATGCAGGCCATCGTATCCTTGCGCCTGGTTCCCAGGGCAGACAAAAAGGGCAGGGTGCCTGCTGTTGAGGTCATGATTGCGACCGGAACGGTAAAGGAGTATCTCGCGGATCCAGGCAGGACCAACCTGATCAAGAACGTGATCGAGGAGAGCACTACCGAGTACGGCATGCAATCATTTGATCAGTCGCTCTTGTCGTGGTATAATAAGGGCGTGATAACTCTTGACGAGGCATTACACTTCGCTTCAAGCCCAACGGCCTTGCAGATCAAGGCCAAGGGGATAGAGACAAGTTCCGAGGCTTCCTGGGCTCCGTTTGAGATGGGATAAGCATGTTCAAGAAGATCCTGATAGCCAACCGCGGAGAGATTGCGCTGCGGGTCATAAGAGCTTGCAAGGAACTCGGCATACGCACGGTGGCAGTCTACTCCGAGGCCGACCGCGATTCCCTCCACGTCCGGTTCGCCGATGAGATCGTGTGCATCGGCCCGGCCCGCGCCGCAGAAAGCTACCTCAATGTTCCGAGAATCATAAGCGCGGCGGAGGTCACCGGTGCCGAGGCGATACATCCCGGATACGGCTTCCTTTCCGAAAACGCCGATTTTGCCGAGGCCTGCGAATCATGCGGCCTGAAGTTCATCGGACCTGGCGCACCCGTGATCTGCAAGATGGGGGACAAGGCATCGGCCAGGGCGGCGATGCTTAAGGCAAATGTGCCTGTGGTTCCCGGGAGTCTCGGGGCCATCAGCGAAATCGAAGATGCGACTGCGGTAGCGCAGGAGATCGGTTACCCCGTGCTTGTCAAAGCTTCGGGCGGCGGGGGCGGCAAAGGGATGCGCCTTGCGAAAAGCGATGAGGAGCTCAAGAGCGCCTTCGTCAGCGCTGCCAGTGAGGCCGAGGTGAGCTTCGGAAACCGCGAGGTCTATGTCGAGAAGTTCATTGACCGGCCCAGGCACATCGAGATCCAGATCCTGTGCGATTCCAAAGGCAATGGTATTTACTTAGGTGAGCGAGATTGTTCTATTCAGAGAAAGCACCAGAAGCTGATAGAGGAGACCCCATCGACGGCGGTCAACGAGGACCTACGGCGGAAGCTTGGGGATGCGGCGATCAGAGGGGCGCTTTCGATTGCCTACGAGAATGCGGGGACGGTCGAGTTTCTGATGGATGCAGAGGGCCGTTTCTATTTCATTGAAATGAATACGCGGGTACAGGTTGAGCACCCGGTCACCGAGATGGTGACGGGCATAGACATAGTAAAGGAGCAGATAAGGATAGCCGCAGGGGAACCGCTCCGGCTTGCGCAGGATGAAGTCACGTTCAATGGCCACGCCATCGAATGCAGGATAAATGCCGAGGATGCTGAGAATGGATTTGCGCCGTCGCCTGGGAAGATCGAAGTGTTCAACATGCCCGGTGGACCTGGGATAAGGGTGGACACCCACGCGTATGCTCAGTATGTGATTCCGGCATATTACGACTCGCTGATTGCGAAGCTTGTTGCCCACGCCCATAATCGCGATGAGGCCATCGCGAGGCTGGCGCGCGCGCTTGATGAGTTCATAGTCGAGGGTGTCAAGACCACGATAGGCTTCCATCGCAAGGCGATATCCAGTGAGGCCTTCCGTTCGGGTAAGTTCGACACCGACCTTGTTTCGGAGCTCCTGCCGGCGAATTCCAACGGCGAAGCTCTGCGCAAGAGCCTCTCGGGAGTCAGGACCTGAGATGAGAATCGAGACCCTTTTTACAACCAACGAGATTGATGAGTCTGCCGTCAAGGGCAGGACAGTTGCAATCATCGACGTCCTGAGGGTTTGTACGACGATCGCCTACGCGCTCGCAAACGGGTGCGAGAGAATAATCCCGGTCGAAAGCGTCGAGGCGGCGACCAATCTCACGGCTTCGCTCGATAAGAAGGTGACGCTCTTGGGCGGTGAGAAGGAAGGTAAAAGGATAGACGGTTTCAACCTCGGCAATTCACCTCTTGAATACGCTCCCGAAGTGGTCAAAGGCAAGACCATCATCATGGCCACCACCAACGGGACGCGGGCGATATGGAAAAGTCAGGCAGCCAAGGAGATCTTGATTGCGTCGTTCGTCAACATGGCCTCCGTGGTCGACTATGTCGGAAAAGTGGGGGGAGATATGCTGACGATCGTCTGTGCTGGCAAGCAGGGGCGTTTCGCCATGGAAGATGCGGTGTGCGCCGGCATGCTCACGGACCTTTTGGCGAAGGAAAACGGCTTTGACCTGAGCGACGGAGCGAGTGCAGCGCGCCTGCTCTACAGAATGAATGAGCAGTCCATAGATGCCCTTCTGAGGGAGTGCGAGCACGGCAGATACCTTCGAAACCTTGGCTTTGAGAAGGACCTCGATGTCTGCGGTAAGGTGGACAGCCTCAGAATACTGCCGATCGTGAAGGAAGGCAGGATTGACAGGCAGAAGCGCGCAAGAAAAGGATAGGCAAGAGATCCACGGCAAGGATTCCCCTCCCGGTTGTAGGCAATCATTCCAAGGCAGGCTTTATGGCTGATCGAAGCATACTGCGTATTGTGGATGCCAACTCCAACCGGACGCGAGAGGCCCTGAGGGTGGTCGAGGACATCGTGCGGTTTTCGCTCGAAGACAAGGGTCTGGCAACGAGTCTTAAGGATGAAAGGCACAGAATCGCAAGGTATTGTGATAGCCTCTTAAAGCAACACATGAAGGGTCTCAAGGCAAGAGACACCAGGACAGATCCCGGCAGAGATTCGATGTCTCGCAGCGAGGCCACGCGGCGGAACCTGGGGGAGCTTCTGGTCTCGAACTTCAGGCGGGCGGAAGAGAGTCTTCGGGTTCTCGAAGAGGTCACCAAGTTGGTTGACGTGCGGCTGCCGCGTATGCTGAAGAGGAGCAGGTTCCGAGTATACGAACTCGAAAAGACCTGCATGATCCGGATGGAGCGGCGACTTGCAAAGGATTGACGTATCACTTTACGTCATTGTTGATTCTGACATCGAACGCAGTCTCCCTATAGAGGTCTTCACCAGGCAGGTCGCCGAGAACGGAGCAACCTGTCTTCAGGTACGCTGCAAGGACGAGGGTGCCCGCAGCATCCTCGATTTCACGGCAAGGGTCTTGAGCGTCGCAAGGGGATATAGGATTCCTGTGATTGTCAATGACAGGCTTGACATCGCGATGGCCTCAGGCGCCGCCGGCGTGCATCTTGGCGAAGAGGACTTGCCGGTCAGGGAGGCCAGGCGTTTGGCCGGCTCCTCGCTACTGGTTGGGGCCTCCGCCCGGACCATCGAAGTTGCCAGGCAGGCTGAAGCCGATGGGGCCGATTATGTCGGGATTGGTCCCGCTTTCCGCTCGCCCACAAAACCCTCCTCAGAACCGATCCCACCAAACCTGATAGCGGCAATCCGTGGAGGAATTAGCTTGCCAATCGTTGCGATTGGTGGGATAAATGAAATGAATTTGCATGTCCCATTGGGGCAAGGTGCCGACGGGATAGCGATAATTTCAGCCCTGCGTCAGTGTCCCTCTCCAGGGGAGGTTACGGCCCGGCTTAAGACGGCGATAGCAAGAGCAAAGAAGAGGTGACCTGGCAATGGCGAGACAGCGCAGGGAGAAGTGGTTGTGCATATCAGGCATAGTCCTGATAGCCTTGTGTGCCCTCCTTGTCATAAGTCTGAAGGGCTCTCCTGAGCCAATAGGGCGATTCAATCAGCATCTTCAGGGCGGAGCGCGTTCTTTCTTCGGCATCATGGCCTGGCTGATTCCTGTGGTTGGTATCTATTGGGGCTGGAAGCTGGTAGTCGGCGGCCCTTACAGGCGGGTGACGATTTTTTCGAGCTGGATTCTGCTGGCTTTTCTCGCGCTTTCCACATTCTCCCATCTGGCCGAAGGGATCGGGGCGAACGCACGAAACAACATGGGCGGCAAGATAGGTCACCATTTCTCTTTGGCGATCGGCAGCCTTCTCGGATCGTGGGGAAGTCTGATAGTGATGGTGACCGGCGTCACAGTTTTCTTTATACTCACCACCGGCATAAGCCCAAGGAAGTGGGCAGCCAAGATCGACAGGGGTTTCAAGGCAATCGTGAAGGCAATCCCGGGTTTCTTTTTCCCGCCTGCTGCTGAGGAAGAGAAGAAACGTAGACCCAAAGTTGCCAAGAGCGGGAATCGGGTCACAGACGGCGACGAGCGGGACGAAGAGGAGAGGGAATACAGGAAAACGGACGAGGAATATGCTCGGGACGGAGAGCCCGAGAAGGTAGAGGAGCGTGGGAGGCCCGATATCGTGGTGATGCCTCCGCGGCCGAGGCCCGTTAAGGCCCAGGGGCCGGTTGAGCAGGGAACTCTGCCGTTGGTTCCGAACAATGCCATGCTGGCAACGACCGAGGCTGGTGCCGAATATGTCCCACCTCCGCTTTCGCTTTTTGAGGATTCTCCATCCCAGGCAGCGATCGCGGACGAAGAGCTCATGGAGCTGGCGCACTCGCTTGAGGATAAACTGGGGAAGTTCGATGTCACGGCAAAGGTGGTGGAAATCCATCCGGGCCCTGTGATCACCAGCTTTGAGCTTGAGCCGGGAAGCTCGACTAAGGTGCACCAGGTGGTGAACCTCGCCGATGACCTTGCGCTTGCCCTCAAGGCCCGCAGCATAAGGATTGTCGCGCCGATTCCAGGCAAGGGCACAATAGGCATAGAGATTCCCAACAGGAATCCGAGCGCTGTCAAGATAAAGGAGATCCTGGCCTCGAAGCGGTTTGCATCTTCCGAGTCGCGACTCGAGCTTGCTCTCGGCAAAGATGTGTCAGGTAACCCATATACGGTTGACCTTGAGGGAATGCCGCATCTTCTTATTGCTGGCGCGACCGGCTCTGGCAAGAGCGTGTGCATCAACTCGATCATAACGAGCCTTGTCTTCAAGAACTCGCCCCAGCAGGTCCAACTTTTGCTCATAGATCCCAAGAGGCTTGAACTCAATCTGTACGAAGGGATACCGCATCTTGTCTCCGAGGTTGTGACCGAGCCCAAGAAGGCCGTGAGAGCTCTGGGCTGGGTCGTCGAAGAGATGGACTTGAGGTACCAGCTTCTCGCAAGCCGAGGTGTAAGGAATATCCAATCATATGATGAGGGTCTGCCCTACATCGTCGTCATCATTGATGAGCTTGCCGACCTCATGCTCATGCTTCCTCAGGAGATGGAAACCGCCGTGTGCAAACTGGCCCAGATGGCAAGGGCCGTGGGCATACATCTTGTGGTCGCGACCCAGCGACCGTCGGTCGACGTGATAACGGGTGTGATCAAGGCGAATTTCCCATGCAGGATGGCGTTCAAGGTCGCATCCAAGACTGACTCGCGGACCATTATCGATGCCAATGGGGCGGAGCGTCTGCTCGGCAAGGGTGACATGCTTATGATGCCGCCGGCGAGTGCCGACCCCATACGACTGCACGGGGCATATGTCTCATCGGACGAGACCCAGAAGCTTGTAGAATTCCTGCGGAAGCAGTCGCACCTCGCTGCCCCGGCCTTCTCGCTGGAATCGGATGAGCGTCATGATATCAGCACTGATTTGAAAGATGAGTTGTTTGAGGACGCTGCCCGGATAGTGATAACCCACAAGCAAGGGTCGGTCTCCCTCCTCCAGCGAAGGCTCAGGATCGGGTATTCGCGCGCTGCCAGGCTGGTTGATATCCTGGAGGCGGCCGGTATCGTCGGGCCGTTTGAGGGAAGCAAAGCCAGGCAGGTCCTGGTTGACGAGTCCTATCTCGAGAACCTCTCCGGCAAACGCTGATGGTGGGGATGGGGCGGATCAGAGTCTACTTCAGTCCTGTCGGCTGTCCTAAGGCCAATGTCGATCTGGAGAAGGTTGTCTGGGCAGCTCGGGCGGCTGGCCTTGAGATAGTCGAACGGCCTTCGGTCGCCGATTTTGTCGTCACCTTCACCTGCGGATTCATAGACGATGCCAAGCAGGAATCCATCGATGACATACTCACATATGCTGATCTCAAGAAGCAGGGTGTGATAAAGGGCGTCATGGTGGCGGGCTGTCTTCCTGAGAAATACGGCGATGAGATCGAGAGAGAGCTGCCTGACGTAGATGTGTTTGTGGCGAACACCTGCCTCGATCTCGTGCCTTCTGTTCTCCGTGACCTTGACAGCGGAAAGGCCACAGCAAGGGTCTTGCGGCGAGAACGCTTTGAAGGGAGAGCAGTCGGGGCCGGCGGAATCCCCAGGTGCGCTGCCTCGTCCAATCCGTGGACGCGAGCCGTGCTGATATGTGACGGCTGTAATAATGCCTGCACTTACTGCGCTATCCCGCACATGAGAGGCCCCCTGAGGAGCCGCGAGATTGAGGATGTGATCGAAGAGACGAACGCGCTTGTGGCCCAGGGCGCTAAGGAAATCGTGCTCGCCGGTCAGGACACGGCTTCATACGGCCGCGACCGGGGTAAGGGCAGGCTTGGCGATCTCATGGCCGCGGTTGCCCAAGAGACAGAAGTGCACTGGCTGAGACTTGCTTACGCCAGCCCGGAGAATCTTGAGGACGACGTTGCGGCGGTGATACGCGACCACGCCAACATATGCCATTACATTGACATGCCCATTCAGCACGCCTCGCCGCGAATGCTCTCAAGGATGGGAAGAAGAGGAAGCCCGGAGAGTCTCATGCACGTGGTTCGGAACCTGAGGAAACATGTCCACGATATTGCGCTCCGCACAAGTGTGATCGTCGGGTTCCCCGGCGAGACCGAAAGCGAGTTCCAGGCCCTTCTGGGTTTTCTGAGTGAGATCGAGTTCGACATGGTCGGAGCCTTCAGGTTCTCGCCCCAGCCCGGCACACCTGCTGCGGCTCTGGCAGGGAAGATTCCCCAGGATGTAGCTGAGCAAAGACTGATCGAGGTCGTGAGCCTCCAGGCTGATATCGCGCGCTCGAAAACCAGGGCTCTCCTGGGCCGCACGCTGGAGATCCTGGTTGAAACCTCCGGAGAGGGCACCGCCAGAGGCAGATCCCAGTATGACATGGGAGAGGTTGATCGCGTGATTCGGTTGAAGGGCTGCACCGCCCGGCCGGGTGAATTCATCCGGGCACGCCTCGAGAAGCACTTCGCAAGCTATGAGCTGGAAGCGGCCTGCCTGTGAATCTCTGACGTCACCGGTCAGCACCTCCTCAATGAGGCATTGTACGATTTCCCTTGACAAGGTTTCACCCTCCGATTAAGGTGTACTCGGATACCAGAAAAGGAGGGGGTGACGAGGTTTGGCTAGACTCCTCCTAGTTGAAGATGAGCCTACCCACATGGAGTTCTACAGGCGTTTCCTTACCGAGGATGGCCACGAGGTTAGAGAGGCGTGTTGTGGTAGAGAAGCCATCGAGTTAGCCAAGTCCTTTTGTCCCTCGGTAGTGGTACTCGATCTCGTGCTCCCCGACATGGATGCATCCGAGACCATCTCGAGATTGTTGAGCGAGTGCGGTTGTCCCAAGATAGTGATAAACACCGGCTACGAGGCATTTAGATTCGACTTTCGGTGCTGGGGCGCAGACGCCTTCGTTGTCAAATCCTCTGACCCCAGCGAGCTCAGGGACAAAGTCAAGCAGGTACTCTCGACTGAGCGTCGAAGCGAGGATATTGAGCGCGATTCGCGCAACTGAAGCGAGAGGCACTTTCAGAGGAGCCACCTTCTCAGGAAGTGCCTGATTTTTTGGAGTGGCAACGATGGCTAGCCTTCTTCTGGTTGATGGGCCCGCGATCGCATACAGGTCGCATTTTGCTCTGGCCAAGTCAAACCTCACAACGTCCACTGGCCAGAGCACTGCGGCGACGTATGGTTTTGTAACCACGCTCTTGAAGCTGCTGCGGGAATACGCCCCGGCCTATGCCTCCGTGGCCTTCGATACGGAGAAGCCCACATATCGCCATCGACTCTTCAAGGAGTACAAGGCAGGCCGGCCGGGCATGCCTGACGATCTGGCAAACCAGATGGGCTGGATCAAGCAGAGCAGTGGTGCGCTTGGTGTGAAAGTGCTCGAGCTCGAGGGTTATGAGGCTGATGACATCATAGGAACCCTGGCAACGATGGCCACGATGGCCGGCCTCGAAACTCTGATAGCCTCAGGTGACAAGGACATGCTGCAGCTTGTGGATGCAAGGACCAGGGTGAGAATGTTGAGCGGCTTGGGCCGCGATACCAAGGTCTTCGACGAGAAGGCCGTGATTGCCAAGTACGGGATGACTCCGGCGCTTTTGCCTGACTTCTTCGCACTCATGGGCGATGCCATAGACAATGTGTCAGGTGTGCCTGGAATCGGTGAGAAGACGGCCACGGAACTGGTAACAGGGTACGGCTCGCTTGAGTCGATTTACGAAAACCTGGACCGTATATCGGGGGCCAAAGCCAAAAAGGCCCTGACAGAAAACCGCGACAAGGCTTTCTCCAGCAGGGAGCTTGTGCGGATTCATACCAAGGTTCCCCTTGGTCTCGAGCTACAGGATCTGGGCCGGGGCGCAATCAATGAGGCCGAGATCAGAAATCTCTTCACCGTCTTGAGATTTCGAAGTCTGCTGAGACAGGTTGTACGTGAGGAGCCTGAATCTTTGGTCAGGCCGGTTGTCTGGGAGGGGCAGTGTAGGCACGAGAGCTCCGGGGACGGAGGGGACGGATTGTTCGCGGACGATGGATTGCTGTACCAGGGATCAGGCGATAGGCGGAGGGAGGGGGGCATCGCTTGCAAAGGGGCGATCGGGGTCGAGGTGAACCTGGGGGACGGTCGGCCCGCTGTTGCACCGGTTTTGGGCGTGGCTCTGGCATGCGAGGAAGGCTATGATCACTACTTCCCCCTCAAGCATCGCGAACCCGGGAATCTTACGGAAGAAGCCTTTGCGGAGATCGTGGGCCCGCTGGTTGGAGCTGCCGACAGACCGAAGATTGTTCACGACGCCAAGAAGATCACATTGGCAATGCGAAGATTAGGCATTGAGCCCAAGGGCATTGAGTTTGATACCTTGCTGGCGAGATATCTCATGAATCCTGGCGAGGGCGGACTCGAAGTGGAAGACATCGCCCTCGACCACCTCGGCAGTCTCGAGGGCTACGACAAGAAAGGCAAGCGCCGAGGAGCCCTCGTGACGGTCCAGGAGGCTGCCGGGACATGCGCGCGAAGGGCGAGGACAGTACTTAAGGTCAGAGGTCAAATGGAAGAGGACCTGAGAGCCAAGGACCTCTGGAGGCTCTTCAAGGATGTTGAGCTTCCCCTGGCCGAAGTGCTGGCCGATATCGAACTCCGTGGCGTGAGAATCGACCAACATCATCTGGAAAGCCTCGGCCACGACCTTGAATCAAGGCTCTCCATGCTTGAGAAGGAATCCTTCCTTATGGCAGGAAGGCAGTTCAATCTCAATTCGCCCCGCGACATATCCCAGATCCTGTTCGATGAGATCGGGCTCAGGCCTCGAAGGAAGACCAAAACCGGCTACTCCACCGATCTTTCGGTCTTGATGGAGCTTGGCGCCGAGCATGAATTGCCGCGCAAGATCCTCGAACACAGACAGATCGCCAAGCTCAAATCGACCTATGTTGACCAGCTGCTGAGATTCCGTGATCCTGAGACGGGAAGGATTCATGCGAGCTTCAACCAGACGGTCACAGCGACCGGGCGCTTGAGCTCGAGCGATCCCAATCTACAGAACATACCGATAAGGGGAGACCTGGGTGCCGAGATAAGGAAAGCTTTTATCCCCACTCGTCATGACTGGATCATGATCTCAGGCGACTACTCTCAGGTCGAGCTACGTGTTGTGGCCCATCTGTCGAGGGACGAGAAATTGATCGAAGCCTTCAGGCAGGGTGAAGACATACACACCAAGACCGCGGCCTTCGTCTTCAGGGTGGATGCTTCCCGGGTGACTCAACAAATGAGAGGCATAGCCAAGATCGTCAACTTCGGCATCATCTATGGAATGGGAGCCCAGTCGCTTGCTAGGACCGCGGGCCTTGGTCTTGAGGATGCGACCGGATTCCTCGAGGAGCACCGGCGGACCTATCCGCGCCTTTATGCCTACCTTGATGAGATCGTCCGCATGGTGCGGGACAAGGGCTATGTCGAGACCATTCTCGGCAGAAAGAGGTTCCTTCCGAGTATAGGTAGCAGCGAGCCTGCGGTGAGGTCGGCAGCCGAGCGGGCCGCGATAAACACCCCCGTTCAGGGTTCCGCTGCCGACATCATCAAAATAGCCATGCTCGGGGTCCATAGACGAGTCAAGGAAATGCATCTCACCGGAGGCATTGTGATCCAGGTGCACGATGAGATCCTGGCCGAATGTCCCCCAGGCGAAAAGCGCGAGATGGAGGGAATCCTTTACAACGAGATGACTAATGCGTATAGTCTCGCAGTTCCGCTGAAGGTCGATATAAGGAGCGGACGGAACTGGTATGAAGCCCACTAAGAAACTGCTTGTGGTGGGGATCGCGGGCATAATGGGTGCCGGGAAATCAACGGTTGCCAGGGTCTTCGAGGAGCTCGGCGCCAGGTTGATTGACGCGGACACGATGGGCAAGGCGATGCTCAAGGATTGTGGCATAAAGGATGCAGTGATTGCTGCCTTTGGCGACGGCATAAGGGACGAGCGAGGCGAAATAGACACGGCCAGGCTTGGCCGGATCGCCTTCGAGAGCCCTGAGAATGTGCACAGGCTAGATGCCTTAACCAGAGAGCCCTTGATCTCCAGAATCAAGGCGAGGATAGAGGAACTCCGGGCGTCGGCAGAAGTCATAGTGATTGATGCGGCACTCCTGCCCGAATGGGATGCCAAGCCATGGCTTGACATCCTGATAGTGGTCGATTCGGAAGAAGATCGTTCGGCTGGAAGGCTCGGCGGCGAAGGCAGGTTCAAGGAATCCGACATCCGGGCACGCATGAAGCACCAGTTCCCGCGATCAAAGAAGGCGGCTTACGCCGATGTGGTGGTTCCCAACTATGGATCACTGGATGATCTTAAGGCAAGGGCGCGGGCGCTTTTCTGGACTCTGAGGGGGATAGATACGAAAGAAAGCAGTTGACCGAGAGGGGTGATAAGCATGTTGAACGAGGAACGTGATGGACTTGCGGGGTTGCGGCAGAAGGTGCTTAGGTTAGGTGAGCATCTTTGACATCCAGGGGAGATTAAAGCGGCTGAGGGAGCTCGAACTGGAGATGTCCAAGTCCGAGTTTTGGCAGGATGCCCAGAGAGCCAAGGGCGTGATGCGCGAGGCCTCCTCTCATCGAAGCCTGGTTGAGAGGTGGGACAAGTTCTCAAAGGACCTCGACGACATCGAGGGTCTGATTGACCTCTGCGAGGAAGATGGCGACCAGGACGTCCAGAAAGATATCGCTTCCTCTATCTGCAAGATCGGCGATGAGATCGAAGCAGCCGAGATAGAGGCCCTGATGAGCGGCGACGACGATGACAAAGATGCCATCCTCACGATCCATCCCGGTGCAGGCGGCACCGAATCTCAGGACTGGGCGCAGATGCTGATGCGGATGTACGTCCGCTGGGCCGAGCGCAGAGGGTTCGGTGTCGAAGTCATGGACGTGCTGCCCGGGGAGGAAGCTGGAATCAAGAGCGCGACGATCGAAGTCACGGGCATGTACGCTTACGGCTACCTCAAGGCGGAAAGCGGCGTTCACCGGCTTGTGAGGATCTCACCCTTCGACGCCAACCACAGGCGCCACACCTCGTTCGCCTCGCTATTTGTTTATGCCGAAGCCGGCGAGAATCTCGAGATCGACATCAAGGATAGCGATCTCCGGATCGATACTTATAGGGCAAGCGGCGCTGGCGGTCAGCACGTCAACAAGACCGACTCCGCAGTAAGGATCACCCACATTCCGACCAAGATAGTAGTGCAGTGTCAGAGCGAGCGCTCGCAGCACCGCAACCGCGACAATGCCATGAAGATCTTGAAGGCAAGACTCCATGCTTACTATCTTGAGGAACAGCAGAAGAAGGCTGAGGAATTGGAGAAATCCAAGATGGAAATCGCCTGGGGAAGTCAGATAAGATCCTATGTGCTGCAGCCCTATACGCTGGTTAAGGACCACCGCACGGGCGTTGAGACCGGCAACGTCAACGACATTCTTGATGGGGATCTTGACGAGTTCATAGAAGCTTTCCTGAGATCTACCGGCCCAACGAGAAGGGGTTAGAAGAATGAGCGCAATAATCGAGCAGCGAATCGCCAAACTCAAGGCCCTCGCCGCATCGGGCATAAACCCGTATCCTTATGGATTCACAGTCTCCCATCTTTCGGGGAAGATCAAGGAAGGCTTTGAGACTCTCTCAACGAGCGCCGATTCGGTCTCAGTTGCAGGCAGGCTGATGTCGAAAAGGCCTCACGGAAAGGCCGCATTCGGTCACGTGCGGGATTTGGCCGGAGACATCCAGATCTACTTCAAGCTCGATGATCTTGGACCTTCAAAGTTTGCTCTCCTCGCTGAGATTGACATCGGGGATATCATCGGTGTCACGGGTAAGGTCTTCAAGACCCGAATGGGTGAGATAACAGTTCATGCCACGAACTTCGTGCTCCTGGCCAAATCTATAAGGCCGCTACCCGAGAAATGGCATGGCCTGAAGGATAAGGAAACACGCTATCGCCAGAGGTATGTCGACCTTTTCGTCAACCTCGAAGTACGCCGGGTCTTTCTGAAGCGGGCTGCCGCAATAGCCGCGATGCGCGAGTTCTTGAATGCCAGGGGCTTCATCGAGGTGGAGACCCCCATCCTCCAGCCCATATATGGCGGGGCCGACGCCAATCCCTTCACGACTTTCCACAATGCGCTTGACATGAAGCTTTACCTTAGGATTGCCGACGAGCTCTACCTGAAGCGGCTGCTGGTAGGCGGTCTCGAGAAGGTCTACGAGATCTCGAAGGATTTCCGGAACGAGGGCATCGACCGCACCCACAACCCCGAGTTTACCCAGCTTGAACTCTATGAAGCTTATGCGGATTACAGCGACATGATGAATCTCTTTGAAGAGATGATAGAGACCACATGTGTCGGCGTCCTCGGCACCACGGAGGTGACCTACCAGGGAAAGAAGATCGATCTCAAGCGGCCCTGGAGGAGGAAGAGGGTTGACGATGCCCTCAGGGAATATGCCGGGATAGATCTTGATGCTGCCACCGATGGCGACCTCCGCGGACTTCTCTCGCAGATTGCGGAGACCGACTGGGCCAACGTGCCGAGAGGTGTTCTGATAGACAAGATCGTCGATCATTTCGTCCAGCCGAACCTGGTTGAGCCCACGCTGCTCCATGACTATCCCATTGAGACCTCACCGCTTGCGAAAGTCTCGAGGAAGGATGAGAGATTCGCTGAGCGCTTTGAGCCCTTCGCCTTCGGGATCGAGCTCGGCAATGCCTTCTCCGAGCTCAACGATCCTCTCGAGCAACGGGAGCGGCTCGGGAGGCAGCGGCAGGCAGGCGCAGGTGAGGAGGGCGTGGACCTGGACTTCATCCGCGCACTCGAGTATGGAATGCCGCCCGCCGGGGGTCTGGGTGTGGGAGTGGACAGGCTGGTTATGCTCTTGACCGACAGCTACTCCATAAGGGATGTGGTTTTGTTCCCGCAGATGAGGCAAGAGGTCGATATCGAGGAAGAGTTCCATGGGCTATAGTCTTTTCATTGCCAGGAAGTACATAGGGGCGGGCAGACGAAGCGGGTTCATCACAGCGATCACGATCATCTCCGTGGGTGGGGTGGCAGTCGGCGTGCTCGCCCTCATAGTCGTGCTGGCGGTCATGAATGGTTTCGAGAACGAAGTGATCAAGAGGATCGTGGGCACCAATGCGCACGTCGTGGTGAGAAAAGACGAAGGCATTGAAGGATATGATAGACTCTCCGAGAAAGTGGCGGGAATGCCGCATGTCGTGGGCGTTTCGCCTTTCATTTTCTCTAAGGCGATGGTGATGTCAGCGTATGGCACAGACGCCCTTTTCATAAAGGGCATAGACCTGGAAAAGGAGACAGGTGTCACCAGCGTCGCCGATTACATAAAGCCTCCCGGCTTCAGGTTCACGCACGCCGATTCCGGACCGGGCAGGATCGTGATCGGGAAAGAAATGGCCTATGGCCTAAAGGTCTCGGTCGGAGACACCCTTTTGCTTGCCAGGGGTGAGGTGTCCGCAGCCTCGCCTTTTGGAATTTCGCCGGCGTTCAGGCGGTTCATTGTCGGAGGTTTTTTCGATTCCGGCATGTATGAGTATGACGCTTCCATGGGTTTCATAAGCCTCAAGGATGCCCAGGCCTTCATGTCGCTCGCGGACATGGCGACCGGCCTCAGCATCCGGCTCGATGACATGTACAAGGCTCCGATGGTGAGCGAGGGCCTGTCCTTGATGCTGGGGGACGGCTTCATCGTGAGCGATTGGATCCGCATGAACAGAACACTCTTCACATGGATGAAGACCGAGAAACGGGTGATGTTCATAATCCTCACCTTGATAATCATCGTTGCCGCTTTCAATATAGCCAGCACGCTGATCATGATCGTCATGGAGAGGACCAAGGACATAGGCATCCTGAGGTCGATGGGGGCCTCGCGAGGAGCGGTGATGCGGATTTTCATGCTCCAGGGGCTCATAATCGGATTCATCGGAACCGCGATCGGCACCGCGGGCGGTATCGTCTTGTCCTTCGTTGTAGACAAGTACAAGCTGATACGGGTGCCCGGCGACGTGTACTTCATAGAGACCGTCCCTGTACAGCTTAAGATTGGGGACATAACAGCGATTGCGCTGGTTGCGCTCGCCATATGCCTTGTGACGACCCTCTATCCGGCGTGGAAGGCGTCGCGGCTCGTGCCCGTGGAGGCAATAAGATATGAGTAGGGATGTCGACGAGGTAGTGCTTGAATGCCGCGGACTTGAGAAGGCTTATGTCTCGGGTACGGAGACCATAAGGATCTTGAAAGGCACCGATCTTGACCTTCACAGGGGCGAGATCCTGGCTATTGTAGGCCCATCGGGTGTCGGCAAGAGCACGCTTCTCCACGTCCTGGGGGCGCTGGATAAGCCGGATGGGGGGCGGGTTGTCGTGGATGGGGTCGACGTTTTTTCGCTTGGGGACGACAAGATCGCTAGATTCCGCAACTCCAGGTTCGGATTTGTGTTTCAATTTCATCATCTGCTTCCGGAGCTGACGGCGCTGGAGAACGTTATGATGCCTTGCCTGATCGCCGGTCTCGATATGCAGGAGAGCCTGGAACGGGCCAGACATATGCTTGTCGATGAGACAGGCCTGGTTGGCAGGCTTGACCACAGACCGCGGGAGCTATCTGGAGGTGAACAGCAGCGCGTGGCTGTGGCGCGCGCGCTGGTGATGAAGCCGGCAGTGGTTCTGGCTGATGAACCCTCGGGCAACCTCGACCCTGAAAGCAGCGTGGCCCTGAACCACCTGATCTGGAGCCTGAGGGACCGCCACGGCCAGAGCTTCGTGATTGTTACGCACAACATGGAGATTGCCAGCAGGGCTGACCGGGCATTAAAACTATTTGACGGCGTCCTGGAAGCGATTAAGATATAGTTGGTGAAAGAGGAGACTGCAAAATGCTTTGTGACGATTGTGGCAAGGAAATAGCCAAAGTTCACTACAAAGAGATCAAAGACGACAAGACCATCGAATACAACCTCTGCGAGAAGTGCGCCGTGGAGAAGGGCCTCCACCTGTCACCGAAGAAGCATGTCTTCTCGATTTCGAACATACTTGCCGGGATGGCTGAGGAGGTCGGATCTGCAACCGTAAAATGTCAGGGATGCGGCCTCACATATGCTGAGTTCCGTGAAACCGGACGGCTGGGATGTTCGGACTGTTACAGCGCTTTCAAGGAGCAGCTCAGGCCGCTGCTGAGAAGAATACATGGCTCAAACGTTCACATCGGGAAGAGCCCGCGTTCGAGTGAGGGCATGCTGGAAAAGATACGGGAAATTGAAGACCTCAAGGTTGCCCTCCGGCTTGCGGTCGAGAAGGAGGATTTTGAGAAAGCGGCTGAGATACGCGACAGGATAAAGCAGCTTGAGACCAAGGCGGAGGGCGGCGCCTCGTGACCATCAAGGAGATGTCCAAGATCCCGAGTCCATGGCTTGATGCCGCCGGAGGACACAGCGAGTCCGTCGTTAGCAGCCGAGTAAGGCTTGCGCGGAACATAAGCGGTATCCCTTTCGCACACCGGGCAACGCCCAAGGACCTCGAGGGTTCCCTGGCGATGGCAAGACAGGCAATCGAGGCCTCGGCCACACTGGCGACCGGGACGTTCATGGTGATGAGTGAGCTCGACGATCTTGATAGACAGTTCCTTGTGGAGAGACACCTCGTAAGCCAGGAGCATGCGGAGAAGTCCCCGACGCGCGCGGTCGCAGTCGGTGACAATGAGATCGTGAGTGTGATGGTAAATGAGGAAGATCATCTCAGGCTTCAGGCGATTCAATCAGGGTTTCAGGTGACGGATGCCTGGAGGCTCCTGGAGCGGCTCGACCACGAACTAGATGAGCACCTGCCCTATGCATTCTCTTGTGAGTGGGGCTATCTGTCGGCCTGCCCCACCAACACGGGAACCGGCCTTCGCGCCTCGATGCTGGTGCATCTTCCCGCTCTTGTGCTCACAGGCCAGATAAACAAGGTACTGCATGGCATAAGCCAGATGGGGCTTGCCGTGAGAGGTTTTTACGGTGAAGGCAGCGATGTGATGGGTAACCTCTTCCAGGTGTCCAACCGCACTGCCCTCGGGATATCCGAGCTTGATATAATCCAGAGCCTCGAGAAGGTCGTGAGGCAGGTACTCGATTATGAAGCCCAGGCAAGGCAGATTTTGTTAAGGGATGCCCATTCTCAGATCGAAGATAAGGTATGGAGGGCATACGGCATCCTGAAGTATTGCAGGAAGGTGACATCGCAGGAAGTGATGTCCCTGAGCTCGGCCGTACGGCTGGGAAAGTCTTTGGGAGTAATTGAAAGCATCTCGTCCGCGGGTCTAAACAACCTGCTCCTAATGAGCCAGCCGGCCCATCTACAGAAGCGTTTTGACAAGGAGATGGACCCGGCCGAGAGAGACATTGTGCGGGCGGACATGGTGCGCAAGATACTGGCCGAAGAGGAAGCCCGAACCAGTGCCGGATAAGCAACCTTGCCGAGGGAGGTAATCCGATGCAGGACAAGTTCACCGACAGAGTAAGAAGAGTGATGTTTCTTGCACGCGAAGAGGCTGCAAGATTGCATCATGACTACATAGGGACCGAGCACCTGCTGCTGGGAATAATAAGAGAGGGAGAGGGACTGGCTGCGGCCATTCTCACCAATCTCGGACTCGACCTCGACGTTTTGAGGCGCACCATCGAGAGCATGGTGCCGGCGTCCAGCGGCTCGGTGACAATTGGAGAGATACCCTTTACGCCGAGGGCCAAGCACGTGCTTGAGCTGTCGGTCGATGAAGCGAAACTCCTTGGTCACAACTATGTAGGCACGGAGCATCTGCTGCTTGGGCTTATCAGAGAGGGTGATGGGATCGCCGCGCGGGTGCTCATGGAGTTCGGTGCTGACAAGAAGAAGGTGAGGGACGAGACGCTGAGGCTCTTGGGCGGCTCTCCGCGCTCGCATAAGGGCGGGAAGCATGAGGCCAAGACTGAGACGCCTGCCCTTGACCAGTTCGGCAGGGATCTGAGCGAGCTGGCGCGGCAGGGTAAGCTCGACCCGGTGATCGGCAGAGAAGTCGAAATCGAACGCGTGATCCAGGTGCTGTGCCGGAGAAAAAAGAACAACCCTGTCCTGATCGGTGAGCCGGGGGTAGGGAAGACAGCCATAGTGGAGAGCCTCGCCACCAAGATCGTTGAGAATAAGGTCCCCGAGATCCTGAGAAGCATGCGCGTGGTGGCGATCGACCTGGCCGCTATCGTGGCGGGCACCAAGTACCGTGGTCAGTTCGAGGAGCGCCTCAAAGCCATAATAAACGAGATAAGAGAGGCCCATAATGTGATTGTCTTCATCGATGAGCTGCACACCATAGTGGGTGCGGGCGGCGCCGAGGGCGCAATAGATGCGTCCAACATGCTTAAGCCGGCGCTTGCAAGAGGGGAACTCCAGTGCATCGGAGCCACCACGCTGGATGAATACCGCAAGTACATCGAAAAGGATGCCGCTTTGGAGAGGCGCTTTGCGCCGGTGCTGGTAGCGGAACCTACCGTGGAAGATACCATCGAAATCCTGAAGGGAATCCGGGGGCGCTACGAGGAGCACCACAAGCTCACTATCAGCGACGAAGCTTTAAAGGCCTGTGCCGAGCATTCGGCCCGCTTCATACCGGACCGCTTCTTGCCGGATAAGGCCATTGATATCATGGACGAAGCTTCTTCGCGAGTCAGGATCAAGCGGGGCATGGTGCCGGTTGACCTGTCGGAACTCAGGAAGGCGCGGGAAAGTGTGCGCCGGGACAAGGATAACGCCATTTCCTCCCAGCAGTATGACCTGGCGGCGGAACTCCGGGACCGCGAGGTTCACCTGATGGAAAAGCTGAAGCCTATGGAGCAGGAATGGCAGACGGAGCAGAGCAAGAAAGAAAAACCGGAGGTTACCGAAGAAGATATTGCCCAGGTGGTGAGCATGTGGACGGGTATTCCTATGGTGCGCTTGACGCAGGACGAGTCCAGCCGCCTGCTTGGGATGGAAGAAGCCCTGCACAAGCGGATT
>CAYHHI010000032.1:0-37038 GCA_964356335.1 uncultured bacterium
AGGAACTCGAGCTGGACACGGCCGGACAGAAAAAGGTGAAGTTCCAGGGGCAGCTGTTTCAGGTCAAGAGCAATCGCGAGTATGAAGCTCTTCAGCATGAGATAACCGCTCTTGACGAGCAGATCTCAAAATACGAAGACGCAGTTCTTGAGACTATGGAGCGTGCCGAGAGGATCGCTCATTCCATATCCGAGGCAGAAAGCGCCCTGAAGGCAGCTGGTGAACGCCTGCGGAAGGAGCATGCGGAACTCGACAGGAAGGCGGAGGATCTGCGGCAAGCGATCGCCGTCAAGGATGGGGAGAGGGCGAAGATGGTCGGCGGCCTCGATCAGGTGCTCCTGGCACGATACGAGAAGATAAGAGAAAACAAAGATGGCCTGGCGGTGACAACGGTGCAGAATGGTGCTTGCGGTGGCTGCTTCCGGCGGATTCCTCCTCAGGAGATGCAGATCTTGAGGCGAAGTGATCGCGTTATCGCCTGCGAGGGTTGTGGAAGAATAATAATATGGAGGGAGGAAATCTGATGCCCCGGGGCGGCGATCTCGCCTACGCGCTGAGGCTCTTGGCATCGGGCCAGCGTATAGACGATGTCTGGAAGGAAGCAGGATATGCTTCGCGGAAGGTCCTGGCCGATGAAGTCTTCGCCGCGGCAGACCGCCTCAATGTCCCTCTCAAGGTCCCTGCCCACGGGGGAGAGATAAAGGGAGGGGCCGGGAAGAAGATGAAGGGCAAGCAGGGGCGCCTGGTCGCATACTCGGACGGTGCCTCGATCGGTAATCCTGGGCACGCGGGTTGCGGCGCGGTCCTTCTTGATGAAGCGGGCGAAGTGCTGCTCGAAGATCACAGATACTTGGGAGAGACAACCAACAACGTTGCCGAATACGAGGGTGCCATACTGGCCTTGAAGCGAGCGCTGGAGCTTGGCGCTAAGAAGATTGAATTAAGAGTTGACAGCGACCTGCTTGCCAACCAGATTAAGGGTGGGTACAAGGTCAAGAGCCCGAACCTCGCTGGTCTCTATCATAGTCTAAGGCGATTGACGGAACAATTCGATGAGTTCGAAATTAAACTGATCGCACGTCGTGAAAATAAACAGGCGGACAGACTGGCCAATCTGGCAGTTGCATCACGCACAAAGGAATAGGCATAACTGACCACCAGACACGGCTGACCTCGACCGGAGTAGGTCAGGTGATCGCGCGCAGGCTTGTCCTGCGTGAGGAAAGTCCGAGCTCCGGAGGGCAGGGCGCTGGGTAACACCCAGTGGGAGTAATCCCAAGGAAAGTGCCACAGAAAGCATACCGCCAGCTTCGGCTGGTAAGGGTGAAAAGGTGAGGTAAGAGCTCACCAGTACCTCTGGTGACAGAGGTAGCTTGGTAAACCCCGCCTGGAGCAAGACCAAATAGGGGAAGAGAAGTGGCCCGCTTCGTTATAATTCCCGGGTTGGGTCGCTTGAGGTGCGAGGTGACTCGCATCCCAGATTAATGATCACCAGTGGCAGCCTGGCAGTGGAAGCCAAGCTGCCGCGACAGGACTCGGCTTATCACCTACTCCGGTTTCCACTTAAACCATCTTCGCAAAAGAGTTTTCGCTTTCGACGGGGCCTGATACTTCCGATATTCTTCTTGTAGCATTGTGCGGAGCCATTTAGAGTAGAGTCTACCATGAATCATAACCCGGACCCGAAGAGCACCACATCTCAGGATGCCGAGATCGAAAACCTTCTCGCCGACACAGAGAAACTGAGGCCCGGCGCCGACAGGGACCTCATCAGACGTGCCTATCTTTTCAGCTCCAAGGCCCATGAGGGCCAACTGCGCCTGTCGGGGGACCCCTACGTTTCCCATTGCCTTGAGGTCGCGCGCATCCTGGCGGGCCTTCGTCTTGATTCCGTGACGATCGCCTGTGGCCTCCTGCACGATATCGTCGAGGATACGCCAACGGGACTCGATGAGGTCAGGGAGGAATTCGGAGATGAAGTCGGATCGATCGTTGATGGTGTCACTCACATCAGCGCAATGAGTTTCGAGAACCCCGAGCAGGTCCAGATGGAGAAGTACCGGAAGATGCTGATCTCGATGGCGAAGGACGTGCGTGTCATCTTGATCAAACTTGCCGACAGACTTCACAACATGAGAACTCTCCAGCATCTCCCCGAGGGAGACAGGCGAAGGATCGCGAGGGAAACGCTCGATGTCTTCGCACCGCTGGCGCACCGGCTTGGAATCGCCAGATTCAAGTGGGAGCTTGAGGACTTATCACTGAAGTATCTTGATCCTGAGACCTATGACCTCCTTGCCAATCAGGTCGCCGGCAGCCGGAAGGACAGAGAGACTTACATCGAAGAACTAACCGGCCCCCTGCTTGAGAAGCTCAAGGCCGCCGGAATCGATGCTGAGATCACCGGTAGGCCCAAGCACTTCTACTCGATCTACATGAAGATGAAGAACCAGGGCCGGCCGATTGAAGACATCTATGACCTCCTTGCCGTCAGGGTGCTTGTCAATGACATCTCCGAATGCTACAAGGCATTCGGCGTAATACACTCGAGCTACACGCCTGTGGTTGACCGCATCAAGGATTTCATCGCGACACCTAAGCAGAACATGTATAGGTCGCTGCACACCACCGTGATCGGTCCCCGCGGGGAGATGGTGGAAATCCAGATACGCACGCGTGAGATGCACAAGACCGCCGAGGAAGGCATCGCCGCCCACTGGCGCTACAAGGATGGTGGCGAGGCTGATCGGAAGCTTGATGAGCAGCTGTCGTGGCTCAGGCAGACCCTCGAGTGGTTACAGGATTTGACCGATCCCAAGGAGTTCATGTATTCTCTTAAGGCTGACCTCTATCATGATGAAATATTTATATTTACACCGAAGGGCGACCTCAAGAACCTGCCACGGGGCGCAACCCCAATAGACTTCGCGTACGCGGTGCACACCCAGGTCGGGAACCTGTGTGTCGGGGCAAAGGTCAACGGCAAACTGGTTCCCTTGAGCCATGAACTGAAGAACGGCGATACCGTCGAGATCCTGACGCAAGCGAATACCCAACCAAGCATCGACTGGCTCAAGATCGCCAAGACGGCCGGTGCGCGATCGCGAATAAAGCGGTGGCTCAAGGCCAAAGGCTACAAGGGCAGCGTCAGTCTCGGCCTGGAGATGCTCCAGCGGGAGTTCCGCAAGGCGCGTAAGCCAATTCCCGGGGAAAAGGAACTCGAAGACGTGGCTCAATCGTTCGGGAGGGATGACTATGAAGATTTTCTCTTTGCGATTGGCTGCGGCGAGCTCTCCTGCCAGCAAGTCCTGCGCAAACTCTATCCCGCAAAGAAGAAGGAAGCTCCGCGTGCGAAGAGCAGCGCACACCTGCGTCCGGTCCACGGCATAAGAATCCAGGGGATGGACGACATAGTGATAAGATTTTCCAAGTGCTGCCAGCCGGTGCCCGGCGATCGGGTGGTTGGAGTGATCACCAAAGGGCGAGGCATATCGGTCCATCGGGACATCTGCCAGAACATCTTTAAGCAGGCTGTCCCGAGCGAGCGAATCGTCGAGGCCGACTGGGATACCGATAGGGATCAGACCTTCCCGGTGAAGGTGACTCTGACCAGCGAAGACCGGCGAAACCTGCTGGTGGAAATCGCCAAAGCGATCGCCGACGAGCAAGCCAACATTTCGAATCTGGAGATGGGGAGCCATGGTGCGCTCTGCACGGGGACCTTCATCGTGGAAGTGAGGAACCTGAGGCAACTGCACAACGTGATCAAGGCCATATCCAAGATCAAGGGTGTGCGCGACGTCGCAAGGAGGGGTCAGGTAGGTGGTGAGTGAGCTCCACCAGTGAGGGGACATCTTGAAGGCAGTTGTCCAGAGAGTGAAACATGGCAGCGTGGCCGTCGGTGGTGAGACCATTGCCCGGATCGAAAAGGGTTTTGTGATTCTGCTGGGAGTGGCACGAGGGGACACCGAAGAAAGTGCGAGGTGGCTTGCCAGGAAGTGCGCGGGCTTGCGGATCTTCGAAGATGACCAGGGTCTCATGAATCTTGGCTTGAGCGATGTCGGCGGAAGAGCGATTGTGGTCTCGCAGTTCACGCTCTACGGCGACTGCGACAAGGGCAGGCGGCCAAGCTTCACCGAATCGGCGCCACCCGAGATTGCCGAGCCTCTCTACAATGTATTTGTGGAGGCCATGCGCGGCGAAGGGATTCATGTGGAGACCGGTAAATTCCAGGCAAAGATGCTGGTTGAGATTGCTAATGATGGCCCCGTCACCCTGATTCTCGAACGGTGAGGTAGTGTCGAGATTTGTGTGTAAGAGTTGCAGGGTGTGTAACGTCCCAGCACTTGTTTGTGATCCAGAATATGCTACGAGGTTGAAACGTTCTCCATTCTGGGGTAAGGTTGGGTAGTGTCGAGATTTGTGTGTAAGAGTTGCAGGGCGTGTAACGTCCCAGCACTTGTTTGTGATCCAGAATATGCTACCAGGTTGAAGCTTCTTCCATTTTGGGATATGGTACTCGCGGGTTGAAACACTTCCCGTTTTGGGTTACATTAATCCCATGTTGAAACGTTTCCCCTTTTTCGATAAGGAAATCGTGCTCGCCTCTTCTTCTCCGAGGAGGCGCTATCTCTTAGGGCTGGTGCGGATCAAGCACAGCGTGGTCACGCCCCGGGTGAGGGAAGAAGACCATGCCCATGAGAATCCCGTAAAGCACGTGCTTCGCCTTTCGAGGCTCAAGGCCCTCTCGGTGAGACGCGAGGTGAGAGAGGGCATCATCCTGGGGGCAGATACTATCGTGGTACTTGATGGAGACATTCTGGAGAAGCCCACGGGCAGGGCCGATGCCAGGCGCATGCTGCGGAGGCTCACAGGGCGCTGGCACCAGGTCTATACCGGGCTTGCCCTTGTCGATGCAGCGAGCGGCAAGCGGGTCGAAGGCTATGAACGCAGCCTTGTGAAGATAAGGCGAATGACGGACACCGAGATCGATGCCTATATTGCAACCGGGGAGCCCATGGATAAGGCAGGCTCTTACGGCATTCAGGGTCATGGGGCGGCTATCGTCGAGAAGGTAAATGGCTGCTACTTCAATGTGGTGGGGCTGCCGCTTGTGCGCCTGCTGTATCTCATGAGAGATCTTGAGAAGAAAATCGGCGCGTGATCGGGTGTCTTGTCTATTGGTGGATGGGGACATGGCTGGTTGGATGAAGATGACATGAAGCGCAGGTCGGTTGACCGGATGGGCATAACATGAAGCGCTGGTCGGTTGACTGCCTGACTGCCGAATAGGGGTTTGTCAGAAATGTCAGTTTTGACCCATGAGTTTCAGGTGAGCGCCAAGGGTTTCGGTGACATCATAGACGTGACCGATGAAGTCCAGGATTTCGTCACCAAGTCGGGTCTAAAGGATGGGCTCGTGACCGTATTTGTGCCTGGAGCGACCGCAGGTGTTACGACCGTTGAATATGAGCCAGGGCTTGTAGCGGATCTAAAGGCCGCGTTTGAGAGGCTGATTCCGAGGGATGTGGCATATGCACATGACAGCCGCTGGGGCGATGGCAACGGCTTCTCGCATGTCCGGGCATCGTTGCTCAAGGCCTCGCTCTCGATTCCTTTCTCAGGCGGCGCCCTCACCACGGGCACATGGCAGCAGATCGTAGTCATTGACTTCGATAATAGACCGCGAAGAAGGCGAGTCGTGGTGCAGGTCATGGGAGAATGAAGCATGCTTAAACCACCCGTGAAGCCAATTGAGTGGCTCGACAACAGAGTGAGGATAATTGATCAGCGGGAACTGCCCGAGCGCGAGTGCTACCTTGGTCTTGGCAGCGCCGAGGAGATGGCATGGGCAATCAAGAGCATGGCTTTGCGGGGGGCTCCCCTGATAGGAATCGCAGCCGCAATGGGTATGGCTCTTGAATCTCGGCGGTGGCTATCGTCGCCCTGGGATGAATTCAAGCGAAGAGTAGAAGAGGCAGCTAAGGCGATTGGCGCAACGAGACCCACTGCAAGCAACCTCTTCTGGGCACTCACGCGAATGTCGAAGGTGCTTGAGGCGTGCGAAGGCTCGGAGCCCCGTGCCTGTTCGGATGCGCTCGTGCGTGAAGCCCTGAGAATCTACGAAGAAGATCTCGAGACGGGAAGGCGGATGGGTGAGATCGGCGCCGATCTCATCAAGGATGGCATGACCATACTCACTCACTGTAACGCCGGAGGCCTTGCGACTTCGGGCTTCGGAACGGCACTGGCACCCATGTATGTGGCGAAAGCGAGAGGCATCAAGTTCAAGGTGATTGCCGATGAGACTCGGCCGCTCCTCCAGGGTGCAAGGCTCACCGCCTGGGAACTGGCGCGGGGAGGAGTTGATGTCACGGTCATCTGCGATTCCGCCTGTCACTTTCTGATGGCAAGAGGCAAGGTCAATCTGGTCTTTGTCGGTTCCGACCGAATCACCTTGAGTGGGGACTTCGCCAACAAGATCGGGACTTACGGTGTTGCGCTATCGGCAAAGGCAAATGGAGTCCCGTTATATGTCGTGGCGCCGAGTTCCACCATAGACTTCAGACTGGAGAGCGGAAAAGACATACCAATCGAGGAGCGGGATGCCTCCGAAGTGACCCATTTGGCCGGCAAGCGGATCACACCGGAGGGCGTTCCCGCCTTGAACCCTGCCTTTGATGTCACGCCATCTGATCTCGTCACCGGCATCATCACTGAGAAAGGCCTCATAGCAAAGCCCTTTAGGGAAAACCTCGCCACTCTGACTCAGCGGCCATAGCGGCCCACATACATCTCTCAGGATACCCGTCAGTCATCGATGGCCAGTCGGCATCTTCTGCCGAGACCGCACAAAACACCCAGGTAAGCCGAGGAACTTAAGGAGACCAATCGGCCGCAAATCAGTTGCACATGTTCCACGTAAGTGGTAGGATTTACCTTATGCGAAGCAAAGTCCAACGCAATGGGCCTTCTAAGGAAACGGCCCAAGCCGTAGTCAGCCATGAGGAATGGAAGTGAACCGCGATGAATAGAATCTCTGAGCCAACGCGCCGCGATATTGTTGACGCGATGGTCGTTGAGCGTGTCCGCTGGTCAGGCCGCTTGGAGGAACCAGATTTTCTCAGTCGCCTGTTTGACCTCAACTCACTTCCTTCTCGCGACCATCGCTACACTGCTGCGTACGCCGACATTCACAAACACCAAGTGATGAATAACGACTGGGAGCCAGACTGGGTTTTCTATGATTCTCGCTTCAATCTTCTTCATGGAGACGACGAGGTATTCCTGCGTTTCCTCTGTGAAATGCTTCATCCGGTTGTACGGTCCGACCCAGAGGAGGTCCAACGACTTCGGCAAGCATTTAACGGATTCCTTAGGCAAGACGGTTACGAATTAGTCGAGAAGATGCGCCTCTCTGGACGTCCCGTGTTTGCCGCGAGACAAATCGACGTGCCCGAATCTCAGGTGATAGATGCTATCAAAGAGCAGTTCCGAGCTCTGGATTCAGATTACGTAATGCAGCAGATAACCAGGATGGAGGCGTCAGTTTTTGATGATCCCGCCTTGGCGATAGGAACAGCGAAGGAACTAATAGAGACCTGCTGCAAGACAGTCCTGCAAGAACGAGGAAAAGAAGCGGATGATAAGTGGGATTTATCCCAACTGGTCAAATACACGTCGCGGGAGTTGAAGCTGATCCCCGAGAACATACCAGACGAATCTAAGGCTGCCGAGACTGTACGCCGCGTTCTCGGAAACCTAGCAGCTATCACTCAAGGAATAGGCGAACTACGCAATGCATACGGGACCGGCCACGGCAAGGGAGCGAAACATAGAGGGCTTTCTCCTCGTCACGCCCAGCTCGCCGTCGGCGCGGCGTCGACATTGGCAATATTCCTGGTTCACACGCATCGAGAACAGGTAAAAAGCAGGGGCGGCTAACCATGGCACGCACCGGATCGCCAACAAATCCGGCTCCCGGTGATGCCCCTCGTTAGCCTGTTACGGAGGATAGAAAGGCCTATCGACCATGTCTAAGCACAATCCCATGGAGTTTGCAACCGCACTGAGTGCGAAGCTGGCCACTCGGTCACGTCACGTGTGTGCGTTCCTCGGCGCCGGCATTGCGCGCGCATGCGGCCTTCCGGACGTGGCACAGCTACAGGAACAGGTGGTGTCCGCCTTGGGGGCTGGCGACCGAGAGGCGTTTGAGCGCCAACTAAAACAACGCAACCTCGAAGGAGCGCTGAGCCGCCTCCGTCGCATCGCAGCCTTGGTCACTGGCAAAGAGGCCGTTGACGGCCTGACCGAGGCCGAAGCCACGGCGTTGGATATCGCCGTGTGTAAGGCGATCGTCAAGGCGCTCGACATCCAAAAAGCTAACCTCGCGCCTGTTTACAACTTTGCTGCGTGGTCCGCACATGCGGACTACCATCTCCCAATCGAACTCTTTACGGTGAACTACGATCTGTTGTTAGAGACTGCTCTTGAGAGCTTTCGAGTCCCTTACTTCGACGGCTTTGTCGGCACCGTTCGAGCCAGATTCCACACGGAGCTTGTCGAAGGCAAGGCTGGATCGGATCGGGAGTGGATGCCTGCGTTTTTCGTGCGACTTTGGAAACTGCATGGCTCGGTGAATTGGGTTTGGCAGGAGGATCGGCAAATCATACGGTTGGGCCAGTCAGTTCCCGAAGGTGATGTTGCCGCCATCTATCCTTCCGACACTAAGTACGAGGAGTCCCGGCGGGTTCCGTTCGTGGTGTTGCAGGATCGTTTGCGGCGGTCGCTACACGAACCAGAGACGCTTGTCGTGATTGCAGGGTACTCCTTCAGCGACGATCATCTGAACGACCTAATCTTTGATGCAGCTTCTCGGCGCCAGCGCTCCGAATTCGTAGTCTTCTGTTATTCGGATATCCCTGCAGCGTTGGCTAAACACGCCGTCATTACGCCCAATTTGCAAGTTGCCAGTGGCCGGGAGGCAATTCTCTGTGGTGTGCGGAGTGAATGGGAGGCTCCAAAAGACGTGCCGCCCGGCCTTTGGGTTGACGACCAGTTCGGCCTTCGGGACTTCAGCAACTTGGCAGCCCACCTCGCCCGGAGTTCGACTGGGGAACCCGAAGATGAGGCGCTTCTGCGCGAACTCGTCGAGAAGGCCGTCGCCAAGCGCAAGGTCGAAAGGAGCACGAAAGACAATGCCTGAGCGAGATCCGACATGCATCGGAAGAGTTCGCCATGTCCTCGGCGCAACCATCACTGTAGCTCTCGATAGTGAACTGGCGGGTGTCGCACCAATCTACCGCGGACGACTACAGCCTGTAGGACAAATCGGTTCGCTCGTGCGCATTCCGCAAGGGCTTGTTGATCTCATCGCTACCGTAAGCCTCCTTGGAATTGCCGAATTGGGTGGACCTCTTGCACCCGCCGATGTTGTTCAACGTGATGAGCGCTGGCTCCAAGTTCAGTTGCTAGGCGAGATCGACCGTGCCACGGGTCGCTTCCAGCGCGGTGTGGGTTGCTACCCCGGATTGGACGATCCGGTGCATTTCGCGACGCCGGATCAACTCAAATCGGTATTTCCACATCCCGATGACAAACACGTGCGCCTAGGGCGATTGGCTGCTGCCGAGGAAGTACCTGTTTCGTTGGAAGCCTCACGGTTCGTGGTTCGGCACGCTGCCATTGTGGGTTCTACTGGTTCTGGGAAAACAAGCGCAGTTGCTTCGCTATTGCAGAACTTCGTCAAAGGTGGATGGCGTGCGGCCAACATCGTCGTCGTCGATCCGCACGGCGAATACGCGAGTGCTCTGGAGAATAGTGCATCCGTGCGAAGCGTTCTCGCCGCCGGAGAGAATCGACTACGCGTTCCCTACTGGGCGCTGCCTGCTGCGGATATCGGACGGATTTTCTCGGGAGCACCCGGTGGCGCCACTTTCGCCAATCGGTTCGCACAACTCGTTTGTGACGCGCGCCGTGAGTTCGTTAAGGCTGCGACGTGGCTGACTCTCGATCCCACAGTGGTTACAGCCGATACGCCGGTTCCTTTCAGTATTCGGCCGATCTGGCATAAACTCGACTACGAGAATCGCGAGACCCGCATGAACAAGTCTGACCCGGGTACCGTCTGCGAGACGGATCATGGTGACGCGGCGACACTGCGTCCAGCGCAGTTTCAACCGTACAACCCAGCTGGTCAGGCACCGCACCAATGTCCCTTGTATGGCGTCTACGGGACAAGCCCGGACCTTCTCCGTCTTGGCCTTCTCGATCCGCAGCTACGTTTTTTTCAGGAGCCAGCTAGCGATCCGCATGGAGTCGTCGATCCGCTCATCGAGGTCATGCAGGAATGGCTCGGCAAAACGAAGCCCATCTCGGTCCTTGATTTCAGTGGCGTTCCATCTGGTGCTGCCGACGTCGCCATCGGGGTGGTACTCAATCTCCTTTTCGAGGTGTCGCTCCGCGGTGTACCGGATGGACCGGGTATCGGGCGCCCCAGCCCAGTTCTCGTCGTGCTGGAAGAAGCCCACCGATACCTCGGTGAAGGCGCGAGCGCGCTGACGCGTAACTCGGCGAACCGAATCGCGCGAGAGGGCCGCAAGTACGGAATCGGGCTCCTGCTTGTCACCCAGCGCCCAACGGAACTGCCCAAGACCGCGTTGGCCCAGTGTGGTACTATTATCGCGCTTCGCCTGTCGAATTCCGATGACCAAGGCACCATCAAGGCGGCACTTCCGGACGCGGTTGCCGGTCTAGCGGCGGTTCTGCCTTCGCTACGTACGCATGAGGCAATTATCAGCGGTGAGGCTGTGGTCCTCCCGGCGCGCGCCTGTCTCGACAACCCAAACCCGTGGCCACGAGCCGAGGATCCGTCACTGAAGCCTTGGCGTCAGGAGCCCCGACTGCCCGATGTCGGACCAGCCTTGGCGGCGTGGCGCGGTACGTATGAGGCCCAACAATGATTGAATGGATTCCCGTTACCAGTTCGAAACGAATCGTCGCCGAGGCGTACGACCCGGAGACCGAGACGATCTACGTGCGGTTTCCGAATGGCGTGGAGTGGTACTACGCCGCTTGTCCTCCTCACGTCTGGGAAGAGTTCAGCGCACCTGGGCAGTCCCGAGGCCAGTACATTGAAAGGGTCTTGAATTTCAAGCCACACGGCCGCCATGCAGGCTAACAACGGCATTCAGCAGACGGCGCTTCGCGCCGCAGCTGATGCCGATCGTTGGCATTTGAGATGAAGGAGATAGAGACAGTCATATGAAGGTCTTTCTCGATTCTATGATCTACCTTCACTACCGCTCGATTGAGGAAATAGGCCTCCCTTCCGTGCTCCATACTGACAGCGTCACTATCGTCATTCCCAGGGTAACTCTTCGCGAATTGGACAAGCAGAAGAATACGCACCAATCCAGCACAGTGCGCAATCGCGCCCGCCGGATTCTCAAGAAGATTGAGCAGTGGACATCCGGGCAGGCGTCAGTCCGACAGGGTGTTTCAGTTGAGTTCTTTCCCGTTGTGCCCACGATCAATTATGCAAAGCACGGCCTAAACGCCCAGTGGTCCGATGACGTTCTCATTGCCTCAATACTCGAATACCGCGGGACGCACAGCACCGAACAGATCGTACTCATTACACAAGACTCCGGCCCACGGCTGACAGCACATCAATTGGGTATTACTGTTGCGGAGTTACCGGAAGATATGAAGCTGCCTGAGGAACTCAGTCCTCTTGAGATCGAGAACCGCGAATTGAGCAGGATGCTCGAAAGACTGCAGAACGCTTTACCGCAACTCACGGTCTGCTTTGCTGGATCAAATGAGCCAGAAACTCACGCCCGGTTCTCTCTCCCCCCACCTCCGGACACGATGGAAGATGAGATCGCACGCAAGATCAATGACCTGCGGAGCAGGTTGCCAAAGCAGTATCCACCCAAGGCGCCCTCACCAGCACCCCGCGATTCCCTGACATCCCTGTGCGAGCAGTATCTTGCTTTAGACCCTATTCCGCCGGAGGAGTATGACCGGTACAATCGTGATGTCGATGCATACCTTGCGGAGTATGAGCAATATATGCGTGAGACATGGGAACAGAACGTTGCTCTTCGGCGTACCATTCGCTTCCAGATCGAGATCAGAAACACAGGTTCTGCTCCCGCGGACGATGTGGATATTCTGCTTCACTTCCCCGATGGCTTTACCCTGATGACCGGGGACGACGTGCCTGATCTATCCAAGGAACCACGCCCTCCACGGAAACCACGCTCCCGGATGGAAATGCTTACTGACAGCATTGGCCGCATTCCGAACTTCACCATGCCATCTCTAGCAATTCCCGATTTCCGGATGCCTACTTCGTTCAACATAGAACGTACGGGGAGCTACAGAGTTACAGACCACTTCACGCGAATCAAGCATGGAGCATCGGTGCAGCTGCCGGAAATGTTTCTGACGTTTAACTCCTATGAGCTAGCCAAGTCTTTCCATTGCGATTACACCGTCCGCCCTGCGAATCTTCCTGATCCCGTTGGGGGCGAGATTCATTTTGTCATCGAAAGGCAGGATGCCAATAAAGCCATGGACAGCGACGAGGAATAGTGCGCGGAGCGCGCCATCCCTCGGGTGTCATAGCACTCGTTGAATCTGTAGGAAAAGGCTTGAGGTAGCGACCGAATCGGCTAGACTATGCGAGTAAGGTCTTCAAAGGAGGAGCGATGCCACGCTTCAAGCCCTACTCGTATGAACAGATGCTCATGATCCCTGCGGATCTTAAGAGCCAACTCCAACCCGGTACCTTTGAGTTTGCCCTGAACCAGATCGTCGGTGAGATGGATCTGTGGTGCACAACATATTGAAGATCTTGCGGTACAGTCCACGATTCCGGTATGCTTGAGGGCAGGACGAGGGTTCGGAGGTGTGGAAGCCGCTATGAAGGGTGAAGAGAGTGAGCCGGTGGAGGGAACACACAGGGGCAGGTGTGAGATAGAGGGTAAGTTGGGATAATCTGAGGACGGGCGGACAGGATATCCGCTCTTCAGAAGGGTTTTTCTGCAAACTCGTTGGGTGACGAAAGTAAACTGCAGATTCTGTCTTAGAAGGCGTTATGCTAATGGAACGCGTGAATACTCTTGACAAGGTTCGTAAATCATTCAACAGTGCGACAAAGAGGACTGATCGCTCTCAGATCGGCCAGTTTCTGACCCCCGCCGTGATAGCCCAGTTCATGTCATCTATGTTTGAAACCGGACCCCGACACATCAGGATTTTGGACCCTGGTGCTGGGGCGGGCGTGCTTTTTGCGGCGTGTGTGGAAACCCTAGTTTCGCAAAAGGATCGGCCTCTTTCCATAGAGGTCGTTGCCTATGAGACAGATAGCACAATCCTGCCGCATCTGGATGAGACCATGAAGTGGTCCCAATCGCTTTGTGTTTCAAATGGCGTTGTGTTTCACGGAATCATGAAGCCCCAGGATTTTGCCTCGGCTGCCCTCACCGAAACAAGAGAGTCTCTTTTTGCTATTCCTGGGGCACGATTTACCCATGTCATTCTCAACCCACCCTACAAGAAGATCAATAGCCAAACTGTCATGAGCAGGATGCTCTATTCTTCTGACATAGAGGTCGCAAACCTCTATGCGGTTTTCGTTTGGCTATCCATGCGGTTGCTGGAACCGGGGGGGCAAATGGTGGCGATAACACCCCGGAGCTTCTGCAATGGCCCTTATTTCAAGAAGTTCCGCGCCGCATTCTTGCGCATGATGAGTTTCAGACGGATTCACCTATTCGAATCGCGCAAAAAGGCGTTCGGCGACGATGACGTGCTGCAAGAGAACATCATCTACCATGCTGTCCGGGAGCTTCAGAAGCCGAAGTCTGTCGCAATCTCCGCGTCCGAGGGCCTTGATTTCGACAAAGCACGCACCCGATCCGTCCCATACAACCGGGTTGTTCACCCCGCTGACCGAGATATGTTCATTCATTTAGGCATTGATGATACCGATGTTGGCCCGGCAGACCGAATGAAATGCTTGACCTCATCTCTCAACAAGCTGAGCTTGGGTGTCTCTACTGGACGTGTCGTCGACTTCAGGGCACGGGAACACCTAAGACAGTCCCCCGAACAAGAAACAGTTCCGCTAATCTATCCGTGCCATTTCCTGAACGGTTTCATCAACTGGCCTGTCCAATCAGGGAAGAAACCCAATTCCATCGCGTCGTCGTCCGAGACATCCGATCTTCTTGTCGAAGCTGGATTCTACGTTCTTACAAAAAGGTTTTCGTCCAAGGAACAGCGGAGACGAGTCATGGCAGCGATATATGACCCTACAAGGATCGACGCGCCCCTTGTAGGCTTCGAAAACCACCTGAACTACTTTCACAAACAGGGCAGAGGGTTAGCGGCTGATTTGGCGAAAGGGCTTGCTGTATACCTCAATTCGACAATAGTCGATGAGTATTTCCGTCTATTTAGCGGACACACGCAGGTTAACGCCACCGATCTCCGGAAGATGCCCTATCCTACTCACGAACAGCTCTTAAGGCTAAGTAGATTTGTCAAAGACACAATACCCGATCAGGAGACCATTGACAAAATTATGGATAAGGAGTGCTTGAACTGTGGGCAAAAAGACAAGCGGGCAGAAAGCAGAAGATAAGATCAAAGCGGCTCTCACGATCCTGAACGATTTAGGTCTTCCAAGGCAGCAACAGAACGAGCGATCCGCCCTTACCCTTCTATCATTGCTGGGCCTCAAGTCTGCCAGCAGGTGGGAGGATGCAACTGATCCGCTGATGGGTATTACTCCCATGATGGAGTTCTTTGAGCAACACTACGGAAAGAAATACGCACCTAACACCCGTGAAACGGTACGTCGCCAAACAGTTCACCAGTTTATGCAAGCCGCCTTGATTGTCGCCAACCCTGACAAACCCTCAAGACCGACCAATAGCCCCAAAGCAGTCTATCAGATCGAGGCATCTGCCCTGAAACTGCTTCGAGGTTTTGGGAAACCAGGATGGACGGGGTATTTGCAGAAGTATCTTCGGACCGTGGATACACTGAAAAAGCAGTATGCACGCGAGAGAGAAATGAGACGGCTGCCTGTCAGGGTGGCGAACGGTCAGGAAATCAGGCTTTCCCCTGGTGGCCAGAATGTCCTGGTGAAGAAGATCATGGACGATTTCTGCCCCTTATTCACACCGGGAAGTTACGTTATTTACGTTGGGGACACTCAAGCGAAGTGGGCCTATTTCGATTCAGACGCCCTGGCACTGCTGGGTGTTGAAATACAGGAACACGGGAAAATGCCTGATGTTGTGGTGCATCACGCAGAAAAGAACTGGCTGGTTCTTATTGAAGCCGTGACGAGCCACGGGCCTGTAAACCCTAAGCGCAGACAGGAATTGAAGGCATTGTTTTCCGGATCGACCGCTGGTCTCGTTTTTGTGACCGCATTCCTTGATCGAAAGGCTATGTTGAAATACCTGAATGATATTTCCTGGGAGACTGAAGTCTGGATTGCCGAGACCCCGACGCATCTGATCCATTTCAACGGTGAACGTTTTCTCGGACCCTATGAAGAGTAAGTGACCCAACAAAGCAATCCAGCCGACTCGTTACACTCGTGGTTGATTTTTGCGTTTGGCATCATTCAACTTGGGTAAAATATGAAGAAGCTCTATATCTTTCTTGGCATGACGGTCTTTGGTTGGATTGGATGGTGGATAGGGCACAGAATTGGAGTCATGACTGGTTTCGCGCTTAGCGTCATCGGTAGCGTGGCTGGAGTCTACATAGGCTGGCGTATCAACCGTGATTACCTGAGCTGATAGTCCGTAGCGTCAGGCTCTGAGGAGATACGATGATGTCAGTGATTTCGGTCCTGCTAGGTCTGGTGTGTGCCGGTTTGGCTGCATTTACCCCCGGGGCCTGGGCCGGTGAAAAGCTGATCTACGCCGTTGTGTACAAGGGCTCAGACTTCTTAGCGGTCAAGACCGAGATACGCTCTATTGATCCTGAGACCGGTGAGAAGAGGCTCATCTTTTCCGACGAGAAGACATCAATTATCCTGCTGCAACATCTTTATGTTTTCCACTTCCCGGTTGTAGGCGGCCACAAATTGTTTGTCCACGCTGGCGATCGGGGTAAATCCGTCGCCTTTCCAGGGAACGCCTCACTCTACGAGCTTTCTGCCGACGGGTCCAACCTCTTCCGGAGGATCACCAGCGTATTGGGAGAGGAATCTCTCGGAGACATCTTCGTCAACTCCGCTGGCACCGGCATTGGCTACATCAATCGGATGAATCAGAAGCAGTACATTTTTATACACGATGTCGTGACGGGGAATCTTCTCTACCAGGTGGACATCACCGACAAGTTTCTGGATTGCTTCGCTTCGAGTATCGGCTACCTGCCTGGAAGTGAGCAGATCTACTTCTCGCTGGAGACCGGAGATGCAGACCTAACCTCGGAGCCATCCTACGCCCTTGTGGGTACTTACTTCATGGACCAACGTGGCGAGCACTTGACCAGACTCCGCGATGTACCGCCACGCGAGGGGTGTTTTCCGCCCGAGACTGTACGCACGATCGGGGTCCTGCCCGCCGGGGGATATATCTTCGAAACGATGCAGTCGAGAAAACGCCCTTCCCCCGGGCAGGACCGGCAACTCTTCGCCTTGCTCAGGGTGAAGGCGGACTTCTCGGATGTCGAGGACATCAGATTCAGCCCGGCAACCAAGCTATACTCCGGAGTACGGATCACCTACCAGGTCTCGCCTTCTGGGAAGTACCTATCAGCCGCCAGCCTTCCGGTCTCGTTCCAAGCTCGCTCCTGTGATATCTACCTGAAGAACCTTCAGGACGGCACCGAGAAGAAGATCCTATCGCTCCCAACAAATGGGGCCCAATGTCCCTTTCTGGGACTTGTCGGCTGGCTTGACTAAGCAGGCAGCGGCAGCGCCCCGTGGGTGAGGGCATCACGTTGCATCCACGACTCAACGTAATCTCGACGGAATCATGCTGGGCACGTGTCGAAACCCGTTGACACAAGCCCCGAACAGTGTTACATTGACAAGAAATCCTGAATGCTTTAGAGCGTGGGAGGATTTAGATGGGTCAGAATATGCCTGAAAGAAAATGGTTTGTTGTTGACGCAGACGGCAAAGTCCTGGGAAGGCTTGCAAGCCCGGTGGCGAGCATCCTTCGCGGCAAGCATAAGCCGCAGTTCGCACCCAATATTGACGTCGGCGACCACGTGATCGTGGTCAATGCGGCGGGGGTGAAACTCACCGGTACCAAGATCGAGTATAAGGAACTCAAGCGCTTCAGCGGCTATCCTAGCGGCTTGAGGAAGGTCCCTTACGAGAAGCTGATGAAGGAGCGGCCCGAGCTGGTGGTGGAGAAGGCGATACGGGGTATGCTCCCGCATAACAGGCTCGGGCGACAGATGGCAAAGAAACTCAAGGTCTATCGCGGGCCGGACCATCCGCACAAGGCCCAGAAACCTGAGCCTTTGACCTTTGGGTGAGCGAGATATTGACTGGTCTGAATCTTGAATGATCGGAGCCTTGGTCTAAGCGGAAGTTCAAGCGAAGATTGACTGTTTCAAATCTGACTCACGGGAGGAGGTGAATAGTTGAAGAATCTTACTCAGGCGACTGGCAGGAGGAAAGAGTCCGTAGCCAGAGTGGCAATCACCGAGGGCGACGGGCAGAGGCTTGTGAACGGCAAATCCTTCAAGGACTATTTCGACATCGATGCATCGGTGCTTGCAGCGGAGGAGCCGCTCAGGACCTATCCTTCTGCTGACAAGATCAATGTCATTATTGACGTCCGGGGTGGCGGCAAGCATGGTCAGGCTGGTGCCGTGAGGCTTGGGCTTGCGAGGGCCCTGGCAATACTTGATCCTTCGCTCCATAAGTCACTCAGGGAGGCTGGTTTGCTTTCGCGCGACCCGCGCATGAAGGAACGGAAGAAGTACGGTCAGCCGGGGGCCAGGAAGAGATTCCAGTTCTCCAAGAGATAGGACGTAATTTCACACATCTCCTGATTCCCTTCCGGGTGTGAATCGCAAAGATTCAATGGAGGGGAGATGAAGGAGATGGAGGCCGAACCCAAAGCGAGGTAGGTGCATGACAACCACGAGTGTCACCATGAAAAGCCTGCTCGAAGCAGGCGTTCATTTTGGCCATCAGAAAAGACGATGGAACCCGAAGATGAAGAAGTACATCTTCGTGGAAAGAAGCGGTATCTACATCATCGATCTTCAGAAGACCCTCGAATGTCTGGAGAAGGCCTGTAAGGCCGTGAAGGCAGCTGCGGCGGAGGGTAAGGCCGTCCTCTTTGTCGGTACGAAGAAACAGGCAAAGGACGTGTTCAGGGAGGAGGCCAGGCGCTGCGAGATGCCGTATGTGACCGAGCGATGGCTCGGCGGAATGCTCACCAATTTCAACACCATCAAGAACAACATCAATCACCTGAATGAGCTCGATGCCATGGAGAAAGACGGCAGGATGGCCGCGCTCTCGAAGAAAGAAGCGATCGGCCTCAATAAAGAGAAGATGAAACTTGAAAAGGTCCTGGATGGCATTCGTCACATGCAGGGACTCCCGGGCGTTGTGTTCGTCATTGACACGCGCAAGGAACGGATTGCAGTGGCCGAGGCCAACAGACTCAAGATACCCCTTGTGGGCGTGGTGGACACCAACTGCGATCCCGACCCCGTGGACTATCCTATACCCGGCAACGACGACGCGATAAGGTCGATACGGCTTTTCGCAAGGGCGGTCTCGAACACGGTGATCGAAGCCAGGGGCATGTCCACCGAAGGCGCCTTTGTGCCTGAGGCGGATGCCGGTCTCCAAGCTGAATCAGAAAAGGATTCAGAGAAAGCCTCAGACCAAGATTCAGATAAGGTCTCAGCCAAAGGCACTGACAAGGATTAGGCGATCCCGATATCGGATGCGTGACATCTGATATTTGATGTTTGGTGGTCGACACTAGATACTCGGTACTTGATGTTCAATATTCGGAATTCGGAGGTTTCTATGGGAAGCTCATTAGACAATGTTAAACTGCTCAGGGAGAAAACCGGCGCCGGCATGATGGATTGCAAGAAGGCCCTTGCCGAATCCGAGGCTGACGTAGATCGAGCAGTGGAGTGGTTGCGGAAGAAGGGTATCGCGAGGTCTGCGAAGTTTGCCGAGAAGAAGGCGACCGAGGGGCTTGTTCATGCGTATGTCCACCCGGGTGGAAGGATCGGCGTGATTCTCGAGGTCAACTGCGAGACCGATTTCGTGGCGAGGACCGAGGATTTCAAGAATCTCGTGAATGACCTTGCCCTTCAGGTTGCGGCAGCATCGCCGATAGGGCTTTCGCGAGAGGATATTTCCAAAGAACTGGTGGAGAAAGAGAAAGAAATCTACAAGAGCTTGGCGCTCTCGGAAGGTAAACCCGAGAAGGTGCTTGACCGGATAGTCGAAGGCAGGCTTGAGAAATTCTACGAAGACGCCTGTCTGCTTGAACAGATCTTCGTGAAGGATCAGGACAAGAAGGTGGGCGATCTTGTCAAGGAACTCTCGGGCAAGGTCGGCGAGAACGTCGTTGTCAGGCGCTTCGCCAGATTTCAGCTGGGAGATGCATCTTGACCCTTGGTGTGTCAGCCCTGGGCGCTCTCGCCTCGGCAGGTAGAATGTGACCAAGAAGGCACACAGCCCTAAGCCGCACAGGGATAAGCCTTACAAGAGGATTGTCCTTAAGCTGAGTGGTGAGGTCCTTGGAGGCTCTTCAAGAACGGTCCTCGATATAGACTTTGCCAGAGACGTGTTGCGGCAGATCAGGGATGTCGCGCAAATGGGCATCGAGATCGGGGTCGTGGTCGGCGGAGGCAACATAATCAGGGGCTGTGAGGCCGTGAAGCAGGGCCTGGGGCGCGTCTCGGCGGATTCGATCGGCATGCTCGGCACCATCGTCAATGGCATAGCGCTCCGGGACATCGGCCGCGGCATGGGCCTTGATGTGCGCGTCCTGTCGTGCATACCGAGTTCCAGTTTCGTGGAACCTTACGCCGTAGAAGAGGCCATGACCCACATGAAAGAGGGCAGGGTCGTGGTCTTTGTGGGCGGCACGGGGAATCCCTTCCTCACGACAGACACCGCTGCCGCGCTTCGAGCTGCGGAGATCCGCGCCGACGTCATCCTCAAAGCAACCAAGGTGGACGGCGTCTATTCGGCCGATCCGGTGGTGGATGCCAGGGCCAAGCGGTTCGAATCGATCACCTTCAAGGACGCCATGCGACTCGAGCTGGGCTTCATGGACAGATCATCCCTGTGCCTCTGTAACGAGGCCGAGATACCTGTCGTTGTCTTTAACATCTTTGAGAGGGACAGCATAAAGCGGGTGGCCAGTGGCGAGAGGATTGGAACCATTGTAGCGGGGGTGTCGCATGATTGAGAAGATGCTTACCGATACTGAAGAGCGGATGAAGAAGTCTCTTGCTGCGTTCAAGCGGGAGCTATCCTTGATCAGGACGGGCAAGGCCAGTACGGCCCTTCTTGATGGGATTAAGGTGGAATGCTATGGACAGATGATGCCGCTGAATCACGTAGCAAGCGTGAGTGTTCCCGAACCAAGGTTGATACTGGTCCAACCCTGGGACAGGACAATAGTGAGCGATGTCGAGAGGGCTATCCATAAATCAGGGCTCGGACTGGTCCCCAATACCGATGGCGCCGTGATAAGACTTCCGATTCCAACTTTGACCGAAGAGCGGCGTCATGATTTGGTGAAGCTCGTGCGAAAGCATGCGGAAGAAGCCAGGGTCTCGATGCGCAACATAAGGCGCGACACCAATGAAGTCCTCAAGAAGGATGAGAAGGATGGCAAGATCTCGGAGGACGATCAGAGGAAGACCCAGGAGAAGATTCAGAAACTGACCGATAAATACATAGAGCAAATTGATGCTTCCCTCACGGCCAAAGAGAAAGAGATCATGGAGGTATAGCGGCACACAGTCCTCGATGTGCCATAGGGCCGGGAGAACCCCCATCCTTCACTCCAATGAATGAGAGAGAACTGGAAGCAGTTGAAAAGCGGATTCTCGCCAAGGGTAATCTGCCCCGGCACGTCGCCATTATTATGGATGGCAACGGCAGGTGGGCAAGGCGACGGGGACTGCCCAGGATGGCTGGCCACAGGGCAGGAATCGCGGCCGTAAGGGATGTCGTGAAAGGCTGCGGCAACCTTGGCATCGCTTACCTCACGCTTTACACCTTTTCGGTTGAGAACTGGAGCCGTCCTGCCAGAGAGGTAAGAGCCCTCATGGGCTTCCTCAAGGAGACTCTCCGGAAGGAGGTCCGCCAGCTGGATCGGAACAAGGTGAGGCTCCATGCAATCGGGAGACTTGAAGATCTTCCGGAGGCTGTGAGGGCGGAACTGGCTTGTGCCAGCCGGCATCTCGACAAGAACACGGGGCTCAATCTAGTTCTCGCGCTTTCCTACGGTGGTAGGATTGAGATCGTTGACGCCGCAAAGGCATTGAGCCGTGATGTCAAGCAAGGCAAGCTCGAATCGGAGAACATAGACACCGATGTTTTCAGGTCATATCTTTACGCAGGTGAAATACCAGACCCGGACCTTCTCATACGGACAAGCGGAGAGATGCGCATAAGCAATTTTCTCCTCTGGCAGCTCGCGTATTCGGAGATATGGATCACCGATGTGCTCTGGCCGGACTTCAGGCGAAAGCATCTCTACGAAGGCGTAATGGAATACCAGAAAAGGGAAAGACGGTTTGGAAGAGTCTCAGCCCCCACAAAACCAAGGCTCTAAGCGGCCGGCGACGAAGCGAAATCTGGGGATCCGGGTCCTGGTAGGTGCGATTCTTGTCCCCCTTGTGCTTGCTGTAACCCAGGCCGGCGGCCTCACCTTCGCCCTCTTCGTTGCGCTGCTTGCGGGCTTGGGGTCTTACGAGTTCTACAGGATGGCTGCTCGTGCGGGATGGCATCCTTCCAGGCTGGTGGGAATTGCCGGGAGCGTTTGTGTCTGCATGTCCTTCCACTTTGGCCAGGGAGCCCTGCCCGGTTTTGTATTGACCGGGATTCTGCTTGTCCTCGTTGCTGAGCGGATTCCAGGATCGACCAAGGAGCAGTATCTATCGAGCCTGGCGGTTACCTTTCTGGGGATAATCTATATCGGCTGGCTCCTGGGTTACTTCGTGTGGCTCAGGAATCTCAAGTGTGATCTATCCGGGGTGAGCGGGACGGGAAGGTTCGAGATCGGCACCCTCTTTGTTTATTTCGTCCTGGTTCTCACCTGGGTCTACGACAGCGTCGCCTATGTTGTGGGCTCGCTCGTCGGCCGGCACAGGATCTTCCCTCGGATCAGCCCGTCGAAGACTACCGAGGGAACGCTTGCGGGACTCTGCGGCTCGGTGGCAGCTGCCGTCATCTCAAGAGCGACCTTCGCCTCGTTCCTGAGCTATGGGCATGCGGTGGTCTTGGGCCTTCTCGTGGGCGTCACTGCCCAGATCGGCGACCTTGCCGAGTCAATGCTTAAGCGCAGCACCGGGGCTAAGGATTCTTCAAACCTCATCCCCGGTCATGGTGGCTTTCTCGACAGATTCGACAGCCTCCTCTTTACAGGTCCTGTGTTCTACTTCTACGTGAGGGCATTCCTTTGCTGAGGACACCTAATGAGTACACCTAAGAAGATATCCATACTCGTGTCAACAGGTTCGATCGGCAAGAACACCCTCGAAGTTGTGAGGGCCCTCAAGGGAAAGGTGAGGGTGGTTGGGCTTTCCACCAACACGCGGGTCGATGACCTTAAGGCCCAGATCGAAGAGGTGAAGCCCATTGCCGCCGCCGTGGCGGGCGACATAGAGGCTAGTGCCGTCGAGAAGGCATGCCTCCGGGCTGGCACCGAGCTGGTCCGTGGCCATGAAGGCCTCATGAGGCTAGCCACTCTGCCTGAAGCCGATCTTGTTGTGAATGCCCTGGTGGGCGCAGTGGGTATAGAGCCGACTATCGCAGCCATCCGCGCGGGCAAGGACGTTGCGATCGCAAACAAGGAAAGCCTTGTTGCTGCCGGCAGCATCATACTCAAGGAGGCACAGGAGGCGGGTGTCACCCTGATACCCATTGACAGCGAGCACAGTGCAATCTACCAATGCATACGGGGGGAGGATCGCAAGGGTGTGAGGGGACTGATCCTTACGGCGTCGGGCGGGCCTTTCATTGACATGAGCCGCGATGCGATCGGACGAGTGACAGCCCGGGAAGCCCTCAACCATCCTACCTGGAGCATGGGCAGGAAGGTCACGATTGACTCGGCGACCTTGCTCAACAAGGGATTCGAGGTGATAGAGGCCTGCTGGCTTTTCGGAATCGAGGCCGACCGCATAGAGGTGGTTGTCGAGCGGAAATCGATTGTGCACTCCCTTGTTGAATTCGTTGATGGCTCGGTCTCGGCGCTCTTGTCGCCTCCCGATATGAGGCTTCCGATCCAATATGCTCTCACTTTTCCGGTGAGGATGGAGACGGCGTTCTCAAGGCTCGACCTTGAATCCGTAGGCAGCATAACTTTCGAAAAGCCCGACCGCGAGAGATTCCCATGCCTCGGGCTCGCATATGAAGCTCTCCGCCTGGGGGGGACGACACCCGCTGTGCTGAGTGCGGCAGATGAGGTAACGGTCGGGGCTTTTCTCGAGGAAAAGATAAGGTTCGGCAGTATTCATCCGATCTTGAGCGAGATCCTCGCGCACCATGTGCCGGCCGTGGCGGACAGCCTTGACGCAATCCTGGAGGCAGACAGGTGGGCACGGCTCGAGACCGAAGAAGTCATCAGAAAGAGATATGCTCCGTAGAAGACCTGGCAAGCAGGATGGGCGGGGAGTAGAATACGGCGAGTAGAATACATGCTGAGTAGAGACGGGCAGAGATGAGTGGAAGAGACCAGTAGAAGAGATGACCGCAAGGGGTCGTTAGAGGAGATAAGGTGCTTATAACGGGTTTGGCGACGATCATTGTCTTGGGTGTCATAATCTTCATTCATGAACTCGGCCATTTCCTGGCCGCCAAACGATCAGGGGTGAAGGTCGAAGTCTTCTCGCTGGGTTTTGGCCCGAAACTCATTGGCTTCACCGTGGGCGAGACCCAATATGCCCTCAGTGCAGTGCCCTTCGGCGGGTATGTGAAAATGGCCGGTGAAGATCCGAACAAGGGGGTCACGGGAAGCGAACGGGAGTTCCTGTCAAAGAGGAAGCGGACCAGGGCCCTGATTGTGCTCGCGGGACCTGCCATGAATTTCGTGCTGGCTGTTGTGATCTATACCCTGCTCACCTATTCGATCGGCGTGGGCACGATCACCACGAGATTGGTTGGCGAGGTTGTAGAAGGGTCGCCCGCCTGGCAGGCGGGCCTCAGGGAAGGAGATACGGTTCTTCGTATCGGTGGGACTGCTGTCGAGACCTGGGACGGAGTACTTGAAGCTCTTGCCACTAACCTCGGTAAACCAACGGGGATTGAGTTTGAGCGCGATGGCGCGACCGAAACGACGACCCTTGACTTGAGCCCTATCGGCGATCTCACCCAGGTCGGCATGGCTCCCTTCGAGCAGGCCGTTATCGATAACGCCAAGCGGGGAGGTCCTGCGTACAATGCCGGCCTGAGGGGAGGGGACAAGATTCTCTCGGTCGACGGCAAACCTATCCGCAACTGGAGAGACGTGAGGGAGGCGATTCGCCCTTCGCCCGGCAAGACACTCAGCATTGCGTGGGAAAGGGACGGAGAGGCGTACTCCTCGACCGTGACTCCCAGGGACGAGGGGGGCAGTGGCCTTATTGACATCGTCTACAGGTTTGAAAGGAAGCGTGTGGGCATTGGGAAAGCCTTCGTCATGGGTACCAAGACTGCGGCCTGGATTTCAGAACAGATATTTGTCCTCCTGCATAAGTGGGTCACAGGCCAGGCCTCGCGCGATATGATAGGGGGCCCCGTGAGAATAGGTGAACTTGCGGGTGAGACCCTGCGGTGGGGAGTGGCGACCTTCCTTGCATTCATCGCCGCCCTGAGTGCCCAGCTCAGCCTTGTCAATCTGCTTCCTGTGCCTGTCCTCGATGGCGGGCACCTGCTTCTTCTTGGGATCGAGACCGCGACCAGAAGGCCCATCACGGTCAAGCAGCGCGTGATCGCTCAGCAGGTAGGCTTCGCGTTTCTGGTTGCGCTTATGGTAACCATAACCTTCATGGATATCTCGAGGTTTCTCTGGAAGTAAACCGCTTGACCTATTTTCTTGACCGCTCGACTATCTGCGAATAGACCTGATGCCAGAAATCGGGATCGCTTCCGTATGCCGTGAGGAGCGAGTCAACCATCTCTCTCCAGTTGGGGGGAAACTCCACCGCCTGCATCTCTTCTTTGAACAGGTCCGGATCACTCGAGAAGGCCCTGTCCACAAAGGCACACCTTGCAGAAGTCTTTATCAGAAGCTCGAGGTTAGGATCCTCGGGTATCTTCTTGCCTGAGCTGCAACCCAACACAAGCAAGGCCAGGCTCAGCGCGATGAAACCTGCGATGAGGCTCGCGTGTTTGGGCGTCAGGGTTTTCACTTGTTTGGCTCTGAAGAAGATCATCTTTTTCCCCTTGGTCCCGCGATTATACTCCAAGGACAAACTAAAATCCAGACTCGTGGCATCGGTTCAGCCTGTGGCGCTGTTGACAGCGCCTGCCCCCTCTGTTACCATGCCATGGAAAACTATGAGACGATCCGCTCTAATTCTCTTGGCTACGCTTGTGCTGGTCTTGTCCAGCCGAAGCGCGGAGTGCGCCCGGAAGCACGCACTGGGCGGCCCTGCCGTGAAAGAAGTCAAGCTCTCCGGTAATGCCTATCTCAGTGGAAGCAAGATCAGGTCGGTGATGCGCACCAAGAAGAGCAAGATGCTGAGGACGCAGCGGCTCAGAGAAGGCACTCTGGAATCCGATCTTGTTTCCATCGTTGCCTTATACAAGAAGAACGGTTTCCTCGAGGCGAGCGCAACAGTTGAGGACCAGCGATACGACAAAGAAAGGGCGAACGTCTGGATCACCATCAAAGTAGTCGAAGGCTCGCAGACCAGAATCAAAGAAGTCCTCATCGAAGGCAACAATTACGTTGCGAGCGACGCCCTGCGGCGAATCCTCACGGTCAAGGCCGGCGAACCTCTTGACGAAAAGCGCATCAGCGAAGACAAATACAATGTCTATGTCTACTATGCGGACCGTGGTTTTGTCTTTGCTTCAGTCGCGCACAAGATTGAGGGTGTGGACGGCGGGGCCACAGTGAGATATGTGATACACGAGGGCGAGCCAGCCAGCATCGCTCAGATAGGAGTGCGCGGCAATGTCAATGTGAGTGAGAAGATCGTAAGGCGGGAAGTGACGCTCAAGCGCGGGGACACCTTCTCCAGGAAGAAGGTGCTCGACAGCCAGCAGCGGCTCTACGACACGGGCTTCTTCAAGGATGTTGAGATCGAGCCTTCCCAGTCAAGCGCAGACTCCGGAGTTGTTGACCTGCTGGTAAAGGTCAAGGAGCGAAAGATAAGAGAAGCATCGGCCGGGCTTGGTTACGGGACGCGGGATGAGGCCAGGCTCACCCTGGGATGGCTCCACAGGAATCTCTGGAATTCAGGCAGACAGGTTGAGGTCCGGACCATACTCGCGAGCGGGAATTTCAGTAAGGGCATCACGAGGAAACGCGGAGACGTATCCTTAACCGATCGGTGGCTTTTCGGAAGGCGCCTGGTAGGCATAGTCTCACTTTTTGTCAACGAATCGCTTGAGGATTACAAGGAAACGCCCGGAGGCGAATATACGCTTGATCGGGTGGGTTTCAATCTGGGTGTGCAGAAAGATCTCTCCAGATCATCGAGGCTCACGATCAGTTACACCCATGAGATTGTCGACATCCGCCATCCTACCTGGCACGTTGAGAATCCCGAATCGCTGAGGATAAGGATGGGTCAGGAGATAAACCGGTCTGCATCCCTGCTGGCGGAACGGGATACACGGGTCCCCTTCTTCGATCCGCACCGGGGGTCGCTCACCCGGATGGTGGCAAAGACATCGGGAGGCATGTTCGGGGGCGACAACTTCTACAACAAGGTCACGCTCAGCTATGCGCGGTACGTCGCGATCGACAAGCGGAGCACTGTGGCGGTGGGGGTGAAGGTGGGGCAGGCAGAGGCTTTTGGGAAATCCAAGGCCAAGGGGGTTCCCGACTACGAGCGATTCTTTGCCGGAGGATCGAGCACGATCCGCGGCTATGACGAGCGGGAATTCGGACCCGGTGATTTCTTCATGGTTGGAAATGTCGAGCTCAGGTACCCCTTGGTCTGGAAACTGGCTGGAGTGGTGTTCTTTGACATGGGCAATGCATGGAAGTCCATACGCGATGTGCGAAGGCGGGATTTCGATTTGAAGGTGCCTGCGCGCGAGTATACCGATAGGAGGGCCACCGACTGTAAGTACGCCGCAGGCCTCGGCGTAGGGATTCAGACACCTGTCGGACCTGCCCGCATTGACTACGGGATAAGACTCAAGCGAGGCCTTATGAGTTCCCAGAAGAAAGAAGGTCTGGGCATGGTTCATATCACCATAGGACATGCTTTCTAGAATGAGCAAGCGAACGAAGAGGCTCGCCATCTCGATCGTGATCGTGGCGGTCGTCATAGGCGGCGCCATCATCATTTTCCGGACCCAGAGTGAGAAAATCGCCATCGGCATCGGCGATATCGTCACGGCAAAATTCGGACGGGACCGCAACATCCAGATTGAGGCAAGCGATATAAGCGGGAGTGTCTTCCGCGATCTGTATCTCAAGGATGTTCGAGTGACCTATACGGGAGGCGACACGCCGAGGATCCTCCTTTCGGCGGCAAGCATCTATGTGAGGTACGATCTCGCGTCACTGCTAACGGGAAATAAGAAGATTGATTCGATAGAAGTGGTGTCCCCCCGGGTTGTGATTCCAGTGCAGCCTGACGGCAGGCGAGTCTATCTCATGGGGGATACCAAGCCTGGGCCTCCAGGAAAGAGCTCCAACATCAGGATTCGAGGCATCAAGTTGAGCGATGTGTCGGTGCTCCTGGAAGCAAGAACCCCCTGGGTCATAAAGAGCATGGCCCTCAATGCTTCGTACGCAAAAGAGGGCGATGCATCTACGCTGACCATCAAGAACGCGGATCTTTCCTACGGGCAGGCTGCCCGGATTGACTACTTTTCAGGCGTTATACGGAGCATGAGCAACAGGGTGGAGATCCACGATGCCAGAATTCGCACGCCTTCGACCAGCCTTGGGCTATCAGGCTTTTTCGGCACAGGCAGCAACGATTCGCTCGCCGTGGAGGCTAGCGTTGATAGCCTCGATGTCGCCGAGATACCGGCTCTTTACGGCAAGGATAGAGCAAGCACGGTCGGAAGTATCAGGGGACATGTGCTGGCTGCGGGACGCTTGAAGCGAATGGCTCTCGAGCTGGATCTCGCCGGAACCGTGAACGGCCTGGCTGTTGACAGCCTCAGGGCCAGCGGCGTTTATGCTGATAGCGCAATCACCGTCAATGGTCTATCGTGCATCCTGAACGGCTCACCTTTCGGTCTCAGAGGCGAAGTTGTCCTATCAACCCCGCCCGAGTTCGGAGGAGTCGTGACCTTCACCAATCTTGATCTTTCAAGGTTTGTCAAAGCCGAGAAGCAGGCCTATTCCTGCGATCTGGATGGCAGCATACGCTTCAGCGGCCGTGGATTCGATAAGGCAAGCTTGAATGTCACTGCCTGGCCAGATCTTGCCAGGGGGAGATATCGGGACTGGGGATTCGATTCGGTCACCGGCCAGCTGAGGGTCACCCCCACTGAGGTTGCGCTTGATACCATGTTTGCCGCACTCAGCGAGACCGAGGTTTCCGCAGCCGGCAGAATGGGTTTCGATGGCGACCTCGATCTCGGGTTCGCGCTCAACTGCCCGCGGCTCGAAGATCTTTACGCCTATCACAAGGTCAAAGGGCTCGCCGGCGAGGTCACCGCAACTGCCGGCCTCAAGATCAACAAGGGGAATCTGGCTTTCTCTGCGAAATCACTCGGTCGAGGCATTGATTACGCGGGAGCATACCTCGAAAGCCTGCTTGTGGACGTAAGCCTCACGCAGGCTGGAGGCCATCGGCGGGGCAACGTGGCGGTCCTTGCGACCAGCCTCAACCTGCGAGGTTTCAAAGCGGGTGAGCTCGTTGGAGATGCGGCGATTGAGGATACCAGTGTCAGGATCGATCGCCTCGCGATCACGAGACCCGAAGGTGATCTCGCCGGTGCTCGCGGAGAGGTCCGGATTTCCAAGGAAGCCTACGTCATCGGAATCGACAATCTGTTCATGGAGATGGCCGATTACACGTGGTACAACAGTGATCCTATCGAGGTGGTTTACGCGCACGACTCGCTTTCTGTGTCAAGCTTCGAGATGGCATCGGAAATGGGAGCGGTTTCATTTTCGAACTCATCCTTCCAAGGCGGCAGATACAGGCTCGAGACGCGCATCAGCGACCTTGACCTCGGGCTCTTGAAGAAGGTGGTGGCGAAAGAGATCCCAACAGGGATTCTCTCGCTTGCCTTCGACGTCAGCGGCGGCCCCAACGACCTTCGGTTCGATCTTGATTTCGCCATCAAGCAGGGTGAGATGCATTCAGTCAAGTTCAAGGCCTTGAGCGGAGCCCTTGCTTACGGCGACAAGAATCTTGCGATCAAGCAGATCTCACTCGAAGAGAACGGAGGCAACGTCTCTATTGATGGGACGATTCCGGTCGATCTTTCCCCGGCGAGGTTTGCGGAGCTTTCGAAAGCCGGGAAGACGGCAGAGATCATAGATGACCTGGGAGGGGTGTCCATCAAAGCCCGCAATATGGATATCTCCGTCTTCTGGCCGCTGGCACCGCCCTTGACCAGGGTCAAGGGGCTGGCTGATCTTGATCTCGACCTGAGCGGACGCAGGGAGAACCCGCGGATTACAAGTCAGGGAACTCTGAGGGAGGCTGTTTACGGCAAGATGCCGATAGGGGATGTCTCCTGGGACCTGGTGCTCGAGGATTCTACTCTGCGAGTGGCGAGCCTGGATCTTGCGAGGGACAAGGAAAAGGTGAAGATTGCAGGCGACATACCCCTCGCAGTCACTGTCTTTCCGTTCGTGAGCAATTTCCCGGGAAGATCGATGGACCTGACCGTCGAGGCCGAAGACGGAAACCTTGACCTTCTTTGCGAGATCCTGCCCAGACTCAAGGTATGCTCAGGCACGTATGGTGCAAACCTGGCGATCGGCGGGACCTTTGAGGATCCGACTTTCACAGGGCATGTCAGTCTCGCGGGGGCCCGCTTCAGGTTCGAGGGTGTTCCTCAGGGCATCCAGGACGTCTATCTAGAAGCGGAGGCAAAGGGAAAGCGGTTCGAGGTAACAAAGATGGTGGCCGAGAATGGGGCACTCAAGGCTCAGGGCTTCTTCGCACTCGACGGGGTCAAGGTTTCGGACTGGGACTTCGCTCTCGCCTTGAAGCATCTTGAGATCAGCGAGTTTGAAGACTTCTATGTGATCTTGAGCGGTGACATGGCTATCAAGGCGGAGAACATCGAGTATGTTGGGGTCGTGCCCAGAATAGAGGGAAATCTGAATGTTGAAGAAGGCGAGTATTACTACTCGGCAGCGCAGGTGAGCGGTGGCGGAGGAGGCGGTATGGGCCCCGAGGCGGCACCGACGTGGACAATGAATGTTGGAGTCGAGATTCCTCACCATTTCTGGGTTAAAGGCGACTTCATCGATGCAGAGCTCCAGGGAAGCCTGAACGTGAGGAAGGGAGCAGAAGGTCTCCTTGTGCTGGGCATGTTGAGGACCTTGAGGGGCACGTTGTACATCTATAATAATGACTTGCGCATCACCAGAGGGGAATTCCGTTTTACCGATGTCAAAAGCCTCAAGAATGTTTATATTGATCTGGAGGCTACCACACGGGTGCTTGACGAACGGGTTCAGATAGCCGCAAAGGGAAGCATGGATAATCTCGACGTCACGGCAACATCGGAAAGCGGTTGGAGTGAGACCCAGATCTTTGAGGCTCTCACGCTTCGAAGGGGCATGCAGACGGAGGGTGAACCCAAGGGCACGTTCTTCGCCAATGAGTTTCTGAGGTCATGGGGAGTCGCCCTTGTCAATCGCTTTGGCGACCAGGTTGCGCGAGAGTTGAGGCTGGATCAGTTCGGGGTGGATGTTGGTGACGTTGGCCAGGGTAGCGTCCTGTCAGCGACGCGGGTCACTTTTGGCAAGTACGTCTCCGACAAGGTCTACTTGCAGTACACCCAGGCCCTGGGGGGCCTCTATGGCGCGACCGGCAAACTCACTCAGCGCGGCCTTGCGTTCCCGGAGAGGCAGTTTCAAGTTGAATACAGACTCAGCGATCGGTTCTCGATGGAAGGGGAGGCTGGAACCGTCGGCGGACTGGGATATTTCGATGTCGATCTCAAATTCACATACGGCTACTGATACTCGTGGGGTAACAACATGAAGAAGATTCTACTTGTGGCGGCAGCAGTCGTCCTCATCCCCTCGCTTGGCCTCGCGTTCGGGAAAAACAAGGTACAGTACAGACAATTTGACTGGTCAATTCTGAAGTCCAAGTATTTCGATATCTACTATTACAGCGACGAGGAGTTTGTCGCCGAACGCACTGCGCTTCTTGCTGATGCGGCCTATGACACCCTGAGTCGGGTTTTCGGCCACCAACTGTCGGCCCGCATCCCCATAATAGTCTACAAATCTCATAATGAATTCGAGCAGACCAACGTCACCATGGAGCTTTTGGGCGAAGGTGTCGGAGGTTTCACCGAGCTGTTCAAGAACCGCGTCGTCCTGCCCTTCACGGGTTCATACGAGGACTTGCGGCACGTGACGATGCATGAGCTCACCCATGTCTTCAGTTTTGACATACTCTATGGCGGCCTCCTGGAATCCATCTTCACACGGCAGTATCTCTTTGCTGTCCCCCTCTGGTTCCTGGAAGGCATGACCGAATACGAATCACAAGCCTGGGATGCAGAAGCAGAAATGGTGATGAGAGACGCCGCCATCAATGGTTATTACTTCGCCCTCTACCAAGACGTCCAGGGCTATCTCGCTTACAAGCAAGGACAGTCCGTGATCAGGTACATCGTGGAGAAATACGGCAGCGAGAAGCTCAGGGATATCATTCAGAACGTAAGCACGACAAGAAACATGGAGAGGGCTCTCCAGACAAGCATAGGTGTGGACAGCCAGGGCCTGACTAAGGCTTGGAGTGAGCACCTTAAGAAGCAATACTGGCCGGAGATTGCCGCCAGGACCGATCCGGACGACATCGGATCAAAGCTTACGGATCACAAAAAGGACGACTCCTTCACCAATATCATGCCTGCCATATCGCCCGACGGACAGAGGATCGTCTTTCTTTCAGACAGAAGCGGGTATGACGACATCTTTTTGATGTCTGCTCTGGACGGCCGAATCATAAGACGTCTTATCAAAGGGCAGCGAACGCAAGATTTCGAATCGTTCCACTCGCTCAGTTCTTCGTTCTCCTGGTCACCCGATGGCAAACGCATAGCCGTCGTCAGCAAGAGGAGAGACTCGGATGTCATCAACATAATCGATGCACGCCGCGGTAGGCGCCTCGACAGGTTGACTCTCAATTTCGACTCGATTTCCTATCCGGCCTTCTCGCCGGATGGCGATCTCATCGCATTCGTGGGCACCAACGATGGCAAGCCGGGTGTGTTCACTGTGAATCTCAAGAATAAAGAAACTGAGGCCCTCCATATCGGTGCCCTTGAGTATTCCGGCGTGTCGTGGTCACCCGACGGCCGGGAAGTAGCTTTCTCGAGCATCGCTCCAGGTTCGATTGACTCGCTGGAAGTCTTTACGCGAGTCGATCCCAGGAGCCAGCCCGGCCGGGACATCTACCTGGTGCGGGTGGATGATGGGCTCACCGCCAGAATCACGTGGTGTTCGTCTCAGGATGTGTCGCCTGTATGGTCCCCGGATGGGAAGAAGATCATCTTTGTCTCTGACCGTAACGGCAGCTACAACCTCTTCGTGTATGATTTTGCTGACTCGACGACAACCGAGATTACCAATGTTCTCGGCGGCATCTTCAGCCCCACCTGGTCGGCCGAGGGGGATAGGCTGGCATATTCCTGCTTCAATTCGGCTGGCTGGGATGTTTATCAGTTGAAAGAGCCCCTGAAGAATCTTGAACCCCTCAAGGTGCTGCCCGAGACATCCTGGAAGTCGGAGGCCCCGTGGCTCGAGCGGGAACGCGAGCCGGTGGGGGTGGTTGATGCAACAGGGACAACGGGCAGTCCAGTCAGTGAAGGAGAGGCGGCGCCTCCCGGTCTCGCCGGAGTTGTTGATTCGCTCGGGGTCGTTGATTCGCTCGGAGTCATTGATTCGCTCGGAGTCGGGGCTGCCCTGGAAGCCAAGGGTGCACCGGCGCCGCTGGATACGTCGCTGGCGAAGCTATATATTCCTGTCGCAATGCGAGATACCTCGGCCGCCACGATGGTCGGCGGGAAGGCAACGAGGTCCAACGTGGTCGCCGTCGCCTGCACCCAGGTCGCCACGTCCCAGTCGACATCGTTGGCGATGCCGACTTCGTAGTCCGTGTTCTTCGTGTAGTCCACACCGCCCGGGTACGAACCGAGGTAGTTGATGTCCGACAGTGGCGTCGAGGTGCCGGCGTTCGCGAGCACATCGACCAGGACATCGACCGACACGTAGTCCAAGGTGTAGACCGCAGACGACGTGTACGCCGCGTCGAACACCTGGAGACGTGTGGAGGCTTGGACACCTGCACCGACCGCGGGAGTCCAGGCAGCTGTCGAAATCGTGGACGCGCCATCGAGCGCCGCGTTCGGAGAGATGAACACCTTCACGTCAGAGGCGGGCTCCGTCGAGGGCGACGTGAGTGTGATGATCTCGTTCACGAGCCCCACCGCGTGGGTCGCGACCGCGGCGTAGGTCAGGCCGTAGATCAAGAAGAACGGCCCGAGCGCATTCGCCAAGGCGTAGTTGATGGCGTTGCAGATGTCCGTCGGAGTCGCAACCGCGGCGACACCGCCGACCAGAGGCACCAGGGTGTCGAGATTCAAGGTCACGGCCCGCTTCCCATCGAGAGAGAGCGTGAAGTACGGAGTGCCCGTCGCCAGGGAGACGTCCACCGTCGCCCCAGCCCACTCGGTGCCCACCAGGCGCGCAGACAGGAACGTCCAATCCGCCAGACCAAGCGGATTCGTGTTCATGTACAGCTGCGCGTTGTTCCTGGATCTGTTCGAGGTGTTCGCCAGGGTCGCCACATGGGGAGACCCCACGGACAACGTCAACGTCTCCTCGTAGATCTTCCCGCGGGTGACAGGCTCGTCGACACTCCTGCGAGTACGCGGGGCGATGGCAATGAGCCCGAGGGTACGCTCGGAGGTAACAGAAATCGCACCAGGGACAATCACTTCCGCGATGTACACGCCTGGATCGACATATTTCGAAATGCTGATTGCCATCGTAGAAAACCTCCCTGGAGGGGGTGAAAGGCCTCTGTCGTGAGGCTAGTATACCGTGGGTGCTGTCGGATTTTTTAAAACGAAGTCGAAGGACGAGAAGACCTAGCGGCCGAGCTTCAAGTAGTTGACGCCGAAGTAGTCCCCGGTGGGGAAGTCTTCCTTGTGGATGAGATCCTGAGACTGTACAAATGTTGCGGTACCGCGGTTCACAGGGCGGTCGATGAAGTCCGCCGCAAAGACCGGTACAGAGCCCCGAATCGAGTACAGGTAAGACTTCTGCTCGCCACCCTGGCGGGCCCGCTGGTACTCTCCGGACCAGGAGAACTTCCGATCCAGGATGATCTGGTACCACTCCGGAGGGTCTATCGAATCGTCCAGGTACGACCGCCCTTGGAACTGGAAAAACTGGCGATCCGCGTAGAAAGTGAAAAAGGCCCTCACGAGGTCCGCGAGCTGCGTCCTCGTGTTCATGTCGTCGGAGACCACGTCCAGGTTGATCGTCATCTTCCCAGCCACGCCGTAGCGCTGCACAGGGGACGCTGCGCCCGACGTGTGATCGGTGTACAGGTCGATCTGCCCCTCGGAATACCCGAGAGCCAGGAGGCAGTCAGGGGTGCCTCCGATGATCTCCAAGCCGTTCTTCGCCCCAGAGGCACAAGGACCCCCAGAAACGATCTGAAGGAACCCATCACCGGACTCCCGGGCCTGGGTGTATAGCGCCTGAGCGTTGATGGCTTGGATGACGTCCTGCACTGTGGCATTGGCGATGTCCGGAAACAGGAAGTCCTTGAACTCGTAAGTCGACTCCACCGGATCACTGTCGAGACCGAGAGGCCACGTCCTGATCCTGAGCGTCCAACCATCCTGAAGGGTGAAAGGACCCTCTCCACCGGTCAGGCGCGGAGCCTGCTGACCAGCACAGACGAGGGTCGAACCCAAACCGAGCACGAACTCCTTGTCATTGGCAGAGGTGATGGCGATCATCGGGTACTTGTCGAGCGTGTTCCCGTAGGACATGATGAGGTTCATCACGGTTTCCATGCTCGACGAAGTGCTGCCGGCACCGACACCGAACTTCTCGATGGCGGGGAACTCCCCGAGCTTGGCGCGGATGTCGTCCGACTTGAACTCGAAGAACCGGTACAGCTCCGCAGCGAAGGCGTCCTTCACCGTCTCGATCAGCTGACCGAAACGCGGCGGGTTGCGAGGATCCCGCGGGACGGTCCCTCGAAACTCGCGCGGTCCTGAGAAGTCGTTCTGCGGCACGAGCTACTCCTGCATCTTCCTACGGTCGCACACGTCACACAGCTCCCCCTCCGGGAGGCCGGGAACGTCCTGCCCGCATTCCGGACATGATCCAAAGTCCTCCCGCTCGTCGGGATCCGTAGCCCTCTCCATCTCGGGAGTCCACCGAGGAGGAGCAATCTCTTCGCGCCAGCCCCAGCCGGAAGGCTTCGAAGACGGCCAGCCTGGGAGCCGGCCTTCCTTCTTCAGCTCGTCTTCCATGTCCGCCAGGGCGTCATAGTACGTGTCAAATTCCTCGACGTGATCAGTTGCGATTTCCTTCGCGAGATCCGGATCGTCCGTGTGCTCCATCTCGACCTTGATCCCCTTCAGGATCTGCTCCATCGGGAGGTCCTCGTCGGGGACGTCGTCGGCCTTGCCTCCGGGGATCAGGTCCTCCGAGTCCGGGTCGTTCGACTCCACGTAGTCCGTGGCAAGCTCGTACAGAAGGGACTCGATCTCGTCCACCTCGTAGCCGTGCTCCTCGGCCCACTCGTGGACCTCTTCGTCCTCGGGGTTCGGGTGGTCCTTGAGGAACTCGACCAGCTCCTGCTTGATGTCCTTGTCCGACCCGCCCTTGTCCGAGTCCTTCGACTCCTCGGGCTCGTCCTCTTCCTTGGCCGACACGAAAGACGCGAGCCGGCTGAAGCCTTCCTCCGAGATCCCGCCTGCATTGCGTCTCATGGTGTCAACCCTCCCGGCACGTTTCCGCCGGCAGCTTTCTTGAACTCTTGGAAAAGTTCCTCTTGGTATGCGTAACCGACGTTGGCCGCGGCGTTTTCGAAGGCCTCGTACATCTTCAGCTTCAAGTCAGAGGCGACCTCATCCAGCTTCTGAGCGTAGCGCTGCTTCATCTCCTCCCAGACGGCAGGATCTGGAGCCGGGAATCCTTCCCGCGCGACCAGAGCATTCAGATCTTCAAGAATCGCAGGAAATCGCTCCTCGAAGAAGTCCATCGCAGAGCTGTCTGCGTTGTTGAGAGCTTCTGCCCCTGCGTTCTGCATGACCCACACAGGGTTGGAGAACACCTGGAGGACCTTCATCCCATAGCTCCACAAGAGGTCCTCCACCGCGTCCCCCGGGCTCCACTCCTCGGTGTCTTGGTAGTTCTGCGCCCTCTTTTGGAGGAACGCTTCCAGTCGCTGAGCCGCCTCGGGGGTGAT